>NZ_JACHYM010000001.1:1990583-2874328 GCF_014192765.1 Pseudoxanthomonas sp. OG2 | reverse complement strand
GCCTTCCGTTCATCATTCGGGAAGGGCAGAGGCGCCGATGGCAAAAGCTCGCGACTGACGTCGCTCCCACAGGAGAGGAGGTTGCCGGGCCCAAACAAAAACCCCGCCTTGCGGCGGGGTTTTTCGTCTTGCGGGTTTGCCTGGAGGGCCGGATCAGAAATCCATGCCGCCCATGCCGCCCATGCCACCGCCCGGCGGCATCGCCGGCTCGTCCTTCTTCGGAGCCTCGGCCACCATCGCTTCGGTGGTGATCATCAGGCCCGCGATGGACGCGGCGTTCTGCAGCGCGGTGCGGGTGACCTTGGTCGGATCCAGGATGCCGAATTCGACCATGTCGCCGAACTCGCCGTTGGCGGCGTTGTAGCCGAAGTTGCCCGAACCGTCCTTGACCTTGTTGACGATCACGGAGGGCTCTTCGCCGGCGTTGGTGACGATTTCGCGCAGCGGGGCTTCCATCGCGCGCAGGGCGATCTGGATGCCGTGGGTCTGGTCTTCGTTGATGCCCTTCAGGCCTTCGATGGCGGCCTTGGCACGGATCAGGGCGACGCCGCCGCCCGGGACCACGCCTTCCTCGACGGCCGCACGGGTGGCGTGCAGGGCGTCTTCAACGCGCGCCTTCTTTTCCTTCATCTCGACTTCGGTGGCGGCACCGACCTTGATGACGGCCACGCCGCCGGCCAGCTTGGCCACGCGCTCCTGCAGCTTCTCGCGGTCGTAGTCCGAAGAGGTCTCTTCGATCTGCGCCTTGATCTGCTTGATGCGCGCTTCGATGGCGGAGGTGTCGCCGGCGCCGTCGATGATGGTGCTGTTTTCCTTCGAGACCTGCACCTTCTTGGCGCGGCCCAGATCCTTGATGGTGGCCTTCTCCAGCGACAGGCCCACTTCCTCGGAGATCACGGTGCCGCCGGTCAGCACGGCCATGTCTTCCAGCATCGCCTTGCGACGGTCGCCGAAGCCCGGGGCCTTCACGGCCACGACCTTGACGATGCCGCGGATGGTGTTGACGACCAGGGTCGCCAGCGCTTCGCCTTCCACTTCCTCGGCGACGATCAGCAGCGGCTTGCCGGCCTTGGCCACGCCTTCCAGCACGGGCAGCAGGTCACGCACGTTGGAGATCTTCTTGTCGTGCAGCAGGATGAACGGGTCATCCAGGTCGGCGGTCATCGACTGCTGGTTGTTGACGAAGTATGGCGACAGGTAGCCGCGGTCGAACTGCATGCCTTCGACGACGTCCAGTTCGTTGTCCAGGCCCGAGCCTTCCTCGACGGTGATCACGCCTTCCTTGCCGACCTTCTTCATCGCGTCGGCGATGATGTTGCCGATCGACTCGTCGGAGTTGGCGGAGATGGTGCCGACCTGGGCGATGGCCTTGTCGTCGGCGGTGGGCTTGCTGATCTTCTTCAGCTCGGCCACGGCGGCGATCACGGCCTTGTCGATGCCGCGCTTCAGATCCATCGGGTTCATGCCGGCGGCGACCGCCTTGGAACCTTCGCGGATCAGCGCCTGCGCCAGCACGGTGGCGGTGGTGGTGCCGTCACCAGCGTTGTCGGAGGTCTTGGAAGCGACTTCCTTGACCATCTGCGCGCCCATGTTCTCGAACTTGTCGGCCAGTTCGATTTCCTTGGCGACGGAAACGCCGTCCTTGGTGATGGTCGGGGCGCCGAAGCTCTTCTCGAGCACGACGTTGCGGCCCTTCGGGCCGAGGGTGGCCTTGACGGCGTTGGCGAGCACGTTGACGCCGCGCACCATGCGCGAACGAGCGTCTTCACCGAAACGGATGTCCTTTGCAGCCATGGGTATTAACTCCGGGATTCGATATTGGGGATTGGGGATTCGATGGGTTGGCGGGAGGCGGAATGGGTCGGGATGCGATCAGCGCAGAAGTCGCGCTTGTCCGAATCCCGAATCTCCAATGCCGAATCCCGCCTCGGCGATCAGCCGAGGATCGCGAAGATGTCGTCTTCCTTCACGACCAGGTAGTCGGTGCCGTCCAGCTTCACTTCGGTGCCGCTGTACTTGCCGAACAGGACCTTGTCGCCGACCTTCACCTTCGGGGCGCGCACGTTGCCGTTGTCCAGGACCTTGCCTTCGCCGACGGCGACGACTTCACCCTTGATCGGCTTCTCGGTGGCCGAGTCCGGAATCACGATGCCGCCCGCGGACAGCTTCTCTTCTTCCATACGCTTGATGACCACGCGGTCGTACAGCGGCTTGATATTGCTCATTTCAATCCTCTTTAAGTGATTGATTGGACAGGGAAAGGTTGGCGATGTTAGCACTCGGTACCCGAGAGTGCCAGCAACGCGGGCAAACAAACCCCGGCGAACCGGGATTGCGCTGAGATGGGGCCCGGGCCGGGCCTTTCAAGGGCCGGAACCGAAATTTGATCTTCGGCCGTATTACGTCTGTAATTACGTCCATGAAAACGCTCAAGCTCAACCGCATCGGCAATTCCGTTGGCCTGGTCCTGCCCCGGGACGTGCTGTCGCGGCTGAAAGTAGCCGAAGGCGACACCCTCTATCTGACCGAGGCGCCGGACGGTTACCGCCTGACTCCGTTCGATCCCGAGTTCGCGCGGCAGATGGATGCGGCCGAGCAGATCATGCGCGAGAACCGCGACGTCCTGCGCAAGCTGGCCGAGTAGCCATGCGCGAACCGGTCTGGTTGCTGGAGTCGGTGATGGAAGCCGCCCACCTGCAGCAGTTGGCCGAACACGGCGGCCCGTCCGGCGTCCGCGACCCGCACCTGCTGAGCAGCGCGCTGGCGCGTCCGCGGCAGGTATTCGCCTACGGCGACGGGGTGGATCTGGCGGCGCTGGTGGCGGCCTACGCCCACGGCATCGCGCGCAACCATCCCTTCGTCGACGGCAACAAGCGCACGGCGCTGATTGCCCTGTTGCTGTTCCTGCGGCTCAACGGCCAGGACCTCGTCGCTCCGCCGATGGATCGCTATCTGATGACGATGGCGCTGGCGGCCGGCGATTTGAACGAGACCCAACTGGCCGACTGGATCCGGTCCCGACTCCAACCTTTTCCGGCGCCCTGAACCGGCGCCCACGCTGCGATAATCGCCTGCCTATGTCCGTCCTGATCGCCTTCTGCACCTGCCCCGATGCCGACAGCGCCCGTCGCCTGGCCGGGACGCTGGTGGAAGAGCGGCTGGCGGCATGCGTGAACATCCTGCCCGGGATGACCTCGGTCTACCGCTGGCGGGACGCGGTGGAGACCACCGACGAGGTCCAGCTGATCATCAAGACCACCGCCGTACGCCTGCCGGCGCTGGCGGCCCGGCTGGCCGAGCTGCATCCCTACGAACTCCCCGAGCTGCTGGCGGTCCAAGCCGCCGCCGGCCTGCCCGCCTACCTGGCCTGGGTGACGGCGGAGACGAGCGAGCCCCGAGAGGAATCCTGACCGATGACGTGGTTGTCCCGCCTGCTGGCCCTGGGCCTGCTGTCCTTCGCCTGCGCCGCGCAGGCCCAGATCCGCCCGCAGGACCTGCCTCCGGTCGACGAAGTGTTCGTCCCCAGCGTGACCGCGCCCAGCCGCGACCGCATCGAGGTCAACTGGAAGATTGCCGACGGCTACTACCTGTACCGGCATCGCACCGGGGTCGAGGTGAGCGCCGGCGGTTTCACCGCCAAGCCGCTGCAACTGCCCAAGGGCAAGGCCTACCGCGACGAGTTCTTCGGCGACGTGGAAACCTATCGCGGCAGCCTGACCGCGGTGCTGCCCGGCCAGGCGGGCGCGGACGCCGATACGGTCACCCTCAAGATCAAGTACCAGGGCTGCGCCGACGCCGGCATCTGCTATCCGCCGCAGGTCCGCAACCTCACCGTGAACCTGCCCGGCGGCGCGCCCGCGGCGGCGGCGAACGATGCCGGCGGCTTCGTGCCGCTGGGTTCGTTGACCGGAGGCGGCTCGTCGCTGCTGGGTGGCGGCAAGGGCGCGGTCGATGCCGCGCCGCTGCCGCAGGATCGCGCCTTCGCGGTGGAAGCCATCGCCTTCGATGGCAACCAGTTGCTGCTGCGCTTCACCCCGGCGCGTGGCTACTACGTCTATCGCGACCGCACCTCGATGGCGCTGGAAGGCGCGTCCGGCATTGGCCTGCAGAAGCCGCGCTGGCCCAAGGGTCAGGCCTATCACGACGAACACTTCGGCGATGTCATCGTCTACTTCGATCAGGCCGAAGTCCCGGTGCCGCTGAAGCGCGATCACGCCAACGCCGCCAAAGCCACCCTGCGGGTGACCTTCCAGGGCTGCCAGACCGGCGGCATCTGCTATCCGCCGATGACCCGCCGGATCGCGCTGTCGATTCCGGCCGGCAAGGTGACCCCGCCGGCCGAAGCCGCTGCCTCCGAAGCGCCGGCAGCGCTGCCCCCGTCGAATGGCGCGGCGGTCGCGGATACCGCCGGCACGGACGCATCCACTACCGAAACACCCGCCGCCTCCGACACGGCCGCTTCCGCCGGTGCCACCACCACCGAGGTGCCACGCACGCGGCCGCCGGAAGACGCGCTGCGTCGCGCCTCCGGCACGCCGACCAGCCTGTGGCTGGCGCTGCTGCTGGCGCTGGGCGGTGGCCTGATCCTCAACCTGATGCCGTGCGTGCTGCCAGTGCTGTCGCTGAAGGCGCTGTCGCTGGCCGGCGGCGATCGGCCGAAGGCGCGCGCGCTCTGGTACACCGCCGGCGTGCTGCTGAGTTTCCTGGCGGTGGGCGGCGCGGCCATCGCGCTGCGCGCGGCCGGTCAGGCGCTGGGCTGGGGCTTCCAGTTGCAGCAACCGCTGGTGATCGGCGTGCTGGTGTACGTGGTGTTCGCGGTCGGCCTGAGCCTGTCGGGCGTGTTCGCCGTGGGTTACGGCCTGGCCGGCGCCGGCGATGGGCTGGCCCGCCGACACGGTCCGGCCGGTGATTTCTTCACCGGCGTGCTCGCGGTGGTGGTGGCCAGTCCGTGCACCGCGCCGTTCATGGGCGCGGCGCTGGCGTTCGCGTTCGCCGCGCCGGTGCCGCTGGCGTTGCTGGTATTCCTGATGCTGGGCGTCGGCCTGGCGCTGCCGTTCCTGCTGATCGGCTTCGTGCCGGCGCTGGCCAACCGCCTGCCGCGCCCGGGCGCGTGGATGGAAACGCTGAAGAAGGCGCTGGCCTTCCCGATGTACCTGACCGCCGTCTGGCTGCTGTGGGTGCTCGGCCGCCAGCGCGGCATCGACGCGGTCGCGCTGGTGCTGGTCGGGCTGGTGCTGCTGGCGGTCGCCGCGTGGTGGCTGCAACGCCTGCGCTGGCGCGCCGCGCCGGTGCAGCGCGTGCTGGCGGTGCTGGTGCTGGCCTCGGCCCTCGTGCCGCTGGTGATGGCGCATCGCCTGCCGCCGCCGGAACGTGCCGCGCCCGCCGAGACGCAGCACAGCGTCGCCTTTTCGCCGGAGCGATTGGCCGCGCTGCGCGCCGAGGGCAAGGTGGTGTTCGTCGACATCACCGCCGACTGGTGCGTGACCTGCAAGGCCAACGAGAAGACCGTGCTGGATCGCGAACCCTTCCGCAAGGCGCTGGCCGACGCCAACGGCGTGCTGATGCGCGGCGACTGGACCAATGTCGATGCCACCATCACCGCCTACCTGGAACAGCACGGCGCGGTCGGCGTGCCGCTGTACGTGGTGTATCCGCGCAACGGCGGCGAAGGTGAAGTGCTGCCGACGGTGCTGACCCAGTCCATGATCGAGGACGCACTGGCGAGGGCCGCGCGATGAAGGTCACTCCCGCGCGCGTGCTATGGGTGGCGGTGGCCGCCGGCGCGCTCGGCCTGCTGGCCAGCCATGCCTTCGACAGCGGCTGGCTGTGGCGCACCGAACCGGGACAGCAGGCGCTGCAGACCGTCGTCAACGCGACCGCGCCCACGCCGCCGCCCGGCGTGACCCCCGCCAAGGTGGGCGATCCGATGCCGAAGATCGCCCTGCCCGGCCCCGACGGAAAGACCGTGGACCTGGCGAGCTATCGCGGCCGTCCGCTGCTGATCAACGTATGGGCCAGCTGGTGCGGCCCGTGCATCAAGGAAATGCCGGAACTGGACCGCTTCGCCCGCGAACAGGGCACCGACGGCGTGCAGGTGATCGGCCTGGCGCTGGACACCTTGGAAGGCGTGAACGATTTCCTCGCCAAGGTGCCGGTGCAGTACCCGATCCTGCTGGACACGCCCGGCCCGGCCGACAGCAGCGTCTGGCTCGGCAACGCCAAGGGCGTGCTGCCCTACACCGTGCTGGTGGGCGCGGATGGGCGCATCCTCAAACAGAAGATCGGGCCCTTCGTGGAAGGCGAGATCACCGGCTGGGCGAGCAAGCATTAGCTTTTGCCTCCCCCTTGACCAGCCATTCGGCTGTTGAAAGCGAAAAAGGGGGACTGAGGGGGATTTGCTCTTTCTTCCGGCACCGCGCAAATCCCCCGTCACCCGCTACGCGGGTGCCCGGCCCTTTTCCGCTTTCAACAGCCGAATGGCGGGTCAAGGGGGCTATCAAGACCACGCGAGCTTTTTGCCTCCCCCTTTGCAAAAGGGGGACTGAGGGGGATTTGCTCTTTCTTCCAGCACCGCGCAAATCCCCCGTCACCCGCTAGCGCGGGTGCCCGCCCCCTTTTTCAAAGGGGGCTATCAGGTCGCGCGAGCTTTTACCTCCCCCTTTGCAAAAGGGGGATTGAGGGGGATTTGCTTTTCTCTTCCAGCACTACGCAAATCCCCCACCGCCCACTCACCCTCTACTCCAACACCGCCTGCACATCCACGATGCTCACCCCCGGCATCTGCCCCAGCCATTGATCGAACCAGGGTTTGTGCGACGCACCGACAATGTTGAGCACGCGCTGCCCCGGCCGATCACGCACCGTCTCCAGGATATTGGCGACCATGCGCAGGTTGCGGATTTCCCAGCCGTTGACCCAGATCTGCGGATAGTGCTGCGGCGACTGCGCACCCAACGGGCCACGCAGATTGTTCTCAGCATAGATCCACGACACCTCGGGCTGGTTGATGTAGCGATACAGCGGCAGCAGGTCCGGCGCCTTGATCAGGCGGTCCTGCTCGGCGATGGCCTGCTCCAGCTTCGTGCGATCGGTCTTCCATGCCGCCATCACCGCTTCGCCAAAGGCCTTGGTGTCCGCGATCTGATGGCTGTCGCCGGTGTGATCGTCAATGGGATGCACACGCTCCAGCCCCAGCCTGGCCGCCAGCCGCGCGCCGATCTGGAAGCTCTCGTTGTTGCGCGTTTCCAGTTCCCGCAACGCCTGCACCAGCGTCTCGTCCAGACCGTCACCGACGCGGCGCTCGCCCGCCGGCAGCCGCAGCCATTGCACGTAGGCCGACGCCGGGTCGCTGGCGGCCAGGAACAGCGCGGCCAGATGCCGGCGCTGCGCGGGCGCCGGATTCGCCGGCCACGCGGCCAGCGCCTTGTTCACCCCGGCAATCGCGGCGGGAATATCCAGGCCCGTGGCCGCCTTGGCCTTGTCCGTGCTCCGGCAGTAGTCCTCGCCGTATACGGTGGGATGGCGCGCGGCCAGATCGCACTGCTCACCGCCAATCGCCTCGATGGTGATGACCTGCGGCTTGAACGCGGCCAGCTTGTCCAGCAGCGGCGCCAGCGCCTCCACCTTGGAATCCTTCTGCTCGCGCAGGTGGACCGACCCCAGCACCAGCATCTGCGTGCGCGGCCCGACCATGTCGTCATCGAGCGTGGTCAGGTTCTGGGCATGGGCCAGTAAAGGCGCACCGCCCACCAGACAAGCCATCAGCATCATCGTCTTGCGCATCCATCCGTCCTCGGTTGTATTCCCGGACAGTGCGATGCACGAAGAGGTGGCAGGGTTTAAATCCGGACCGAAGCGGATGATGTGCGAGGCGCGCGCATCACCGCTGGCTGCACACATGACGGCACGCGGGGAAAGCCCATCTTCCCCGGCATGCCGCACACCCACATCAGCGCATCGCGCGCTTGCGTTTCAGCAGCTTCCGCTTGGGGCCATCGCCGGGTTGGGCCGGAGTGACCGAGATCCACTCGGACTGGTTCATGATGCGATCGACCTGGCGTTCCATGTTTTCAAAACTGGCGTACCAGCGGTGGATGGCCATGGTGGGTTCGTTGTGTTCGTCGCCACCGCAGGCGGCGCTGAGGCAGCCCATCAGGTTGAGCTGGCTGCGCAGTTGTTTCAGTTCGTAGATGGCCGCTTCGGAAAAGAAATAGCCGGTGCGGGGCAAAGCGGGCGTAGCAGACTCTGAACTCATTGGTAGTACTCCAAATTTCTTCGATGGCTTTACGTTACGAAGGAGTTTTGGAGCTCCGGTGACGAGTTTGCCTTCGCCATCGAACGCGTTCAATGCTTTGGCGTTCAATGTTATGCAGATGACGAGATATGCCATCCACCGTCATTCGGTGAGAAACAAACATCTCACGCAGACACTTCCCCGAGTGGATCCATTGCCATTCGCCACACGAACGCCATCCAGCGTCCGCTGTCATCGTTGTTGGGATAACTATGCGCTGTACGATTTCATCACTCGCCCATGAAGTAGCGCGTGGTCGCCATCATGCGTACCTGTGCCGTCGTGTTGACCGATGGCGTGTGCAGCGTGCGCAGGTCCATCAGGAACACGTCGCCGGCGCGCCCCGACATTTCCACGAGCCGGATGCCAAGACCGGCAAGGTCCCGCTCCAGATCCGTCGACGCCCTGAGCACTCGCCTCAACGCCGGCATCGCATCGGCGCCGAGCCGATGGGATCCGGCCAGCGCCAGCGTCGCTCCCCCGTGGGGGGTCACGTCATCGATGAGGAAGAACGCCTGGATGCCGGGGATCGGGCCGTCCGCATCCGCCCCCACATCCACGTGCCAGTTCAGGCCTTGCAGTGTCCAGGTCCCCTGCTTCACGGGCGACAGCAACAATTGCGTGTCCTGGACGCCGGACGGCGTGCGTCCACCGAGGTGCGCGACCCCCTGCCTCAGATCCGGTGTCGCCAGTGTTTCGTGCAGGCCCGGCAGCTTCACCAGCGCGGACAACCGGCCGATCTGCTGGAAGACCGGCAGGGCCCGCAGCGACGCTGATACGCCGCGTCCCGCGTGCACGCGCTTCAACTCGAGATCCAGTGCCCGCTTGAGCGCCGCCAGCCGGGTCCGCGGATGGAATCCCTCCAGGCGCAGGCAGCCCTGTGCCGCGAAGTGGTCCGGATCGATGAATTTCATTGCAAATCGAATGACCGTTTTGAGACTGGGCGACGAACTCCGCTCCAAGATCATCTCGTTCGATTTTGAGACAAGAGGCGCCGGGGGTGTGCCGGGACGAGCTTGTCTGGCCCGCCCTACTTTGAAATCTGAGTTATACAACCGTCTCTGTCCTTAGTTGTATAACTCGGACTATCCGTCATGACCGCGCTCTATCGCGAACTCCCGGCAGGCGCCCAGGCCGCCTGCGGCGAAGCCTATGAAGCGACCCACCATGCGGAACTGCACCGGAGCATGGCCCCCCTGTCGGGCTCCTTTCAGTCCAAGTCCATCAAGGGCAAGCGTGGTACTTCGCCTAGTTGGACGGCAGGGCCCGTCAGATTTACGTGAGGCCGGCGTCCGACCATGTCGAGTCGCTCAAAGACCTCGAATAAGCCGGCACCGTGATCGAATGCATGCTCGACCAGGAGTATGTGGATGCGCTGCAGGCATCGGTCGCGGACCTCCTTGAACGCGGCAGCGGCTGGCGCTCCCGGTTCGATACGGCGATCAAGCGCCTGTCCGCGCGCCACGCCGCCATCGCCGCGCGCTTCGTCGCGGACGTCAGCAGCCAAGCTCAATAGGCGCCCGCTGGCCCGAGGGGCCCAGACGCATCCACCCCGCCTTCTCCGGCGAACATGCCGTCAACGCACGGTTCTCCGCCACCACCTGAAACTCCCGGTCCCGGGAAGTCCGCAGCCTGTTTGGCGTCACGGACCCACCGGCCTCCGGCCCCCCTTGTCGCGGGCCTGCCCGCGCGAAACGTCCATCCACCAAGCCTTGCGCGCGTGGGGCTCCGAAAATTCAAACATCCGTTTAAAACGCCAACAACTTCGGCGATCTGGACAGGATCGCCGGCTTCGCGCAGACTGCCGCCCTCCCGTCGGAGCGCCCATGGCTAAACTGCTGGTCCTGCATGGTCCCAACCTCAACCTGCTCGGCACCCGCGAGCCGGAGGTGTACGGCCATGCCACGCTGGCGGACATCGACGCGGCCCTGCTGGCGCAGGCGCAGGCGGTGGGCCATGAGCTGTCCAGCTTCCAGTCCAATGCCGAGCATCTGCTGGTGGACCGGGTCCAGGCGGCCCGCACGGATGGTACCGCCTTCATCCTGATCAATCCGGCCGCCTTCACCCACACCTCGGTCGCCCTGCGCGACGCGCTGGCGGCGGTGGCCCTGCCCTTCATCGAAATCCACCTGTCCAACCCGCACCGCCGCGAGCCGTTCCGCCACCACAGCTATTTCAGCGATCTGGCGGTCGGCGTGGTCTGCGGGTTCGGCGCCGACAGTTACCGCTACGCGCTGGATGCCGCGCTGGCGCGATTGTCCGGCTGACCCTTTCCGACCTTTTCCTTTTCGTTCCCCGCCTGGGAACCCGCTCAACCAAGAGGCCCCTATGGATCTCCGCAAAATCAAGAAACTGATCGACCTGCTGGAAGAGTCGAACCTCGCCGAAATCGAAATCAAGGAAGGCGAGGAATCCGTGCGCCTGGCGCGCGTGCCCAAGGGCGGCCTGGTCGCCGCCGCGCCGGCCCCGGTGTACGCCCCGGTCGAGGCCCGCCCGGCCGCGCCGATGCCGATGAGCTCGCCCACCGAGGCCTCGACCGGCGGAGCCGCCAAGGCCGGCGGCAACCTGCCCGAAGGCCACGTGATGCGCGCGCCGATGGTCGGCACCTTCTACGCCTCGGCCTCGCCGGACAAGCCGGCGTTCGTCAGCGTCGGCCAGGCCGTCAAGGCCGGCGACACCCTGGCGATCATCGAGGCGATGAAGATGTTCAACCCGATCGAAGCCGACGTCTCCGGCACCATCCAGGCCATCCTGGCCGAGAACGGCCAGCCGGTGGAGTTCGATCAGCCGTTGTTCGTGATCGGCTGATCAACGGGAATCGGGAATGGAGAATCGGGAATCGTCCAAGCGGCCGCACGAGCGGCTGGAAGTGTGGCGGGACTCGATGGATCTGGTGGAAATGGCTTACCAGTTGTCCGCCCACTTTCCCGATTCGGAACGCTTCGGCCTGACCGCGCAGCTCCGGCGTTCGGCCGTCAGCATTCCTTCCAACATCGCCGAGGGTGCCGCCCGCCGTTCGACGGCCGAATATCTGAGGTTTCTTTCGATCGCACGAGGTTCGTTGTCGGAACTGGATACGCAACAGCAAATCGCCGTTCGCCTGGGATTTGTCGATGCATCGCCGGAACTGGAAGCACTCATCGACCGGATATTCGCCAAGCTCACCGCCCTCATGAACGCCATCGGCAAGCCACAGGTGGAGCCCGCATGAACCGCACTGCCTTTTACGATTCCCCATTCTCCATTCCCCATTCCCGGCCTTCCCATGCTCGATAAAGTCGTCATCGCCAACCGGGGTGAAATCGCGCTGCGCATCCTGCGCGCGTGCCACACCCTGGGCATCCGCACGGTGGCCGTGCATTCCACGGTCGACCGCAACCTCAAGCACGTGGCCATGGCCGACGAGTCGGTCTGCATCGGTCCGGCGCCGTCGTCGGAGAGTTACCTCAACATCCCGGCGATCATCGCCGCGGCCGAGGTCACCGACGCCCAGGCCATCCATCCCGGCTACGGCTTCCTGTCGGAGAACGCCGACTTCGCCGAGCGGGTGGAGCAGTCCGGCTTCATCTTCATCGGTCCCAAGGCCGACACCATCCGCCTGATGGGCGACAAAGTGGAAGCGATCCGCGCGATGAAGGCCGCCGGCGTGCCGTGCGTGCCCGGTTCGGGCGGTCCGCTGGGCGACGACATCGTCGCCAACACCAAGATCGCCCGCGAGATCGGCTATCCGGTGATCATCAAGGCGGCCGGCGGCGGCGGCGGTCGCGGCATGCGCGTGGTGCACGCCGAGGCCGCGCTGAGCAACGCCATCGCCACCACCAAGTCGGAGGCCAAGGCGGCGTTCGGCAACGATCAGGTGTACATGGAGAAGTTCCTGGAGAATCCGCGCCACGTGGAAATCCAGGTGCTGGCCGACGGCCAGGGCAACGCCATCCACCTGGGCGAGCGCGACTGCTCGATGCAGCGCCGCCACCAGAAGGTGGTGGAGGAAGCGCCCGCGCCCGGCATCACCGAGGCGCAGCGCGCCGAAATCGGCAAAGTCTGCGTGGAAGCCTGCCTGCGCATCGGCTATCGCGGCGCCGGCACGTTCGAGTTCCTGTACGAGAACGGCCGCTTCTACTTCATCGAAATGAACACCCGCATCCAGGTGGAGCATCCGGTCACCGAACGCATCACCGGCATCGATCTGGTCTGCGAGCAGCTGCGCATCGCCGCCGGCCGCAAGCTGACCATCAAGCAGGAGGACATCGTCCTGCGCGGCCATGCCATCGAATGCCGCATCAACGCCGAGGATCCGGAAACCTTCATGCCCAACCCGGGCCTGATCCAGCACTTCCATCCGCCGGGCGGCCCCGGCGTGCGCGTGGACACCCACATCTACGAGGGTTACCGCGTGCCGCCGAACTACGATTCGATGATCGGCAAGCTGATCGTGCATGGCCCGGATCGCGAAACCGCCATCGCCCGCATGCGGGTGGCGCTGAGCGAGATGGTGGTCGACGGCATCAAGACCAACATCCCGCTGCAGCAGCGGATCATGCGCGACCAGGGCTTCCAGGCCGGCGGCCAGAACATCCACTACCTGGAAAAGCGCCTGGCCGAACGCAAGAACAAGTCGATCGCGCTGGTGTGATCGAAGCCTCTTCCCACTTCCCTGTGGGAGCGACGTAAGTCGCGAAGAGACCCGGCCCGGAGCGGAAACGCTTCGGGCCGTTTCGTTTGGGGCGAGGGTTTGCGAGCCAGGTGATATCACGGTCGCGACTGACGTCGCTCCCACAGCGCGGGGTTAAGCGCTTTTCGTGCTGCATGCCCTTCATGGCACCACGCCAGCCGGCGAGTTGATCGCGCCGGCCTGACGTCACCCTTCTACTGTCTTGTGGGAGCGACGTAAGTCGCGAAGAAACCCGACCCGGAGCGGAAACGCTTCGGCCGTTTCGTTTGGTGCGGTGAGTCTGCGAATCGAGTGATAGCACGGTCGCGACTGACGTCGCTCCCACAGCGCGGGGTTCATGCAAAAAGGGCGGCTTCCTTGCGGGAGCCGCCCTTTTTGCATGACCTGTCGCCGTGGTATCGGTTCAGCGCTTCTCGTGCTGCGTGCCCTTCACCGGCATCACGCCGGTCGGCGAGAGCGGGTCGACGATGCGCAGGGTTTCGCTGGAGCCGTCCGGCCAGGTGACTTCCAGGGTCGTGCCGGCCGGCAGCGCCGAGAACGGCGCGCCGCTGCGCGCGCGGTACAGCGCGACCATCTGGGCCGCGCCGATCGCGCGATCTTCCTGCGAGGCCCGCACGCCGGCGGGCGTGCGCTGCAGATCGCGGTACGGCGTGTCCATGGCGTTGATCACCACGGTGGCGGCGGCGGCGGCGTAGGTGACGAACACCAGCATCCACAGCCAGATGTGGGGCCTTGGCAAAAACCGGTTGCGGTTCGATGGGTGGTTCATTGGATTGCTCTCCTGCCCGACAGCAGACTATCGACCATCTCGTTCAAGTTCTCGACACCTTGTCGCGGAACGCCGGCGTCCACGACGAATGCGGGGAAATCCTGCGACGGGTCCCGCGAACAGATGCCGCCGTGGGCGCAATAGGCGGTCATCAGATTACCTTGCGGACGGCAATCCAGCCCCAGTCGGCAGGCGGCGATCTGCCAGGCCACTTCCGACAGCCAGGTACCGGACACGCCACCGAGTTCGGCTTCCGTGCCGCTGGCGGCCAGGCCCATCGCCCGCGACAGCGCCAGGAAGGCCTGCGGGTCGCCGGAGGCGGTGACCCGCGCGACCAGCGCGCTGCGGTAGCCGGCGTCCTCCGACATCGGTTCGCCATCGGCCAGCAGCGCGGCCTCGGCGGCCAGGCTGCCGGCCTTGGCGGCCTGCACCCGCGCTTCGTGGACACTGCGCGAGGACAGCCCGTCCTCGGGCATGAAACGCGCGCAGCGCGCGCTGACCCGCTCGCGCGCGTCGGCCATGGTCGCAGCGTTGGAGACATCCAGCGCCGCGATGGCGCGGGTATCGCGGGCATAGCCGGCCGGGTTGCTGGCGAAGCCGGCGCAGTAGTCGTGCACCCGGCTCAGCATCCACCAGGCATCGGCGTCGCCGGCGCGCGCCTGCAGCGCCAGCTGCTGCGCATACACGAACAGATCCGGCGTGGTTTCGAATTCGCGCCGGCTGTCGAAGGCCAGCGCGGTCGGCGAGGATTCCTCGATCCGGCGCGCCGGCCGGGCGGCCGGTGCCGGTTCGTCGCTGGCGTCGGCGACCGGCGCCACGATCGGCGCGGCGGCATTCCGCGCGCCCTGCGCCCACCACCATGCACCCGCCGTGCCGAGCACGCAGGCGCATACGAGTACCCAGGGGAGCATGCGAGGCATCTCGCGATTATCCGTGGCCGCGCGGGGGGTTTCAACGCGGCCAGGCCTTGCCGGGCCGCGTGCGACAATACGCGCCCGAACCGCATTTTTACGCCTTCCATGCCCTATCTCGAGCTCACCTTGCGCTGCCGCGAATCTGAACAGCCGCGTTACGAGAATGCCCTGGAGGACGTGGGCGCGCTGTCGGTGACCCTGCTGGACGCCGACGCCGATACCGGCAACGAGCGGGCCATCCTGGAACCGGGCGTCGGCGAGACCCCGCTGTGGCATTCGCTGGTGCTGACCGCGCTGTTCCCCGCCGATACCGATGCGCTGATCCTGCTGGCCGCGCTGGAAGCCTTCGATCCCGGCCTGGACTGGACCGACGCGGCCTTCCGCACGGTCGAGGACGAGGACTGGGAACGCGCCTGGCTGGATCAGTTCAAGCCGATGCAATTCGGCGCACGCACCTTCATCGTGCCCTGGAACCACGAACTGCCCGAGGAAGCGCGTACCGACGACGCCGCGGTGGTGCGGCTGGATCCGGGCCTGGCGTTCGGTTCCGGCACCCATCCGACCACCGCGCTGTGCCTGCGCTGGCTGGACGGCCTGGCCGGCGACGGCGAGCTGGCCGGACGCACCGTGCTGGATTTCGGTTGCGGCTCGGGCATCCTCGCGCTGGCCGCGCTGAAGCTGGGCGCGGCGGCGGCGGTGGGCGTGGACAACGATCCACAGGCGCTGATCGCAACTACCGACAACGCCGGGCGCAACGAAGTGGGCGATCACCTGTCGGTGTTCCTGCCGGAAGACGAGCCGGTGGCGCGCTATCCGATCGTGGTCGCCAACATCCTGGCCTCGGCACTCGACGCACTGGCCGAAACCCTGGCCGATCGTGTCGCGCCGGGTGGACGCATCGCGCTGTCGGGCATCCTGCACGGGCAGGAGGCGGATCTGCTGGAGCGCTACTCGCCGTGGTTCGAATCGCTGCGCGCCGAACGCGAGGACGACTGGATGCGCATCGATGGCATCCGCCGCTCAGCGTGAGGCGAATATCTTTCGCCGCCAACTAATGTGAGTGGCGTAATTTTCACCATGTTAGAATCACTAACAATCCGCCAGAGCCAGTGTTACTGACCTCACTTGCATGGAGGACCGGCTATATCGGTTTCCCCTTCGTCCTCCCATGCCGACATCGTGAGCAACAAGCTGTACCTGAGGGTCCGACAGGCCCGTGAACACGCCGGTCTGACCCAGGAACAACTCGCGGTCGAACTGAGCCTGACCCGCAGCGCGATCGCCCAGTGGGAAATGGTCGACGGCACCTGTCCGTCGGTCGAGAACATGATCGCCCTGGCCATCCGCACCGGCATGGGTTTCGAATTCCTCGCCACCGGCCGCGGCCCGGCCTTCATCGACAAGCCCAACCCGCACGTCGGCGAGGACGGTGCCGGCTACGGCAAGGATCTCAGCGAGCAGCAGCGCCGCCTGCTGGAACGTTTCGACAGCCTCTCGCCACGTCAACGCACCGGCCTGCTGGATCTGATCGGCGACGGCGGCAAGCGTCCGCGCAAGCGCCGGCGCTAACCGCAGTTCTCCGTCGCGCTGCCGCGCCGCGCCTTGCCCGCGGCGGTTTCCCGCCCTAGGCTGCGTTTTCCCGGCAGCGGCGGCCGCCGTCACCGGGCCACGGGAATCCACCGGAAATTTCCGGCATCACGCGCGGGAGAGCGGCATGCAAACGCATCGGGGCAGTTGCCATTGTGGACGCATCACCTTCGAGTTCGACGGCGAGGTGGGCGTCGCCATCGAATGCAACTGCTCGATCTGCCGGCGCAAGGGCGCGCTCTGGCATGGCACGGACGACGCGCATTTCCGCCTGCTGTCCGGCGAATCCGAACTGGGCACCTACCGGTTCGGCACCCAGACCGCCGCCCATTACTTCTGCCGGCACTGCGGCGTCAGCCCCTTCAGCCATCCCCGTATCGCCCCGGCGATGTGGGTGGTGAACCTGCGCTGCGTGGACGAAGTGGATCTGTCGGCGTTGAAAGTGTTTCCGTTCGACGGACAGAACTGGGAAGCGGCCGCGCAGCAGTTCCTGAAAGCGCGCGCCGGCTGAGTCTCTCGCAGCGCGAGTGATGCGTGCTGGCCGGTCCGTGCGGTGCTAACCCGCGTCGGCGGTGAAATTGACCTGCTTGTGGACGAAGTAGCCGATGATCATCCAGCGGCCCCCATGCCGCTGCATGACTACCTTCTCGGTACCGGTCGCGCCGTCCGCACGCCTGATGTACTGCACCACGACATACTCGCCTTCGGGCACCCGCGTATCCACGCGGGTACTGAAGCCGAAGCCCTGCAACTTGCGTCCCTCGGGAAGCACCATCTTGCGCGTCAGCTTCAGCGTGTTGACCCAGACGAACTCGCTGGTCATGTCCTTCAACGCCGGGCCCGCTTCTTCCCAGGTCTTCTGATACTGCTGGCTGTCGATCAGGGCCAGATAGCCTTCGGCGGCCTTCCGCGCCGCTTCCCGTTCCTCGGCGGTTCCGGCCGTGGGCGCGGGCAACTTTTCTTCCTGCGACGGCGTGAACGAGACCCGGCACCCCGCCAACAACACCAGCAGCGCGAACAGCGCGATCCTTCCCATCACCCTTCCTTCCCCTGACACTGATCGAACCAGCGGATCCGGTTCGTCCCCGCATTGGAGCCTAAGGTCGGCGACCGGGCTTCGCAACCGTGCGCCATAAGCAACACGTGGATTCGTCCCGCATGGGGTGACTATGGACGCAGCGTCGGCCAGCCCAGCACCGGGTGCGGACCGGGGAGGTAGGTCTCCAGCAGCTCCGACGCCAGCGACAGGCCGTTGTCGCTGTTGGTGAACCAGAGCACCCCGCGCCGTTGCGCCGGGCAGGCCATGAAGAACGACTGGAAGCCGTTGTTGATGCCGTGATGGAACAGGCAGTCGCCTTGCGTATGTTCCTCCAGCCCCACGCCCAGGCCCCAGCCCAGCGCGTAGGCCGCATCCACTTCGGCCGTGCGCGCGCGCAGCCGCGCCTGCGCCGAGCCGGGTACCGCCAGCATGAGCGCCCGCACAAAGCGCGCGTAGTCGGCCGGTGTGGTGTACAGCGAGGCCGCCGCGATGGGGCGGCGGAAGCGCATCGCTTCCAGCGGCTTGCCCTGCTTGTCGTAGCCGGTGGCGATGCGATCGGCATAGTCGTCGCGCCAGACGAAGCTGCTGTCGCGCATGCCCAGCGGCGTGAACACCCGCTCGACCGCCAGCGCCGGCAACGATTCACCGGTGATGTGTTCCAGCACCGTCGCCAGCAACGAGAAACCCTCGCCCGAATATTTCCATTCCGTGCCCGGTTCGGCGGCGAACCGCAGCGGTTCGCCGAACGCCCAGTTCGGCAGCCCGCCGCGATGACTCAGCACCAGGCGCGCGGTGACCTTGCGCAGGCGCGGATCCTCGACGACATCCCACACCGGCTGGTCGCCCAGCAGCGCCTGATCGTGCCGATAAGGCCCATCCAGGTAATCCGCCAACGGGCGATCCAGATCCAGCTTTCCGTCATCGACCAGCGCCAGGGCGATCATCGCGGTGACCGGCTTGCTGAGCGAGGCGGCCTGGAACACCGTTTCGCTGGACATCGTGCGCTGGCCTGCGACATCGGCCATACCGCAGGCATCGATGTCCGTCCGCGCGTCCCGGAACGACACGATCACCGCGCCCGGCACCTGCGCACCCTTGCCGACGATAGCCGCCGGACACTCTCCGGCCTGCGCCGTCCCCAGCCACCCGCATCCCGCCAGTAACCATCCGGCCAGTCGAAACTTCATCACCGCTCCTCGTCAGCAACGACGCGCTGCCGCCGAACTTCAGCTCGGGGCGGCTCTCCGGTATCACCACTCTAGGAAGCCCGCCGGTGTGGCGCCATCGGCCAGAAGTCCCAGCCGCTTGTGGCAGGGGTGAAGAAGGGGAAGCGCGCGCGTCGAACATGCGCGTCCGCGGTGCCTGCTTCACTCAGGACGGCGTCGCCGATTGGACGGTGCGCGCGGGTCCGGCCCTGCCTGCCCGGCTTTGCGCGCCCCGGCCCGCATGTTTGAATAGGCCGCATGTTCATCGCCTGCCCGCACTGTCGCTATCTGGTGGCCACCGACCCGCGTGGGCAGCATGCCCCGGCGCACTGCCCGCGTTGCGGGGGCGCGCTGGGCGACGCCGGCGCGCGGGATGACGGACGCGCGACCGCATCCGTGCCCGATGCCGCGGCGGTCGACGGCGGCCCCAGCCTCGCGCGCCTGCTGCGCCGCGACGAAGCCGGTACGGTCGAATCACCCGCGTCCGTCGCCAGGCCGGCGGAAGACGACGCCGTCGAGGTCGAGGTCGAGGCGGCATCCTCCATCGCCGAATCCGAATCCGAATCCGAATCCGCAGATTCCTCCGAATCTTCCGCCGATGCGATCACCGAACCGGACGCGGTCGAGCTACCCGCCGCCGCGTCGGCGGCCCACGCTCCGGCGCGACCGGCACCGCGCGCGCCCAGCTTCCTGCATGGACAGGCGCATGCACGCGTACCTTCCGGTGTGCCGCGTTGGCAATGGGCCACGCTGATCGTGCTGGCGGCGGTGCTGGTGTTGCAGGTGCTGCTGGCCGATCGCGCGCGCCTTTCCGCCGATGCCGGCTGGCGGCCGGTGCTCGCGTCGCTGTGCAACGCGCTGGGCTGTTCGCTGCCGCCGTGGCGCGAACCGCAGGCGTTCGCGATGCTCGATCGCGACGTGCGTCCGGTGCCCGGCGCGCCGGGCGTGCTGCTGGCGCAGGCGACCTTCCGCAACGATGCGCGTTGGGCGCAGTCGTGGCCGGTACTGGTGCTGACGCTGAAGGATGCCGACGGGCGCACCCTGGGGGCGCGCGCGTTGCGTCCGGCCGAGTACCTGCCCAGGGACAGCGCGGCCCTGGCGACCATCGGTCCCGGGCAGAGTGCCCAGGTGGCCGTGCGGGTCCGCGAACCAAGTGCCAACGTGGTCGCGTTTTCCTTCGACTTCCGCTGATCGGCGCCGCCAACGCGCGTTCCCGCGACGAACGGGGTGCACGGACGCACGACTGGCGCTAGACTCCCTCCCCCGCCGCAGAACACAACCACAAGGCGGGCGCTTCGTCCTCCGCTTCCGGGAACCCGTGTGAACGCAGCTTCCACCCGCCAAGACAATCCCCGTTCGCCCCGTCCGCCGCTGCGCGAACATGTCGCCCAGTCGGTGCGCCGCTATCTGCGTGATCTGGACGGCTGCGACGCCGACGACGTGTACGAGATTGTCCTGCGGGAAATGGAGATTCCCCTGTTCGTGGAAGTCCTGAACCACTGCGAGGGCAACCAGAGCCGGGCCGCGGCCCTGCTCGGCATCCACCGCGCCACCCTGCGCAAGAAGCTGAAGGACTACGGGCTGGCCTGAGCGCGCCCGATCACGCCGGATCACGCCGATCGCGGCCTGATCCGCCCCGTCCACGGGGGAAGCGACCCGCCCGGGAGGCTATAATTCCGCGGTCCTCCCGCCGCATCTCCCCATGACCGACCAACGCCTGCCCGTCCGCCGGGCACTGCTTTCCGTTTCCGACAAAACCGGCCTCATCGAACTGGCGCAGGCCCTGGCCGCACGCAACGTGGAACTGCTGTCCACCGGCGGCACCGCCAAGGCCCTGCGTGACGCCGGCCTGGCCGTGCGCGACGTCTCCGACGTCACCGGCTTTCCCGAAATCATGGACGGACGGGTCAAGACCCTGCATCCCAAGGTCCACGGCGGCCTGCTGGGCCGTCGCGGCACCGACGACGCGGTGATGGCGCAGCACGGCATCGGCGCGATCGACCTGCTGGTGCTGAACCTGTATCCGTTCGAGAAAGTCACCGCGCGCGCCGACTGCACCCTGGACGAGGCGGTGGAGAACATCGACATCGGCGGCCCGGCGATGCTGCGCGCTGCGGCGAAGAATTTCGCCCATGTCGCGGTCGCCACCGATCCGGCGCAATACGCCGATCTGGTGCGCGAACTGGACGAACACGACGGCAGCCTGTCGGCGCGGACCCGCTTCGCCCTGTCGGTGGCCGCGTTCAACCGCGTGGCCCAGTACGACGCGGCGATCAGCAACTACCTGTCCGCGGTCACCGACGCTTCGGCGGTGGTGCCGGCGCGCAGCGAGTTCCCGGCGCAGATGAATTCCACCTTCGTGAAGGTGATGGATCTGCGCTACGGCGAGAATCCGCACCAATCCGGTGCGTTCTACCGCGACCTGGGCCCGGTGCCGGGCACGCTGGCGACCTTCCAGCAGTTGCAGGGCAAGGAACTGAGCTTCAACAACCTGGCCGACGCCGATTCGGCGTGGGAATGCGTGCGCCAGTTCGACGCACCAGCCTGCGTGATCGTCAAGCACGCCAATCCGTGCGGCGTGGCGGTCGGCGTGGCCTGCGGCGATGCCTACGAACTGGCCTATGCGACCGATCCCACCAGCGCGTTCGGCGGCATCATCGCCTTCAACCGCACCCTCGACGCGGCCACCGCCAAGGTCATCCTGGATCGCCAGTTCGTCGAAGTGCTGATCGCGCCGGACTACGAGGAAGGCGCGCTGGACTACGCGAAGAAGAAGGCCAACGTGCGGGTGCTGCGCATCCCGCTGGGCGCCGGCCTCAACAACTACGACAGCAAGCGCATCGGCTCCGGCCTGCTGCTGCAGTCCTCCGACAACCGCGGCATGAGCGCGGACGAGCTGAAGGTGGTCAGCCAGCGCTCGCCGACCGAGGCCGAGCTGCGCGACCTGCTGTTTGCCTGGCGGGTGGCCAAGTACGTCAAGTCCAACGCGATCGTCTACGCCAAGGACAACCGCACGATTGGCGTCGGCGCGGGCCAGATGAGCCGGGTGTACTCGGCGCGCATCGCCGGCATCAAGGCCGCCGACGCGAACCTGCAGGTGGAAGGCTCGGTGATGGCCTCGGATGCGTTCTTCCCGTTCCGCGACGGCATCGACGCCGCCGCCGAAGCCGGCATCAAGGCGGTGATCCAGCCGGGCGGCTCGATGCGCGACAGCGAAGTCATCGCCGCCGCCGACGAGCATGGCCTGGCCATGGTGTTCACGGGCGTGCGCCACTTCCGGCACTGATCGTGCCGGCCCGCGCGCAGCCTGCCGCCACCTCCCCCGCCCTGGCCGACGCGCTGGGGCTGGGCACGCTGGCCGCAAGCCCGACCTCGCCCAACCGGCTCGCCTGGGCCGATGCCGACGGTCGCGCGCTGCTGTACCGCGCCAATTGCCTGGAACTTCTGGACCGGATCATCGAACGCCATCCGGATGGCTTCTTCGACATGATCTTCGCCGACCCGCCGTATTTCCTCTCCAACGGCGGCGTCACCTGCCATGGCGGGAAAATGGTCAAGGTCGACAAGGGCGCCTGGGATCGCAGCCAGGGCCCGGCCTACAACCACGAGTTCAACCTGGCCTGGCTGCAGCGCTGCCAGGCCGCGCTGAAAGCCGACGGCACCCTGTGGGTGTCCGGCACCCACCACGTGATCCATTCGGTCGGCTTCGCCATGCAGCAGCTGGGCATGAAGCTGCTCAACGACATCACCTGGGAAAAACCCAATCCGCCGCCCAACCTGGCCTGCCGCACCTTCACCCATTCCACCGAGACCCTGATCTGGGCGGCGAAGACGGAGAAGAGCAGGCATCGCTTCCACTACCGGAAGATGAAGGCGGAGAACGGCGACAAGCAGATGAAGTCGGTGTGGCGCCTGTCCGCGCCGGCCAAGGGCGAGAAGAGCCACGGCCGCCATCCCACCCAGAAACCGGTGGAACTGCTGCTGCGCTGCATCGAGGCTTCGACCGATCCCGGCGATCGCATCTTCGATCCCTTCAACGGTTCCGGCACCACCGGCGTGGCCGCGCTGCGCAGCGGCCGGCGCTATGTCGGCAGCGAGCTGGATCCGGCCTTCGTCAGGCTGACCGCCGCGCGCCTGGGGGCCGAGGCGTGAGCACGCCACGATTCCCCTTCCTTTCCTTGATCCGCGCCGCGGGTCCACACGCATTTCGGAGTAGACAGCCATGAAGATCCTCGTCATCGGTTCCGGCGGCCGCGAACACGCGCTGGCCTGGAAGATCGCGCAGTCGCCGCGCGTGGCCGAAGTGCTGGTCGCTCCCGGCAACGCCGGCACCGCACGCGAGGACAAGTGCCGCAACGTCGCCGTGGGTGCGACCGAAATCGATCGCCTGGTCGAACTGGTGAAACAGGAAGGCGTGGCCCTGACCGTGGTCGGCCCCGAAGCGCCGCTGGTGGCCGGCGTGGTGGATCGTTTCCGCAGCGAAGGCCTGCGCATCTTCGGACCCACCGCCGCCGCCGCGCAGCTGGAAGGCAGCAAGGCGTTCGCCAAGGATTTCCTCGCCCGCCACGGCATTCCCACCGCGCACTACGCGGTATTCACCGAGACCGCGCCGGCATTGGCCTACGTGCGCGAGAAGGGCGCGCCGATCGTGATCAAGGCCGACGGCCTGGCCGCCGGCAAGGGCGTGATCGTGGCGATGACCCTGGCCGAGGCCGAGGCCGCCATCCAGGACATGCTGGCCGGCAACGCGTTCGGCGCGGCCGGCGCGCGGGTGGTGGTCGAGGAATTCCTCGATGGCGAGGAGGCCAGCTTCATCAGCATGGTCGACGGCCGCACCGCACTGCCGATGGCGACCTCGCAGGATCACAAGCGGGTCGGCGACGGCGACACCGGTCCCAACACCGGCGGCATGGGCGCGTATTCACCGGCACCGGTGGTGACGCCGGAAGTGCACGATCGGGTGATGCGTGAAGTGGTCAATCCGACCGTGCAGGGCATGATCGCCGACGGCGTGCCGTTCACCGGCTTCCTGTATGCCGGGCTGATGATCGACGGCAATGGCGCGCCGAAGGTGATCGAGTTCAACGTGCGCTTCGGCGATCCGGAAACCCAGCCGGTGATGCTGCGCCTGCGCTCGGATCTGGTGGATCTGGTGGAAGCGGCCATCGACGGCCGCCTGGACGCCACCGAGGCGGACTGGGATCCGCGTCCATCGCTGGGCGTGGTGATGGCGGCGGCGAACTATCCGGAAACGCCGAAGACCGGCGACGCCATCCACGGCCTGGACGCGGATCTCGGCCCGGCCAAGGTTTTCCACGCCGGCACCCGCCCCGGCAACAACGGCGAAGTGCTGACCAGCGGTGGCCGCGTGCTGTGCGTGGCCGCGCTCGGCGACAGCGTCGGCGACGCGCAGCGCAATGCCTATGCCGGTGTCGAACGCATCGGCTGGGATGGGGAGTTCCATCGCAATGACATCGGCTGGCGCGCAATCGCACGCGAAAAACCCACCGCGTAGAGCCGAGCTTGCTCGGCTGCCAGGAGCTCCGGCAGCGAACGCTCTTTTCGCGCACGGGAAAGGCAGCGGAGCGAGCTCCGCAAATCCCCCTCAGTCCCCCTTTTTCAAAGGGGGAGGTATTCCGGATCTTCCATCATCACCACATGGGGATGCTCTTCTATCGAAAATGTGCACACCTTCCCGGTGTCTCCACTGCCGGGGACGTGAATGCTCCCTTGACCAGCCATTCGGCTGTTGAAAGCGAAAAAGGGGGCGGGCACCCGCGCAGCGGGTGACGGGGGATTTGCGCGGGGTGTCTGAAAGCATCTCTCCCAAGCCCCCTCGGAAAGCCGCCCCCGGTAAACCGGATGCCCCCATCGTTCTGCTAGGCTGCGCGCAACCCACGGAGGGCGCATGTCCAGCCACAGCCAGTTCGTCTTGTTGAAACAGCGGCGCTTCCTGCCGTTCTTCCTGGTCCAGTCGCTGGGCGCGTTCAACGACAACGTCTACCGCCAGGCGATCATCGGCCTGCTGGGTTTCATGAGCGTCAGTGCGCAGGACAAGACGCTGTACACCAACCTGGCGCCAGCCATCTTCATCCTGCCCTACTTCCTGTTCTCGGCCACCGCCGGCCAGATCGCGGAGAAGCTGGAGAAATCGAAGTTGATCCGGATCACGACGACGATGGAAATCGTGATCATGTCGCTGGCCGCAATCGGCTTCCTCACCCAGGATCTGATCGTCCTGTTGACCGCGCTGTTCTGCACCGGCCTGCAATCGACCCTGTTCGGCCCGGTCAAGTACTCCATCCTGCCCTCGGTGCTCAAACCCGAGGAACTGACCGGCGGCAACGGCCTGGTCGAGATGGGCACCTCGCTGTCGATCCTGATCGGCATGATCTTCGGCGGCCTGATCTTCAACCTGGCCGGCAGCCATGGCCCGACCGTGGCCGCGGTCGCCATCATCCTGCTTGCCATCACCGGCAACCTGGTCAGCCGGCTGATTCCGCGCGCCGACGCGGGGGCGCCGGAACTGAAGATCAACTGGAACCCGCTGACCGAATCGCGCACGGTCCTGCGCCTGGCCAAGAAGCAGGTCGCGGTGCGCAACTCGGTGCTGGGCGTGTCCTGGTTCTGGTTCTTCGGCACCGTGCTGACCGGCAACATCCCCACCTACGCCGATCTGAACCTGGGCATCGGCACCTGGTACGTGTTCCCGTTGGCGCTGTTCTCGATCGGCACCGGCGTGGGTTCGCTGTTGTGCGAACGCCTTTCCGCACGCACCGTGGAAATCGGCCTGGTGCCGCTGGGCGCGTTCGGCATGAGCGCGTTCCTGCTGGATCTGTACTTCGCCCGCAGCGGCGTGGCGCCGGTCGCCGGTTTGTCGGTATCGGCATTCCTGCAGCAGCCCGGCAGCTGGCGCATCGTCATCGACCTGATCGGCATCGGCCTGTTCACCGGCTTCTTCGTGGTGCCGCTGTTCGCGCTGATCCAGAGCCGCACGCCGAAGCAGGAACTGGCCCGGGTCATCGCCGGCATGAACATCCAGAACGCCGGTTACATCGTGCTGGCGGCGGTGCTGGGCATCGCCCTGCAGATGAAGGAACTGGCGCTGGGCGGATTCCGCATCCCGCTGCCGGGGCTGACCATCCCGCAGGTGTTCCTGGTGCTGGCCATTGCCAACGCCGTGGTGGCGATCTGGATCTTCACCCTGGTGCCCGAATTCCTGATGCGCTTCCTGAGCTGGGTGCTGGTGCGCTTCCTGTACCGGCTGCGCCTGCACGGCATCGAGAAGCACGTGCCCGACGAAGGCCCGGCACTGCTGGTCTGCAACCACGTCAGCTACATGGATGCGCTGCTGCTGGCGGCCAGCATCCCGCGGCCGGTGCGCTTCGTCATGTACTACAAGATCTTCAACATCCCGGTGATGAGCTGGATCTTCCGCACCGCCAAGGCCATCCCGATCGCCGGGGCCAAGGAGGATCCGGAACTGATGCGGCGCGCATTCGAGGAAATCGACCAAGCCCTGGCCGAGGGCGAGATCGTCGGCATCTTCCCGGAGGGCGCGCTGACCCGCGACGGCGGCATCGCGCCGTTCAAGTCGGGGGTGGAGAAGATCCTGGAACGGCGGCCGGTGCCGGTGGTGCCGATGGCGCTGAAGGGCATGTGGAGCAGCATGTGGAGCCGCCGCGACAGCCGGCTGGGCCGGATGCGGGTACCGCGCCGTTTCCGTGCCCACGTGGAGGTGGTGGCCGCGCCGCCGGTGGACGGAACGACCGCGACCGCCGAGAGCCTGGAGGTGATCGTGCGCGGACTGCGTGGCGACGACGCCTGACCCCATCGAACCTTCACGGCGCGCATACGAATCGCGGGTACAGACGTTAGACTAGGGTCCGACCACCCCGCTTCATCACTGCAAGGAGACTCCGATGAGTGCCGTTCCCCCGTTGCCGCAACAGGCTCCCGCCAACATCCCCAACCATCTGGCCTGGTCGATCATCTCGACCGTACTGGCGACCTGCCTGTGCTGCCCGCTGGGCCTGGTCGGCATCGTCGCCATCGTGTTCTCCAGCCAGGTCAACAGCAAGTTGAACCAGGGCGACCTGGAAGGCGCGCGCCGCGCTTCCAACAACGCCAAGACCTGGTGCTGGGTCGCCACCGCGCTGGCGATCATCGGCCTGCTGCTCAACATCTACGTCCTGGCCACCGGTGGCATGGCGCAGTACATGCAGATGATGGAACAGATCCAGCAGCAACAGTAAGTTCCGGTGTCCATTGCCCTGAAACCGCTGCAATGGACCGCGCTGGCGGGGATCGCGCTGCTGATCCCCGCCGGCGTCTGGCTGCTGCTGCATTTCGATCCGAACGTCGAGGGCAATCCGTTCCTGCCCTGCATCTTCCGCGAGCTGACCGGCTTCTACTGCATCGGCTGCGGCCTGACCCGCGCACTGCACGCGCTGGTGCACGGCGACATCGTCCGCGCCTTCGGCATGAACCCGCTGGCGATGCTGGTGCTGCCGATGGTGCCGCTGCTGGTGGCCCATTCGCAGGGATGGCGGCCACGCGCACTGGAACCGCTGATGCGCGTGATCATGGAACCGAAACTTTGGCTGGTGGTGTTGCCAACGTATTGGATAGCCCGCAATTTGCCTTGGTATCCCTTCACCCTGCTGGCCCCGGGTTGATCCAAAGCCGCTTTGGCGGATGGGCATGGACGCGCTGCGGCGCGTTCCCGGATTTCGGCGCCCACCCTTTCAGGTGGCGCGGATAGCCCGCAATTTGCCTTGGTATCCCTTCACCCTGCTGGCCCCGGGTTGATCCAAAGCCGCTTTGGCGGATGGGCATGGACGCGCTGCGGCGCGTTCCCGGATTTCGGCGCCCACCCTTTCAGGTGGCGCGGATAGCCCGCAATTTGCCCTGGTTTCCCTTCACCCTGCTGGCCCCGGGTTGATCCAATCCCCCTTGTGGGAGCGACGTAAGTCGCGAAGCTTCGAACCTTGAAGTGCCGCTGCCTACTTCCCCCTTGGCAAAACCACGCGCTGTCTTGTCATTCCGATATCGTCGGGATATCGCGACTTACGTCGCTCCCACATGATTGTTTTTCGACCGATCTTTCGGTCGGGATCACGGTCGCGACTGACGTCGCTCCTACGGGTTTAGCTGACCCAGCCGCCGATGACGAATACGGCCAGCACCGCCATCCAGACCAGCAGGATGCGCCAGACCAGGCTCATGGCGTCGCGCAACTCGGGCAGTTCGCGCATGGCCTGGACCATGCCTTCCTCCGCGTAGTCCTCGGCTTCTTCCGCCAGTTCGCTGCGCACGCTCGCGCGCGCGGCGTGGCCGAGGAATCCGGTCCGCAGTTGCAGGCTGTTGCCGTGCGCCTCTCGCCAGGCCTGGAAGACGGTATCGAAGTTGCCGACCAGGGCCATCGCCAGGGTCATCAGCTGGGCGACCGGCCATTCCAGCACGGACAGCAGCGCGCGCGCGCCCTCGCGGGTGTCGTGCGGCAGCGCGC
This sequence comes from Pseudoxanthomonas sp. OG2, assembly GCF_014192765.1. Taxonomy (NCBI): domain Bacteria; kingdom Pseudomonadati; phylum Pseudomonadota; class Gammaproteobacteria; order Lysobacterales; family Lysobacteraceae; genus Pseudoxanthomonas; species Pseudoxanthomonas sp. OG2. The sequence continues at coordinate 2,846,338 of NZ_JACHYM010000001.1, read as the reverse complement.
GCTGGAACTCGCCTTCGGCGGTCAGTGCGACCAGCCGGTACAGCAGCGCGCCGATCGGTCCGAGCAACAGGAACCAGAACAGCACCCCGAACCAGCGCCGCAGCGCGTTGCGGAACACAGCTTCCACCAAGGCCGGGCCATCGGCGGCCACGGTCTCGCCATCCGGCCACAGGCGGGCAATCGCCTCGCGACGCGCGGCCGGCTCGTGCGCATCGATGATCGCTTCCACGTCCACGTCGAGATCGCGCGGACCCCACGCGTAGACCAGCACCAGCACCGAGAACAGCAGCCCGACCAGGCCCAACAGCGGCTCGTGCAACACCCACTGGAACAACCCGACCAGCAGCAGCGGCGGCACCAGCGCCAGCGCGATGCCGTAGCGGCCGCGCCAGAAACCGTCTCCGGGGAAGCGTTCGTCGAGCCAGCGCAGCCAGTGTCCGTACCAATGGAACTGACGGACCGACGTGACCAGTGACGGCGCGACGTGCCCGAGTACCAGCGCGACGACCACGGCGACCAGGGTGATGGACATTCGGTTCCTCCTTCCCCCGGATTCTAGCCTGCCGCTTCGTTAATGTCGGGTCTGGGGGCGCGCCCGGCTGCGCCTGGAGCAAATCCCCCTCGGTCCCCCTTTTGCAAAGGGGGAGGAAAAGCGGGGTTTCCCTAGAGTGGGTGACCCTTGTGATAGCCCCCTTGACCAGCCATTCGGCTGTTGAAAGGCGTCTGAAAAAGGGGGCGGACACCCGCGTTAGCGGGTGACGGGGGATTGATCAGCCATTCGGCTGTTGGGAGGCGATTGCGGTTGGAGGATCCACGACAGCCGCTCAGGAGCGTCGCCGCGCGAGCATCCCGGCATGCCAGTGATCGATCAGCGAGCGTGCGATGGAAATCCGCGGCGACAGCAGCAGGCCCTCGTCGCCGTCGCCCTCGCGGCGTTCGCGGGCCGCGTCGATTTCATCGAAGGTGAACCAGCGCGCGTCTTCCAGTTCGTCGTCCACCCGCGGCACGTCCGGCTCGGCGTCGGCGGCGAAGCCCAGCATCAGCGCGCCGGGGAACGGCCACGGCTGCGCGCCCAGGTAGCGGCAGCCGCGCACGCGCACGCCGGTTTCCTCCAGCACTTCGCGCGCCACCGTCTGTTCCAGGGTTTCACCGGGTTCGACGAAACCGGCGATCACCGAATAGCGGCGCGCCGGCCAGGACGATTGGCGGCCCAGCAGCAGGCGTTCGCCATCGCTGACCGCGACGATCACCGCCGGGTCCACGCGCGGGTAATGGTCCGCGTCGCATTGCAGGCAACGGCCCTGGTAACCGGCGCGGCGGAACTCCACCTCGCCGCCGCACAGGCCGCAGAAGCGGTTGCGCGAACGCCAGTAGAACATCGCCCGCGCCAGCGCGAACACGCCAGCCTCGAACGCTGGCCAGACCGCCGCCGCACGGCGCAGATCCACGCGTTGCGCCGCTTCGAACGGCACGCTGTCCGCCTCGACCGCGAACCACGCGGTCTCGCCGCGCAGGCCGAGGAAGATCGCCGTGCCGGGACCGCCTCCGAGCGCTTCGCCGGTAGGCGCCGCCAGTTGTCCGGCCGTATCGGCGAACGCTTCACCCTCGCGGGTCAGCACGATCACGCGCGCGCCCGGCCACAGGCGGAACAGGGTGTCGGGGTCGTCGCGCAGCTTGTCGGCGCGATCCAGCGGCTCGCCCGCGAAGGCGAAACCGGTCAACGCGGAGGCGGTGCTGGAATCGGTGCCCACGGGGTGAGCGGGTGTCACATGCTGAAACTGCTGCCGCAGCCGCAGGTGGTCTTGGCGTTGGGATTGCGGATGACGAACTGCGCGCCCTGCAGGCTCTCGCTGTAGTCCACCTCGGCGCCCATCAGGTATTGCAGGCTCAGCGGATCCACCAGCAGGGTCACGCCGTCGGTGTCCACCGCCAGATCGTCCTCGGCGCGGTTCTCGTCGAACTCGAAACCGTACTGGAAGCCGGAGCAGCCACCGCCCTGGATGTAGACGCGCAGCGCCAGTCCGGCGTTGCCTTCCTCATCGATGAGCTCGCGGACCTTGGCGGCCGCGGCGTGGCTGAAGTTCAGCGGGCGCTCGAGTGACTGGTAGTCCGGCGCCGCCGAGGGCAGGGAAACGAGGTTGTCCATGGCGATCAGGATGGGGGTTGGGGGGACTCACTTCAAGCCGGAAGCGCCAGTGCCCTCGCGGCCGCTGGCGGCGGCCCAGGTGAACGATTGTTCCACCGCAGCGCCGTTCTGCGGCACCAGCCGCGCGGTCACCCGGACCGGCTCGAAATCGGCGGGCAGGACCAGGTCGCCCTCGACCTGCTGGAAATACTTGAACGAATACGGCAGGCCCGGCGCATCGGCCTGCTGGCGCAGGTCCGACCAGGCCAGCCGCTGCAGCTTGCCGGCGCGGGTGCCTTCCACCGACACCAGCAGCCGGCCGGCATTGACCGCGCCGCGATTGAGGTTCTGGGTCAGGGTGGCGGTGAAGTGCCAGGCCTGGTCGGTCTGCGGCTGCAGCTTGAGTTCGTGCACGGCCAGGCCGCGACGCTGGCCGGTGGCGCCGACGAAGCGCTCGTAGAAGGCCACGTCGGCGCGCAGGCCGGCGATTTCCTCGTCGCGCTCGGCCAGCGCGGTCTGCAGGTCGCGGTTGGCGTCGCGGCTGATCTGGTCCGAGCGCGACAGCGTGGCGACCCGCTGCTCCAGTTGCTCGACCTGTTTTTTCTGGGCCTGGAACTGATGCGCGCTGGGCGCCTGTCCGCCGCCGGCCAGGACCTGCCACAGGCCCCAGCCGCCGAAGGCGACCAGCAGCGCCAGCAAGGCGACGGCCGCGTAGAACCAGAGCCGCCCGCTGGCCGGCGGGGGCGGTGAAGGAAGAGGAGTCTCACTCATGGGCCGAGCATAGCGCGGCCCGCCGGAGGGGGCTCTGAATGCCGGCGAACCGGTTCAGGCGTGGGCGGGGACCAGGTTTTCTGCGGTCTCGCCGGCGCTGGCGAGCGCCGTGGCATGCACCAGCCGGCCAGTGAGCTGGGCGCCGGCGCTCATCTCCACCACCTGGTAGTGGATGTTGCCGTGCACCCGCGCCTTGGACGCCAGTTCCACCCGGTCGTCGGCGTACACGTTGCCGACCAGTTGGCCGTTGATGATCACCACCGGCGCGCGCACCTCGCCTTCGATGCTGCCCTGCTCGGCCAGCGTCAGCACCGCGCGCTCGCCTTCGGCGGCCAGCACCTTGCCCTGGATCCGCCCTTCCACGTACAGGCCGCCGCTGAAGATCAGATCGCCCTGGATGGTGACCTGCGGGCCGATGAGGGTGTCGATGGCCTGGCCATCGCGCTGGGGCTTGTGCTTGAACATGATCATTTTCCTCCGGCTGAGGTCGCGAGTTTCCAATCGAACGCCTGCTCCACCGCGCGCTCGCCGCCGCTGAGTTGCACCTTCACCCGCTGCGGGGTGAAGCCGCCGGGCAGCATCACGCTGCCATCGAGCTGCTGGAAATAGCGGAAGGAGTAGGCCTGCCCGGCCACGCCGGACTGCTGGTGCAGTTCGTCCCAGCCGATCGTCGCCAGTTGCCCGTCGCGCACGCCCTCCACCGCGAAGCGCATCGCGCCTTCGCTGATGGCGCCGCGGTTGAGCGTCTGGGTCAGGGTGATCTGGTATTGCCAGGCGCCGCCCGGCGCGCGGCTGAACTCGGCCAGGTGCACATTGAGGCCGCGGCGCGGGGCGGTGGCCCCGACCAGGCGCTCGTAGAACGCCACGTCCGCACGCAGTCCCGCGATTTCCTCGTCACGCTCGGCCAGCGAGGCTTGCAGTTCCTGGTTGGCGGAGCGGCTGATGCGATCGGAAACGCCCAGGGTGGTTTCGCGCTGGCTCAGTTGCTGCAGTTCGGCCCGCTGCCGGCGGACCTGGTCCCGGGCCTGGTCCAGCGCCTGCTTCGCCTGCCCCAGCCGGGGCGCGGCGGTGTAGCTGGCCAGCCACCAGACCCCGGCCAGCGTCCCCGCCCAGGCCAGTCCCGCCACGGCCAGCCAGAGTCCGCGGCGCGAGGGCCGCTGTTCGACGATCTGGTAGCGCGGGAAGGGGGATCTGGACATGAGCGAATCCCTGGCCGCGCTCAGGCAGCAGCCAGACAGGAGGCCTATACTCGGGACCATCGACAGGGCCGTCGAGTCTACTGGGAACCGCCGGGATGTCCGAAGCACATCTTTTCGTAATTGGGATCCTGTTGGCATGGATGGCCGGGATCCGCGTCTACCTGACCGTGTTCGGCCTCGGCCTGGCCGGCGCGCTGGGCTGGCTGGATCTGCCGCCGGCCCTGCAGGTCACGCAGTCCTGGTGGGTGCTGGGCACCTCGGGCGCGCTGGCGCTGGCCGAATTCTTCGCGGACAAGATTCCCGGGGTGGACTCGGGCTGGGATCTGCTGCAGACCCTGGCGCGGGTGCCGGCGGGCGCCTTCCTGGCCGCCGCCACGCTCTCGCCGGACGGACAGCTCGGCGGTGGCGCGCTCGCCGCCGGCGCCGGCATCGCCCTGACCAGCCACGTGCTGAAGAGCGGTTCGCGCGCGCTCATGAACACCTCGCCCGAGCCGGTCAGCAACTGGGCCGCCTCGGTCACCGAGGACGCGGTGGTGGTGGGCGGCCTGGCGCTGGCCTTTGCCCATCCCTGGATCGCCCTGATCCTGGTGGTCGGCATATCGATCGTGCTGGCGCTGGCGGTGTGGTGGGTCTGGCGTCGCGTCAGCCGTGGCCTGAAACGGCTGCTCGGTACGTCTGATCCTCGAATGCCGACCCCTTGACGCGGAAAACCGGATGCTCCGGAACGCCTGTGCCGGGTCGTGAACTTCATCGCATAATGCGGCACATGCTTGGGGAAGCCTGATGTCTGCCACTGACGCCACATCCCGCCGGCAGGATGAGCCTTCGCGCTCCCGTCTGCGGGCCGAAACCCCGCCGCCGGGCTACTGGCGGCGCTGGACGGCCGACGCGCCCGCGCCGGTGCCGCTGAAAGGAGGTATGTCCGCGATGACCGCATCCTCTCCGCCGCCCGCGACCGGCGACGTGCCGCCGGTGCCGGGCAACGATGCCGGCGGTGCCGCACCGGCGGCTTCCAGCCGTACCGGCGACACCCAGGAAAGCCCCTACCGGGTGCTCATCGTCGAGGATGATCGCGGCCAGGCGCTGTTCGCCCAGAGCGTGCTGCACGGCGCCGGCATGCAGGCCGAAGTGCAGATGCAGTCCGACGGCGTGCTCGATGCGATGGAGCGGTTCAAGCCGGATCTGGTGCTGATGGATCTGCACATGCCCGGTCGCGACGGCATGAACCTGACGATGCTGATCCGCCAGCAGCCCGAGTACCTGCACCTGCCGATCGTATTCCTGACCGGGGACCCGGATCCGGAACGCCAGTTCGAAGTGCTGGAAAGCGGCGCCGACGATTTCCTCAACAAGCCGATCCGGCCGCGTCACCTGATCGCGGCGGTTTCCAACCGCATCCAGCGCGCGCGCCAGCGCGTCGCGCCATCGCTTGCGCGCGCCACCATCAACACCGAGACCGGCCTGCCGACGCGCACCTACCTGCTGCAGCAGGTAGGCGCGGCGGTTCAATCGGCCTCCGGCGGCGGCCTGTTCTTCATCGAGGTGGGCAGCGCGCTGAGCCTGCGCGAGCGCTATGGCTACGCGGCGTTCGAGCAGTTGATGAACCAGGCCGGGCGTCGCCTGGCGGAAGTGGCCGCGCCCCACCCGGTCGCGCGGCTGAACGACAACAGCTTCCTGTCGCTGGCCGCCAGCCTGGACGAGTCCGCCCTGGAAACGCAGGCCGCGCGCCTGCGCGACGGGCTGACCCTCAATCCGTTCCCGATCGGCGCGGGCGAGACCCTCAACCTGCGCAGCTCCATCGGCTACACGCCGTTGTCGATCGGCTTCGCCGACGCCGGCAGCGCGCTGGAGGCCACCGAACGCGCGGTGCTGCAGGCACGCCTGAAGGGCAACAACCTGGCCGGCTACACCCCGACCCAGGTCATCGAGGATGCGCCGAAGATCTCGCTGGAGGATGGCCGCTTCGAGCTGGCCTACCAGCCGATCGTCGCGGTCGCCGGCAGCGATCAGGCGCAGTACCAGGTGCTGCTGCGCATGCGCCAGCCCGACGGTTCGCTGCTGCCCGCCTCGCAGGTGATCCCGGCGGCCGAATCGGCCGGCGGCATCGCCCAGATCGATCACTGGGTGCTGGAACACGCGTTGTACGTGCTGGCCGAGCGCCAGTCGCAGGGACCGTCGCTGCGCCTGTTCGTCTCGCAGTCACCGCGCACGCTGGCGCGCGAATCGCATGCGCAGTGGCTGCTGGATACCCTGGCCGAACGCGGCATCGAAGGGACCTCGCTGGTCATCGACCTGCGCATGGCCGACGCGCTGATCCACACCGTGACCCTGCGCGATTTCTGCCACCAGCTGATGCCCAGCGGCGTGCAGTTCTGCCTGAGCCAGTTCGAGCCCGGACGCGAGGCCGATGCGTTGCTGACCCAGTTGCCGCTGGGCTACCTGCGGGTGGCCAGCCGCTATGCCGGCGCCCATACCGATCCGAAGCTGCGCGACGAGCTGCGCGGCATCATCGACCAGGCGCATCGCGCCGGCCTGCAGGTCATCGGCCAGCAGATCGAGGATCCGCAAGCGGCCGCCGCGATGTGGATGGGCGGCGTGGACTTCATCCAGGGCAATCTGGTGCAGGCCGTCGGCAGCGAACTCGGCTTCGATTTCCACAACGCGGTGCTGTAGACATGCCCGCGCAGCGACCCGCCCCGGTCGCCCCTTGGCTGGCCCTGCTCGCGGGCGTGGCCGCGCTCGTGTTCTTGGTCCTGCCCTACGTGGGCGTCGCCGGCCCGTGGTGGCAGGCGGCGCTGGCCGCCGGCGCGGTCGTCGTGCTGTGCGGCAGTTTCGCCGCCTTCAACGCGCGCACCGCCCATCGCCAGCTGACCGGCGCCGAAGCGCGCGCGGCCATCGCCGAATCCGAACGCAACGCCCTGCGCCGGGATCTGCAACGGCATGACCAACTGGAACAGGAACTGCTGCAGGCCAAGCAGGCGGCCGAGTCGGCGGTGCTGGCCAAGGGCGAATTCCTCGCCACGATGAGCCACGAGATCCGCACCCCGCTCAACGGCATCGTGCCGATGCTGGACATGCTGGCGCGCGCGCCGCTGGCACCGGATCACCGCGAGATGCTCAACACCGCCAGCGCCTCCTCGCACCAGTTGCTGCGCATCGTCGACGACATCCTCGACTACTCCAAGCTGGAAGCGAACAAGCTCGATCTGGAAATCACCGCTTTCAATCTGCGCGAACTGCTCGACGGCGTGCTGCAGCTGATGCAGCGTCCGGCCGAGAACAAGGGCCTGCGCCTGAGCCTGCAACTGGATCCGACGGTGCGCCTGCCGGTGCGCGGCGACCCGGTGCGGTTGCGGCAGGTGCTGAGTAACCTGATCGGCAACGCAATCAAGTTCACCGAACGCGGCGGCGTCACCCTGGCCGTGCGCCGGCTGGGGGAAACCTCGGCCCAGCACCTGCTGCGTTTCGAAGTCCGCGACACCGGCATCGGCATTCCCGCCGAGGCGCAGGCGCGGTTGTTCCGTTCCTTCACCCAGGCCGACGCCTCCACCACCCGGCTGTATGGCGGGACCGGCCTGGGCCTGGCCATCTGCAAGCGCATCGTCGAACTGATGGGCGGGCGCATCGATCTGGTGTCCGAACCCGGCCGTGGTTCGACCTTCTGGTTCGAGGCGCCGCTGACCAAGGTCATCGGCGACATGAAGATGCGCGATCCGCACGCCTTCGATCAGGGCCGCGTGCTGGTGGTGTCCCCGGACAGCCGCCTGCGCCAGCGGCTTGGCCTGCTGCTCACCAACTGGGGCATGCAGGTCAACGCGGTGGAAACCACCCAGGAAGCACTGGAACGCCTGCGCACCGTCAGCGAAAACCGCGGTGACGATTTCGTCGCCGTGGTCGCCGATGCCGGCGGCATCCGCAGCACCGCCCGCGCCCTGCACCGCACCCTCGCCCGGCGCCCGGCCGGCGCCGCGCCGGTTCGCCTGATCTGGCTGTACGGCGATGAGTCGGTCCCGGAAGAACTGCGCGGCGACAGCACTCTGTTGTCGCGCCAGGCGCCGGATTCGGCGCTGCGCGCGGCCTTGACCGGACATACCGCCACCGACGCGGATCCGGCGCTGCCGCCGGTGGTGATCGGTGACATTTTCGAAGCGGTGGATACCGCGACGGACACGCCGCCCGCCCCGGTGTTCGATACGGTGGCAACCTCCGCGGACGCGGCGAACCAGGATCCGGGCACCGATGCCGGCACGGACACGGACGCGGCCGGAAAAACCGCGGCGCCACCCGCCGAAGCGCGCCTGCTGCTGGTCGAGGACAACCCGGTCAACCTGCTGGTGGCGCAGAAACTGCTGGCCGCGCTGGGTTTCCGCAGCGAGTCGGAAGCCAACGGCGAACTGGCGCTGCAGCGGATGATGATCGAGCCCTTCGATCTGGTGTTCATGGATTGCCAGATGCCGGTGCTGGACGGCTACAGCGCCACCCGCCGCTGGCGCACGCACGAGAACGAACTGGGCGCGCAGCGCCGGCTGCCGATCGTGGCGATGACCGCCAACGCGATGGCCGGCGATCGCCAGCGCTGCCTGGATGCCGGCATGGACGACTACCTGGCCAAACCGGTCACCCGCGAACAACTGGAAGCCTGCCTGCAGCGCTGGCTGCCCGGGCATGTCGCGATCGCCGCGCCGCGCGCCACGGAGCCAGTTGCACAGCAGGCACCGCCAAACGACGCCGCCGCGCGCGCGGCGACGCCGACCTTCCCGGTGCTGGACCACAGCATGCTGGAGGAACTGCGCGAGATCGCCGGTGATGAAACCGTGCGCATCATCAGCCTGTTCCTGGAGGATGCGCCGCGCCTGATCGCCGCGCTGGAGAAGGCGGCCGCGACGCCGGATCTGGATGCGATGCGCGATGCCGCGCACACCCTGAAATCATCCAGCGCCAACGTCGGTGCGATGGCGCTGTCGGCGGCGGCCAAACGGGTCGAACTGGGCGCGCGCGCGGCCCGGCTGGATCGCCCCGCGGTGGCGGTGGCGCTGGTCATCGCCGAATACGCGCGTGCGCGCATGGCGCTGCTGGGTTACGCCACCCAGCAGCTGGGCAGGACGCCGACGCCGATTGCCGGCTCGGCTCAGTCCTCGAGCATGGTCAACAGGTAATTCGGTTCGCCGATGCGCTCGATCAGCGACAGCTGGGTTTCCAGCCAGTCGACGTGTTCCTCTTCCGAATCCAGGATGTCGGCGAACAACTGTCGGCTGACGTAGTCACCCTGGTCTTCGCAGTACTTGATCGCATCGCGCAGCAGCGGCAGGCCTTCCATCTCCAGCGCCAGATCGCATTCGAGCAATTCGCGCGGATTCTCGCCGATGCGCAGCTTGCCCAGCGCCTGGAAGTTCGGCAGCCCGTCCAGGAACAGGATGCGCTCGGCCAGTTTGTCGGCGTGCTTCATCTCGTCGATGGATTCCTTGTACTCGTGTTCGGCCAGTTCCTTCAGACCCCAGTTCTTCAGCATCTTGGCGTGCAGGAAGTACTGGTTGATCGCGGTCAGCTCGTTGTAGAGCGCCTTGTTGAGGAATTCGATGACCTTGGCGTCGCCCTTCATGGCGTGGCTCCCGTGGGGTGTTGGACGGGGCGCATGCTAGCGCGTCGTTCCGCGCCATGACGGAACGCGAATCGTGCTCATCTCGTGGGGAGGAAGCACGCGCTGCCGGTCGGCAAGGCGTGCAAAGCGCCGCGATCAGGCAGCCTGTGACAGTCCGAGAATCGGAAGCTTGAACTCGCGCTCGGCGCGGGCGTGATGCGCATCCAGCAGGCCGCCGGCCATGTCCAGGCAACTGCCGCAGGTGGCGCCGCAGCCGGTCCGCATGGTCAGTTCGGCCACCGTGCGCACGCCGTTGGCGGCGGCTTCGCGGATCTGGTGGTCGGTGACTCCGTTGCAGATGCAGACGTACACGGCGGCGAGGTCAATGTGCGGGCCGGGGTGGCTCGAGGCACATTTGACCGCGAATGAGAATGATTGTCAATTCTTGGCGTCGCCGGCGCCCTGGCCCTGTTTACGCTTGGGCCGGCTTCGTGGACGCGGCCGGCTGTGGCCTTCCCCCAACCGTTCCGACCGCTGTGGCGGCAGCGCCAGGGTCCCGACCACGCTGCGGGCATAGGACGCTAGATGTCCCAGCGCGCGGGCGTAAACGCCGCGCTTGAACATCACCACGTGCTCGATGGGGTACCAGAAATCCACCCACCGCCAATGGTCGAACTCGGGGGTGTCGGTGGCGTCCAGGCGCAGGTGCGCCTCGTCGCCGACCAGGCGCAGCAGGAACCAGACCTGCTTCTGGCCGATGCAGACCTGGCGTTCGTGGTGGCGGATGGCGCGGGGCGGCAGCCGATAGCGCAGCCAGCCGGGCGTGGCCCCCAACACTTCAACATGTTCGGGCAACAGGCCGGTTTCTTCGTGCAACTCGCGGTACATGGCCTCGACCGGCGTCTCGTCCGTGTTCATCCCGCCCTGCGGGAACTGCCAGCCGTCCCGGCGCACCCTTCGCGCCCAGAACACCCGGCCATCCGGGCGCATCAACACTATGCCGACGTTGGGTCGGTAGCCGTCCGGATCGATCACGATGCGGACTCCTGAAATCTACTGTCCCCGACTCTGCCACGGCCGGCCCGCGCCGACAAGCCGGCCCGACCGGATTGACAGCCGCCCCCCGAACCGGAAAAATGTGCGGTTCCTGCACGGCTATGTAGCTCAGCCGGTTAGAGCACAGCACTCATAATGCTGGGGTCGGTGGTTCGAGTCCACCCATAGCCACCATGCAGGGTTTAGGAATCAAAGCGTTAGCCAAGGCCGCCCACGAGGCGGTTTTTTTGTGAGCGCGTATTTGGAGTACGGGGCGGGAAGACGCCGGCTTCAGGGCGGCTCAGAGAGCCACAGGCCCCAATCAACTCCACGAGCCCAGGAGTCCACTTGCCCCGGCGGCTAGTCCAAGTAGCATCAAGTAGGGACAACTGGAGCGAATCATGACCGCGATAGAAGTCATTGCTGTCGTGCTGGGTAACACTGCGGTGATAGGCATCTTAGGCACTGCAGCCGCCTACGTTACAAAATCGGTGTTCAACAACTACCTCACTTCCCGACTTGACGTCCATCGCGCGAACTTAGAACAACAAGCGAGCGCCGCACGGGCAAGACTTGAACACGAGCTTCGCCTAGTAGCGCAAGAACACCAGATTAGTTTTGCAGGCCTCCATGCCCGCAGAGCGGAAGTTATTGCTGAACTGTATCGCCTCTTAGCCGAGACTCATTGGGACAATGCGGCTTCCTTCAACTCGAGGGCTTATCAGTAATTGCTGGTACGGCGAACGGGAACGAGTCAGATAGCTCCAGACTTCCTGCGCACTAATCCCGCACAGTTGAATGTCCGCCAAACACAAAGCAGGGACACATCGTCACATAGTGCCCGCTATTCGCCAGACTGGCTTTGCATCTTCCTTTCCGCAACCCACAGCCTCGCGAAAGAAACGGATCTGAATAAGCATCTGAACTTAGTATGGAAATACTATTTTTGAGTTCTTAATGATGTCATATGCGCCAACGCCACTCAGATAGCACTTCCCATCAATGACAATCTCCCTGCTGGCGTTCGCATAAGCAACGTTATATCTACCTATCGACACAACCAGATCAAATCCATCCTTGGTGCAATCAAAATCCTCTGCCGTCTTAGCCTGCTCAACCAACACATCAAATGTGCGCAAACAGTTTAGGCCACAAGCTCGATAAACCCGCCTAGATGCGTTTTTTCTTTATATATTCCACATCTCTTACGTAATTATCAGTTACTTCATAGAAGTACATATCGACTGAAGTCGCACTTGATAGTGCACTCTCCATGCGCGAAGTCCTATATTCAGCACGCCCTGGCTGTTCAGCCTGCCCATGGCACGCACAAATAAATACAGTAAGTGCAATTATCAGCACTTTGAAATTGTTTTGCATGGCACTAGCTCACCTGCGTTTTGATAAACTCGCCGCGACGGCACCTTTAATTCATCAGCGACCTTGCTTTCTTGTTTAGTCGCCCTCACCTCCTCAGGCGCATTCCCCAGCACCGGCCTCCCCGACGGACTCTTCCCGATTTCGGGCTTCATCATGTCTTCTTTCCACTTAACCGGCCCATCACGATAAAATTTCACAGCATGAATTATTTCATGAAACCCATTTACTAACGGCGGCTGCACCTCTCCGGTGCTTATTATCTCCATCCCCATTCTCGGATTGATAAATATTTCATCCTCGTTTGGATTAAACCCATATTCATCTCCGAATGTTATAGACACGTAAAACGGAAGTCGCTCAAGCGCCTGCATAGCATCCATACCCTCTGACGTTGTAGAAAGATGCACCATAAAGGTGTAAGCCTCTTGCATGGAAACTCCGTCTTGGCTAACTATCATAATTTTTCGTCCATCGGGGTCCTTATAACGATAAGGATTCCCGCTGGCATACCAGTAACGATTGAATGAGGCAATGCCTCCTGAGTAAGGAGTCACCGGGTCCACCGACAGGAATCGCCCGATGAGCGGGTCATAGTAGCGCTGCTGCATGTAGGTCAGCCCGGTGGCCGCATCCTGCACATGCCCGGTGAAGCCCGGCCCGTCCGTCAGCGGTCGGTTGACCAGGCGCCCGTAAGGCTCGTACTCACTCCGCTGCAGCACACCCTTGGCCGCATCCGTCACCGCGATGGGCGTGCCCAGCGCATCGGTGTGCTGGTACTTCACCGTTGTCACGCTGCCGGCCACTTCCCGCACCGCCACCAGGCTGCCGCCCAGGTACACGTACTGGCTCGACTTGCCCGCCCGGGCATCCGAGTCAAACACCAGTTGCCCACTCTGGCTGTACAGGCTGTACTTGCTGGCCGTGGTGTAGTCCCGCACCCGTCGGCCATGGCCGTCATAGACATAGCTGGCCACGCCGTTCACACCGCGCAACCGGTTGCCGAAATCGAAGTTGAATACCTGACCATTCTTGTTGGCCAGGTTGCCCTGCACGTCGTAGCTCAAGCCCGTTACCGTGGCCCCGCCCACCGTGTTGGTCACGCTGGTCAGCCGGTTGCTGGCGTCGTAGTGGTAGGTGTGGTCGCGGGCGTGGCTGCCACCGGTCACCTTCAGCGTGGTCAGGTTGTCCAGCACGTTGTAACTGTAGTTGGCCACACCGAAACTGGCGCCGGTGGTCTGGAGCAACTGGTCCAGCCCGTTGTAAATCATCGCGCGGCTCTGGCGGGCCCCGGTCGTGTAGTCGGTGATGCCGGTGACGTTGGCATGCTTGTCGTAGGCATAGCCCAGGTCCAGCACGCCATTGCTGTCAGTGCTGCGCGCCGGCAACTGGCGTGCGTTCTGGGTCATCGTGTGGACGATGCCGTTGCCGTAGGTGAATTGCTTCATCCCCCCGTTGGGGTGGTATTGCACCCCGGTGGCGTAAGTGCCGGCCTGGGTCGGCTGGCCCAGCGCATTGGGGGCAAAGGCCACCGTGCCGGTGTTGGGGTAGGTCTGGCTGGCCAGATGCCCCAGCGCGGTATAGGCGTAACCGATGGACCAGTCGATGCTGCCCCATTGCATCCGCTCGCTGATGGGCAGGCGGCGGCGGTTGTAGCCATACGTGGTGGTCACCACGTTGGTGCCGTCGTTGTCCACCGCCGTGCTGGCCAGCAGGCCGTCCGGTGCGTAGGTGTTGGTCGTGTTGCCGCGTCCGTCCGGGAACACCAGCGTCTTGACCCGGTTGCGGGCGTCGTAGGTCCGTGCGGCTTTGCGGGCCAGCACCGCCGCGCTGGTGCCGTTGGCCTCGCAGGCCGTGGTCGCCGGCAGGCCCGCCGCGCTCCAGGCCAGGTTCCCGGCCCCGTCATAGCCCATCAAGGTGGCCCCGGTCTCCGGCTCCACCGAACGGCACAGCTCCTGGTTCGCGTTGTAGGCGTAACTGCGGGTCACGGCCAGCGTCCCGGCCGCGTTGCGCTTGCGGATGGACAGCACCTTGCCGAACACGTCCCGGGTGATGTCGATGCCCACCCGCTCGGCCAGGTTCTGGCCCTGGTCGATGAGTACCGGGGTGTCGTAGCTGGGCTGGTCGAAGGCCTGGTGCCGGGTTACCGTCACCACGCCGCGGGGACTGACCGTGCGCACATACGCGCTGGTCGCATCGCCGAGATACTGGGTGGTGGTGGTCAGCAGCCCCAGCTCGCTGTCCTGGCTCACCGACGTCACCCGGCCCAGCGCGTCGTACTCGGTCCAGGTGCCGGTGGCCAGCGCGTCGGTCGTGCCCGGGTAGGAGGCAAATGTCACCCGACCGTCGGCGTCGTAGGTGAAGCGCTGGAAGCGCTTGGTCAGGGTCTCGGTCGTGCCGTTGGTGGCGTCCAGCTCCTTGGTCACCAACGGCCGCCACAAGGCATCGAAATAGGTAATCTTCTGGCCGGCCCCGGTGCTCACCGTCTGCCGCCAGTGCCCGGCCGGAATGCCGTACTCGGCCACTGCCACCGGCTGGAAGCTCAACAGGGTCTTCTTCCAGTTCCCCTCGGTCGTGTCGCAGGCATTGGCCGCAGTCTCCGACGGCGGGGTGAGGCTCGCCAACCGGCCCATCGCATCAAAGGTGTAGCAGGTCTTGTAGCCGTTCTCGTCGGTGACGGAGTCAATCCAGCCGTGGTCGTTCACCACCGCCGACTGGGTCGTGCTGTCGGCATAGGTGATGGACTGCGGAATGCCCCGCTTCCAACTGCCAAAGGTGGTGACGTTGCTGTTGCCGTCCTTGGCCGTCTTCAAGGTGCCGTCGGCGTTGTAGGTCAAGGTCTGCTGCAGCTTGCCGTAGGCCTTCGCTGTCACCGGCGGGGCCAACGTGTCATACGTGGTCTCCGACACCACGATGCCGGTCGGCGCCCAGCTTGGTGTGCAGGCCGCCGGCGCCACGCAGGTCACCTTGGCCGTCTGCCCCAATACCCATAGCGTGGAATTGTCATGGTACTCGTTGGCATCGACCCGGCTATTACCGAGTGAATTGGACCGCGTAATACGTACTGGACGAGCAAAGGAATCGAACTCGCCAATAGCCCGGACAAACGTTACCCCGTCTTGTACCACTACACTCTTAGATGTTGGCGCCAACTGCTCCAGCTGAGCGTTGTTAACGTTCGGCTGCCGGACAGTGCCTATTCGAGATGGCCAAGGGCCTGCAGTCGGAGCTGCATAAGCATATTCCTCAGCTCGCACCACTGCCGACCCTGAAGCTCCCGAATAGTAGTCCTTGCGCAGGAGTTGACCTTCGCTCACATCATAACGATTGCTATATGTGTATCGCACCACCTTGCCGGAAGGATCGGTCACTTCCGTCCAGACACTCGTCGCGCAACCCGAGACACAATCTTTGGCCCAACTTTGGTTGGCAGGTGAGTACTTGTAACTCCGCACCTGCGCCGCCACTCCGGGGCCAGAGATCTTTATCTGATCCACAGCCGCCACGGTACGAGCATTTGCGATGTCCAGACTATGCGCCCCTCCGGACAGCGTGCTGCACCGATATGGCACATAGGAGCTTCCTCGCATGACAAATTTCAGATTGAACTCACCCACCAATCCGGATGGATGAACGATACTTCCCTGCAAGGAGGACGTCGTATTTTCTATATCGTAAAGACATCCATCACTACTGCGATACTTGATAATCGGCGCGGCGCCCCCCCGTGAAGCGCAAAGCTCCAAGATTGAAAGACCATGCGCTTCCATCAGGTTGCACGACCGCGGTAAGGCGCTGATTCGACGGCGAGTCTTGAGCCGAACTATAGGTATATGTCCAAGTGCGCGAAGGGGCGTCATTAGCAGAAAGGACTGCGGTACGAATACGCGTCGATGGTTGGCTTACGCCATAGGGTTGCCATGGTTCATAGGAAAGCACCAGCTTGCGCCCGTCACTGGCCTGAATGGATGCAAGATCCCCATTGGCATCATAGCTGTAAGACAAGCTATTGCCGAAGCGGTCCTCCACGCGGGATACCATCATCATCGCGACACGCCGAGCCACTCCGCCGAATCCGGGCTGGGCAAAACCAACCTTCCGATACGGTTTATACGTAAGCCAATCCATCCAGTATTTGATGCCGTCAGGAGAAACCACGAGAAACCCTTCTCCTGCCATGCCGTTGGATGTATTTGCCAAGCAGCTCACCATCCAGTTCTGCTTCGTCACGATATGAAAGTTCCGCACTCCTCCACCACCAGATGGCATTTGCGGAGAAGCGGTGTTCGACGAGTCTCTAAGCAGAAGATCCTGCGAACCTAGACCAGGGATCGCAAGTTGATAACCGTTCCACCAGTGACCTGGAAGGTAAAAAATAGGAACTGGCGAACCACCTGAGGACAAAACTATGCTGGGCGCTTGCCTGAAATTGCTGCATCGACTGGCATCGTTCAAGAAGAACCACGGCCCCCCACCATCCTCTGTTCCATTCGCATTCGCCGAGAGCGTTTCAATATGCGGAGCTTCCAGCTCCCAGTCCAGGAACTTCGATGCTCGCATCGAATCGTCCGTTCGGTATGTGCGTGCCAATTGAATTGGCAGCCCCAGCCCTGGCTGTTCAATATCTACTTGCCTAAAGGAAACCGTCCCGTCATAGAGATTGATACTTTCACCAAATGGCGATTCGCCTAGAGGCTGTACTTCGCCAGCAGCGCGAACTTTCTTCCCCAGCTCTTCTTCGGGAGTGATGGAAGCCGTCTGAGCAAGAGCCGAGCCAGCGAATAGAACCCCAAACAACAGAACAGATTTCCACTTTTTATTACTCACACAATTCCCCTCGAGTCCTTTCTTGTTTTGATTCAGACCTCAAGCCATCAGGCAGCAATCTTCAGGCTAGCATCGTTTCCCCGTCTGCTATTCCGAGCGCAGTCACGCGATCAACCAAGGATACGCAGGTGACTGTATCCGCTTGATTTAGCGCCTCACCGCTTTCCATAGAAAGAGGTCACGCTTCGGTCAGTCACCTAGCTCACCGCACACCAGCTTCAAACCATACCGCCCCAAGAATAAGAAGAAAAGATATGGCTTCACGTAGCACGTTACAAAGTAACCAGCTATCTACGCTATGGCTCACACCTAAGACCCATTCACCACGATATCGAAGCGTTCAATGTTAGACGTGACCGTGTTACACGAATAACATCTTAGTGGCGTTCGGACAGCTCGAATGCGGACCTCAGTCTCGCCTTGCTCAGGTTTAAATCCAAGGGGCGGACAAGCGCTTCCGAATGGCCTCTTCCGGATTCTCAGATTTCAGGCCTGCTTGTCGCAGAACACCCCCCCACCGGCCGCGCGTTCAGGTTCGAGCAACAAGCTGCAACGGTCATGCGGACTTTGTCTAAACCCTGATGGTCTATCGAGCATCCATGGCTGGGGCCACCCGCGAGATTGCAGACCATGAAAACGATGCGTCCCGTCTTCCTGTTCCTGCTGCTTGTGGCCGTTGGCGCCCACGGCGCGGAAAAGGCCTCTTCCCTCGCCGAACGGGTCGATGCGATTTTCGGGAGCACGGCAGGCGATTCACCCGGGTACGCGATCGCGGTCATCAAGGACGGGAAGGTGGTCCTTGAGAAAAGCCACGGACTGGCCAGCGTGGAATATGGCTCGCCGTTTACTCCGACCACGCCTTTCAACACCGCTTCATTGTCCAAGCAGTTCATCGGGCTGGCCGTGTCGATGCTGATCGAACAAGGCAAGATCGCGCTGGACGATGACGTGCGCAACTATGTGCCCGAATTTCCGGAATACGACGAAGGTCCGGTCAGCGTTCGCCAGCTGCTGCATCACACCAGCGGCATTCGCGACTGCTACGCGGTCCTGGTCGCGGCCGGATGGCGGTGGGACGACGCTTTCTCCGGAGAGGACTGCATGCGTACGGCGATCGCGCAGAAAGACCTGGCGTTCAAGCCGGGCACGCGCTACGCCTACAGCAATACCGAGTACCTGTTGTTGCAGAAAATCGTTGCCAAGGTGGGCGGCAAGCCTTTTCCGCAATGGGCAACGGAAAACATCTTTCATCCGACTGGAATGGATTCGACCTGGTTCGTCGATGACTATTCCAGCATCGTCAAGGATGCAGCAATGCCCTATTCGCGAGGCGAACAAGGCTTCCGCCGGGACCTCCAGCAGGACAGTGGTGTCTACCTGCTGTCCACCCTGCGCGATCTCGGTCGCTGGGCGGTCCATTTCGACCGCAAGCTGGCCGCTCGGGACCCGACCTATCTGCGGATGGTGGAGCCAGGGGCGCTGGCCGACGGCGAAGAAGTCCCCTATGGCTTCGGCCTGATGCTGGGCGAAGACCGGGGCCTGGACATCGTCTTCCATACCGGCGCCTGGGGAGGCTATCGCGCCAACATCCGCCACTACCCCGCACGGCACCTTTCGATCGTCGCCCTGAACAACGCTGGCGACAACGACATGAATCCGAGGAGGGTGCCGCAGGTGGCGGCATTGTTCCTGGACGAGGCAAACGCCCCCGCCCGTGGCAAGGCCGACGCATTGCGCGAAGCACCGACCGTGCGACCGGATCCGGCGCGGCTGCGTGGCCTTGCGGGTGTCTATCGCTGGAAAGACGACGCGATCACCATCACCCTGGAGGAGGGACGCCTGATGGCGCAGTACCTGGGCGAAGAGAAGGTATCCACCGAAGCGAAATCGGACACGGAGTTCTGGGTGTCCGCCTATCGCGCGCCCATTTCCTTTTCGGCAAGGCAAGGCAAGCCCGTGCTCCTGTTCCGCTCGACCGAAGGGCAAAGAGTGGAGCCGTTCGCACCCGGAGATCTGGACGCGTATGCGGGCATCTATGCCAACGACGATCTGGCGACGCTGTACAAGGTCGATATCGAGGACGGCAGGCTGTACATCCATCACTTCCGCCGGGGTGACGCGGAGCTGGCGCCGCATCCGGCCCATATCGACAGATTCATGGGCGACATGGGGATCGTCCAGTTTGTCAGGAACAAGGCCGGACGAATCGACGGCTTCGATTTCGTGGGCGAGAACCTGGGTAAGCTCCGTTTCGCCAGGAAACCTCCCGCGCCCTCTTCAAGGCGTCCGGTTCCTCAGTTCCGGTAACGCCCGCAAAAAAAAGGCCCGGCTTTCGCCGGGCCCCAGTCGCATCGGGAGAGACGATGCGATACAGCGGTTACTTGAACTTGTAGATGATTTCCGCCGCCACTTCGCGACCGACCGGATCGTCGATGCAGTAGGCGAAGTCGCCGCACCACTTGTCGCCGTAGATCTTGTCGAAGATGTTGCTGACGTACAGGTTGACCTTGAAGTTCTCGGTGAACCAGTAGCCCACGCTGCCGTTGAAGTAGCGGCGCGGCTCGCGGCGGTTGAAGATGCGCTGGGTGGATTCGCCCGTGGTTGGGCCAGGGCCAAGATCCTGGCAGTTCGCCGCGCCGCTGGGCACGTAGCCGTCCTCGAACGGCATGCAGCCGCCCCAGCGGTTATCACGACCACCGGACTTCTGGTACATCATCAGGGTCGCGTTCCAGTTGTCGTGGACCCAGTTGGCGCTCAGGGTGATCTTGGTGCGCGGGTTCTGGGTCTTGCGGGTGTCCTCCAGCTTGTCGGTGGGGAAGCCGCGCGACTTGTAGGTCAGCATGTTGGTGTAGTTCAGATCGAAGCTCCAGCTGCCCCAATTGGTGTCCGGCAGCGCGTAACGCGAGCTCACGTCCACGCCGGTGACCTCGGTCTCGGCGCGGTTGATCGGATTGACCAGGATGGTGACCGAGCCGGCCGTGCTGCTGGGAACGCCCGCGGTGCGCTGGATGCGGCTGGTGACTTCGCTGCACCAGGCCGCGCTCGGGGCGACCGCGCGAATCTTGCCTTCCGGATCGAAACCACCGCGCGTGCAGTACGCCTCGTCGAGCAGCAGCTGTTCGGCGCTGATGTCGTCGATCAGGTTGTCGATTTTGATCGACCAGTAGTCGGCCGACACCGAGAAGCCCTTGAACGCGTCCCAGACGAATCCCGCGCTCCAGGATTCGCCTTCCTCGTACTTCAGGTCCGGGGTGCCGGTGCGCTCCACCGCCGCATCCTCGATCTTGAAGTCGTCGCGCGGACACTGGCGGTTCGGCCAGCCGGCGTCGGCGCAGCCGACGTAGTCGGTGAAGTCGGAGATGCCCGAGCTCGGCTTGGCGTAGATGTAGTGCATGTCCGGCGCGCGGAACGCGGTGCCGTAGCTGCCGCGCACCAGCAGGGTGTCGATCGGGCGCCATTCCAGGCCCAACTGGTAGGTCACGGCGGCGTCGCTGGCGACGGCGTCGTACTTGTCGTAGCGGGTGGCGATGTTGGCGTTCAGGGTGCTCAGCACCGGCACCCGGAACTCCACGCCGGCGGCGTAGCGGTTGCGGTCACCGCCGCCCTGCTCGACGTTGCCGAACGGGGTGTACCAGCCGTCCTCGTCCTGGACCAGGGTCTTGGGTTCCGGAGTCAGGCGGTAGCCCTGCTTGCCGGCTTCCAGCACGGCGGCGAAGCCGATCGGGCCGGCCCAGCCTTCGAACAGGTCGCCGCTGAGCACGAACTGCGCCTGGTTGAGGTAGGAGCGCGCCTTCTTGTGGCCGCGATCGGAGAACGAGCGGAAGTCGTCGACCGAAATCGGATTCCACAGCTTGTTGTAGTTGGGCGTGTAGATCGGCAGGCCGTTGGCGGACGTGCCCTGCTGCGCGCCCATGTAGTAATCGAACATGTCGCCCTGGTTGAGCACCGGGAACGACTCGCGCACCTCGTAGGTGGCGCGGCCGATCATCGCTTCCCAGTCGAACCTGTCGGCCAGGCGGCCGCGCAGGCCGACGCTGATATCCAGCGCCTCTTCGTTCGACTTGGTCAGGGTCGCGCCCTCACCGCCCATTTCCTGCGGTGAATGGAACTTCAGGAAACGGCGGCTGCCGCCGGCACCGTTGTTGACGGTCGGATCCCAGTACACCGAGCTGTCGAACGCATCCAGAAAAGTGTTGAAGTCGCCGGTCGAACGCCAGATGCCGAGCGAGGCCCAGCCCTGCAGGTCCTCGTTGAAGTCCCAGGTGCCGTGCAGATAGGCCGAATCGTCCTTGCTGCCGGTGCGCAGCGCCCAATTGGCGAACACGCGCTGGGCGCAGTACTCGCCGGCGTTGTTGGCGGTGCCGGAGTTGCGGTCGTAACCCAGCAGGTTGGCGCGATAGTAGAGGTCGCCGTACTGCTCGCAGGCGCCGGACGGCGGCGCGATGCGCTGGTACGCGGTGCCCAGGCCCAGCGGGACCAGATTGTCGCGGTCCTGCAGGTACAGGCCGGGATAAGGGGTCAGGTGGGCTACGCCGAAGTGACGCTCGCCCGGACCCCACGCGCGGTAGTCCTTGTCGGCTTCCTCGTCCATGAACGGACGGTCCTTGGCCAGCAGCACGCCACGGTTGAAGTGCTGCAGGTTGTAGATGAAGGAACCGCGTTCGCCGGTGAAGCCGCCGGACAGCGAGAAGTCCATGTTGTTGCGGCCGCCGCGGGTGGCTTCGCCGTAGCGCACGCGCACCACGTGATCTTCCATGTTCTCCTTGAGCACGACGTTGATCACGCCGCCCATCGCGTCGGAGCCGTAGATCGCCGAGGCCGAGCCGGCCAGGATTTCAATGCGCTCGACGATGCCGGTGGGGATGTTGTTGAAGTTGGCGAAGTTGCTCTTGCCCTGGTAGGGCATCGGGTAATCGGCCACGCGGTGGCCGTTGATCAGCAGCAGGCTGCGGCCGGGGCCAAGATTGCGCAAGTTGATCGGCGAGGCGTTGACGCTGGACTGGCCCCAGTCGTAATCGTTCTGCACCGGTCCCAGCGCGGCGGTGATGGTCTGCAGCGCGTCGTAGACCGTGGCGAAACCTTCCTTGCGCATCTGGTCGGCGGAAATCACGGTGACCGGCGCCGGGCCTTCGATCTCCGAACGCTTGATGCGTGAGCCGGTCACGGTGACCGTGTCGAGATTCTTCGCCTTGCCGTCGTTCGCTTGGCTTTCATCGGACTGGGTCTGCTGCGCGGTCTGTTCTTCCTGCGCCATCGCGGCCAGGGGACAACTCAACGCCAGCGCCATGGCGGCCGCCAGAACGGTGCGGCGGTTCGAATACAAGCGGTTCATTACTTCCCTCCCAGGAAAAACATTGGTTTAAAGGTCCAGCCTATCGGCGCGCACGAGTCCCTAGCTCCTGCGCTCCCGGCAAACATAGCGGTAAGAAATGCGTAAAAATGTGATGTAGCTCTCTTTTTGTACCGATTCAATTCCCTGAAATCGATTTCGGTGCCGGACTGTCATCACGGTTACGCTTCGATGTGCAGCCAGGCGCCTGTCCCTGCCGTCAAAAGGGATTTCCCACGCCATGCAGCCCGCCCGGCAGCGGTTATCCGCACTCCGGGCAGTCACTGTTTGCTCCCATGGATCACTGAATAGCGGGCTTGCGTGTGCACGCAATGTGATTACGATTGGTCCAGCCTTTGAACCAAACGGATTTCCGCATGCGCGTTCGACGCCCGGCACGCCTTCCCCTGCTCCTTTCCCTGCTCGGCCTGCTTGGCGGAACCGGCGCCTCCCTGGCCGCTGCACCGCTTGCCGATGAGTCCCCCGCGCCGACCTCCCTCCACGGCGAAACCGATGCGCAGCATGCCCAGCGCATGCAGTGGTTCGCCGACGCCAAGCTGGGCATCTTCATCCACTGGGGCATCTACGCGGTGGATGGCGTGGACGAATCCTGGTCGTTCTTCAACGGCAAGATGTCGCATGCCGATTATCTGAAGCAGTTGCGCGGCTTCACCGCCAGCGCCTACGACCCGCAGGCGTGGGCGCGGCTGATCCGCCAGAGCGGCGCTCGCTATGCGGTGCTGACCACGCGGCATCACGACGGCGTGGCGCTGTGGGATTCGAAGCAGGGGCTCAACGTGGTGCGCGATACGCCGGCCGGACGCGATCTGGTCGGCCCGTTCGCCGATGCACTGCGCGCCAACGACCTGAAGGTGGGCCTGTACTACTCGCTGCCGGACTGGTCGTACCCGGACTACGACGTGTTCACCCGCAAGCAGAAGCGCTATAGCCTCGCCGCCGAGCCGCAGCGCTGGCAGCGCTTCCTGGATTACTACCAGGGCCAGATCGCGGATCTGCAGCAGCGCTACCGGCCTGATTTGATCTGGTTCGACGGCGACTGGGAGCACAACGCGGGCGAATGGCAGTCGGCCAAGCTGCGCACCGACATGCGCGCGCGCAATCCCGGGCTGATCATCAATTCGCGCCTGAACGAATACGGCGACTATGCGACACCCGAACTGGGCGTGCCGGTGGTCAAGCCGGCGCAGACGTATTGGGAACTGTGCCTGACGATGAACCGGTCGTGGGGCTACCAGCCGCGCGATACCGAGTACAAGAGTCCGCACCAGATCATCCAGGTCTTCAGCCAGACCCTGTCGATGGGCGGCAACCTGCTGCTGGACATCGGACCGAAGGCCGACGGCAGCATCGATCCACGCCAGCTGGAAATCCTGGAAAAGCTGGGCCGCTGGACCGGCAAGCACGCCGAGGCCATCTACGGCACCCGCGCCGGCATCGGCCTGGATCACTACGCCGGGCCGAGCACGGTGTCGAAGGATGGCCGCACGGTCTACCTGTTCCTGGACGGAACGCCCAACGGCGATTTGCTGGTGAAGGGTTTCGACAGCAAGGTGCTGCGCGCGCGCGTGGTCGGCGGCGACCAGCCGGTGCAGGCGCGGGTGCTGGGCAAGTACGACTGGTCCAAGCACCCCGGCCTGCTGTTCCTGAGCGTGCCGAAGGCGGCGCTGGATCCCGATCTCACCGTGATCGCGCTGGAACTGGAGGCGCCGGTGAAGCTCTACCGCGAAGAATCCAAACCCATCGAGAGCAACGGATGAAACTGCATCGCCTGTTGTCGCTGGCGCTGCTGGGCGCGATCGCCCTGCACGCCCCTTCCGCCGCGCGCGCCGACAGCCGCGGCGAATACGTCGCCGAAACCGATCCGCTGGTGGTGCGCAAGCTGGACCAATGGCAGGACTGGAAGTTCGGTTTCATGATGCACTGGGGCCCGTACAGCCAGTGGGGCGTGGTCGAGTCGTGGTCGATCTGTTCCGAGGACGTGGGCTGGTGCCAGCGCCCGGAGGGCGTGGCCTATGTCGATTACGTGAAGCAATACGAGGCGCTGCCCGACACCTTCAATCCGGTACGTTTCGATCCGGCGGCCTGGGCGGAGGTCGCACGCGAGGCCGGCACCAAGTACGTGGTGTTCACCACCAAGCACCACGACGGCTTCTCGATGTTCGACACCCGCCAGACCGACTACCGGATCACCGCGCCGAACGTGCCCTTCCATGACAATCCGCGCGCCGACATCACCCGCGCGGTGTTCGACGCGTTCCGCGCGAAGGGTTTCGGCATCGGCGCCTATTTCTCCAAGCCGGACTGGCACAGCGACGACTACTGGTGGCCGCGCTTCGCCACCCCCAACCGCCACGTCAACTACGACACCCGCAAGTATCCCGAGCGCTGGCGGCGGTTCGTCGACTTCACCCACGCGCAGATTGGTGAACTCACCCGCGACTACGGGCGCGTGGACATCCTGTGGCTGGACGGCGGCTGGGTGCGTCCGGGCGATACCCTGGAAGACGCCGCGCAGGGACTGGCCGGCGTGCCGTGGCCGCAGGACATCGACATGCCGGGGCTGGCGGCGATGGCGCGGCGCAACCAGCCGGGCCTGATCGTCGTCGATCGCGCGGTCGGTGGCCGTTACGAGAACTACCGCACACCGGAGCAGAAGATTCCCGACGAGCCGTTGCCGTATCCGTGGGAAACCTGCATGACCCTGGGCGATTCCTGGAGCTATTCGCCCAACGACAAATACAAGAGCACGCGCACGGTGGTGCAGATGCTGGTGGACGTGGTCGCCAAAGGCGGCAACTACCTGCTCAACGTGGGGCCGCAGCCGGACGGACAGTTGCCGGCCGAGGCGGTGAGCCGGCTGCGCGAAATCGGCGCGTGGATGAAGACCAACGGCGGCGCCATCTACGCCAGCCGCGCGGTGGCGCCGTACCGCGACGGCAAATTCCGCTACACCCGGATGAAGAATGGCGACGTGTACGCCATCTACCTGCCCGACGCCGACGAACAGCGGTTGCCGGCGCAGCTGGAAATCCCCGGTCCGTCACCGCGCGCGGGCAGCCGGCTGGCCGTGCTGGGAAGCGATGTGCAACTGGAGTGGCGCCGCGAGGGTGAACGGACCATCGCGTTGATTCCCGAAGCGGCGCGCGAAGCCACCGCCGGCTCACCGGCCTGGGCGATTCGCCTGCCGGGGGCGACGGAGCGGATGCGCTGAGCGTGGTGAGAAAGAAAAGGGGCGCCTGGGCGCCCCTTTTTTTTCCAGATATCGGCGAGCGCCGCGCACTCCGGACGACGCGCCCTCTTTCAGTCCCCGTGATAGTCGGGGCGGTCCCAGGCGGCGTCGGCGCTTCGGTGCAGCCCGATGCGTGCGATGCGCGGCGCCGCGTAGGCGTGCTCGATGACCAGGCGCAAGCGCCCGGTGCGCGTGGAGGGCACCCGATCCAGCTTGCAGTGGCCGATCGTCGTGCCCCAGGTCAACGGCTGCCAGGCGTCGTCGCGCCAGACGTCGATGCGGTAGTTGGAGACGTGCTGGCCATGCGCGATGGCTTCCTCCAGCCGGATCACGTCGAACTCCGCATCGGGCGGCAGCGACAGCTCCAGCCAGCCTTCGCGGGCGTCGCCGCCCGGTGTCCAGAAGCTGTCCGCATCGCCATCCACGACCCGCGCCGCGCCGTCCCCCGTGCTCGCCTTCGCGCTCGCGCCACGCGCCAGATCCTTCGCCAGCAACGCCTCGCGCAGGCGTGCGAAGCCTTGCAGCGCGCGCACGTCGTTGTCGTGGAACAGGCCATCGGGTGTCGGCGGCACGTTCAGCAGCAGCTTGCTGTTGCGGCCCACCGAGGTGAAGTACAGGTTCATCAGGTTCTGCGGCGTGCGCACCTTCGCGTCCTGATCCGCATGCCAGAACCAGCCGGGCCGGATCGATACGTCGGTTTCGCCGGGACGCCAGACCGCGCCATAAGGATCACCCTGCTGCAAGGCTTCACCGGTCCACGGATCATCGGCGCCAGGACGCGGCACCCGCGCCGGATCGACGCTGGCCCAGCAGGTGCTGCCGGCGCTGCCGGTCTCATTGCCGATCCAGCGCACGTCGGGGCCGGCGTCGGAGAACATCACCGCCTGCGGCTGCAGTTCGCGCACGGTGCGGTGGATGCGCGCCCAGTCGTACTGCTGGCGCTTGCCGCTGGGGCCTTCGCCATTGGCGCCGTCGAACCAGACCTCGACCACCGGACCGTAGCCGGTCAGCAGTTCGGTCAGCTGCTGGATGTAGAAATCGTCGTAGGCCTTGCCCTCGCCGTACACGCGCGCGTTGCGATCCCACGGCGACAGGTAGAAGCCGACGCCGAGTCCTTCCGCGCGGCAGGCATCGGTGAATTCACGTACCAGATCGCCCTTGCCGCCGCGCCAGGGACTGCTGGCGACCGAATGCGTGGTGGTCTTCGTCGGCCACAGGCAGAAGCCGTCGTGATGCTTGGCGGTGAGGATCATGCTGCGGAAGCCGCTGGCCTTGGCGGTGCGCGCCCACTGGCGCGCGTCGAGCGCCTTCGGGTCGAAGATGGCCGGACTTTCGCTGCCGTCGCCCCATTCGCGCCCGGTGAAGGTGTTCACCGTGAAATGCACGAACATCGACAATTCCTCGCGCTGCCAGGCCAGTTGCGCGGCGCTGGGGCGCGGACGCGGCGCCGCATCCACGATGCCCGTTGCGGACCGCGCCGATGTGGCCGCGCCGGCCGCCGCCAGCGGCACCAGCGCGCCGGCCATGCCGGCCGCGCCGGCGCCCAGGAAACCCCGCCGCGTCCAGCGCGGCCATTGCATCGTCATTCGATTACTCCTTCGCGCGCATCGCCACGATGCGTCGCGGTCATGGTTGTACCTCGAACTCGCCCTGCTGGCGGATGTCTTCCGAACCCGCCCCGATCATCACCCGAAACATCCCCGGCTCGACCACCCGCCGCATCCGCCGGTCCCACAACGCCAGATCCTCCGGCGTCAGGCGGAATCGCACGGTGCGGGTCTGGCCCGGCGCCAGGTGGATGCGCTCGAACCCGCGCAGGTTCTTCTCGTAGGTGGTCACCGAACCGACCAGGTCGCGGGTGTAGAGCTGGACCACCTCGTCGCCGGCGACACGGCCGGTGTTGCGTACGTCCACGCTCACCTCGACGCTGCCATTCGCGGGTATGCGCCTTGGCGCGATGCGCAGGTTGGCATAGTCGAAGGTCGTGTAACTCAAACCGTGGCCGAACGTGTACAGCGCGCCGTTGACGCGTGATTTCTCCCCTTCCCACTGCGCATTGGGCTTGGTCGGGAAATTGAACGGAATCTGCCCGGCGCTCTTCGGGAAGGTGACGGTCAGCTTGCCGCCCGGGTTGTAGTCGCCGAACAGCGCATCGGCGATGGCGGTGCCGCCCTGATCGCCGGGAAACCAGGCTTCCAGGATCGCCGGCACGTGCGCATTGGCCCAGTTGATGCTCATCGGCCGGCCATTGATCAGCACCAGCACCACCGGCGTGCCGGTGGCATGCACGGCGCGCAGCAGTTCCAGCTGCCTGCCCGGTAGATCCAGACTGGTGCGACTCAGGCTTTCACCAACCGTGCGATCGCCATCGCCCAGCACGACGACCGCCACGTCGGCGCCGGTGGCCGCGCGCACGGCCTCGTCGATGCCGGCCTGCTCGATGGCACTCAGCGGCTCGGGCAGGATCTCGATGGCCGGCCAGTTGTCGCCGGCAATCTCCACGCCCTTGGCATGGCGCACCTCGGCACGTGGCCCCAGTTTCGCGCGCACGCCTTCCAGCACGGTCACCACATGGCCGCCGGAAGGGCCATAGTGGCGGTGTGAATAACGACCGTCATCGGCATTGGGGCCAATGATCGCGACCGTCTTCAGATCCTTGCGCAGCGGCAGCGCGGCATCCGCGTTCTTCAGCAGCACCAGGCTCTCGCGCGCCGCCTGCAGGGCGACTTCGCGGTGTTCTTCCGAATTCACGAGGCGCGCACTGGCTTGGGCATCGTCCACATAGGGACGGTCGAACAGCCCGAGGGTGAACTTCACCCGCAACACGTCGCGCACGCGATCATCCACCGTCGCGATCGCCAGCGAACCATCGGCCAGCGCCGCGCGCATCGGCAGCACGTAGTCCTCCGGCGGGGTGAAGTTGGTGCGGATGTTCAGGCCGGCCTCGGCCGCCTGCCGCACCGCGTCCTTGGCGTCGGCGGCCACGCCGTGCTTGGTGTGCAGGAATTCGACCGCCTCGCTGTCGGAGACGACGTACCCGCGGAAGCCAAAATCGCCGCGCAGGCGCTGGGTCAGCCAATAGTGGCTGCCGGTGACCGGCACGCCGTCGTAGTCGTTGTAGGAACTCATCACGCCCAGCAGGCCGGCCTCGCGGATCGCGGCGGCGAACGGCGGCAGGAAGATTTCCTCGACCTCGCGCGGCGCCACCTGCGGATCGGTGCGGGCCATGCCCTCGCGCGCGCCCTTGTTGGCGCTGTAGACGGCGAAGTGCTTGGCGGTGGCGGCCACGGTGAAGTCCTGTTGCAGCCCCTTCACCATTTCCACGCCCAGGCGCGAGACCAGATACGGATCCTCGCCGTAGACTTCCTCCATCCGGCCCCAGCGCTGATCGCGCGCGACGTCCAGGATCGGCGCGTATACATGGGTGTAACCCAGCGCGCGCGCCTCGATGCCGGTGATGCGGCCCATCCGGCGCACCAGCGCGCGGTTCCAGGTGTGGCCAATGCCCAACTGGCTGGGGAAACTGGTCGCTCCACGCGCCTCGACGCCACGGATGCCTTCGTTGGTGAAATCGACCGGGACGCCGAGCCGGGTCTGTTCGACGAAGAACCGCTGCACCTCGTTCATCGCCCACACGTGCCGGCGCAGGTCGGTGGCGTACGCGCTCCTGCGGCCATCGCCCCAGCCGTTGTGCATCTCGTCGATGTTGCCGATGCCGTCCTTCCACAGCGCCGCCTTCCATTGCGCGGTGGGCAGCGGATCCTTCAGCACCCGGCCGTAGCCGTACAGCGTCGCCAGCTGTACGGTCTTTTCCTCCATGCTCATCCGCGCCAGCAGATCCTCCACCCGCGCGTCGATCGGCGCGCGGGCGTCCTCGTAGACGTCCTTGCGGCCGTTCTTGTCCAGGTCGATCCAGCCGTCGTGGTAGATCCCCGGGGTCGGCGCGAAGGCCGGTGCCGGTTCGTCCGCCGGATTGGTCGCGGGCGTGGCGGCGGTGAATCCCGCCGCCATCAGCACAGCCAGCGTTGCCGGCGCGCGCATCAGCGCGGCTCCGCCGCCGTCAGCAGCTGGATCCGATCGATGGCCCACAGCACGCGCCGGTGATCGCCGGTGAACTTCAGGCACAGATCCTGCGCGCCTCGCAGCGAAGGCAGGGCCACGTCGACCCGCTTCACCGCGTCGGCGCCCACTTCGACCCGCGCTTCCGCCACCGGCTTGCCTTCGCAGCCGCCAACGCGCACCTGCAGATCCACCGGCCCGGCCGGCGGCGGTTCGACGCCAACCGAATCACCGCCGAACTGGAAGTTGTACGGCAGGTCCAGCACTTCGGCGCGCAGGGTGGTGACGCCGTCCAGCGGCGCCTGCTTCCACTGCCAGCACGGCGTGCCGATGTCGACCGGCACCACCGCGCGTTCGCCTTCGCGCGGTTCGTCATCCTCCAGTCGCAGCACGTAGCTGTCCTTGCGGCAGGCATCCAGGTACTCCGCCTCGCGGGTGCGCAGCGCGAGCGCGTCGACACGCAGCTCGCGCGGCGCCGCCAGCGGCTTGCCCTGGAAGAACGCATTGGCCTTCACCGTGGTCGGCAACGTCACCTGCAATGCCTGCTGGTAGCGAGGCGACTGCGCCGTCGGTTCGCTGCCGTCGGTGGTGTAGCGCAGTTCACCGAAGCCGGTCTGGTTGAGCAGGGTCACCTGCGCGCGTTCGCCCTCGGCCCGCGCGCGGATGCGCACGGCGAATGCGCTGTCGGCGGCGCGAATGCCGGAACGCTGGAAGCGCCGCATCTGCGGCGCCAGCCGTTGCAGGAAGCCTTCCCAGTCACGCGTGGCCTTGGGCGACCAGGCAATTTCGGCCAACGCCGACAGGCGCGGGAACGCCATGTGTTCCACCCGCGGCTCGGTGCGCACGTGCTCGGTCCACAGGTTGGCCTGTGTGCCGAGCACATGCCTGGCCTGATCGGCATCCAGTTCGGGCGGCACCGGTTCGAAGTCATACACCTTGCGCAACGTCGTGGTGTAGTCGTGGCCCGGCGGTTCGTCGGACTCGTCGGACTGCATGCGGTTGATGTAGGTGACGTTGCTCGGGCTCAGCACCACGTCGTGCCCCTGCCGCGCGGCCTCCACCGCGCCTTCCATGCCGCGCCAGGACATCACCGTCGCTTCCGGGGGCAGGCCGCCTTCGAGGATTTCGTCCCAGCCAATCAGGCGGCGATCGTGCGCGACCAGGAAGGTTTCGATGCGCTTGATGAACCAGCTCTGCAGTTGCATGTCGTCGGTCAGGCCGAGCGCCTTGCGGCGCGCCTGGATCGACGGCGAGTTGCGCCACTGGTACTTGTCCGCCTCGTCGCCGCCGATGTGGATGTATTGGCCGGGGAAGATGTCCATCACCTCGGTCAGCACGTCCTCCAGGAACTTGAAGGTCGGATCCTCCACGCCATACAGCCAGGTGTTCACGCCCCAGTCCGGCGAAACCGGCGGCGCCTTGCCGGTGGCCCCGAACTCGGGGTATGCCGCGATGGCGGATTGCGCGTGGCCGGGCATCTCGATTTCCGGCACCACGGTGATATGGCGCTGGCGCGCGTACTCGACGATCTCGCGGGCTTCGGCCTGGGTATAGAAACCGCCGTAGCGCACCGGCTTGCCGTCGGCGCCCTGCCCGGCCTTGCCGGCGGGAATGCGCCATGCGCCGACTTCGGTGAGTTTCGGATAGCGCTTGATCTCCAGGCGCCAGCCCTGGTCGTCGGTCAGGTGCCAGTGGAAGACGTTCAACTTGTGCCGCGCCATCTGGTCCAGCAGGCGCTTGATCTCGTCCACGCTCTGGATGTGCCGGGCCGAGTCGAGCATGAAGCCGCGCCAGCCGAAGCGCGGCGCGTCGGCGATGCGAACCGCCGGCACGCTGATCGGCAGGGTGTCGGCGGTGGTCAGCAGTTGCCACAGGCTGACGCCGCCGTAGAACAGGCCGGCGCCATCGCGGGCATGGATGCGGATGCCGTCGGCGGCCACCTCCAGCGCATAGCCTTCCGCACGGGTGTCCAGCTTCGCGTCGCTGC
This sequence comes from Pseudoxanthomonas sp. OG2, assembly GCF_014192765.1. NCBI lineage: Bacteria > Pseudomonadati > Pseudomonadota > Gammaproteobacteria > Lysobacterales > Lysobacteraceae > Pseudoxanthomonas > Pseudoxanthomonas sp. OG2. Next base: position 2,814,801 of record NZ_JACHYM010000001.1, on the reverse strand, counting down.
TGAAGACGATGGCCGGCCCCGATGCCGAATCGACCTGATGCAGGGAAACGCCGGTGCTTTCGCGCAGCATGGCGATGAACTGGCCGGCGGCGGCCCGGGCGGCGGGATCGGCCGCCGCGGCGACGACCGGCGTATCGGCCGCCACCACGAAACGGCCCTGTCCGGGCGTGGCCTGCGCGGGCGCGGGAATCAGTGGCGGCGGGCTCCCGGCGGCGAAGGCCTCGGCGGGTGTGGCCGCCTGGCCCGGGTCAGTTGCCGAGCCACCGCAGGCGCCCAGGGCCAGCAACAGGATCGCCAACCCGGTCGCCTTTCCCATCACGACGGCGCGGGCCGCCTCCCCTTTCCGCTTCACCTGTTCCATCATCGGTCCTCGCCTTAGCCATGCCGGGTTGCAAGTTTCAGATCTCACGATAGCATTGGTCCAACCACTAGGCCATTAACCCGGAGTCCCCATGCGCCTGCAAGGCAAACTCGCCCTGGTCACCGCGGCCGGCCAGGGTATCGGCCGCGCCACCGCGCTTGCCTTCATCCGCGAAGGCGCGCGGGTGATCGCCGCCGACATCGACCAGGAGGCCTTGCAGCGGCTGCGGGTCGAGGCCGGCGAGGCGCTCGTGCCGCTGCGCCTGGACGTGACCGACACCGCCGCGATCGCCGCCCTCGCGCAGCGCCACGCGGACGCCGGCAACGCGGTGGACGTGCTGTTCAACTGCGCCGGATTCGTCCATAGCGGCAGCATCCTGGAAGCCGGCGAGGAGGACTGGGACCTCGCCTGGCGCCTCAACGTCGGCTCGATGTACCACCTGATCCGCCGGTTGCTGCCAGGCATGCTGGCACGCGGCGGCGGCTCGATCATCAATGTCGCCTCGGTCGCCTCCAGCATCAAGGGCGTACCCAACCGCTTCATCTACGGCACCACCAAGGCCGCGGTGATCGGCCTGACCAAGGCGGTGGCCGCCGATTTCGTCGGCCGCGGCGTGCGCTGCAACGCGATCTGCCCGGGCACGGTCAGCTCGCCGTCGCTGGAAGCGCGCATCGCCGAGCAGGCGCGGCAACAGGGCAGTTCCGTCGAGGACGTGCAGGCCGCGTTCGTCGGCCGCCAACCGATGGGCCGGCTGGGCCGCCCCGAGGAAATCGCCGCGCTGGCGGTGTACCTGGCCAGCGACGAATCCGCATTCACCACCGGCACCACGCACGTGATCGACGGCGGCTGGATCAACTGAAGGAAACCTCATGAAACTGTTGCGCCATGGCGCACCGGGCGCGGAAAAGCCCGGACTCCTCGACGACGAAGGCCGCATCCGCGATCTCTCGGCGGTCATCGCCGACATCGCCGGCGAAGCGATCACCCCCGAAGGCCTGCAGCGCCTGCGCGCGCTGGACGTGTCCACGCTGCCGTTGGTGGATGGCGCGCCGCGCCTGGGCCCCTGCGTGGGCCAGGTCGGCAAGTTCGTCTGCATCGGCCTGAACTACTCCGACCACGCCGCCGAAACCGGCGCGCAGGTGCCGGCCGAACCGGTGATTTTCAACAAATGGACCAGCGCGATCTGCGGACCCGACGACGACGTGCAGATTCCGCGCGGTTCGCACAAGACCGATTGGGAAGTGGAACTGGGCGTGGTGATCGGCCGCGGCGGCCGCTACATCGCCGAAGCCGACGCGATGGAGCACGTCGCCGGCTACTGCGTGATCAACGACGTGTCCGAGCGCGAGTTCCAGCTGGAAGGCACCGGCACCTGGGACAAGGGCAAGGGCTGCGACACCTTCGGCCCGCTCGGTCCCTGGCTGGTGACCGCCGATGAGATTCCCGATCCGCACGCGCTCGATCTGTGGCTGGAAGTGGATGGCCATCGCTACCAGGACGGCAACACCCGCACGATGGTGTTCCAGGTGCCGTTCCTCATCAGCTACCTGAGCCGTTTCATGAGCCTGCAACCGGGCGACGTGATCTCCACCGGCACGCCGCCAGGCGTGGGCCTGGGCCAGAAACCGCCGGTGTACCTGCGGCCCGGCCAGGTCATGCGGCTGGGCATCGACGGCCTCGGCGAACAGCGGCAGAAGGTGGTGCAGGCATGAATGCGGTTGCCCTTCCGGCGCTGGCCGGCGTGCGCATCACCGGGATGCGGGTCGAGGATCTGCGTTTCCCCACCTCGCAGCACCTGGACGGTTCGGATGCGATGAATCCGGATCCGGACTATTCGGCCGCCTACGTGGTGCTGGAAACCACGCGCGACGGACTGGAAGGCCACGGCCTGACCTTCACCATCGGCCGCGGCAACGAGATCTGCTGCGCCGCGATCGAGGCGATGCGGCATCTGGTGGTCGGGTTGGAGCTGGACTGGATCGCGCAGGACATGGGCCGCTTCTGGCGCCACGTCACCTCCGACAGCCAGCTGCGCTGGATCGGCCCGGACAAGGGCGCCATGCACCTGGCCACCGGCGCGGTGGTCAACGCGGCCTGGGATCTGTGGGCCAAGGCCGAGGGCAAGCCGGTGTGGCGGCTGGTCGCCGACATGACCCCGGAACAATTGGTGCGCTGCGTCGATTTCCGCTACCTGAGCGACGCCATCACGCCGGAGGAAGCGCTGGCGCTGCTGCGCGATCGCGAAGCCGGCAAGGCCGGGCGCATCGCCACCCTCGAACGCGAGGGCTATCCCTGCTACACCACCTCGGCCGGCTGGCTGGGCTATCCGGACGACAAGCTCCGCCGGCTGTGCCAGGAAGCGGTGGACGCCGGCTTCCACCACGTCAAGCTCAAGGTCGGCCGGGATCTGCAGGACGACATCCGCCGGGTGACCATCGCCCGCGAGGTGCTGGGACCGGATCGCCGGCTGATGATCGACGCCAACCAGATCTGGGAAGTCGGCCAGGCCATCGACTGGGTGAAGCAGTTGGCCTTCGCCCAACCGTGGTTCATCGAGGAGCCCACCAGCCCCGACGATATCGCCGGGCATCGCGACATCCGCCAGGCCATCGCGCCGGTGCAGGTCGCCACCGGCGAGATGTGCCAGAACCGGATCATGTTCAAGCAGTTCATCGCCGGCGGCGCCATCGACGTGGTCCAGATCGACGCTTGCCGCGTGGGCGGGGTCAACGAGGTGCTGGCGATCCTGCTGATGGCGGCCAAGTACGGCCTGCCGGTGTGCCCGCACGCCGGAGGTGTGGGCCTGTGCGAATACGTGCAACATCTGGCGATGATCGACTACGTCTGCATCGCCGGCACCCGCGACGGCCGCGTGGTGGAATACGTCGACCATCTGCACGAACACTTCCAGGACCCCTGCGTGATCCGCGACGCCGCCTACCTGCCCCCGACCGCGCCCGGCTTCTCCATCACCATGAAGGACGCCAGCCGTCGCCAGTACCTGCATCCCGCGCCCGGCGGTGGCGCCTGATGCGGGCCACGGCGCGCCGCCGATCCGCCCTGCCGGCCGCGCTGCTGTCCGTCGCGCTGTCGCTGGCGGCGGGCTGCGACGAACAGCGGCCGACCAGCACGCCGCCCGCACACGACGGCACGCCCGCCGCGGCCACCACGCTTCCGGCCGCCGGTCCCGCCGCGCGCATCCGCCACTGGCAGGAGCAGGGCTACGGCATGTTCGTGCACTGGGGCCTGTATTCCGAACTTGGCGGCGTATGGAACGGCCAGCCGGTGACGCGCGGTTACTCGGAGCAGATCCAGAGCTTGGCCAACATTTCCCATGACGAATACGCGAAGGTCGCCGCACGCTTTTCCGCGCCGAAGTTCGACGCCGACGCGATCTGCAAACTGGCGCAGGACGCCGGCGCGCGCTACGTGGTGGTCACCAGCAAGCACCACGACGGCTTCGCGATGTTCGATACCGCGAGCACCGACTTCGACATCGTCGATCGCACGCCGTTCGGCAGGGACCCGATCAAGCTGATCGCCGAGGCCTGCCGCGCGCGCGGCATCGGCCTGGGCCTGTATTTCTCGCTGGTGGACTGGCACGCCGGCCACCCCTTCGACCCGGACAACGGCAATCCGATTCCGGCGTCGATGGAACCGCTGATCGAAAAGCAGATCACCGAGCTGATGACGAACTACGGGCCGATCACCGAGGTGTGGTTCGACATGTCCACGCCGACGCCGGAGCAGAGCCGCCGGTTCGCCGGCATCGTCCATCGCCTGCAACCGGCGGCGGTCATCAACGGCCGCATCTGGAACAACGCCGGCGACTTCGTCACCCTCGGCGACAACGAGGCGCCACCGCCGTCGATGCAGCCGCCGTTCGAAGTGCCGGCGTCCATCTACCACGCCACCTGGGGCTACCGGAGCTGGCAGCAGCGCGACGATCTGCCGGGCAAGGTGCGCGAGCTGGCCAACGGCCTGGTGCAGGCGCGTAGCGCCGGCGGCAACTACCTGCTCAACATCGGCCCGATGGGCGATGGCTCAATCGTGCCGTTCGAGGCCGACGTCCTGCGCGGCATCGGCCAGTGGCTGCATCGCCACGGCAATCTCGCGATGACCGCGCGGCCCAGCGGGCTGCCGCCGCAGGCCTGGGGCAGCACGCTGGTGGACGACAAGGCGCTCTATCTGTTCGTGCGCGACTGGCGCGGCGGCAAGCTCGTCGTCGAAGGCCTCGCCAATGATCCGCGCGGGATCCACATCGATGGCAATGACACCGCGCCGCCGCTGGCCTGGCGTCGCGACGGCGATGCGCTGGTGATCGATCTGCCCGCGGGGGTACCGGACGCTGTGCTTCCGGTGCTGCGTGTTGAATTGCAGGGCGCGCTCCGGATCATGCCGGCCGATGCGGCCGCGGTCCCCGCTTCCGGCATCGCGACGCTGCCCCGTTCGTCCTGGCATCCCGGCACCAGCTTCGCGTTCGGCAGCGGCTATCGCAGCCAGCGCTCGACCACGGTATCGCTGCGCGCCATGCTGCGGCCCGAACAGGCGCAAGCCGCCGCATGGCTGCGTTTCTCGGGCGTGCAGGCGGCATCGGCGCAGCGCTATCGCATCCGTGTCGGCGAACAGGCACGCGAGGTGGACGCGGCCACGTTGCGCGGGCAGGCCATCGGACCGTTCGCGATCCCTGCCGCTGACGCGGGCGCGACTCCGGTGACGATCGAACTGGCCGCACCCGCTTACCCCGCGCAGGATCTGGAACTGCGCTTCGACGCGATGTCGATTTCACCGCGGGCGGACGCCGCACCGTGATCGCCCGCGTCGACGCCCACCAGCATTTCTGGCGCTACGCGCCCCGGGACTATCCCTGGATGGGCGACGGCATGGACGTGCTGCGACGCGACCGGTTGCCGGAAGATCTGGCGCCCTTGCTGCAAGCCGCCGCGCTGGACGCGTGCATCGCGGTGCAGGCGCGCGCCGACGAGGCGGAGAACACGTTCCTGCTCGACCTCGCGCAGCAGCACGCCATCATCGCGGCGGTGGTCGGCTGGGTGGATCTGTTCGCCGCCCATGCGGAGGAGCGGCTGGCGCACTGGCGCGCGCACCCGCGCTTCGCCGGCGTCCGCCACCTGCTGCAGGACGACCCTGACGTGGCCGCGACCCTGGCCGACCCGCGCTTCGCGCGTGGCGTCGAGGCGGCGCAGCGGCAGGGCCTGGTCTACGAAATCCTGGTGCGTGGACCGGCGCAGCTGGCCGAGGTGCCGGCGTTCTGCGCGCGCCACGATCGCCATTGGCTGGTGCTGGATCACCTCGGCAAGCCCGCCATCGGCGGCGACGGCGAGGCCGACTGGCGGCGGCACCTGCATGCGCTGGCCGCGCAGCCGCACGTGCTGTGCAAGGCGTCGGGACTGGTGACCGAAGTGGTCGGCGCCGGGTTGGATCGCGATGCGATCCTCCGGCACCTGGATGCCGCGCTGGAAGCGTTCGGCGCGGATCGATTGATGTTCGGCTCGGACTGGCCGGTCTGCCTGCTGCGCGCCGACTACGCCGCGGTCGCGGCGCTGGTGCGAGACTGGGCGGGCCGGTTGTCGGAAACCGAACAGGCGCTGCTGTGGGGCGGGACCGCCCTGCGCTGCTATGACGTACACGGCTGAGGGGGTCGTGATGGATCTGGAACTGCGGGACAAGGTGGTGATCGTGACCGGCGGCGGCGCCGGCATCGGTGGCGCGATTTCACGCGCGTTGGCGCGCGAGGGCGCGATTCCGGTGATCTTCGGGCGCAGTCCGCTGGACGCCGCATTCGAGGATGAATTGCGGCAGGCGCAACCACGCTTCCGTTTCCACCAACTCGATCTGGCCGACGCGGACGCCTGCGAGCGCGCGGTGGCCGCGACGCTGGCCGAAAACGGCGCATTGCACGGCCTGGTCAACAACGCCGGCGTCAACGACGGCGTCGGGCTGGAAGCCGGTCGCGATGCGTTCGTGCAGTCGCTGGAGCGCAATCTCATCCACTACTACGTGATGGCGCACCTGTGCGTCGACGCGCTGAAGGCCAGCCGCGGCGCCATCGTCAACGTCTCCTCCAAGACCGCGATTACCGGCCAGGGCGGCACCAGCGGTTATTGCGCCTCCAAGGGCGCGCAGCTGTCGCTGACCCGCGAATGGGCCGCCTCGCTGGCCGCCGACGGCGTGCGGGTGAACGCGGTGGTGCCGGCGGAAGTGATGACCCCGCTCTACCAGAGCTGGCTGTCCGGCTTCGACGACCCGGATGCCAAGCTGGCCGATATCACCCGCCGCATCCCGCTGGAACGGCGCATGACCCGCGCCGACGAGATCGCCGACACCGCGGTGTTCCTGCTGTCCGCGCGCGCCTCCCACGTCACCGGCCAATGGCTGTTCGTGGATGGCGGCTACACCCATCTGGATCGCGCCCTGACCTGAGGAAATCCCGATGCGCCATTGCCTGGCCCTCGATCTGCACGACGATCCGGATCTGATCGCCGCCTACGAGCACTACCACCGGCAGGTCTGGCCGGAAGTGCTGGCCCACCTGCGCACGCAGGGCGTGCGCGAGCTGGAGATCTTCCGGCTGGGCACGCGCATGGTGATGGTGATGGACACCGACGACGCGGTGTTCGACGCCGCGCGCATGGCCGACGCCGAGCGCGACGATCCGCGCCTGCGCGCCTGGGAAGACCTGATGTGGTCGTTCCAGAAGGCCACGCCGTGGACGCCGGAAGGCACCAAGTGGACCCCGATGCAACCGATTTTCCGCCTGACCGACGCCTGACCCTCTTTCCGCAGGAGCTTCCACCATGCCCGCAATGCCCGGTACCGCCTCCCCGACCCTGCAGGACAGCGGCGCGCAACGCTACCGGCTGGCGTTCATCCTGGTGACCTGCCTGTTCTTCCTGTGGGGCTTCTCCTACGGGCTGCTGGACGTGCTCAACAAGCATTTCCAGGAAACGCTGGACATCACCCGTGCACGCTCGGCGCTGCTGCAGGCCGCCTACTTCGGTGCCTACTTCCTGATGGCGCTGCCGGCCGCCGCGCTGATGGAGCGGCATGGCTACAAGACCGGCATCCTGCTCGGCTTGGGCCTGTTCGCCTGCGGTGCGCTGCTGTTCATTCCCGCCACCCGCGCCGGCGTGTTCGAGTACTTCCTGTTCGCCCTGTTCGTGATCGCCTGCGGGCTGGCCTGCCTGGAAACCGCGGCCAATCCCTACGTCACGGTGCTGGGTCCAGCCGGTGATTCGGAACGGCGGATAAACCTGTCGCAGTCATTCAATGGACTGGGTACGTTTATCGCCCCGTTCATCGCCGGCGAGTTGTTCTTCGGCGACTCGGAGTCGGGGATTTCCGGCAGTCATGGCGTTCAGCTTATTTACGTCGCCACCGCGCTGGTGGTCATCGCCATCGCAGTGCTGATCTGGCGAACGCGGATGCCGGAAATTTCCAACGATGTCTCGGCCGCCACGAATCCAGCGCCCGCTGTGCCGCTGTTCTCCCAACGTCATTTCGTGTTCGCGGTGGTGGCCCAGTTCTTCTATGTCGCCGCGCAGGTCGGCGCGGGCGCGTTCTTCATCAACTACGCGGTGGATCACATCCCTGGTCTGTCCTCCAAGCACGCCTCTCACCTGCTGTCGGTTGCGCTGGGCTGTTTCGTGGCAGGTCGCTTCCTCACCACCCTGCTGATGCGCATGATCTCGCCCGCACGTGTGCTCAGCGTGTACGCGGTGATCAACATCCTGCTGTGCGGCGTCGTCATCGCCGGCATGGGCAAGGTCTCGGTCGCCGCCCTCATCGCCGTGTTCTTCTTCATGTCGATGATGTTCCCGACCATCTTCGCGCTGGGCATCAAGGGCCTGGGCGCGCAGACCAAGCGCGGCGCCAGCTTCATCATCATGGCCATCGTCGGCGGCGCCATCGTGCCGTGGTTCATGGGCCGGCTGGCGGATGTCGCCGGCATCGAGACCGCGTTCTGGATTCCCGCCTTCTGCTTCCTGGTGGTCGCGCTGTACGGTGTTTACGCGCGCCGCCACCCGCAGTCCTGACCGTACTTCGACCCGAACCGTTTCCATCATGACCCCGATCACCTGCAACGAGGATCTCCGCCAGCTGGCGATGCGCCGCGCGCCGCGCGCGATCTTCGACTACGTCGACCGCGGCTCGTATGACGAGCACACCCTCAACGGCAATCGTCGCGCGCTGGACGCGCTGATGCTGCGCCAGCGGGTGATGATCGATGTGGACCAGCGATCGCTGGCCACCACCATGGCCGGTGAAGCGGTGAGCATGCCGGTGGGATTGGCGCCGACCGGACTGACCGGCATCCTCCACGCGGACGGCGAAATCCTCGCCGCGCGCGCGGCCCAGGCCGCCGGCGTGCCGTTCACCCTCAGCACGGTGTCGATCTGCTCCATCGAGGCGGTGCGCGCGGCGGTGGAAAAGCCGTTCTGGTTCCAGCTCTACGTGATGCGCGATCGCGATTTCGCCGCATCCCTGATCCAGCGCGCAAAGACCGCGCAATGCTCCGCGCTGGTGCTCACGGCCGATTTGCAAATCCAGGGCCAGCGCCATCGCGACATCAAGAATGGCCTGACCGTGCCGCCCAGACTGACCGTGGGCAACGCGCTGGATCTGCTGCGCCGACCGCGCTGGGCGTGGGGCATGCTGCGCACGCCGCACCGCAATTTCGGCAACCTGGCCGGTTTCATTCCCGGCGGCGGCAAGGGCATGACCACGCTGTCGCAGTGGATCGGCAGTCAGTTCGATCCCACCCTCAGCTGGCAGGACGTGGCCTGGGTGCGTTCGCTGTGGCCGGGCAAGCTGATTGTGAAGGGCATCCTGGACGCGGACGACGCGCGTGCGGCGGTCGATGCCGGTGCGGATGTGATCGTGGTGTCCAACCATGGTGGCCGCCAGCTCGATTCCGCGCCGCCGGCGATCCTCGCCTTGCCGCAGGTGGTGGCGGCGGTCGGCGACCGCTGCGAGATCTGGTTCGACAGCGGCGTGCGCAGCGGCCAGGACGTGCTCAAGGCGCTGGCGCTGGGTGCGCGCGCCACGCTGATCGGCAAGGCCTTCCTGTACGGCTTGGGTGCGATGGGCGAACGCGGCGTCACCACCGCGCTGGACCTGATCCGCCGCGAGCTGGACGTGAGCATGGCGCTGACCGGCACCCGCGACGTGCGCGAGATCGGTCCGCAGGTGTTGTGGCGGCCCTAGGGTCGACGGCTGCCCGGCGTCAGCGCTCGCCGCCGGAGAAGATCCGGATCACCGAATCCAGGTGCCGTTCCATCGCCGCGCGTGCGGCCTCCGGATCGCGGTCGCGGATCGCATCGACGATGGCCTCGTGCTCCAGCTCCGAGCGGCGCGGCATGTCTTCCACCGTGTACAGCGCCTGCACGCGCTGGAACATCGCTCCGTACTGGTGGCCCAGCAGGTGCCGGATCAGCAGCGAATAGGCGGGGTTGCCGCTGGCGTCGGCGATGCGGATATGCAGCAGCCGGTCGCCGGGATGGGTGGTCGAGGCGTGCTGGTTGTCGGCGATGTTGCGCTGCAGGGCTTCCTCGATGCCGGCGATCTGGTCGTCGGTGGCGTTCTCGGCCGCTAGCGCGGCGGTTTCCGGTTCCACCAGCCGGCGGGCGCTCAGCAATGAGAACGGCGGAATCTCGGCATCGAAATCGGCCACCACGCCCAGTTCCGGATCCAGCGTCCACGGATTGAGCTGGCGGGCGCGATCCAGCGCATGTTCGGCCGGCGGCGCCTCGTCGGCGTCCGGCCCCACCACGCTGACCCCGTCGCCCACCCGGACCCGCACCAGGCCCAGCACCTCCAGCGCGATCAGCGCCTCGCGCAGCGAGGTGCGGCTGACCCCGAACTGCTGTGATAGCTCGCGCTCCGGCGGCAGGTAGCTGCCCGGCGGAAATTCGCCACGGTTGATCATGCCGCGCAGCTGGTCGGCGATCTGCTGGTAAAGACGGCGGTTCTGGATGCTCTTGACTGGCATGTCCGGGGCTCCGCATCCGGCGGGCTTGCTGGGAACATGCGGCGATTATAGGCCAATCCCCGTACCGTCCCGGACGGTCGGGGCCGGCGTGTACCGAAGCGGCGGGGCGCACCGCGCCCCGCGCTCCCGATTCGTCACTGCGCCGTGTAGCCGCCGTCTACCAGCAACGAGGCGCCATTGACGAAGGAAGCATCGTCACTGGCGAGGAACAGCACCGCACGAGCGACTTCCTCCGCCCGGCCCAGCCGGCCCATCGGATGCAGCTTCTCCAGCGCGTACCTGCCCTCGGCCGGGACGTCCTTCAGCAGCGGCGTGTCGATGTAACCCGGGCAGACCGCATTGACGCGGATGCCGCGCGCGCCGTAGTCGATGGCCAGGGTCTGGGTCAGCAGCTTCACGCCGCCCTTGGCCGCCGCGTAGGCGGTGACGCCCTGCTTGCCGACGTGGCTGTGGATGGAACCGCAATTGACTATGACGCCGCCACCCTGCTTGAGCATCTGCTCGATGACGTACTTGTCGCACAGATAGACACCGGTGAGGTTGATGCCGATGGTGCGGTCCCAGGCCGCTTCGGACAGCTGGTCGATCGGACCGTCGGCGGCGATGCCGGCGTTGGCGAACAGCACGTCGATGCGACCGAACGCGGCGACGGTTTCCGCCACCATCCGCTGCACCGCCGCGCTGTCGGTGACGTCGGTCTTCACGAACAGGGATTTCGCGCCCTGCTTCGACAGTGCGTCGGCGACCGCCTGCCCGTGATCCGAGAAATCCGCGATCACCACATGCGCGCCGCGCTCTGCGAACAGCTTCGCGCTGGCCTCGCCGATGCCGCTGGCACCACCGGTGACGATGACGACCTTGTTGTTGAAATCCATGTTGACGCTCCTGGCCGTGGGGGCCGATGTGAACTTTCAACAGGTTAGTCCCTGCTGCCTTTACCCATGCCGAGTCCAGCGCCAATGACAGTCGAATCACATTGTCCCAGTCGTCGCACCGCCGTCATTCCAGCGAAACCTGGAATCCATTTTCGCCGGGTTTCTCGACGTCCAGGACCACTCACCATCACGGCAAATGGATCACGGCATTCGCCGGGACAATGATGGAATGGCGATGCAGGCAGGGACATGCCGGGGATTCGCCACGCGACACGCTGGCGGCATTGGCTTGCGGAGATGGCGTGCACGGGCACGCCGCCGCTCTCCACTCAATCGCTCTTGCGCTTGTCCGTATCCCGCATCTCGTACCACATGCCATTGAGGATGGCGAAGCTGGCCGCGAGTCCGGCGCCGAGTATCCAGCTGAAATACCACATGCGTGCTTCTCCTCAGTAAGCGTTCGGATTCTGGTCGTGATCCAGGCTGTCCTCGCCGACCTTGCCGCGCATCACCCGGTATACCCAGGCCGTGTAGGCCAGGATGATCGGCAGGAAGAACGCGGTCACCAGCAGCATGATGAACAGCGTCAGGTGGCTGGAGGACGCATCCCACACCATCAGGCTGGCGCCGGGATTTAGCGAGGACGGCAGCAGGAAAGGAAAGGTGGTCAGGCCGAAGGTCAGCAGGATGCCGGCAATCGCCAGCGCCGAGGACAGGAACGCCAGTCCGCCCTTGCCCGCGCGCAGGCAGAGCGCGCTCAGCAGCGCACCCAGCACACCCAGCACCGGGAACAGCCAGATCACCGGCCAGCGCGCGTAGTTGCCCATCCACGCGCCCGGCTGCGCGATCACCACCTTGGCCAGCGGATTGGACGGACCGGCCGGATCCATGGCGACCTGCAACACGTAACCATTCAATCCCTTGGCCAGCCAGACACCGCCGATGACGAACAGCACCGCGGTGGCGATCGCGGCCACGCTGCCGTAGCGGCGCGCGCGCCGGGCGATCGCGCCGTCGGTCTTCATCGCCAGCCGGCCGGCGCCATGGGCGACCAGCATGCACACGCTGACCAGGCCGCACAGCAGCGCGAAGGGCGTGAGCAACCCGAACAGGCCGCCCTCGTAGTGGGGACGCAGGATGTCGTCGAAGGTGAACGGCGCGCCGAGCAGCACGTTGCCCATCGCCACGCCGAATACCAGTGCCGGCACCAGCCCGCTGACGAACAACGCCCAGTCCCATACCGCGCGCCAGCGAGGGTCCGGCACCTTGCTGCGGAACTTGAAACCGACCGGGCGCAGGATCAGCGCGACCAGGATCAGGAACATGGCGATGTAGAAGCCGGAGAAGCTGACCGCGTACAGCGGCGGCCAGGCGGCGAAGATCGCGGCGCCGCCGACGATCAGCCAGACCTGGTTGCCCTCCCACACCGGGCCGATCACGTTCAGCGTGATCCGGCGTTCCTCGTCGGTGCGGGCCACTGCCGGCAGCAGCGTCGCCACGCCCAGATCGAAGCCGTCCATCACCGCGAAGCCGATCAGCAGGATGCCCAGCAGCGCCCACCAGATCAGGCGCAGGGTCGGATAGTCGAGCGGAATGGTGTCCATGGACGCGCTCCTCTCAGATCGCCGTGGCCGGCGGGGTGGCGGATGCGGTCGCGCCGTGCGGTTCCGGTGAGAGCTCTTCCGGGCCCTTCAGGATCAGCTTGCGCATCAGCCATATTTCGACCACCGCCAGCACCGTATAAATCGTGACGAAGCCGCTCAGGGTGATCAGGATCTGGTGCAGCTTCAGGCCCGAGGCGGCGAAGAAGGTCGGCAGCACGCCATCGATCACCCACGGCTGGCGGCCGTACTCGGCGATCAGCCAGCCGGCCTCGATCGCGATCCATGGCAACGGCAGGCTGTAGAAGGCCAGCCGCAGGAACCAGCGCCGCTTGTCCAGCTGGTGTTTGCTGGCAAGCCAGAACGCGAAGGCGAAGAAGGCGATGAAGTAGAAGCCCAGTCCGACCATCAGGCGGAAGCTCCAGAACAGCGGCGCCACGTGCGGCACGGTGTCGAACGCGGCCTTGACGATCTCCTCGTCGGTCGCGTTGGCGATGTCCTCGCGGTACTTCTTCAGCAGCAGGGCGTGGCCGATGTCGCGCCAGTGGGTTTCGAACATGTAGCGCGCGTGGGAATCACCGCGGTTGGCGCGCAGTTTCTGCAGGTTCTCGTAGGCGACGATGCCGTTGCGGATGCGCCCCTCGGCGCGCTCGACCAGTTCCAGGATGCCCGGCATCTCCTTGTTGAGCGAACGGGTGCCGATGATCCCCATCACGTAGGGGATATGCACCGCGTAGTGGTTGGTGCGGGTTTCCTGGTCGGGAATGGCGAAGGCGTTGAAGCCCGCCGGTGCCGGCTCGGTTTCCCACATCGCCTCGATCGCGGCCAGCTTCATCTTCTGGTTCTCGCCGACCGCGTAGCCACTCTCGTCGCCCAGCACCACCACCGACAACGCCGCGGCCAGGCCGAAGCTGGCCGCCACCGCCATCGAACGCTTGGCGAAGTCGGCGTTGCGGCCGCGCAGCAGGTAGAACGCGCTGATCGACATGACGAACATCGCCCCGGTCACGTAGCCGGCGCTGACCGTGTGGACGAACTTGGCCTGCGCGACCGGGTTGAAGATCACCGCCATGAAGTCGGTGATCTCCATGCGCATGGTCTCGGGGTTGAACACCGCCCCGACCGGGTTCTGCATCCAGCCGTTGGCGACCAGGATCCACAGCGCCGAGAAGTTGGTCGCCAGCGCGACCAGCCAGGTGACCGCCAGGTGCTGGACCCGGCTGAGCCGGTTCCAGCCGAAGAAGAACAGGCCGATGAAGGTCGCTTCCAGGAAGAAGGCCATCAGGCCCTCGATTGCCAGCGGAGCGCCGAAGATGTCGCCGACGTAGTGGCTGTAATAAGACCAATTGGTCCCGAACTGGAACTCCATTACAATACCAGTGGCGACGCCCATGGCAAAGTTCACCCCGAACAGGGTGCCCCAGAACAGGGTCATCCGCCGCCACACGTCCCGTCCGGTCATGACGTAGACGCTCTCCATGATGGCCACCATGAAGGACAGGCCCAGGGTCAGTGGCACGAACAGGAAGTGGTACATCGCCGTGAGGGCGAATTGCAGGCGGGACAGCTCGACAACGGTCATGTCCGGCATGAGGGAGGCTCGGCAGCGGTGTCGAGGGGGATTCTAGACCCCTGCCGGGCAAGGGCGGGGGTGACAATCTGTCGCACCCTGGACCTCGTCCCGGGTTGCCAACATGCCGCCCGTGGTTCGCTGACCACTCCCTGTCCGTATTTCCCCCCTCCCGGTTGATTCAAATCAATGTGGGCGGGGGCCGATGGGGCTGAAGATCATGGTGTTGAGCCTAGGAGCAGGTGGCATGCAGAGCGTGCGGGGTACTTATAACGACAAGGTGGTGCGCCAGTTCGCGGTGATGACCGTGGTCTGGGGCATCGTGGGGATGGCCGTGGGCGTGTTCATCGCCGCCCAGTTGTACTGGCCGGCGCTGAATTTCGATCTGCCATGGCTCAGCTATGGCCGGCTGCGCCCCCTGCATACCAATGCGGTGATCTTCGCGTTCGGCGGCAGCGCCCTGTTCGCGACCAGCCTGCACGTGGTCCAGCGCACCTGCCACGTCCGGCTGATCTCGGACAAGCTGGCCGCGTTCGTGTTCTGGGGCTGGCAGGCGGTGATCCTGGCGGCCGCGATCACCCTCCCGCTGGGCATGACCCAGGGCAAGGAGTACGCCGAGCTGGAATGGCCGGTCGACCTGCTGATCACGGTGGTCTGGGTGGCCTACGCGGTGCTGTTCTTCGGCACCATCGCCAAGCGCGCGGTCAAGCACATCTACGTGGCCAACTGGTTCTACGGCGCCTACATCATCGCCGTGGCCCTGCTGCACATCGTCAACAACATCGCCATCCCGGTCGGCTTCACCAAGTCCTACCCGGTCTACAGCGGCGCGGTCGATGCGATGGTGCAGTGGTGGTACGGCCACAACGCGGTCGGTTTCTTCCTGACCGCCGGCTTCCTCGGCATGATGTATTACTTCGTGCCCAAGCAGGCCGGCCGCCCGGTCTACTCCTACCGGCTGTCGATCGTCCACTTCTGGGCGCTGATCGCGGTCTACATGTGGGCCGGTCCGCACCACCTGCACTACACCGCGCTGCCTGACTGGGCGCAGTCGCTGGGCATGGTGTTCTCGCTGATCCTGCTGGCGCCGTCGTGGGGCGGTGCGCTGAACGGCATCCTGACCCTGTCCGGCGTGTGGCACAAGCTGCGCACCGACCCGATCCTGAAGTTCCTGATCGTCGCCGTGTCGTTCTACATGATCGCGACCTTCGAGGGACCGATGATGTCGATCAAGACGGTCAACTCGCTGAGCCACTACACCGACTGGACGGTCGGCCACGTGCACGCCGGCGCGCTGGGCTGGGTGGCGATGATCTCGGTGGGTTCGATCTACGCGCTGCTGCCGCGCCTGCTGGGCCGGGACAGCATGTTCTCGACCAAGGCCATCGACCTGCACTTCTGGCTGCATACCCTGGGCGTGGTGTTCTACATCGCCTCGATGTGGATCGCCGGCGTCATGCAGGGCCTGATGTGGCGCGCCACCAACGCCGACGGCACGCTGACCTACAGCTTCGTCGAGGCGCTCAACGCCACCTATCCGTACTACCTGATCCGCCTGGGCGGCGGCCTGCTGGTGCTGAGCGGCATGGGCGTGATGGCGTGGAATACCTGGAAGACGTTTGCATCCGCGCGTTCGACCGCACCGCAACCGATCCTGCCGGTTGACGTTTCCGAAGTGCGCGCCTGAGGACGAGACCGACATGAGCAACAGCAACTCCCACGAGAAAATCGAGAAGAACATCGGCCTGATGGCCATCCTGATCGCGGTGGTCGTGTCGTTCGGCGGCCTGGCCGAGATCGTGCCGCTGATGTTCCAGGCCGAGGCCATCAAGCCGCTGGATGGGGTCAAGCCCTACCCGGCCCTGCAACTGGCCGGCCGCGACGTGTACGTCCGCGAAGGCTGCTACAACTGCCACTCGCAGATGGTCCGCACCCTGCGCTTCGAGAGCGAGCGCTACGGCCACTATTCGCTGGCCGGCGAGTCGGTGTACGACCGTCCGTTCCAGTGGGGCAGCAAGCGCACCGGCCCGGACCTGGCCCGGGTCGGCGGCCGCTACTCCGACGACTGGCATCGCGTGCACCTGATCAACCCGCGCGACGTGGTGCCCGAGTCGAACATGCCCGGCTTCCCCTGGCTGGAGAAGAACAAGGTCGACGGCGAAGCCACCGCGCGGCGGATGGGCGCGCTGAAGGCGCTGGGCGACCCCTACACCGATGCCGAGATCAAGGCCGCGCCCGAGGAACTGAAGGGCAAGACCGAGCTGGACGCCGTGGTGGCGTACCTGCAGGCGCTCGGCAAGCACGCACCGCGGGGAGGCTGAGATGGTGTCCGGAATCGTGACCGCAATCCTGCTGGTGTTGTTCATCGGCGGCTGGATCTGGGTATGGAGCCCGCGCCGCAAGGCCGAATTCGATGACGCCGCGGCGCTGCCGCTGAACGAGGAAGACGAGGAGTACAAGGCATGAACAGCGGCTGGTCGTGGTACGTCATCGCCCTGGTGGCGCTGAACATCGTCGGCTGCGCGTGGTTGCTGTGGTGGACGGCGCGCCGTCGCCCGGGCGATCCGGCGCCGGAGGAAACCAGCCATGTCTGGGACGGCGATCTGACCGAGTACAACAAGCCCTTGCCGCGCTGGTGGATCAACATGTTCTACCTGACCATCGCGTTCGGCATCGGCTACATCGCGTGGTATGGCGGCCTGGGCGGCTACGCCGGCGCCGCCGACTGGTCCTCCGCCGGCGAACATGCCGCCAAGAAGAAGGTGGAAGACGCCAAGCTGGAACAGACCTTCAAGCCCTACGCGGACCAGGCCATCGACAGGCTGGCGCAGGATCCGAAGGCGCTGTCGCTGGGCCGTTCGATCTTCAACAACACCTGCGCCACCTGCCACGGTTCGTCCGCGCAGGGTGCGATCGGCTATCCCAACCTGACCGACGACATCTGGCACTGGGGCGGCTCGCCCGAGAAGGTGCTGGAAACGGTGCTCGACGGCCGCGACGGCGTGATGCCCGAATGGGGTACCGCGCTGACCGGCATGGGCGGCCCGAACGCGGTCGACTACACCATCGCCTACGTGCGCACGCTGGGCCATCCGGACCAGCTGATCAACAACTTCCCCGCCTCCCAGGGCAAGAAGCTGTACGAAGGCGTGTGCGTGGCCTGCCACGGCGTCGAAGGCAAGGGCAATCCGGATCTCGGCGCGCCCGACCTGACCGACGACTACTGGTTGTACGGTGACAGCAGCGAAAGCCTGCGCCAGACCATCGGCAAGGGCCGCCATGGCATCATGCCGGCGCACCGTGAGCTCCTCGGCGAGACCCGCGCGCGCCTGGTCGCCGCGTATGTCTGGTCGCTGTCGCACAAGGGCAACAAGGAAACCGCCGCCGCCACGCCATAGAAGGAAACGTCGTCGCCATGACCGATTTCAGCGAACCCCGACTGGACCACCCGCCCCGCCCGCTGGCACAGCGGATCGGGGCCATCCTCTGGCCCAGTTTCTTCGCGGCGGGCGTGGCGACGATGGTGTTCTTCGCCTTCGTGGATCCGCTCCAGCTGCGCGACGCGACCTTCCCCGACTGGCCGTTGACCCGCGAGCTCGGCTACACGCTGGGCTTCTTCATGTTCTGGCTGGCGACCGCCTCGTCCAGCCTGTT
This sequence comes from Pseudoxanthomonas sp. OG2, assembly GCF_014192765.1. NCBI lineage: Bacteria > Pseudomonadati > Pseudomonadota > Gammaproteobacteria > Lysobacterales > Lysobacteraceae > Pseudoxanthomonas > Pseudoxanthomonas sp. OG2. Next base: position 2,796,731 of record NZ_JACHYM010000001.1, on the reverse strand, counting down.
CACCTGGATACTCCTGCGGCCCTCCAGCCGCTTCAACCGCGCGCTGCCGCCGGAATGAAAGCCTGGAGCGGGCCTGCGACAAACCGTCGCTCCCGCTTCTGTCGTGCGCGCCGGAGACTGGATCCGTCCGGTACTCCCTCAACGCCACGCCGGTAACCCCCGGCGAAGCCATGCCATGAACGTTCCGATTCCGCTTTACCGCAAATCCCAGCTCCCATCGCGCAACGGAGTATCGCCATGAGCCGGCAGATCCCGATCGACGTGGTGGACGACCAGGGCAATTCGCTCTACGTCAGCGAACGCAAGATCTACCCGCGCGACGTGTCCGGCCGCCTCAACCGCCTGCGCGTGGCCGCGGTGTTCTGGCTGCTGGGCATGTTCTACGTGTTCCCGTGGCTGCGCTGGGACGGCCGCCAGGCGGTGCTGTTCGATCTGCCGGCGCGCAAGTTCTACGTGTTCGGGCTGTCGTTCTGGCCGCAGGACTTCCTGTTCCTGGCGCTGCTGCTGATCATCGCGGCGATGGCGCTGTTCTTCTTCACCACCCTGGCCGGGCGCCTGTTCTGCGGGTACGCCTGCCCGCAGACGGTGTGGACCGAAGTGTTCCTGTGGATGGAGCGCTGGACCGAGGGCGACCGCGGCCAGCGCATGAAGCTGGACGCCGGCCCCTGGAACGGGCAGAAGATCCTGCGCAAGGGCGGCAAGCACGCGATCTGGCTGCTGTTCGCGCTGTGGACCGGCTTCACCTTCGTCGGCTTCTTCACTCCGATCCGCGATCTGGCCGTGCGCGCGCCGCTGGAATGGGGCGGCTGGGAAACCTTCTGGGTGCTGTTCTACGCGCTGGCCACCTGGGGCAACGCCGGTTTCCTGCGCGAGCAGGTGTGCAAGTACATGTGCCCCTACGCGCGCTTCCAGAGCGCGATGTTCGACCGCAACACCCTGATCATCGCCTACGACCCGATGCGCGGCGAACCGCGTGGCCCGCGCAAGCGCGGCCTGGGCAGCGTGCTGGAACGCGCTCGCGGCCTGCTCGACAAGGCCACCGCCTACGACTACGTGTTCCGCGCGTACCAGCATCCCACCGCGGCCGACAACCGCCTGCACGCGCGCGGCACCATCACCTTTGCTGGCGCCGGCGCGCACGCCGAGCCGCTGCCGAAGTTCGCCCCGGATCAGCTGGGCGACTGCATCGACTGCACCATCTGCGTGCAGGTGTGTCCGACCGGCATCGACATCCGCAACGGCCTGCAATACGAGTGCATCGCCTGCGGCGCCTGCATCGACGCCTGCGACGACGTGATGGGCAAGATGGGCTATCCCAATGGCCTGATCCGCTATTCGACCCAGAACGCCATCGACGGCAAGGGCACCCGCGTGCTGCGTCCGCGCGTGTTCGTCTACGGCACCATCCTGCTGGCGCTGCTGGCCGCCTGGGCCTGGGGCGTGACCCACCGCAGCGACGTGATCGCCGAGGTGCTGCGTGATCGCAACGCGCTGTACCGCGACGTCGGCGGCGGACGCATCGAGAACAGCTACACGCTCAAGCTGGTCAACAAGGATCAGCAATCGCACCATTACCGCATCGTGCTGGAATCGGACACCGCCGGCATCACCCTGGCCGGTGGCGGCAAGCAGATCCAGGCCGATGCCGAGGAAGTGCTGTCGCTGCCGCTGGTCGCGACCGCGCCGTCCAGCGTGACCGGCCGGCACGCCATCCGCATCCGCGTCGAACGCGAGGACGGCGTGTCCACCAAGATCGTCGAGAGCAGCTACTTCGGACCCGCCCCATGACCCCGCAACCCAAAGTTCCCCTCTGGCGCATTCCGGTGATGTGGCTGGTGATCGGCCTGCCGATCGCCTCGATCGTCGCCGGCGTCGGCCTGGTCTACATCTCCGTGCGCGCCGGCGGCGCCGACGCGGTCACCGACAAGGTGGATCGGATGGCGCAAATCCAGACCACCGACCTCGGTCCGGACCAGCGTGCGCAGTCGATGAAGCTGGCGGCGGTGCTGCGGGTGGACGCGGGCGTCGTGGAAGTCATTCCGGTCAGCGGCGAATTCGATCGCCGCGCGCCGCTGGAGCTGCATCTGCAACATCCGACCAAGGCCGAGGAGGATCGCCGCCTGCGCCTGCCGCCGGCCGGCAACGGCTGGCGTCTGGATGAAGCGGTGGACGCCTCGCACGCGTGGAAGGTGCAACTCGGCCCGGCCGACGGCCAATGGCGCCTGCGCGGCCGCCTGCCCAAGGCGCAGCGCGCCACGCACCTGTCGCCCTCGTTGCAGGACGACGCCGCCTCGTGAGCGCAACGGCGCCTTCGCCGCATTGCTACCACTGCGGCGAGGCGCTGCCGGCCGCACCGGTCCTGCGTCCGCTGGACGGCCAGACCGCGGGATTCTGCTGCGAAGGCTGCGCCGCGGCGGCCGAATGGATCCGCCATTCGGACCTGGGCAGCTACTACCGCCTGCGCAGCGCCGCGGCCGGACGCGTGGACGCCGAGCCCGTCGATCTGGGCATCTGGGATCGCGAGGAGTTGCAGGCCGAACACAGCCATCCGGTCACCGGCGGGCGCGAGATCATCCTGCTCACCGACGGCATGCGCTGCGCCGCCTGCGCCTGGCTGATCGACCGCGCGCTCACCCGCGAGGAGGGCGTGCTCGACAGCACCGCCAACGCGGTGACCGGACGCATCCGCATCGCCTGGGATCCGCAGCGCGCGGCGCTGTCGCGGATCCTGCAGCGGCTGTCCATGCTCGGCTACCGGCCTTACCTGGCCGGTGGCGAGGCCAGCGAACGCGCGCGCCTGGACGAGCGCAAGCGCTGGCTGCTGCGGCTGGGCATCGCCGGGCTGGGCGCATTGCAGGCGATGATGTTCGCCGAGGCGCTGTACCTGGACGTGGACCGGACGATGCCGGTGCCCACGCGCGATTTCTTCCGCTGGCTGACCTTCCTGGTGTCCACGCCGGTGGTGTTCTACTCCGGCTGGCCGTTCCTGGCCGGCGCCTGGCGCGAACTGCGCGAACGCCACCTCGGCATGGACACGCTGATCGCCGGTTCCACCCTGCTCGCCTACCTGGCCAGCCTGGTCGAAACCATCCGTGGCGGCGTGCATGTCTGGTACGACGCGGCGGTGATGTTCGTGTTCCTGCTGCTGGCCGCGCGCATGCTGGAACAGCGCGCGCGCAACATCGCCACCGCCCAGGTCGATGCGCTGGCGCGGGCGCGCCCCGCCTTCGCCACCCGCGAGCGCGCCGACGGCAGCCGCGAGTCGGTGGCGGTCGGCAGCCTCGCCGCCGGCGACGTGGTGCGGGTGGCCGCCGGCGACAACGTGCCCGCCGACGGCGTGCTGCTGGACACCGACGCGGTGTTCGAGGAAGCGCTGCTGACCGGCGAGTCGCATCCCATCCACAAGCGCGCCGGCGCGTCGGTCTACGCCGGCACCGTGTGCCGCGAGCACCCGGCGCGGCTGCGGGTCACCGACGTCGGCAGCGCCACCCGGCTCTCGCAGCTGGCGCGGCTGGTCGATCAGGCGCAGGCGCACCGGCCGCCGATCGCGCGCGCGGCCGATCGCATCGGCGGCCGCTTCGTCGCCGGCCTGCTGCTGGCGGCGCTGGCGGTGTACGTGTTCTGGTATTTCCACGATCCCGCGCGCGCCTTCGAGGTGACCCTGGCGTTGCTGGTGATCAGTTGTCCTTGCGCGCTGTCGCTGTCGGTGCCGACCGCGCTGGCCGCCGCGCACGGCACCCTGGCGAAGCTGGGCGTGCTGGCGACCCGCGCCGATGCGCTGGACACGCTCTCGCGCGCCAGCGACATCGTGTTCGACAAGACCGGCACGCTCAGCGATCCGCGCGCGTTGAGCGTGGAGGCGCAGGGCCTGGACGGTTTCGATCGTTCGCGCGCGCTCGCGCTGGCCGCGGCGCTGGAGCGCGACAGCGGCCATCCGCTGGCCGCCGCGTTCCTCCAGGCCGCCACCGACGCGGACGTGGACACGCTGCGCGCCGAGCGGGTGGAAACCGTCACCGGCCGGGGCGTGCAGGGCCACATCGATGGCCAGGCGTGGCGGCTGGGCCAGGCCGGGTTCGCCAGCGGCGGCGAAGACGATGGGGCGATCTGGCTGGGCGATGGCACGCGTGCCGTCGCGCGGTTCGTGCTGCGCGAATCGGCGCGTCCCGACGCCCGGGACGCGCTGGCGGCGCTGCGCGCGCAGGGCTACGCGGTGCATCTGGCCAGCGGCGACGGCGTCGCGCCGGTGCAGCGCTTCGCCGCGGAAATGGACATCGCCGATCCGCGCGCGCGGCAAACGCCGGAGGACAAGCTCGCCTTCGTGCATGAACTGCAGGCGCAGGGCCGGATCGTCGCGATGGTCGGCGACGGCATCAACGACGCGCCGGTGCTGGCCGGCGCGGACGTGTCGGTGGCGATGGGCCAGGGTGCGCCGCTGGCGCAGCGCGCGGCGGACCTGGTGATGACCGGCACCTCGCTGTCGCGCCTGCCCGCCACCGTGGATCTGGCCCGCCGCACCCGCCGGATCATCCGCGAGAACCTGGCCTGGGCGCTGGCCTACAACGTGCTGGCGCTGCCGCTGGCCGCCACCGGCAAGGTCACCCCGTGGCTGGCCGCGCTGGGAATGGCGCTATCCTCGCTGCTGGTCACCGCCAACGCCCTGCGCCTGACCCGCGTGCCCACGAGCAAGTCCGCACCATGACCATTCTGTTGATGCTCATTCCGATCAGCCTGGTGCTGCTGGGCCTGGCGGTCGCCGCCTTCATCTGGGCGGTGCGGCGCGGCCAGTTCGACGATCTGGACACGCCCGCGCTGGACATCCTCGACGACGAGGACGCGCGGAAACCCGCGCACGCGTCGAAGCCATCCGCACCGGAAGGCGACGGCGCGGCACCCGCGACGGACGCGGCGCGCGACACGGGCAAGGACGATGCCGGTTGACAGCCTCACCCTGCTCGCGGCGCTGCTGAGCGGCCTGCTGGGCGGCGTGCATTGCGCCGCGATGTGCGGCGGCATCGCCACCGGATTCTCCGCGATGAGCCCGCAACGCGGCTGGGGCGCGGCCTTGCAGGTCAACCTCGGCCGGGTCGGCGGCTATGTGCTGGCCGGCGCGATCGTCGGCGGTTTCGGCGGCGGGCTGCTGAAAGTGTTCCGATTCGACAACCTGGCACTGGTCCTGCGCATGGCGGTGGGCGTGGTGCTGGTGCTGGTCGCGCTGCGCCTGCTGGATCGGCGCGCGCGCCTGCAGTTCCTGTCGCGTCCGGCGGCGCGCGTGTGGCAGTGGTTGCGGCCGTTGCAATCGCGCCTGCTGCCCGCCGATCGCGCGTGGCGCCGGATCGCGCTGGGCATGCTGTGGGGCTGGCTGCCCTGCGGACTCAGCCTGAGCCTGCTGACCGCCGCGTGGTTGCAGGCCAATGCGCGCGACAGCGCGCTGACCATGCTTGCCTTCGGCCTGGGCACGCTGCCGATGATGGTGCCGCTGACCTGGTCGGGCGCGCGCATGGGCCGCTGGCTGCAACGGCCGGGCGCGCGCATGGGCGCGGCGATGATCGTGCTGTTCGCCGGCCTGCTCACCCTCGCCGGACCGTGGCTGGCGCACGCGCCGGCACTGCATGGCCTGCTCAGCGCGCTGGGCTGCCGCACCCTGCCGACATGAGCGACGTGGCGGATGCGCGCGCGCCCGACGCGGCGCGACACCTGAAGGCATTCGCCGCGCTCGGCGCGCGTCCGCTGCGCCTGGCCGGCGTCTGCACGGTGCTGGCTGGCGCGCTGCTGGTGCCGCAGGCGCTGCTGATCGCGCGGGCGATGCAACAGGTCTTCGTAGACCATGCGCCGGTGCGCGCGGTGGCGGCGCTGCTGGTCGGACTGGCCGTCGTCGGCATGTTGCGCGCGTTGCTCGGATGGGCGTCGCGGCGGTTGGCCGACGAAGCGGTGGAAACGGTGCGCGTGCAGGTACGTGCACGGCTGGCGCGCCGCCTGATCGCGCGCGGCCCGCGTTGGCTGCGCCACCGGCGCAGCGGCGAACTCGCCGAGACGCTCGGCGGCCACGTCGATGCGCTGGAAGGCTACCTCGGCGGTTTCCTGCCGGTGCGGCTGGAAGTGGTGGCGGTGCCGTTGCTGATCCTGATCGGCGCGTTCTGGGCCGACCGCGTGGTCGGCCTGATCCTGCTGCTGACCCTGCCACTGGCGCCGATCTTCATGATGCTGGTGGGCTGGGGCGCGGAAGCGGCCAGCCGCCGCCAGTTGCAGGCGCTGGCGCGGATGGGCGGCCATTTCGCCGATCGCCTGCGCGGCCTCGGCCTGATCCGCCTGTACGGACGCGGCGACAGCGAACTGGCCGGCATCGAACAGGCCGCCGAAGGCCTGCGCAGCAGCAGCCTGAAGGTCCTGCGCATCGCCTTCCTGTCCTCGGCGGTGCTGGAGTTCTTCGCCTCGCTGAGCGTGGCGATGATCGCGCTGTACCTGGGCCTGTCCTACCTGGGCATGCTCGATCTGCGCGGACCGCCGCTGGATCTGGCGACCGGCGTGTTCTGCCTGCTGCTGGCGCCGGAGTTCTACGCGCCGCTGCGGCGGCTGGCGACGCATTACCACGATCGCGCCGCCGCGCTGGCCGCGGCGGGCGAGATGGCGCAGCTGCTGGAAGACATCGAACCCGAGACCGCGCCGCCATCGCCGACGACCGCGAACGCGGCCAGCGATCCGCGCGCGCCGGCGCTGCGGGTGGAACGCCTGGCGCTGCGTCCCGCCGCCGGTGCGCCGCTGGCGCTGCGGGATCTCTCGTTCGCGCTGGAAGCCGGTGGACACCTCGCGATCGCGGGCGCCAGCGGCGGTGGCAAGAGCACGCTGCTGGAAGCGCTGGCCGGCTGGCTGCCGCCCGCCGAAGGATCAATCCAATACGACACGCCGCCGCGCATCGGCTATGCCCCGCAGCGACCGTTCCTGTTCCAGGGCACGCTGGCCGACAACCTGCGTATCGCCGCGCCCGACGCCAGCGACGCGGAGCTGGAACACGCCGCCGAGACCGCCCAGGTGATGCGCTTCGCCCGGCGCCTGCCGCAAGGCCTGCATACCGCCATCGGCGAGCGCGGCTTCGGCCTGTCCGGCGGCGAGGCGCGGCGCGTGGCGCTGGCCCGATTGTTCCTGCGCAAACCCGGCCTGCTGTTGCTGGACGAACCCACCGCCTTCCTCGACCCGGAAACCGAACAGGCCGTGCTCCAGGCGCTGGCGGAGTTCGCGCGCGGACGCACGCTGATCATGGCCACCCACAGTCCGGCGGCGATGCGGATGGCTGGGCGCGTGCTGGATCTCCACCACGCATGCCCGCGTGTGCCGGAGGCGTCGCCATGAGCGCGCGGCCGGACGATCTGCGCGGCGTGTTGCGCCGCCATGCCGGCGGCATCGCGCTGACCTTCGCGCTGCTGCTGATCACCCTGCTGGCCGGCACCGGCCTGCTCGGCCTGGCCGGGCATTTCCTCACCGCCGCGGCGCTGGCCGGCAGCGCGGCGATCGGCTTCAACTTCTTCGGTCCCTCGGCCGGCATCCGTGCATTCACCTTCGCCCGCATCCTCTCGCGCTACGCGGAAAAGCTGGTCGGCCACGACGTCACCCTGGCGCTGGCGAAGGATCTGCGGGTGTGGTTCTTCCGCCGCGCGCTGCCACTGGCGCCGCTGGGGCTGGGGCGCTATCGCGTGGGCGATCTGCTGGCGCGACTGGTCGCCGACATCGAGGCGGCCGACGGCCTGCTGGTGCGCGCGCTCGGGCCGCTGGTGTCGCTGGCGACGGTGCTGTCGATCGGTGTCGCCGTCGCAGCCTGGCGGCTGCCCGTCGCCGGACTGTTGCTGGCGGTGGCGTTCGTCCTGATCGCGGTGGCGGTGCCGTGGGCGATACAGGCCGGCGCGCGCGGCCTGGAACGCGAACGCGCCGAAGCACGCGCGCGCCTGCGCTACGCGGTGCTCGAAGGGCTGGAAGGCGCCAGCGATCTGGTCGCGCTCGACGCGGTGGACGGTTGGCTGGCGCGGGTGGACGCGGACGCAGTGGCACTGGCCGGACGGGAGCGCCAGCGCAAGCGGCGGCTCGCGCTCGGCGTGTTGCTCCACGGCCTGCTGGCGGCGGCGCTGCTGCCGGCGCTGGGCTGGCTGCTGTTCGACGCGGTCGATGCGCGGCGATTGTCCGCGCCCGCGGCGGGCGGCCTGTTCTTCATGACTCTCGCCCTGCTGGAAGCCGCCGCCGGCATCGGCGTGGCATGGCAGGCCTGGCAGGCCGCGCGCGCCTCCGCGCGGCGGCTGGACGAGGTGGCGATGCAGCAACCGGAGATCGACGATCCCGCCGATCCCGTCCCCGTGCCCGCGCACGGTCCGCTGGTGCTGGAAGGCGTGGCCTTCGCTTGGCCGGGCGAAGCGCGCCGGCTGCTGGATGGCGTGGATCTGGTGCTCGCGCCGGGACGTCGCATCGCCATCCGCGGCGACAGCGGCGCCGGCAAGTCATCGCTTCTCGCATTGCTGCTGCGCCTGCGCGATCCCGACGCAGGCCGGCTGCTTTACGCGGGCCACGATCTGCGCCGGTTCCGCGGCGCCGACTGGCATGCACGCCAGGCCTGGCTGCCGCAGGACGCGCCGGTCTTCGCCGGCAGCGTGCGCGACAACCTGCGCATCGGCGATCCCGGCGCCGACGATGCAAAGCTGTGGCGGGCGCTGGCGCAGGTCCGGCTGGACACGCTGGTACGAAACTGGAGCGACGGCCTCGATGGCTGGGTCGGCGAAAGCGGCGCGACCCTCTCGGCCGGCCAGGCGCGGCGCCTGGCACTGGCGCGCGCGCTGTTGCGCGATACTCCGCTGCTGCTGCTCGACGAACCCACCGAAGGCCTGGACCAGGACACCGCCGACGCGCTGATGCGCGATATCGCCGAGGCCGTCGCCGATCGCGCGGTCCTGATCATCACCCACGCGCCCCTGCCCCCCGGCACCGTCCACGAAAGCCACCGCCTGATCGACGGCCGCCTTTGGCCGGATCCCGAGGAGCGGAGCGAGCTCCGCTCTACACCAAGCCACATCGCCTCTTCGTAGAGCGGAGCTCGCTCCGCTTCGCGATGCCTCATGCGCACGTCAGGCCATCGTCCGCACAACAGGCAAAAAGAATGCGGAGCAAGCTCCGCTCCATGCCAAGCCACATCGCCTCTTCGTAGAGCGGAGCTCGCTCCGCTCCGCGATGCCTCACGCGCACGTCAAGCCATCGTCCGCACAACAGGCAAAAAGAAAGCGGAGCAAGCTCCGCTCTACGCCAAACCACATCGCCTCTTCGTAGAGCGGAGCTCGCTCCGCCCCGCGATGTCTCATGCGCACGTCAGGCCATCATCCGCATAACAGGCAAAAGGAAAGCGGAGCAAGCTCCGCTCCACGCATGTATTTCGAGCGGACGACGCCGGCTTACTCGCGCATTTCGGCGAGCGCGGCCAGGCGCTTGCGATCCTTCAGGCTCACCCGGTGCGGGTCATCGGTGGCGATCAGCCCGTCCTGGCGCAGGCGGGTGAAGCTGCGGCTGACGGTTTCCACGGTCAGGCCCAGGTAGTCGGCGATGTCGGTGCGCGACATCGGCAGCACCACCTCGTCGCCGCTGTAACCCTGGCGGCGGCGGCGCGCGTGCATGTCCAGCAGGAACGAGGCCAGCCGCTCCAGCGGGGTCATCCGCGCCAGCGACATCAGGTTGTCGCGGGTGGCGTCCAGCTCCACGCAGGCGCGTTCCAGCAATTCGCGCTCCAGTTCCGGATAGCGCGCGCACAACGTGCGCATGTCCTGCATGGTGAAGGCGCACAGCTCGCTGTCGACGATCGCCTCGATCGAATGGCGGTAGTGGGTGGCGCCGCTGAAGCCGATGAAATCGCCCGGCATCAGGAAGCCGGCCACCAGCCGGCGGCCGTCGGCCAGCAGGCGGATCCGGCGCAGCGCGCCGGCGGTGACGGTGAACACCTCGCGGCGGGAGTCGCCTTCCCGCGCCAGCACTTCGCCGGCCTTGAGCGGAATGTCGCCGGCCAGGGTCTCCAGCGCCCGCGCCTGGTCCAGCGGCAGTGCCGCGCAGACCGCCAGGTGGCGGACCTGGCAACCGACGCAGTCGCCCTGGGCCGGGCCGGCCAGGGGATCGGCGTCCCCTCGGCTCCCGGGGACAACGGGCTGTCCGTTGTGACGCAGTACGCGCAGGCTCATGGGGGCGGTCGGGTCGAGAAAACAGGGGCTTATAGTATATCGGCCCGGCGCGGCATTCCTTTCGGCTGAACGGAAAACCGCCCCTCCCGGTCCATAAAATCCCCGCTGGCGCCCGGAATCGGTTAAAGTGCGCGCCGTTTGCCAGCGGCCGTTCGTTTCCCCGACGGTCCGCCGATGCCGGTCCCCCGCGGTCCCGCATCCGCCCCACTCCGACTGCTTTCGCTGTGCAAACCCGGAGTCGCCATGTGGCGTCTTCCGCCTTTTTCCCCTCTCGCAGCGCGGTTTCCAGGGAACGCTACGGGTAAACGGCCGATCCGCCATCGCCGCCGCGCCTGACCGCGCGTTGTCGGCGCGGGTGGCGTCCGCCGCCTTTGGAGTATTCCGCAATGACGTTCGAATCCCTCGGCCTGGCGCCGGCACTGCTGCGCGCGCTGGACGAGCAGGGCTACACCGAGCCCACCCCCGTCCAGGCCCAGGCCATTCCGCTGGCGCTGGCGGGTCACGACCTGCTGGCCGGCGCCCAGACCGGCACCGGCAAGACCGCCGCGTTCGGCCTGCCGCTGATCCAGTACCTGGCCACCACCCCGCAGGAAGTCGCCCCGCGCGGTGGCCGCAAGCCGCGCGCGCTGATCCTGACCCCGACCCGCGAACTGGCCGTGCAGGTGCACGACAGCCTGCGTACCTACGGCAAGTACCTGCGCATCCCCAGCACCACCATCTACGGCGGCGTCGGCATGGGCAACCAGCTGGACGCGCTGCGCCGTGGCGTGGATCTGGTGATCGCCTGCCCGGGCCGCCTGATCGATCACATCGAGCGCCGCAGCATCGACCTGTCCGGCATCGAGGTGCTGGTGCTGGACGAGGCCGATCGCATGCTCGACATGGGCTTCCTGCCCTCGATCAAGCGCATCCTCGCCAAGCTGCCGCGGCAGAACCGGCAGACCCTGCTGTTCTCGGCCACCTTCGCCGATCCGATCCGCGATCTGGCGCTGGAGTTCATGCGCGAGCCGCAGCAGGTGCAGGTGACCCCGAACAACACCGTCGCCGACACCATCGCCCACCGCGTGCATCCGGTCGACGGCGGCCGCAAGCGCGAACTGCTGCTGCACCTGCTGGCCGCGGACAGCCGCGTGCAGACGCTGGTGTTCGGCCGCACCAAGCACGGCTGCGACAAGCTGGCGACGTTCCTGGAAAAGAGCGGCGTGCGCGCCGCCGCCATCCACGGCAACAAGTCGCAGGGTGCGCGCCTGCGTGCGCTGGGCGATTTCAAGGCCGGCCGCGTCAACGTGCTGGTCGCCACCGACATCGCCGCGCGTGGCATCGACATCGATCAGCTGCCGCGGGTGATCAACTTCGACCTGCCGATGGTGGCCGAGGACTACGTGCACCGCATCGGCCGCACCGGCCGCGCCGGCGCGCAGGGCGAGGCGATTTCGATCGTCGCCCAGGACGAAGCCAAGCTGCTGCGCCAGATCAACCGCATGCTCAAGCGCGATCTGGACATCGTGGAAGTGCCCGGCTTCGAACCGCAGGTGCCGATCCGCTGGGGCAACTCGCAGGCCGGCCGCGACGATCGTCCCGCCGGCAACAAGGCACCGCGCAAGCACAACCGCCGTCCGCACGCCGCCCCGCCGCGGCATGCCCATGCCGGCGGTCCCAAGCCGCAGGGCCAGGGCCGTCGCCAGGAAGGCCGTGGCGCCCGCGGTGGCCGTGGGGGTGGTTCCGGACGCTGATCGCTCCAGCGAAGGCCGTCTCCGATCAGCCGCGTCGACGTCCGTCGACGCGGCTTTTTCGTTTCCGGCAGGTGCGATGGACGCGCGGCGGAAACGGAACCCGCTCAGAAGCTGTACGACACCGACACGCGATAGTTGCGGCCCGGTTCGCTGTAGCGGCCGATGCCGTCGTCGGTGGCGTAGCCGTACAGGTAGAAGTCGCCGCGGGTGACGTTGCGGATGCGCGCCCACGGGTAGTAGCGCTCGTCCATCAGGTTGTACACGCCGGCGTTGATGCGCAGGTGATCGTTCACGCGCAGGCTGCCGAACAGATCGATCGTCGTGTAGGCATCGCTCAGGAACCGCTGCGGCACCTGGCCGAAGACGTCCGGCTGCAGATCCACGTCGCGGCCCTTCTTGGCCAGCGAATGGGTCAGGTTGCCGGTGATGCGCAGGCGGTCATCCCAGCCCTGCCAGCTCAGGCCCAGCACGCCCTTGTCCGGGTTGATGCTGTCCAGCGGGCGTCCGTTCTTCTGCTCGCCCTCGTTGTGCGACCACGCCGTGCGCAGCAGCCAGGCGTCGCCCAGTCGCCACAGGCCTTCCAGCTCCACGCCCTTCACGGTGACTTCGCCGACGTTGGCCGGCGTGTTGTAGTCGTAGCCGAGCCGGGTGGTGCAGGTACCGCGCGAGCAGGTGCGGTATTCGGTGCCTGGATTGGCGGTCACTCGCGTGTTTTCGATGAAATTGTCGTAGCGATCGCGGAACACCGAGATGCCGAAACGCGCGTTGTCGCTTTCCCAGCGATAGCCCAGTTCCACGCTCAGGCTCTTTTCCGCCTCCAGATCCGGATTGGCCGCCGCGGTTGGCACCAGCACGGTGTTTCCGGTTCCCACTTCGGTGATCTGGGTGGTGCTGGTGGGCGCGTACATCTCGCCGGTGGTCGGCGCGCGGAAACCGCGCCCGGCCTGCAGCCACAGCGACTGGTTGGGCAGGAACCGGTAGCTGATGCCGGCCTGCCAGGTGGGCGAGGCGAAACTGACGTCGCGCACGCTGCCGGTGGGATCCAGGAAGGTGCCACCCACCCGCGGTGAGTAGTCATAGCGGTCGTAGCGCGCGCCCAGGGTCAGCTGCAGGCGGTCTTCCAGGAAGCCGATGCGATCCCGCAAATACAGGTTCCAGGAGGTCGCATCGGTCTTTGGCACCTGCGCCGGGTCCACGGTGGCGGTGTCCAGCGCCCCGGCGTTGTTCCAGCGATAGTCGATGGCAAGGAAGTCTATGTCGCGCTGCTGCCAGGCCGCGCCATAGACCAGCGCGTGCCGGGTCGGCCCGGTGTCCAGGGCCTTGTCGAAGTCCAGCGCCACCCGGTCCAGGCTCTGCTCGGTGGTGCGATCCTCGGCGCGCCGGCAGGTCAGCGCGAGCGTGCACGGCGTGGTGACCGGCGTGGCCGGCGTGCTGGAAGCACCGCTGCCGGTCAGGATGCGGGTGATGCCGCGGCTCTTGGTCTCCTGGCGATCGACCTGCAACTCCAGGGTGTCGAACATGGCGTTGCCGGCATCCCACCGGTAGCGGATGCCGTAGCGGTCACGTTCGCTGCTGTCGTCGCCCCAGCGCTCCAGGTAGCCGGGCCCGCTGACCCGGCTCAGGTTCTCGACCAGGTTGTCCACCCGGTTGCGCTCATAGACCACGCCCAACCGGTGCGCATCGCTGATCACGAAATCGACCTTGGCCAGCACGTTGGTGCTGTCGTGATCGATCGGATCCGGCAACCGGCGCGCGCTGCCGGTTGCCACCGCGGTGTTCGAGAACCAGCCCTCGGATTCGTGCGCCTTGCGCCGGGTGTAGACCAGCATCGATTCGACGATGCCGGTGCGGTTGGCCAGGGTCAGCGAGCCGAGTTTCTCGTCGTTGTGGCTGGTGTATCCCAGTTTCATGCCGACGTGGGTGTCATTGCCTTCCTGCTTCAGGTAGTCGGCCGGATCCTTGGTGGTGAACACCACCGCGCCGCCCAGCGCGCCGCTGCCGGCGGCGATCGAATCCGGTCCCTTGATCACTTCCACGGTCTTCAGCGAATCGATGTCCAAACCACCGCGCCCGGCGCGGAAGAATTCGTAGCTGCGCGCCGTCTCCAGGCTCTCGGCCATGCCCAGGCCATCGATGGTCAAGGCGACGCGATCGCCCTCGATGCCGCGGATGTTGAAGCCGTTGTCGCCAAAGCGACCGAGGTCGACGATGCTGACGCCGGGGATGTAGCGGATGACGTCTCCCATGCTCTCCGCCATCTCGTTTTCCATCTGGCGGGCGTCGATGACGGTGACGTTCTGGTTGGCGGACTTGCGCTTCTCACGCGCGGCCTTGACCTCGACGGGGTCGAAGGTCTTGGTGCCGTCGGCATCGGACGGGGTTTCCGCGTGCAGGGGGAAGGACAGGCTCGACGCGATGGCCAGCGCGAGCAGGCTGGGGGGCAGCTTCATGGTGGAACTCCGACAGTCGGGAAGGGAAATGCGCGCTTCGATGGGAGCGCTCCGGTCCTGGCTGCCGCCGCCATCGGCGGTCCTGCGTTGCTGGGAAAGGCATCGCGCACGGGCGATGCGGGAAGTGGGGTGACGCCCGCTATCGCGGGTGTTGGCAGGGATCGACGCGCCGTCGCGACGGAAGGCGCCGCGCAGGACGCGCGCATGGGGACATCCCCTGGAGCGATGCGGTGTTCATCGGCATCCCCATGCCGGTGCCTGTCAGCGTCCCGCGGCGGTGCGGGCCGGCCGTGCCGGCGGCGGCAACGCCGCGTCGGCCGCGTCGACTACGCCGTCGTGGTTGCGGTCCGCGGCGTCGAAACTGCGCCGACCGGACACCTGGTACTCGGCGAAGGTCATCCGGCCATCCTTGTCCGTGTCCAGGGCGGCGAAACGCACGCGCGTCTGCTTGTCCGAACCGCCACCCAGCGCGGCGTAGTGCTGGTCCAGGCGCTGGCGGAATTCCGTCAGGTATTCCTCGCGGTCCAGCGCGCCGTCCCGGTTGGCGTCGGTGCGTTCGAATTGTCCGGCGCGGGCGCGATCGAATTCCGCGCGTTCGACCTGGCCGTCGCCGTTGCCGTCGTACCGCGCCAGGAAGCCATCGCCGGTATGCGCGCTGGGCAACTCCATCCGGCTGCGCCTGCGCTCGGCGCGCGCGGCGCGTTCGGTGGCCGCGTCGCCGCTCTTCGCCAGTTCGGCGTTTTCCATTTCCAGCGCCTTCCGGCCTTCGGCGAACACGCGTTCGCCGGAAGCGTCGAACTCGGCCCGCGACACGCGCCCGTCGCGATCCGCATCCAGCGCTTCGAAGCGGCGGCCGGTCTGGGTGATCTGGTTTTCGCGTGCCTGTTCGCGCGCCTGCCGCGATCGGGTTTCGAACTCGCGCACGTATTCTTCCACGTCCACGCTGCCGTCGCGGTTGGCATCGGTGGCATCGAAGCGCTGGCGGCGGAAGGCTTCGAATTCCTCCCAGCCCAGGCGACCATCGCTGTTGCCGTCATGCTGGGCGATGAAGGCGGTGATGTTGTCGCTGTGGCCCACCACCAGCGGGCGCGCGGGCCGCGATTGCCAGGCATTGGCGGCGAGGGGAAGCAGCAGCGCGGTGGCGACCGCGCCGGTGAGGGAGGCGGTTTTCATCGAGGGACTCCAGCGGATCCGGAAAGGCGGCTCAGGGTTCGAGCACGCGGAAGGTCAGGGTGTAGCTGTGGCTGTATTCAGCCACCGGCGCGCCGGCCGGGGCCGGCGTGCGATGACGCGACAACGCCAGCCAGGTGCCGGCGCGCTGCAATGGAAAACTCACCCGGCCTTCGGCGTCGGTGGTCAGGTTCACGACCTGCGCCTTGCGATCCGACGTCCAGACCGCCTCGGTGATCTCGACCGGCTGGTTGGCCAGCGGCTTGCCGTCATGCTGGACGACAAAGGCGAACGACTCGCCCACGTACAGATCGTTGGGATGATCGACCGGCACGAACTCCAGCCCCTGCCCGCGCGCGCGCAGCGCCGCGGTATCCGGCGCGCCGATGCTGACGTAGGTCTCGGCCAGGGTAAGTGACTGGAAATTGGACAGGATCTTGGCGCCGGCCGGGATCTTCACCGCCGGATCGCGCGAACTCTCGCGCTTGCCGCCGGCTTCCCAGGTGCGGAACAGCGCGCCCAGGCGCGGCCCGGTGCTGAACCGGTAGGTGCCCTTGCCCTGCGGCATGCGGTGCTCGGCGACCACGCGGGTCTTGAACACCTGTACCGTGTCCGGCGCGGCGCTGGCGCCGTCCGGCCCGATGATCACGAAGCGGCTGTTGTCGAACGCGGCTTCGGGCACGAAGAAGGTTTCGGCGAAGGCGGCGTCGAGCGCCAGCGTTTCGCCGGCCTGCGGGGCGAAGTTGCTGGGCGAGAGATAGGGCGTGTGGGCGGAGGCGGTCGCGAAGGCGGCCCAGGCGAGCGCGCCGGTCAGCAGGGTCAGCGGTTTCATCGTCGGTTCCTGAGGGGACGGAATCGCTGGCGGAACCGGGGACGGCTGCTGGCTGCCGGGCGCATCTTAGATGCAAATGCGAATCGTTACAATCCAGTGAAGATGGATTTCCGAAAGAAGCCCGACACAGCGGGCGACGCCGGATTTGCCGCCTTCATGCGCCGCAGCGGACAATACGCGCATGGATATTTTCAAGATCTTCACCCTGGAAGCCGCGCACCGCCTGCCCAACGTGCCGGAGGGGCACAAGTGTGCGCGCCTGCACGGCCATTCGTTCCGGGTGGAACTGCACGTTTCCGGCGACATCGATCCGCACACCGGCTGGGTGATGGACTTCGCCGACATCAAGGCCGCGTTCAAGCCGATCTACGACCGCCTGGATCACCACTACCTCAACGATATTCCCGGTCTGGAGAACCCGACCAGCGAGCGCCTGGCCGCGTGGATCTGGGAACAGCTCAAGCCCGCCCTGCCCGGCCTGAGCGAAGTCGTGGTCCACGAAACCTGCACCGCCGGCAGTCGTTATCGCGGCTGAGCGCCCGGACCGGCCACAGGCCGGTCGCTGGGTAGGGGCACCGTATCGCATGGTCGAAAACGGCTGGCCTCGCCGACCACGCGAACCCTTGGAAACCCGGAAGAAAACGTTTGCACCGTGGCGGTGCGCCTGTGCACGCCCGTTTCCCGCGCAACCGTGGCTTCCCGTCCTCGCCTCCCCCTGTTCAGCTTTGTCCCGCAAACCGCTGATTTTTAACGGGGACTGACCGTTCGTCGGAAAACCATACGCCTGTTATTGCACCGCAACAAAGACCTCGATATGCTGCGCCGCAACATCCTCGTATTCCCTTTTGGAGTGCACCATGTCCGCACAGTTCAACGAGCAGTTCAGCACCTACACGCACCAGTTCGCGGCGGCCGCTGCCCGCGCGAACCGTCTGGCCCTGGAAAGCGCCGAGACCATCTTCGGCGTCCAGCTGAAGACCTTCGAGAAGAACGTCGACGCCACCACCGCCTTCTTCGGCGAGCTGGCCGAAGTGCGTGATCTCGACAGCTACAAGACCCTGTGGCCGAAGGGCGTGCAGATCGCCAAGGACAACACCGAGCGCCTCGTCGCCGCCGGCCAGGAAGTGTTCGGTCTGGCGCTGAAGACCGGTGAAGCCTTCGGCCAGCTGGCCAAGTCCCAGTACGAAGCTGCCACCGACAACGTCCAGGCCACCGTGGCCAAGGCGACCAAGGCTGCCAAGGCCGCCAAGTAATACCGCTTCAAAGTTCTCTCTACATTGCGCGGACTCCCCTCCCGCCGCGCAATCCGGCCCGGCCAGCGCCTCCCCGCTGCCGGGCCTTTTCTTTGAGCGAATCCTTCCCCCGCCCGCGGGGGAAGGTGCCCGAAGGGCGGATGGGGGCGCTTTGGGCGGCAAACCAACACCCCTAAAACCCCACACTCCCCATCACCCCGGCAACACCAACCGCCCCGCCCCCACCGCCGGATCCACCGGCGCGGCATGCATCAACCGCCCCCAGCACGGCGCATCGATGCGCGCCTTCAGCAGTTCGAAGTTCTCGTCCCGCCGCGCCATCTCCGGATCCACTTCGCTGGCGATCCAGCCGATCAGCTCCGCACCGTCGGCACGGATGGCGCGCGCGGTCAGCCGCGCATGGTTGAGGCAACCCAGCCGCATGCCCACCACCAGCACCACCGGCAGGCGCAGCGCGCGCACCAGGTCGACCTGATCCAGCGACGCCGACAGCGGCGCCGCCCAGCCGCCCACGCCTTCCACCACCACCACGTCCGCCTGCGCCCGCAACCGCTGGAAGGCATCCACGATCGGCGGCAACGCCAGGACCACGCCGGCTTCCCGCGCGGCGATCTCCGGGGCGAGCGGCGCGGGCAACGCATAAGGATTGAGATCGGCATAGGCCGGACGCGGGTCGCTGGCAGCCAGCAACGCCAGCGCATCCTCGTTGCGCCAACCGTCCACGGTGCGTTCGCAGCCGCTGGCGACCGGTTTCATCCCGACCGCGCGAAGGCCCCGACCACGCAGGGCATATAGCAGGCTGCTGCTGGCGAAGGTCTTGCCGGCCCCGGTATCGGTGCCGGTGACGAAGAAGCTGTGCATCCGTTTCCTGTGGCAATGCGCCCCGTCGGCGCGTGGCCGCCCATCGTAGCGGGCCGGTCCGGCGAAGGCAGCCGCGTGCCAGCGGGACATTCCGACGCCGGCGCGTCCTGTTTTGGCCGGTCATCACGTTGTCTTCATCAATCCAACCATTCCCGGCGCACCGGCCCCCTCGCGGGTTCGGGCTAGAATCCAGTGATGTCCTTCACCAGCCAGACCCTGACCGGCAGCAAACCGGAACAATACGCGCAGCTGGCCGCCCAGGCGCGCGCCCTGCTCAGCGGCGAAAGCGACCACGTCGCCAACGCCGCCAACCTGTCGGCGCTGGTCTACCACGCGCTGCCGGATCTCAACTGGGCCGGTTTCTATTTCCACGACGGCACCGAACTGGTGGTCGGTCCTTTCCAGGGCCTGCCCGCCTGCGTGCGCATCGCCCTGGACAAGGGCGTGTGCGGCGCGGCCGCGCGCACCCGCCAGACCCAGCGGGTGGAAGACGTGGAGGCCTTCCCCGGCCATATCGCCTGCGACAGCGCCTCGCGCTCGGAACTGGTGGTGCCGCTGGTCAAGGGCGATCGCCTGATCGGCGTGCTGGATCTGGACAGCCCGCGGTTGGCGCGTTTCGACGAGGAAGATCAACGCGGGCTGGAAGCCATCGCCGCCATCTACGTGGAGACGCTGGCATGAGCATCAGCACCGCGAAGATGCGCAATATCGGTCCCAAATCGGCGGCCTGGCTGCGCCAGGTCGGCCTGCGCACGCAGGAGGATCTGGTGGCGGCCGGTTCGGTGGAAGCCTTCATGCGGGTCAAGCGCGCCGGTTTCCGTCCCAGCCTCAACCTGCTGTACGCGCTGGAAGGCGCACTGCTGGACTGCCATTGGCAGCACCTGCCGGAGGAACGCCGCAGCGAACTGCTGGTGGCCTACGACGCCGCCGCCGCGCTGCTGCCGCCGCCCCGTGGCCGTCCGGCAGCCGCGCCGGTGACCACCACCACCCATGGGCAGGAAGATGAAGGCAGCGCGCCTTCGATGAACCTGTTCGACTCGCCGGGCGGCGGCGAACAGGACGACTGATCCGCCTCAGGACAGGCGCCACGCCGCCGGCGCGAGCGCCAGCGCCAACAGCAGCAGCGTTTCCAGCACCTCGGTGCTGGCGCCGAGGCAGTCGCCGGAGATGCCGCCGAGGCGGCGCTTCCAGTACCACGCGGTCAACGGTGCCAGCAGCAGGCACACCAGCAACGGCGGCGCCAGCCACAGGCTGATCGCCGCCAGCGCCACGCCCCACGCCCAATCCCAGTACGCGCCTTCGTTGCGGTACCAGGCGAAGCGCTCGGCCATGCCCGCATGCAGCGGCGGCAACCAGCGGCTCCACAACAGCGTGGTGGCCCAGCGCGCCCACGCAGGTACCAGCAGCACGCCCCACAGCCACGCGCCATCGGCCAGTTCGGCCAGCAGCACGAACTTGGCCAGCACCTGCATGACCACGGTGACCACGCCGAACACGCCCATGTGCGGATCCTTCAGCACTTCCAGGAAGCGCTGCGGATCGCGATGCGCGGCACCGAAGGCGTCGGCCACGTCGCCCAGCCCGTCCAGGTGCAATGCGCCGGTGACCCACACCCAGGCCAGCAAGGCCAGCAGGCCGGCCAGCCACGGGCGCGCGTCCAGCGCCCACAGCGGCAGCGCCACCAACACGCCGATCAGCACGCCCACCAGCGGGAAATACACCGCCGTGCGGCTCAGTTCTTCCTCGCGGAAGTCGCGCAGCTGCGGGGTGGGCAGGCGGGTCAGGAACTGCACCGCCAGGATCAGCTTGCGCATGCTCATGCCTGTCGCACCTCGATCAGTTCGCCCCACAGCTGATCCCGGTCATCGATCTGCACGCGCAGGCGCAGGCGGGTGCCGTAATCGATGCGCACCGCCCACAGCGACGCCAGCGGCAGGCCGCAGGCCAGCGCCAGCGCCAGTCGCAACGGGCCGGCATGGCTGACCACCAGCGCGGGCGAGGTGTCTTCGCGTCGCGCCAGCGCGCGCAGGCCGCGACCGACGCGTGCTTCGAAGCCGGCCCAGGGTTCGGCGTTGGGCGGCGGATGCGCGCCGGGATCCCGGTAGAAATCCTGCAAGGCGCGCTGCGAGTGCGGGTCTGCCGCAAGGGTGTCGCGATGGCGACCGTCCCAGTCGCCGAAATCCCACTCCGCCCAGTCATCGGCGATGTCCACCGGCAACGCCTGCGCGGCGGCCAGCGCCTGCGCGGTATGCAGCGCACGCTGGCGTGGCGAACTGATCACCCGTGACCAGGCAATGCCCGTGCAACCGCCGCAGACCGCGTCGGCGGCGCCCGGCAGTAGCGGCGGATCGGTGCGGCCATCGAAATGACCGACGCGTCCGGTCGAGGCGTGGCGCACCAGGTCGAGGATCATGGCGTCTCGTCGCGTCCGGAAACCGCGGCTTCGGCGAAGGTGGCCATGCCGGCGTGCAGCGCGCAGGCCAGTCGCAGCAGCGGCACCGCCAGCGCGGCGCCGCTGCCTTCGCCCAGGCGCAGATCCAGTTGCAGCAGCGGGCGCGCTTCCAGCGCGGCCAGCACGCGCGCGTGGCCGCGCTCGGCGGACTGGTGCGAGAACAGCAGCCATGGCCGCGCCTGGGGTTGCAGGCGGACCGCCGCCAATGCCGCGGCCGAGACGATGAAACCGTCCACCAGCACCGGTACGCCCCGCTGGGCGGCGGCGATCATCGCGCCGGCCATCGCGGCGATTTCCAATCCACCGACACGACGCAGCGCCTCGCGCGCGGGCTGCGGGTGCGCGGCGATGTGCGGACGGTGCAATGCAAGCGCGTCCGCGATCACCCGTTGCTTGTGCGCAATCCGATCGCCCTGCAATCCGGTACCCGCGCCGACCAGTTCCTCCAGCGGCAGGTCCGCCAGCGCGCAGGCCAACGCGCTGGCCGCGGTGGTGTTGCCGATGCCCATTTCGCCGAACACGAACAGATCGGCGTCGCCGGCCGCTTCCACCGCGCGCCTGCCCGCCGCCAGCGCATGCGCGAGTTCATCCTCGCCCATCGCCGCTTCCACGCTGAAGTCGCGGGTGCCCAGGCAGGGCTTGTCGGCGTGCACGCCGGCGATGGGCTGGCTGCCGCGGGTGCCGGCATCCACCAGCCGCAGCGGCAGACCGAGTTCGCGCGCCAGCACCGAGATCGCGGCGCCGCCGTGGGCGAAGTTGTGCAGCATCTGCACCGTCACCTCGGACGGAAACGCCGACACGCCCTGGGCGACCACGCCGTGATCGCCGGCGAACACGATCACCGGCACCCGTGCCAGCGTCGGACGATCGGCGCGTTGCAGCGCCGCCAGTTCCACCGCCAGGGTCTCGATGCGGCCCAGCGAGCCCTGCGGCTTGGTCAGCTGATCCTGGCGCGCGCGCGCGCGTTCGGCGTGTTCGGGGGAAGGTTGCCGGCAATCGGCGAGGATCCAGTCGGAAGACACGAGGCGATTTCTTGCGGCGAGGGAACCGGGATTCTACGGGAGGCCTCGCGCCCATCCCCGTCCGCCCCGATGCATGCCTTGTCTTGCCCGCTTTCCATCGATGCGCGCTGCCGCCCGGGCGCGGCCCGCCCATCCACAGGCTCGGCATCCGCCAGACCGGTATCTGGTAGGATCGCCGCGCTTTCTGGTGACCCGCGGACGATTCCGCCCCGGGTTGAAACGGGAAGCCGGTGAACCCGCGCACGCCATCCCGGCGCTGCGGGTGATTCCGGCGCTGCCCCCGCAACGGTAAGCGAGCCAGGACAGGGCATACGCCACTGTGCATCCGCACGGGAAGGCGCCCTGGCCGGCGATGGTGCCGCCATCGCGCTCGCAAGCCCGGAGACCGGCCCGAAAGACGACTGGTTGCGACGCGGCGGGCGTTGCGGCGGCGAGCGCCGTGCGTACGGCCGTTTCCGCTGTCTTCCCGTTCCCGCGTTGCCGCCTCCCCTCGTTATGCCGCGCGGGAGCGCGCGGCGCATGGAGCCGATTGCAATGCCACCTATCCGTACCCTGTCCCTGGCCGTCACCCTGGCGCTGCCGGGCCTGGCGCTCGCCCAGGACGCCGCCACCGAACTGGACGAAGTCGTCGTCACCAGCACCCGCACCGCGATCGCGCTGGAAGACAGCCTGGCGCCGGCGCAGGTCATCGATCGCGCCGACATCGAGCGCAGCCAGGCGACCTCGCTGCAGGATCTGCTGCGCGGCCGCGCCGGCATCAACCTGACCAATGCTGGTGGCCCGGGCAAGCAGACCTCGCTGTTCCTGCGCGGCACCAACTCCAGCCACACCCTGGTGCTGATCGACGGCGTGCGGGTGAACTCGGCCGACTTCGCCGCCGCCGCCATCCCGGATCTGCCGCTGGCGCAGATCGATCGCATCGAGATCGTGCGCGGCCCGAACTCCAGCCTGTACGGCTCCGAGGCGATCGGCGGCGTGATCCAGATCTTCACCCGCCGCAACCAGGGCACCTACGCGCCGCACTTCCAGATTGGCGGCGGCAGCAACGGCCTGCGCCAGGCCAGCGCCGGTTTCGGTGGCGGCGGCGAACGCGGCTGGTTCGGTGCGGATGCTTCCTACCAGCGCACCGACGGCATCAATGCCTGCCGGGGTTCGGCCACGCTGTTCAAGGGCTGCTATGCGGACGAACCGGATCGCGACGGCTACCGCAACGTCTCGGCCAGCCTGCGCGGCGGCTACAAGCTGACCGACACGCTGACCGCCGAGGCCAGCGCGCTGCGCGCCGAAGGCGCGAACCGGTACGACGGCTACTACAACTACACCGAGAACGTGCAGCAGGTGTTGAATGGCAAGGTCCGCTACGTGCCGACCGACCGCTTCGCCCTGACCGTCAACGTCGGCCGCAGCGACAACGAGACCGACAACTACCGCAACGAAGTCGATCACGACAGCACCCACAACACCCACCGCAACACCGCCAGCGCGCAGGCCGACATCGGCCTGGGCCAGGATCAGTTGCTGACCGTCGGCGCGGATTGGTACATCGACCATCTCGACAGCACCACCGACTACGCCGCCGACAGCCGCCGCAACACCGCCGGCTTCGTCGAGTACCAGGGCAAGTTCGGCGCCCACCAGTTGCAGGCCAGCGTGCGCAACGACGACAACGAGCAATTCGGCAACCACACCACCGGCAACCTCGGCTGGGGCATGAGCTTCGGGCGCGGCTTCAAGCTCAGCGCAACCTACGGCACCGGTTTCAAGGCGCCGACCTTCAGCGATCTGTACGACCCGTGGAGCGGCAACCGCGACCTGGAGCCGGAGAAATCGAAGAGCCTCAATGTCGGTATCGCCCAGAACGGCGACGCCTGGCGCTGGGCGCTGGATCTGTACGAGACCCGCATCGATGATCTGATCACCTATGACGGCAGCAGTTTCGCGATGGTGCAGGTGGACGAGGCCCGCATCCGCGGCGCCGAGTTCACCGTCGACGTCACCCTGGCCGGCTGGGATCTCTCCGCCCAGCTCAGCCACACCGACCCGCGCAACCGCAGCGCCAGCAACAACGACAAGCTGCTGCCGCGCCGCGCGCGCAACACCGGTCGCATCGACGTGGATCGCGCGTTCGGCGACTTCCGCGTCGGCGCGACCGTCAATGGCGCAGGCTACCGCTACGACGAGCTGACCAATGCCACCCGCCTGGGCGGCTTCGCCACCGCCGACCTGCGGCTGGAATACGCGGTCACCCCGGAATGGACGTTGCTGGCCAAGGTCGACAACGTGTTCGACCGCGAATACGAAACCATCGCCTGGTACAACCAGCCCGGTCGCGAATACGGCCTGAGCCTGCGCTACCAGCCCAAGCGCTGATTGCGTGCATGAAAAAGCCCGGCAGACGCCGGGCTTTTTCTTTTTTGCCATCCCTCCCTTGTGGGAGCGACGTAAGTCGCGATACCGGAAAGCCGGAAACTCCGGAAAAGCTCGCGACTCACGTCGCTCCCACAGGGAGACATCCGGGTTACGGAGATTTATCGAACAATCCTTGCTGCTCGACCGCGAGTGCCGGGCGCCTTGTTGCCTTTCTCCCTTGTGGGAGCGACCTAGTCGCGATACCGGAAAGCCGGAAACTCCGGAAGAGCTCGCGACTCACGTCGCTCCCACAAGGAAAAATCCAGGTTACGAGGCGTCTTCAAACAGCCCGGGCTGCTCGACGACATCCTCGCGATCGCGGAAGCCGGACAGGCCCACGCCGACCAGCCGGTACAGGGTGTCGGCCGGCAGGTCCACGCGTTCGCGCAGGGCCAGCGCGATGGCGGTGAACTCCTCGAGGGTGGCCGGCGGCGCTTCTGGGGTGAAGCTGCGGGTGAGGATGCGGAACTGCGCGGTCTTCAGCTTCAGCACCACGGTGCGGCCGACGCGATCGGTCTTGCGGGTCGCTTCCCAGGTCTTGCCGGCCAGGCGCCGCACCGCCTCGCCGATGTCCGCCAGCGGCACGTCGCGCTCGAAGGTGTCCTCGGCGGAAATCGACTGCACCGGCTGATCCGGTTCCACCGGGCGCTCGTCGACGCCGCGCGCACGCCGGAACAGGCTGCCGCCGAAACTGCCGAAGCGCTGTTCCAGTTCGATCTGCGACCACTCGCGCAGTTCGCCCACGGTGCGGATGCCCATCGCGTGCAGCTTGCCCAGCATCACCTTGCCGACGCCGGGAATCCGCTCCACCGGCAGCGGGATGAGGAAGGCGTCCACCTGACCCGGCTTGATCACGAACAGGCCGTCCGGCTTGCGCCAGTCCGAGGCGATCTTGGCGAGGAACTTGTTCGGCGCCACCCCGGCGGAGGCGGTCAGCGCGGTTTCCTCGCGGATCTGCGCGCGCACGGCCTCGGCGATGGCGGTGGCCGAAGGCAGGTCGGTCTTGGGCGCGGTCACGTCCAGGTAGGCTTCGTCCAGCGACAGCGGTTCGACCAGATCGGTCTGGCGCAGGAAGATCTCGCGCACCTGCCGCGACACCGCCTTGTAGCGCGTGAAGTCCGGCGGCACGAAGATGCCGTCCGGACACAGCCGTTCGGCGCGCACCGCCGGCATCGCCGAGCGCACGCCGAAGGTACGCGCCTCGTAGGAGGCCGCGCACACCACCGAACGCGCGCCGCGCCAGGCCACGATCACCGGCTTGCCGCGCAACGACGGATCGTCGCGCTGCTCCACCGACGCGTAGAACGCGTCCATGTCGATATGGATGATCTTGCGCATGCCGGCGGTATTGTAAGAGTCCTGCCGCCCTCTTTTCCTGTGGGAGCGATGTCGGTTGCAATGGCGGGAACCTTACCCTGAGGAAAAACTCGCGACTGACGTCGCTCCCACAAGTGGGGTTATGGATGGCAGGGCCAAGGATTTGAGAATTTTTCCTTGTGGGAGCGACGTCAGTCGCGATGGCCGGAATCGTCCGCTGAGGGAAAAGCTCGCGACTTACGTCGCTCCCACAGGTGGGGACAGGAAGGCGGTGGCCAGCGTGCCCAGAGTCGTGATGGCCTGTTCGGCGCGTGCGTCCAGCGGATGGCCGTAGTTGAGGCGGATGCAGTGGCGGAAGGCGCGGCTGGCGGAGAACATCGGTCCGGGCGCGAGGCTGATGCCCTGGGCGAGCGCCTGCCGGTGCAGGGCCAGCGCATCGACCTGCGACGGCAGTTCCACCCACAGGAAGTAGCCGCCCTGCGGCCGGGTCATCCGCGTGCCCTCGGGGAAGTGCCGGGCGATCGCGCCCATGTATTCCTGCTGCTGCCGTTCCAGCGTCTTGCGCAGGCGCCGCAGGTGGCGCTCGTAGCCACCCTTTTCCAGGTACACGGCCAGGCCGAGCTGGCTGGGCGCCGAGGTTGCCAGCGAGAACGTCAGCTTGTGATGGGCGATCTCGCGCCGGTAGCGACCCGGCGCCACCCAGCCCACCCGATAGCCCGGCGCCAGGCTCTTGGAGAACGATCCGCAATGCAGCACCCGTCCGCCGAGGTCGAACGCCTTGGCCGGCGGCGGGCGGCGTTCGCCGAAATACAGCTCCGCGTAGACGTCGTCCTCGATCAGCGGGATATCGTGACGATCGAGCAGGTCCACCAGCGCCCGCTTCTTCTCGTCCGGCAGGGTGCAGCCCAGCGGATTCTGGAAACTGGTCATCAGCCAGCAGGCGCGCGGACGATGGCGTTCGATGGCCTGCGCCAGCGCGTCCAGATCGATGCCTTCGCGCGGATGGGTGGGCACCTCCAGCGCGTGCAGGCCATGCCGTTCCAGCGCCTGCAGGGCGGCATAGAAACAGGGCGATTCCACCACCACCGTATCGCCGGGCCGGGTGACCGCCTGCAGGCACAGGTTCAACGCTTCCAGCGCGCCGTTGGTGATGACGATCTCGTCGGCCGACACCTGCACGCCGGCGATCAGGTAGCGCAGCGCGATCTGCCGGCGCAGCTGGATCTTGCCGGGGGTCAGATCGTCCACCGTGCTCCACGGATCCAGCGATTGCGCGGCGCCGGCCATGGCCCGGCCCAGTTTGTCCAGCGGATACAGCAGCGGGCTGGGAAACGCCGAACCCAGCGGCACCACGTCGTGGACCATCGCCGATTCCAGCACCTCGAACACCAGTTCGCTGACGTCCACCGGCCGCGCGCCATCGGCTGGCTGCGAGGCGCGCTCGGGCTCCGGCGGCAATGGCCGCGCGTCATCGGCCACGTAGTAACCCGAGCGCGGGCGCGAGCGGATCAGGCCGCGCGCTTCCAGCAGGTAATAGGCCTGGAACACCGTGGCCGGACTGACCTTGCGGCGGGCACTGGTCTGGCGCACCGACGGCAGCCGCTGGCCCGGCCGCAGCAGGCCGTCACGGATGGAGCGGGCGATGTCCTCGGCCAGGGATTCGTAGCGCTTCATGGGAGCCTTCCAAATCAACCGGTTACCGACATGGCGTCAAATCTGATCCGGTTTTCTGGCAAGGATTCTGATTCTTGGACAACTGCTCCGCAATGCCTAGGATCCCCTCCAGACTTCTCCTTCCCGCAAGCCCCGACTCCATGAACGCGCAGGTCGAACTCAATCTGGCCCTGATCCTGTTCCTGCCCTGGTTCGCGATCCTGGCCGCGCTGTACTGGATCTACCCGCGCCAACCGCGCGGTACCGGCCGGCGCCTGTTCGACACCATCGCGCTGGTGCTGGCCACCGCGCTGTCGGCCTGGGGCATGCACTGGGGTTTCCTCAACGCCGATCCCAATGCCGGCGCGATCTGGAAACAGGTGCTCGCCACCTCCGTCGCCTACGGCCTGTTCCTGATGGTGATGACCCTCGCCATCACCGTGCGGGCCTGGTGCATGCCCGCTTCCCCCGCGCGCGCCCGCTGACGCTCGCCCACTTCACCGGACCACGTCCATGAAACTCCTGCTCGTCCTCGGCTTTCTCGGCATCATCATCTACAACCTCGGCGCCGGCCTGTACTACATGCTGGTCGACACCGGCGGCAGCAAACGCACCGTCAACGCGCTGACCCGGCGCATCGGCTTCTCCGTGGCGCTGATCGTGATAGTGATGATCGGCATCGCCAGCGGCTGGATCCAGCCGCACGGCGTGCTGAACTGATTTCGTCGCCAGCGGGTGGCGTTCGACACGCCACCTCGTCCGGGCATCGCGTCAAGAAGCGGCGCCATGCCGATTTCGATCCGACTCAGGCCCGCGCCGTCCATGTACAGGCGGTGCTGCCGCCACTAGGCGCCCTGCACGCGCGCGATTCGGATCCGGGATAGATCAGGAACGCCGGCCGCGCTCGCGTTTGACCCAGGCGCGTATCGCCAGCGCCACCAGCGCGGTGAACACCAGCCACGACACCAGATTGAACAGGCCGTCCCCCATCAGCGCGCTGACCAGTCCGACCAGGCTGGCCAGCGTGATCCACGCCGGTGCCACGAACGGACTGGAAGGACCGCGTCGGGCCCGGCTCATGCCTGCGCCTCGCCGTTGCCGACCAGGCCGCTGCGCTCGATTTCGGTGACGCGCGCCTCGGTGCTGCCACGCTTGAACCACAAGTACAGCCCGGACACCAGCACCCCGATGGTCAGCAGGTCCAGCAGCGCCCACAGGATCTTCAGCGGCATGCCGCCGTAGTCGCCGAAATGCAGCGGCTGCGAAAGCAGCAGCGTGGTCATGTAACCGGGCAGTTCCGGCCTGGCGGTGAGTTCGCCGGTTTCGGCGTCGATCAGCACCGGGCGATACAGGCGTTCGGTCAGCGGCGTGTCGCCGTGCATGAACACGCCGTAGTGGTGATTGCCGCTGTACCCGGTGCCCGGGAAGCTCACGAACGCCGGCACCATGTCCGGCTCGGACGCGCGCGCCGTCGCCACCGCCGCGTCCAGCGAGGCCAGTTTTGCGGATCGCGGGCGGTCCTGGTAACGCGCGGCGAACTCGCCGAGCTGTTCGGCCTGCCACGCCTGTTCCAGCGGACCGGCCAGCGTGTTGATCGCGCCGGTGATGCCGACCACGAAGGCCCAGCCCAGCGTCACCACGCCCAGCACGTTGTGCAGATCCAGCCAGGCCAGCCGGCGGCTGCGACCGGTCCGCAGCGTGCCGAACGGCAGCTTGCGCATGAACGGACCGTACAGCACCAGGCCGGACACGATCGCCACCGCGAACAGCAGCGCCATCGCGCCCAGGAACAACATGCCCGGCAGGCCGACGAAGACGTCGGTGTGCAGCCGGTAGAGGAAATACATCACCCCTTCGTTGAACTGCGCCGCCGGCAGCACCTCGCCCGTGTACTGGTGCAGCACCGCGGTGTGCATCTCCGGCGGCGGCGTGTCCGGCCGCGCGCCGGTGTTGACGTAGACGCTGGGCGAATGGTCGTCCCAGCCGAAGAACAGCGGCACGTCGCCCGGATACTTCGCCAGCGCCTTTTCCACCAGCACGTCGATGTTGGCCGGCTGCGCACCCGGCGCCGCCGCCTCGACTTCGGGATCGGCGCCGGTGAGGTGGCTGATTTCCTCCCAGAACACCAGCGGCAGGCCGGTCAGGCACAGCAGCAACAGGAACAGCGTGCACACCAGGCTGGTCCACTTGTGGACCAGGAACCAGGCCTTGAGCGTGCTTCGCTGCATGGCGGGCCTCAGAAGCGGTAGGTGACGGTGCCGGTCACCATGCGCGGATTGCCGCTGAAGCAGTCACCGAAGTTGCGGCACGGCGCGTAGTACGCCTTGTCGAACAGGTTGGTGATGTTGAGCGCCATCGTCCAGGACGGCATCTGCAGTTCCAGCAGCGCGTCGGCCAGTGTG
Source organism: Pseudoxanthomonas sp. OG2 (assembly GCF_014192765.1). Taxonomy (NCBI): domain Bacteria; kingdom Pseudomonadati; phylum Pseudomonadota; class Gammaproteobacteria; order Lysobacterales; family Lysobacteraceae; genus Pseudoxanthomonas; species Pseudoxanthomonas sp. OG2. The sequence goes on along the minus strand of NZ_JACHYM010000001.1, from coordinate 2,766,984 downwards.
TAGCTGGGCGTGCGCACCACGATGCTCGCACCGGTGGAGACGGTCGAACCCACATGACGGCCACCGATGCCGGCGCGCAGCTTCATGCCGTCGCCGATCTCGAAGCCCTTGGCGACCCAGACCGAGGCCAGATCCTGCGGGGTGTCGTTCAGGCGCTTGCCCAGTTCCGGGGTGAAGTTGCTGCGGGTGACCTTGGCGTTGTTGTGGCTGTAGGCGGCGGTGACGGTGAAATCGTTGTCCGACACATAGGCGGCTTCCAGCTCCACGCCCTTGGACTCGATTTCACCGGTCTGCACCGTGTTCAGCACGTTGTCCGGGTCGTTGGTCTGGCGGTTGGTCTCGGTGATGCGATACACCGCCAGGGTGGCGAACAGGTTGCGGCTCGGCTGCCACTTCACGCCGGTCTCTTACTGGTCGCCGCGCATCGGCTCGAACGCGCGGCCGTACAGATCCTGGCCCGGCACCGGCAGGAACGACTCGCTGTAGCTGATGTACGGCGACAGGTTGGCGCCGATGTCGCCGATCACGCCGATGCGGTAGGTGGTCTCGTTGTCGGTCTTGTCGCGCAGGCCCTGGGTCTTGGACCGCACGTGGTCGCGACGCGCACCGAGCACGAGCGACACGCGGTCCGCATAGCGGATCTGATCCTGCACGTAGACGCCGGTCTGGGTGGTGCGCTGGTCGGGCAGCCGCCCCCATTCCGGGATGGTGACGCCGGTGGAGACCGGGTTGTAGATGTCGATCGGCGTGCCGGCGCCCGAGAAGCTCAGCGCCTCCTCGCGGAAGTCGGTGTAGTCCACGCCGGCCAGCAGCAAGTGGCGGAACGCGCCGGTGGCGAAATCGAACTGCAGCGCGTTGTCGGTGGTCAGGATCCGGTTGTCCGGCTTCACGCCGTAGGACAGCCGGTTGAGCACGCGGTTGTCGGCATCGATGAAGGGATTCTCCGGATTGCTGTAGGTATCCGGGAACAGCTCGCGGAACTCGGTCTCCGAGTCGATGTAGCGCAGGCTGGAACGCCAGGTGATCACGTCGTTGAAGGCGTGATCGAACAGCACGGTCGCGCTGATCTGGCGCGCGTCGAGCTTGTCGAAATCCTTGTCGCCCAGGAAGGTCGACGGATCCAGCCGACGGCCCGGCGGCGCCTTCAGGGTGGCCGCGACCGGCAGGAACTGCTGGCTGGAGGCGGTGCGATCACGCTGGTAGCTGGCCAGCACGGTCAGGTTGCTGCGTTCGCCGCGCCAGGTCAGCGAAGGCGCCAGGTAGATGCGGTCGTCGTCGATGTGATCGGTCTGCATGCCCGAATCGCGCACCACGCCGACCAGCCGGCCGGCCAGGTTGCCCGAACTGCCCAGCGCGCCGGTGATGTCACCCTGCAGCTGGCGGCGGTCGAAACTGCCGACCTGCAATCCGATCTCACCGGCGGACTGGAAACTCGGGTGCTTGCTCATCGCGTTGATGATGCCGCCCGCGCCGCCGGCGCCGTACAGCACCGACGAGGGGCCGCGCAGGACTTCCACCCGCTCCAGGCCATAGACCTCGGGCCGCGCCATCGGGCTGAAGTTGTAGAGCTTGCGCATGCCGTCCAGGTACTGCACCGGATCCAGGCCGCGCACGGTGCTGGCGTCGCCGCGGGTATCCAGGCCCCAGGCGTCGGCAGTCACGCCGGCGCTGTAGCGCAGGGTTTCCTGCAGGTTGTTGGCGCCGCGATCGATGAACAGGTCCGAGGTCACCACGCCGATGGACTGCGGGGTCTCGGTCAGCAGGGTGTCTGTCTTGGTCGCCGTGCTGGCGCGGTCGGCGACCACCTGCACGCTGTCCAGGGTCCTGGCGTCGCCGGAATCCTGGGCCTGGGCCAGGGCGGAGGCCAGCAGGGAGGGCGCCATCAGCGACAGCAGCAGGCCGTTGCGGCGGCCTCGGACAGGAGCGGGCATTGCGGTTTCCGGTCGGTTGGGAGCCGGAAATTATGAGAAGCGGCACCTTCAAACGCAAATGATTATCGTCCACCTGGACTCCCGTCCGCGGCCGCGCCCGCCAGGCCGGCGGGATGGCGGCTTCGGCCAGCGCTTCATGCAAGCCGTGTAAAATGTGCGTTTTTTCAGCCCCATCGAATGTTGGAAGCCCCCCAACGGGCGGCGATTCGTGGCCCGACGTTCATCCGTCTGCTGGCCCGCCTGACCGCCACGGACGTCCCCTCGCCCACGCAACCGCTGTCGGACCGGCTGAGCCACTGGATCGACTGGACCCACGCCGTCGCCCTGTCCACCGCGCTGGACAGCCGGTCCGAGTCCGATCCGCTGGCCGATCCTTTCGCCGAACCCGCTTCGGCCGAAGCCGTGGAAGCGGACTGCGCCCGCGTGCGCGCCGCGTTGACCCGTGCCATCCACGAAGACTCCGCCTTCGATCCCGCCGCCCGGCGCGGCGGCGCGGAGGATTCCCCCGATTACCTGTTCTTCCGCCAGCGCTACCTGTTCCTGCAACAGTCCATGGACACCGCCATCGGGCTTCTGCGGTCCCGCCTGCGCGACGCGCTGGCGCCGCGCTCGGCGGAACTGGCGCGCCTGGCCGCCGTCGACGCGTCGATGGAACGCGCACTGGCCCGCCGAGAACGCCGGCTGCTGGCCGCCGCGCCCACCCTGCTCGGCCCCCATTTCGAACGCCTGCGCGCGAACGCGTCGGCGATTTCCCCTTCATCCAACGAACCCGGCGAACCCGCGACCGTTTCGGACGCGTGGCTGGACAGCTTCCGCAGGGACATGCGGAACCTGCTGCTCGCCGAACTGGATGTCCGCCTGCAACCAGCCGAGGGCCTGCTCTCGGCCCTTCGCACCCACCTGCCTGGATAACATGCTCAGAAACCTGCTCGCTCCCGTCCTCTTTCTCGCCGGTCTGGCCGCTGTCTGCTGGATTGCGGTGGGCTATGTCGGCGCCAACCCGCTGGCCTTGTCCGTCACCCTGCTGATCGGCGCCTGCTATGTCGTCGGCGGATGGGAGCTGTACCGCTACCGGCAGGCCACCGCCACCCTCGTCGGCGCCGTGGAGGATCTGTCCGCGCCTCCCACCGCGCTGGCCGACTGGCTGGCGCGCCTGCATCCCTCGCTGCGCAACCCGGTGCGCCTGCGCATCGAAGGCGAGCGTGCCGCGCTGCCGGCGCCGTCGCTCACGCCTTACCTGGTCGGCTTGCTGGTGCTGCTCGGCATGCTCGGCACCCTGCTCGGCATGATGACCACCCTGCGCGGCACCGGCATGGCGCTGGAAAGCGCGGCGGATCTGCAGGCCATCCGCGAGTCGCTGGCCGCGCCGGTCAAGGGACTGGGTTTCGCCTTCGGCACCTCGATTGCCGGCGTCGCCGCCTCGGCCATGCTCGGCCTGCTGGCGGCGCTGTGCCGGCGGGAACGCCAGTTGGCGGTGCAATCGCTGGACGCGGGCATCGCCTCCGTCCTGCGCGTGCATTCGCAGGCGCACCAGCGCGAGGAAGCGTTCCGCCTGCTGCAGCGGCAGACCGACGCGATGCCCGCGCTCGTCGATCGCCTTGAAGCGATGATGGCCGCGCTGGAGCAGCAGAGCCGCGCCGCCAACGATCAGTTGCAGGCCCGACAGGATGCATTCCACGAGCGCACCGAGGCCGTGCATGCGCGTCTCGCCGCTTCGGTGGAGACCTCGCTGAAGGAAAGCGTCGGCGAAAGCGCGCGCGCCGCCAGCGCGGCGCTGCAACCGATCATGGAAACCACCATGTCGGCGATCGCGCGTGAGACCACCACCCTGCATGGCGCCCTCAACCAGGCCGTGCAACAGCAACTGGACGGGCTGTCGTCCGGCTTCGCCACCACCACCACCACGGTCGCCGATCTGTGGCGGCAGGCACTGGCCGAGCAGCGCGAGTCCAACGCCACGCTGGTGCAGGATCTGCGCGGTTCGCTGGAGCGCTTCGCCGGCACCTTCGAACAGCGTTCGGCCGAACTGCTGGAAAGCGTCTCCGCGCGCTTCGACGCCGCCAACGGCGCCGCCGCGCAGGCCTGGAACGACACCGCGTCGCGACAGGCCGCCGCCAACGAGGAACTGGCCACGCGCAACCAGCAGGCGCTCGCCGGCGCCGCCGCCACCTTCGAACAGCACGCCGCTTCGCTGGTCGACCGGATGCGGCAGTCCCACGAGGATCTGCAGGCCGCGCTGGAAGCGCGCGACCAGCAACGCCTGTCCGCCTGGAGCGAAGCATTCGCCGCGATGAGCGATGCGCTGGGCCAGCGCTGGGAGCAGACCGGCGAACAGGCCGCCCGCCAGCAGCAGGCCATCTGCGACACCCTCGCCGCCACCGCGCAGGACATTTCCGCGCAGACCCAGGCGCATGCGCGCGACACCATCGCCGAAATCTCGCAGCTGGTGCAGGCCGCCTCGGAAGCGCCGAAGGCCGCCGCCGAAGTCATCGCCGAACTGCGCCAGAAGCTCTCCGACAGCATGGTCCGCGACACCGCCATGCTGGAGGAACGCAGCCGCCTGCTGGAAACCCTGCAGACCCTGCTGGACGCGGTCAACCACGCCTCCACCGAACAGCGCACCGCCATCGACGCACTGGTCACCACCTCGGCGGATCTGCTGGACCGCGTCGGCACCCGCTTCACCGATCACATCGAGGCCGAGACCGGCCGGCTCGGCGACGCCGCCAGCCAGGTCAGCGCCGGCGCGGTCGAAGTCGCCAGCCTGGGCGATGCCTTCGGCGCGGCCGTGCAGCAGTTCGGCGACTGGAACGACCGCCTGGTCGAACGCCTGCAGGGCGTCGAGACCGCGCTGGACAAGTCGCTCGCCCGCAGCGACGAACAGCTCGCCTACTACGTCGCGCAGGCGCGCGAGGTCATCGACCTGAGCATGCTGGCGCAGCGCCAGATCATCGAGGATCTGCAGCAGTTGGCAGATCGCCAGGCGTCCGCTGAAACGGAAGCCGCATGAGCGTGGACATCGAGGCCGAGGTTGAATCGAGCACGCCGATCTGGGCCGCCTTCGGCGACCTGATGTCGGTGCTGCTGGGGGTGTTCGTGCTGATCCTGGTCGGCGTGATCGGCGCGCAGATGCAGCTGTCGCACCGGCTGGACGAGGAAGTCCGCCAGCGCCAGCTCGAGTCGCAGCGGCGCAAGGCGCTGGAACAGGCGCTGGCGGTGCCGCTGGCCGAAGGCCGGGTGACCCTGGTCGATGGCCGCATCGGTATCCGCGGCAGCGTGCTGTTCGCGTTGAACTCGGATCAATTGCAACCCGAAGGCCAGGCACTGCTGAAGAGCCTGGCCGGACCACTGGCCGACTACCTGCGCGCGCGCGACGAGATCCTGATGGTCAGCGGCTTCACCGACGACCGCCAGGTGCGCGACGGCAACCGCCAGTTCCTCGACAACTGGGACCTGTCGGCCAATCGCGCGCTTACCGTGACCCGCACCCTGATCGCCGAGGGCGTGCCCGCGTCGTCGGTGTTCGCCGCCGCGTTCGGATCCGAACAGCCGGTCAGCTCCAACGCCAGCGAGGAAGGCCGAGCGCGCAACCGGCGCGTGGAAATCGCCCCGATGCCGCGACCGAAGGCCGCCGCCGCCGCACCCGATCGCGCACATGAGCGATAACGGCGACCGCTTCCCGACACCCACGCCCGTCCGGCAGTTGCTGGCCGAGGCGCTGGCGCGTCGTGCCGGCGATCGCAGCGATGCCGTGCGACAGCGGCTCGAAGCGCGATTGGCGACGTTGCTCGATGACGGCGACGGCCAAGCTCGCCGCGTGGTCGCCGTCCCCACCCCGCCAACCAGCAGCGTGCTGCGGGAACTGCTCGACCACATCGCCGACCAGGCCGCCGTACGCGACAGCGAGCAGTTGGCGGCCGGTGATTCGCCGCGCCCCGCCTACCCGGAAGTGGCGCAACTGGAAGACGCCCGCCGGCGCTGGTCGCGGATCCGCGCCGAGAGCCAGCTGCGCGAATCGCTGGAAGCCGCGCCGACCGACGCCGGCCCGCTCAATTCCGGCCGGCTGGTGCACCGTTCGATCACCCTGATGCGCGAACAATCGCCCGGCTACCTGCAATCATTCCTGTCCTACCTCGACGCACTGGCCTGGCTGGAGCAGATGAGCGACGGCGGCCTGCTCGCGACCGCAGAAACACCGCGCGCCGCCACCGAGACCAAGCGCACCCGCAAGCCACGCAAGCGTCGCGAATAGCGCCGTTCCATCGTCCCCGCGCCGCTGATGCGGACACCGGTCAGCGCTGCGGCCTGGAACCCTTCGCGGCCGCCGCGCCGTCCGTCTTGCGGAACACCATGCCGTCGAACGCAATCGACTCGACCCGCGCGTCCTTCACGGTGAAAGCCAGCAGCTGGCCGCCGTTGGGCACGAACTCGATGCGCACCTGATCCGCTTCATCGCTGCCCGTGGCCACCGCCTCCAACCGGCCCCAGCGGATGCGCAGGCTGTCGGGACCTTCCGGGGCAACGACCATGTTGCCCAACAAGTCATGATGATAGGTGCCGGCATAGCGATCGCGCGGAAGCGACAGGTGCCAGGCACGCGCGCGGATTTCCTCGCGCTTGGCGAGCGTGCCGCGTCGGAATGCCTGCGCCCTGGCCTGCAGCTCCGCGAACCGGCGCCCGGAATTCGCGGTGACTTCCACTTCGCCCAGCAGCAAGCCGTACACGTGATCGGCAATCAGGTTGGTCAGCTGCGCGCCCAGCACGTCCTCGTTGTTGAGCACGACCAGGCCGATGCCTTCCGCCGGCATGAACGAAAGATGGGCGTGGAAGCCGGCGAAGCCGCCAAAGTGGTGCAGCATCGTCCGGCCCTTGTAGGGTCCGGTATACCAGCCCCAGGCATAACCGCTGCGCTGGAAATCCTGGTACTTCGCCTCCAGCCCGATCCGGGTCTGGTGCGAACGCAGGATCGTCGCCGCCGGCAGGCCGCCGACACGCGCATCCGGAAATTGCGCCAGCAGGAACCGCGCGAGATCCGGCGCGGTCGAGACCAGCCCGCCGGCCGCCTGCATGGTGTCGTCGGACTTGGTGAGGTACAGCGGCACGCGCGGGTCTTCGGACACCATCGAGTAGGGCTTGGCCAGCGTCCAGCCCGCGGCCTGCGCGCGGCTGATCCGGGCCGTGGTGTGGCGCATGCCCAGCGGCTGGAAGATGGCATTCTCCAGTTGCGTCTGCCATGGCGCGCCGAATCGCGTATCCATCCAGACGCTGGCGATGTTGTAGCCCACGTTGGTGTATTTGAAAGTACCGTGCGCCGCTTCGGGATCGGCCGTCGATACTTCCACCAGCGCGCGCCGCGACGCCGCGTCGTGCACGCCGCTGAACGCGGTCGCCCAGGCCAGCGGCGGATTGTCCACGCCGGAGCCATGGACGAGCAGATCGCCCAGGGTCACCGCGTCGGCGTCGAAACCGGTGAAACGCAGATCCGGAAACATTTCCCGCATCGACAGGCGCATGTCCAGTTGTCCGGCGTCTTCCTTGAGCAATGCGTTGAGGGCGAAGAACGGTTTGGTCGCCGAGGCGATGTAGAACACGGTGTCGCGGCTCACCGGCGTACGCGCGGCGATGTCGGCCTCGCCGAAATAGCCCTCGTAGATCACCTTGCCGTCCTTCACCACCGCCACCGCGGTGCCGGAGGGAAGCCCGGTGGCGTCCTTGGTCTGCTGGATGAGGCGGGACAGCGGCGCGAAATCCGGATCGGCGGCGGACGCCGGCGCAGGAAGGGTCGCGACCCAGAAGGCGACGGCCGCCAGGAAGTGCTTCATGGTCGTTTTCCGGTGAAGGGAAGAGACGCCGCCGCGAAGCCGCGGCGGCGGCCGGCTCAGCGGCTGCGGCGTTCCAGCAGGTAGTAGGCGATGTTGCCCAGGCCCGTGGCGCCCAGCAGCAGGGCGATGGTGCCGGGCGTGATCTCCTCCGCGCCGATCAACTCCACCCCGGCGAAACCCAGCGCCAGCGCCAGCATCACGCACCCCCAGTGCAGCGAGGCCTGGCGACGGCGGGTGGTCTCGCCTTCCAGCAGCGAGCGCACCAGTTCCTCGGAACCGCGCGATTCGATGACCCGGCGGCGCGTGTAGGCATCCACCACCGTCTTGATGGAATAGACGATGCCGATGATCAGGGTGATCGGGATGAGCAGTTCGAAGTTCATGGCGGTTACCGGGAGGGATGGGTTGTCGATTGGGATACGGCTACTGGCCCGCCGGTTGCACTTTCGCCGGTTGCAACCGCTCGCCCCTCCGGCGTATCCCTATGCCGATGCCCGCCCCGCCCACCACTGCCGATACCGCCCCGCAGGCCGACCGCGATCTGGTCGAGGCCGTGCTGGCGGGCCGGCGCGGCGCCTTCGAACAGCTGGTGCGGACCTACCAGGGCCTGTGCTGGCGCATCGTGGACGACATCGTGCGGCACCCGGACGATACCCGCGAGCTGTGCCAGGAAGTGTTCCTGCGCATCCACCGATCACTGCACCAGTATCGCGGCGACAGCGCCCTGAAGTCATGGGTGGCGCAGGTGGCCTGTTCGGTCGCGCTGCGGCACATCGAGCGCAAGCGCCTGCCGCTGGCCGACATCCGCGACGACGAGGACGGCCTGGCCCCGGCCGAACGGGTCAGCGACGGCTTCGACCTGGAGACGGCGACGGCCGACGAGGACATGCAGGCGCATCTGCATGCCGCCATCGACGCCCTGCCGCCGCTGCAGCGCATGCTGCTCACGCTCTACCATCTGGAAGAAATGCCCATCGGCGACATCGCCCGTTCCACCGGACTGGCCGAAGGCACCATCAAGAGCCACCTGTTCCGCAGCCGCAAACGGTTGCGGGAGATTCTGGAAGCCCGCATCGGAGTTCCCGCATGAACAACCGCGACAAGAACCCCTTCCACCAGGACGCGCCCCCGCAACCGGCGTTCGACGCCAGCGAATGGGAGCAGCAGGAACGCGGCCTGCGTGCCGCCCATCAGGCCGATGACGCCGGACTGGAAGCGCTCGCGCGCGACTACCGCGTCGTGGCCCATGCCGTGCGCTCGCGTCCACGCAGCGGGCCGCCGATGGATTTCGCGGCGTCGGTCGCCCGCCAGGCCGCCGTTCGCGAGGCCGGCATCGAACGCCTGCTGTCGCGCTGGCTGGTGGTCACGCTGGTGATCGTGCTGGGCATCGTGGGCGTGCGCTACGGCGCCGAGGTCCGGGCATCGTTCCAGCAGGCGCTGGGCGATGTGGCCAGCGGCTGGATCCTGATCGGCCTGGCCTGCGCGGGCCTGTCCTGGGCCTGCGCCCGGGTCCAGTCATTCATGGCGCAGGACCGGACCGCGCATCCTTCGCCCTGAATACGAAAGCCCCGCTCCCCGAACGCTTGCGCATGGGCCACGCCACCCGCGCGGTGCCCGTGACCAAAGATACTTGCCGCCCCGCGCCGGTCCGTTGAAATAACGGATTGGAACGGGACATCGGACGGCATCGACACCGGTCCGCGGGGGATAGGGGAACCTTTACCTTCCGGCGGCGGTCGGTTGCGGTTCGGGGCATCGAGGGAGCGGGAATGATTGAACTGCATGGCGTGCAGCGCCACTACGCCATGAGCGGGCAGACCGTGAAAGCGCTGGCAGGCGTGGACCTGCGCATCGACAGCGGCGAGTTCGTCGCCATCACCGGCCCGTCCGGGTCCGGAAAATCCAGCCTGCTGAACATCCTTGGCTGCCTGGACCATCCGAATGCGGGACGCTACCTGTTCGAAGGTCGCGACGTGGCCACGTTCGACGACGAGGCCAGCAGCGACCTGCGCAACCGGCGCATCGGCTTCGTGTTCCAGAGTTTCCACCTGCTGCCGCGCCTGACCGTGCTGGAGAACGTGCTGCTGCCGTTGCGCTTCCACCGCCAGCCGCCGGCCGGCACCCATGAGCGCGCGATGGCATTGCTGGATCGCGTCGGCCTGGCCGAACGCCGCGACCATCGGCCCAGTGAACTGTCCGGCGGCCAGATGCAGCGCGCGGCCATCGCCCGCGCCCTGCTGCTGCAGCCGGCGCTGCTGCTCGCCGACGAGCCCACCGGCAACCTGGATTCGCGCAGCGCCGCCGACGTGCTGGCGCTGATCGACGAAGTCCATGCCGGCGGCCAGACCGTCGTGCTGGTCACCCACGACAACGACATCGCCACGCGCGCGCCGCGCCAGGTCAAGCTGCGCGACGGGAGGGTCGAGCATGATGCGTTGCAGTAAGACTTTGCTCGCCGGCCTGTGCCTGGCCGCGCTGGCGGTATCCGCGCACGCGGTCGTGCTCACCGGCGAGGTCCGCGCGATCGACGCGCAGCAGATCCTCACCCCGCAGTCGAACAGTTCGCCGGTGGTGATCCGCTACTACGTGCCCGAGGGCGAACGGGTGAAGAAGGGCGACGTGGTCCTGCGCATCGACCCGGGCCAGTCCGCCAGCCGCATTCCCGATCTGGAAGCGGAAATCGAACAGACCCTGGCCAAGAACGCCAAGGACGTGGCCGAACTGCAGGTCAAGGCCGTGCAGGCCGAAACCGAGCTGGTCGACGCCGAAGCCGAACTGGCCACCGCGAAGCTCGACGCGCGCATCCCGCGCGAACTGATTTCCGCGCTGGACTACGACCGCTACCAGGGCGATCTGGATCGCACCACCCGCGAGGCCGCGCTCAAGCGTAAGCAACTGGACGCCGCGCGCGCCGCCGTGCAGCGCGCCACCAGCGATGGCCAGTTGCAGGTCCGCAAGCTGGAACTGGAGCGCGACTACCACACCGCGATGGTGCGGACCTCCGAGGTCAAGGCCGATCGCGATGGCGTGGTCGTGCACGGCTTCAACAACAACTGGATCGGCGGGCGCATCGACGAAGGTTCCTCGACCATGCCCGGCAGCAAGGCCGGCGAAGTGGTCAGCAGCGGACGCATGAACGTGCGCGCCTGGGCGCTGGAGCCGGATCGGCGCGACCTGAAGGTGGGCCAGCCGGTGGAGTTGAGTTTCGACGCCCTGCCCGGCAAGCCTGTCCCGGGCCGCATCGAATTCATTTCCGGTGCGCCCGAACGCCGGCCCGAATGGGGCGAGGGCCGTTATTTCACCGTCGACGTCACCCTGGACTCGGGCTCGCTGGCGCTGATGCCCGGCATGAGCGTGCGGGTGATCGCCCGACCGCCGGCCGCCACCGCGAACGGAGGCAGGGGCCGATGAAACCCGCTCGATTCAACTCCCCGCGTGGCGCCCTGTTTGCCCTGGCACTGGCGTGCGCGCTGCCGGCCACGCATGCCGCCACCCTGCGCGTGGACGGCGAGGTCTACGCGCAGCGCAGCTCGCAGCTGATACCGCCTTCGGTGGATCGCATGTGGCAGTTCAACATCACCCAACTGGCGCCGGACGGCAGCTCGGTGAAGAAGGGCGACGTCGTGGTGGCCTTCGACACCAGCGATCTGGTCCGCCAGCTGAGCGAAAAGCAGAGCCTGCTGCAGGAAAAGAAACGCACGCTGGAAAACCTCAGCCTGGATCTGGCCGAACGCGAGCGCAGCCAGCGGCTGACCACCGCCGAGGCGGAAGCCAAGCACGACAAGGCGCGCCGCAAGACCGAACAGCCGCGGGAACTGATCGCCGCGCTGGAATACGACAAGCTGGTCGAGGAGCGCCGCCGCACCGAACGGCTCGCCGCCCTGGCCCAGGTCGCCGAACGCGCCGCCGCCGAACAGCGCAAGCAGGAATTGCGGCTGGTGAATTCGGAACTGCAGCAGGCGCAGGCCGACGTGACCCGCCTGCAATCCTCCATCGCCGCGCTCAACCTGCCGGCGCCGCGCGATGGCGTGATCATGCACAAGAGCAGTTGGAACGGAGAAAAGTTCGACGTCGGTTCGCAGGTCTGGCGCGGCCAGACCGTCGCCGAGATTCCCGACCCCACCACCCTGGCGGTGCGCGCGCAGTTGCCGGAGCGGGATCTGCAACGGGTGAAGGTGGGCGTGCCGGCGCGGATCGTGATCGAAGGCGGCGGCGGCAGCGTCCATCACGGCAAGGTCGCCAGCATCGGGCGGGCGGTGCGCAGCAAGTCGCAGGTGCAACCCGTGCCCATCCTCGATCTGGAGATTCGCCTGGACGATGCGAGGGCGAAGCTGCGCCCTGGCCAGGCGGTGCGGGTGGAGCTGACCGTCCCGGATGTCGCCGGAGGTGCGAAATGATCCGTTTCCGCCATGCCGGAGCAGTACTGGTGCTCGCCTGTGCGCTGGCCGCCTGCGGCAAGCCCGAGATGCCGGTCGCCACCGAAACGGTCGCGCCGGGGCATCTGCGCATCGCCGTGCGCGGCGAAGGCGAACTGCGTTCGGCCAAGCCCACGCCGTTGATGGTGCCCGGCCAGAACTGGAGCGCACGGCAGGTGGAATGGATGCTGCCGGAAGGTTCGCTGGTGAAGAAGGGCGATCTGCTGGCGCGCTTCATCTCGCCCGATGGCGAGCAACAGTTGGCCCAGGCCATGATCGATCTGCAGCGCAACGCGCTGGCGCGGATCGCGAAGGAAGGCGATCTGGCTTCCGCGCTGGGCCGGGTGGAAGTGGATCTGTCGCAGGTCGCCGTGCAGTTGGGCATCGCCCAGCGCTACGCCGAGGCGGATCTGAGCACGGTGGCGCGCAACCAGGTGCTGGACGCCATCGAGGACAAGGAATACCTGCAGGTCCGCCAGGGCACGCTGCAATGGCGGCGCGATCAATCCGGCGTGCGCGGCGAAGCGGAAATGGCGGTACTGGACGCCCAGCGCGCGACTTTCGACATCAACGCCCAGAGTCGCAAGTCGGATCTGGATGCCCTGGAGCTGCGCGCGCCCAATGACGGCGTGCTGATGCTGTCGGCCAACTGGTCGGGTGACAAGCCCATGGTCGGCGCCAACCTGCGCGCCGGATTCGAATTCGGCAACCTGCCCGATACCGGCGCGATGGAAGTCGAGATCGATCTTCCGCAGATCGAGGCGCAGGGCGTGCAGGTCGGCGATACGGTGGTGCTCAATCCGCTTGGACGCCCGGATCAGCGCATCGAGAGCAAGCTGTCGTGGGTCGCCAGCGCCGCCAAGGTGCGCAACCGCGAAAGCCCGGTTAAATATCTGTCGATGCGCGCATCGGTTCCCACCGCCGCGGTGGAGCGCTACCGCCTGCTGCCCGGCCAGCGTTTCGAGGCGACCGTGGTGCTGCTGGACGCCAAGGACGCGATGGCGGTACCCAACGTGGCGATCGAGCAGCGCGACGGCCGTCACTGGGTGCGTCTGCGCCAGGGCGGCGACTACGTCGCCCGCGAGGTGAAGCTGGGCGTGCGCGGCACTGCGCGCTCGCAGGTGCTGTCCGGTCTGAAGCCCGGCGATCAGGTGCGCCTGTCGCAGGTCGAAGTACCCGTACCGGGCGACGATGCCAAGGACGACGCGAAAGACGCCGGCAAGGACACCGCGCCGGCTGGTGACGGCGCCGACGACAAGCAGGAAAAGAAAGCATGAGTGGTGCTCCGCTGAAGGGACTGTTCAACCGCCTGCCGACCGTCTGGCGCGAGGCCGTGGAGGAGCTTTGGCGGCGGCGCCTGCGCACACTGCTGACCCTGCTCGGCATGATCTTCGGCGTTGGCGCGATCGTGGCGATGCAGGCGGTCGGCGAAGGCAGCCGCCGCGAGGCGCTGCGGCTGGTGGAAGGACTGGGCCTGCACAACCTGATCGCCGAGGCCAAGCCGCAGGACGAAGACACGTTGAAGGAGACACGCGAGCGCAGCCTCGGCCTGACCGTGGCCGATGCCGAAGCCGCGCGCGGTGTCGTGCCCGGCGCCGAACGCCACGCCGCCGAGAAGACCATCCGCACCCATACCGTGTTCAGCGATATCGGCCGCAGCGACGCGCAGGCCAGCGGCGTCAGCGCCGACTGGTTCGGCCTGTCCTCGCTGCGCATCCGCGATGGCCGCGCGTTCAGCGCCGAGGACGAGGCCAGGCTGTCGGCGGTGGCGGTACTCGGCCACCAGGCCGCCGCGGACCTGTTTCCCAAAGGCAACGCGATCGGCGGACTGATCAAGGTCAATCACGTGTGGCTGGAAGTGATCGGCGTGCTGGCCGATCGCGATCTGGGCCAGGACAGTTTCGAGGGCGTGCAACTGGGTTCGGAAAGCAACCGCATCTATGTGCCGCTGGCGAGCGCGCGTGCCCGTTTCCGCTTCCAGCCGCAGGAGGACGAAGTGGATCGGTTCCTGCTCCGGTTGGACGATCCGACCCGGCTGGCGGCCGGCGCCGGCGTGCTCGCGGCGGTGCTGGACCAGCGCCACGCCGGCATGGCGGACTACCAGTTGATCGTGCCGCAGCAGTTGTTCCAGCAGCACCAGCAGACCCAGCGCATCTTCCAGGTGGTGATGGGCGCGATCGCCGGGGTCAGCCTGCTGGTCGGCGGCATCGGCATCATGAACATCATGCTGGCCAACGTGCTGGAGCGGCGCCGCGAAATCGGCCTGCTGCGCGCGCTCGGCGCGCGCCGGCGCGACGTGATCGCCCAGTTCCTGCGCGAGGCCACGGTCATCTGCATCGCCGGCGCTGGGCTCGGTCTGGTGTTTGGCGGCGTGCTCGCCTACCTGATTGCGATGTTCGCCGGCTGGCAGGTCGCCTGGGCTCCGCTGCCGATCCTGCTCTCGGCCGGCTTCTGCGCCCTGGTCGGCCTGGCCTTCGGTGTATATCCGGCACGACAGGCTGCGCAGTTGGATCCAATCGCGGCGCTGCGGCACGATTGAAGCCAACTCAGCCCCTTGACCAGCCATTGGGCTGCTGAAAGCGAAAAATGGGGATTGAGGGGGATTTGATTTTGGCGCGAAGAGCAAATCCGCCGTCACCTGCTTCGCAGGCGCCCGCCCCCTTTTTCGCTTTCAACAGCCCAATGGCTGGTCAAGGGGCTGATCAGGCGGTGGCCGTTTCCCCGGAATAACCATCTGGCTCTTGCCTCTCCCTCGGCAGTCATCCGGCTTTTCCTCCCCCTTTGAAAAAGGGGGACTAAGGGGGATTGGCTCTTCGCACCAAAAGCAAAATCCCCTGTCACCCGCTTCGCGGGTGCCCGCCCCCTTTTCCGCTTTCAACAGCCCAATGGCTGGTCAAAGGGGAGGCAAAAGCTGCCATGCTTCTGCCGAATCCCGGCTTTCGACGGCCGTAAGGCCGGTCATCCCCAATCCCGAATCCCCGCCCCATGCACGCCAAACACATCACCCCGATCCTCAACGTCTCGCACATGGAAAAGAGCTTCGCCTGGTTCAAGGCGCTGGGTTGGGAGAAATGCTGGGACTGGGGCAGTCCGCCCACCTTCGGTTCGGTCGGTTCCGGCGAGTGCGAGATCTTCATGTGCCTGGATGGCCAGGGCCATCGTCAGGATCCCGCCCGTCCCCACGTGGAAACCGGCGGCGTCTGGATGTCCATCTGGGTCGACGACGTGGACAGCATCCACCGCACCTGTCTGGCGAACGGCATCGAAGTGACCTGGCCGCCGACGGACGAACCCTGGGGCGTGCGTGAGATGCATGTCCGCCATCCGGACGGACACGTGTTCCGGATCAGCCAGTCGCGCTAGGGCCAGGCTCCCGCGACATGAGCGTCCTGGACAGCAGCAGCAGGAACAGACCCAACGCGAGCAACAGCGCACGCACTCGCATCGCGCAATTTGCGCACCGTACGCCGGCGGATGCGGTATCCGAGGGTATCCGACCGGACAACGCGCATCCGCGAAAATCCAAGCGCCGCCTTGTTCTTCGTCCGCCTACGCCGGCGTACGGAAACACGAGGCTGATCTGCGTCAATACAGCTGTATGCACAATTGTGCATTATTCTGGTTCCTGACCTGTCGGATCACGCATGAAATCCCCCGCTTCCTTTACCCGGGATCAGCTGCTGGCCAGCGCCCGCGGCGAACTGTTCGGCCCGGACGCCGGCCGCCTCCCCAATGACCCGATGTTGATGTTCGATCGCATCACCGAGATCCGCGAGGACGGCGGCGCGCACGGCAAGGGCATGGTGCGGGCGGAACTGGATATCCATCCGGACCTGTGGTTCTTCAAATGCCACTTCCTCGGCGACCCGGTGATGCCCGGCTGCCTGGGCCTGGACGCGCTGTGGCAACTCACCGGTTTCTATCTCACCTGGATCGGCGCGCCCGGACGTGGCCGCGCGCTCGGCACCGGCGAGGTGAAGTTCACCGGCCAGGTGCTGCCCACCGCCAAGCGGGTGAGCTATGAAATCGACATCAGCCGCGTGATCAACCGCAAGCTGGTGCTGGCCGTGGCCGATGGCCGCATGCTGGTCGATGGCCGCGAGATCTATACCGCGCGCGATCTGCGCGTGGGCCTGTTCACCTCCACGGAGGCGTTCTGAGCATGCGCCGCGTCGTCATCACCGGCCTGGGCATCACTTCCTGCCTGGGCAATGATTCCAACACCGTTTCCGCCGCGCTACGCGAAGGCCGCTCCGGCATCCGCCATCTGCCGCAATACGCCGAGCTCGGCTTCCGCAGCCAGGTCGGCGGCGCGCCGGAGCTGGATCTGGAAGCCCTGATCGATCGCAAGCAGAAGCGCTTCATGGGCGATGCCGCCGCCTACGCCTATCTGGCGATGCGCGATGCGATCGCCGATGCCGGCCTGGACGAAGCGCTGGTCAGCCAGCCGCGCACGGGCCTGATTGCCGGTTCCGGCGGCGGCTCGGCCGAATGGCAGATCGAGGCGGCGGATCTGCTGCGCCAGCGCGGCATCCGCAAGGTCGGTCCGTACATGGTGCCGCGCACGATGTGCTCGACCGTCTCGGCCACGCTCGCCACCGCGTGCAAGATCAAGGGCGTGAGCTATTCGCTGTCGGCCGCCTGCGCGACCTCCGCGCACTGCATCGGCGCGGCGGCGGACCTGATTCGCGCCGGCCGCCAGGACATCGTGTTCGCCGGTGGCGGCGAGGAACTGCACTGGGCGCTGACGATGATGTTCGACGCCATGGGCGCGTTGTCCAGCCAGCGCAACGAGGATCCGACCCGCGCCTCGCGTCCGTATGACGCCGATCGCGATGGTTTCGTCATCGCAGGCGGCGGCGGCATGCTGGTGCTGGAAGACTACGACCACGCGGTCAAGCGCGGTGCGCGCATCCACGCCGAACTGCTTGGCTACGGTGTCACCTCCGACGGCGCCGACATGGTCGCCCCGTCCGGCGAAGGCGCGGTGCGCTGCATGCAGATGGCCCTGGAAGGCGTGGACAAACCGGTCGACTACCTCAACACCCACGGTACTTCGACGCCGCTGGGCGACGTGGTGGAACTTGACGCCGTGCGCAGCGTGTTCGGCGATGCGGTGCCGCCGCTGTCCTCGACCAAGGCGCTGTCCGGCCATTCGCTTGGCGCGGCCAGCGTGCACGAGGCGATCTACTGCCTGCTGATGATGCGCGACGGCTTCATCGCCGGCTCGGCGAACATCGATACGCCGGATCCGCGCGTCGAAAGCTTCCCGATCGTGCGCGAAAGCCGCGACGCGACGCTGGACACGGTGATGTCCAACAGCTTCGGCTTCGGCGGCACCAACGCCACGCTGGTGTTCGGACGGGTCTAGGCAAGGGCCTCGGTTACGGTAGGCGTATCGCGACAACCGAGCCAACTATGTCGCCAGCGGCCGCCTACCGGCGGGCGCTGGCGAGGTATCCCGCCAACGTTCCAAGCAACGCTCCCAGCATGGACGCCGCGACATACAAGACGGTGAGCAGCGCAGGCTGTGTTGACGGCAGCCACAACCCGATCACTACACTGAACGCCTGCGCGATGCCCGACATCAACAGGAATACGAGTGCCGCGTGTTGCAGGCGGCGCTCGCGTTGGCGACAGGCCAGCTGGGCGAATATCAGGAAGTCCACCGATGCCATGATCACAAGGCCAATGGCCGTCTGGCGTATCAGTGCCTCCTTGTCGGAGGCAGCGGACACGAACATGCCTTCAGCCAAGCCGATGGAGAAGTGGATCAGGAACATCAGGATCGCGTACCGGGTGATACGCGCCCAATTCAAGGGTTCTCCCATCTGCACGCGCGGCATGTCTTCATCCGGCAAGACACTCTCTCCTGCTCCCGCACCGGACAACGGACCCCGCTGTTACCGTCATCAGAGACGGCGCGAGCCAGGGTCGCATGATCAGAACGCCGGCAACACCGCGCCCTGGTACTTCTTCTGGATGAACTCGCGCACGGCCGGGCTGGTCAACGCGGCTTCCAGCTTCTTCACCCGCGGGTCGTCGCGCAGGTCCGGGCGGCCGACCAGGAAGTTCACGTAGGGCGATTTCGCGTCCTCGATGGCGAGGGCGTCGCGGGTCGGCTGCAGGCCGGCATCCAGCGCGTAGTTGGTGTTGATCAGTGCCAGATCGACCTGATCCAGCACACGCGGCAGCATCGCGGCGTCGAGTTCGCGGAACTTCAGCTGCTTCGGATTGGCGGTGATGTCGCGCAGGGTCGCCATCTGGTTGGACGGATCCTTGAGCTGGATGACGCCGGCGCGATGCAGCAGGATCAGCGCGCGGCTGTTGTTGCTCGGATCGTTGGGAATCACCACGTCCGCGCCCGCGGGTAGCGCATCCAGCGACTTGTAGCGGCGGGAGTACGCGCCGAACGGTTCGATGTGCACGCCGATGTAGGTTTCCAGCTTCGTGCCGCGATCCTGGTTGTAGGCTTTCAGATAGGGCTCGGTCTGGAAGTAGTTCACGTCGATCTGGCCCTGCACGACCTGATCGTTGGGCTGCACGTAGTCGTTGAACACGCGCACCTCCAGCTTCACGCCGTCCTTGGCCAACAGCGGCTTGACCACCTCCAGGATTTCCGCGTGCGGCACGGCGGTGGCGGCGATGGTCAGGGTATCGTCGGACTTCGCCGCCGGCTTGCAGGCCGCCAGGGCCAGCAGCAGCAGCGACAGCGGGAGCAGCAACTTCTTCATGGGGAAATACCGGGGAGAGGAAAAAGGGAATCAGCGGCGGTTGAAACGCCGGACCAGGCTGTCGCCCAGCCATTGCAATAGTTGGACGATGATCAGCAGCAGCGCGACGGTGATCACCGCCACCGATGTCTGGGATCGCAGGTAGCCATCACGATACGCCAGATCGCCCAGGCCGCCGGAACCGATGGCGCCACCCATCGCGGTGAATCCGATCAGGGCCACCGCGGTGACCGTCGCTCCCGCCAGCAGGCCCGGCATGGATTCCGGCAGCAGCACGCGCCGCACCAGTTGCCACGTGGTGGCGCCCATCGCCTCGCTGGCTTCGATGACGCCCGGATGGACTTCCCGCAGTGCCGTTTCGACCAGCCGTGCGTAGAACGGCACCGCGCCCACGACCAGCGGCAGGATCGCCCCGCGCACGCCCAGCGACGTGCCCATCAGGCTCAGCGTCACCGGGATCAACACGATCATCAGGATGATGAAGGGCGCCGAGCGCACCAGATTCACCAGCAACGCCAGCGCGCCATGCAGCCAGCGATTTTCCAGGCGCTGGCGCTTGTCACTGAGGAACAGCAGCACGCCCAGCGGCAGGCCCAACAGCAGGGTCAATGGCAGCGCGCCCGCGAGCATCAGCAGGGTATCGCCGCTCGCCACCAGCACTTCGCCCCACTTGGCCGGATCCAGTCCCAGCACGGTCGCGATCGTGATCATGCGCGCAGCACCTCGACATCGACGCCGGCCTGTTGCAGGCGGGAGGCGGCATCATCGGCGTCGCCTTCGGTCATCGCGATGGTGAGCTGGCCATACGGCGTATCGCGGATACGGCCGATGCGGCCGCCCAGGATCGTGTAGTCCACGCCGGTCTGGCGCGCGACCTGGCCGAGCAATGGCCGGTAGGTATCGCCACCGAGGAAGGTCAGGCGCAGGATGCGGCCGGGCACGGCGTCCAGCGCGCGGCGCTGTTCGTCCTCGTCCAGGTGTTCGGCATCGACCACGAACTGCCGCGTGGTCGGATGGGCCGGATGCAGGAACACCTGCGTCACCGGTCCGGTCTCCACCAGTTGCCCCGCATCCAGCACCGCCACGCGATGGCAGATGCTGCGCACCACTTCCATCTCGTGGGTGATCAGCACGATGGTCAACCCGAGTTCGCGATTCAAATCCGCCAGCAGGCGCAGGATGGATTGGGTGGTCTGCGGATCCAGCGCGCTGGTGGCCTCGTCGCACAGCAGCAGGTGTGGCTGGGTGGCCAGCGCGCGCGCGATGCCCACGCGCTGTTTCTGCCCGCCGGACAACTGGGCCGGGTAACGATCCGCCAGTGCCCGCAGGCCGACACGGTCCAGCAACTGCGCCACCCGTTGTTCGATCTCCGCACGCTTCATGCCGGCCAGTTGCAGCGGGAACGCCACGTTGTCCGCCACCGTCTGCGAGGACAGCAGGTTGAAGTGCTGGAAGATCATGCCGATGCGGCGGCGCGCGGCGCGCAATTCCGGATCCGGCAGCGCCGCGATGTCCTGCCCTTCCACCAGCACCTGGCCCTGCGAGGGACGCTCCAGGCCGTTGATCAGGCGCAGCAGGGTCGACTTGCCGGCGCCGGACTGGCCGATGATGCCGAAGATCTCGCCCTGCCGGATCTCCAGATCCAGCGGTCGTAGCGCCACGGTTTCGCCGCCGGGCGTGGCGAAGGACTTGCTGATGTTCTTGAACTGGATCATGGCGCCGTGGGCCTGGCGGGAGAGCGATCACCCGCCCGCAGGAACGTGGGAGTGCGGAGGTGCCGCCGGGCTTGGCCGGTACGCGGCAGGGAGCGCCAAGATAGCCTGTCCCCGCCGGCTGTCAAATGCGCCCGGCCAGCGGGATTCCGGCTGCGCGCGGGCAGATGGAAGAAGCGCCGCCGTTCATCCGTCCACGGCAACGGCTTGCGGGTGAGCCGCGCTCGCCGCTGGTGGGAGAGGCAGCGCAGCGGCGAGCACGGCCCATGAACCTGTTTCGACAGCGGAAGGCATCCGACGCAGGCACCGGGCGTGCAACGGCTCTACGGGGAAGCGCAAGGATACCGCCACGCGCCCGTCCGCGTGATGGTCGCGACGAATGTGCTTATGCCGTATTCCCACTTGCCCTCGCGGCGGCTTCCGTCTTCCGAGATCGTCCCTGCCATCGAACCTCGCGATGGTCGCGCGATCGCACCGAATCAGCCTGCCTGGTTTGCGGCGTCCGTGATCCTCACCGCCGTGCCGCTGACACGGATTCCCTCGCGCGGATCCTCCGGCACCGTCACCCCGATCCGGCTCGGCCGCCCGAGATCATCGCCCTGATGAACCCGGAAAACACGATCCGCCGGCAATGCCTCGTTGTGCGCCAGATACGCACCCAGCGCGGCGGCGGCGGCGCCCGTGGCCGGGTCCTCCACCACGCCACCGGGTGGAAACGGATTGCGGGCGTGGAAGGTATCGGCATCCGCGCGCCAGATCAGGTTCAAGGTGGTCCAGCCGCGTTGCGCCATGAGTCCGGAAAGCGCATCGAAGTCGTAATCCAGCCGCGTCAGGCGGTCGCGGGTGGACACGGCGATGATCGGATGCCACGCGCCGGCGTAGGCGACGGCCGGCGCCAGTGCGGGGTCCAGTTCATCGCGATGCCAGCGCAGGACGGAGAGCAGGCGATCCAGATCCTCCGGACCCAGCACCGCCATCTTCGGCTCGACACTGGTCAGCGTGGCGGTGAACTGCTCGTCCACCTGCACGCGCACGCGCCCGGCGCGTGTATGCAGCACCTTCTCACCCGCGCCGTTCGCCTCGGCGTGCGCGACGGTCGCGGCGATGGTGGCGTGTCCGCAGAACGGCACCTCGGCCAGCGGACTGAAGTAGCGCACCTCGAACGTGCCATCCTCGCGCGGCAGCAGAAAGGCGGTTTCCGAATAACCCACCTCGGCGGCGATGCGCTGCATGTCCGCATCCGGCATGCCGCGCGCATCCAGCACGACTCCAGCAGGATTGCCGCCGGCCGGATCCGTGGTGAAGGCGCTGTAGCGGAGCACGTTCGCGTTCATCACGCTTCCTCCGGCAAGGCGGTGCGCGTGTCGGGATCATCCAGCCGCACCACCAGATAACGCAGGAAGAACTGGGTCAACGGCCCCACGCCCAGAGCGAAGATCACCGTGCCCACGCCGACGACGCCACCCAGCAATACGCCGACGATGAGCACGGTGACTTCGATGATCGTGCGCACCTTGCGGATCGACCAGCCGGTGCGACGCGACAGTCCGGTCATCAAGCCGTCGCGCGGGCCCGGTCCCAGCTGTGCGCCGACATAGAGCGCGGTGGCGAAGGCGCAGGTCAGCACGCCGCCCAGCATGTAGGCGATACGCAGCCACAGGCTTTCCGGCGTGCCGAGCATCGCCAGGCTGATGTCGGCGAACGGCCCCAGCAGCAGGCTGTTGGCGACCGTGCCCAGTCCCGGCATCTGCCGCAGCGGAATCCACGCCAGCAGCACGACCACCGCGGTGATGATCATCACCACGCCGAACGACACCGGCAGATGCAGCGACAGGCCCAGGTGGAACACGTCCCACGGCGAGGCGCCGATGGCGCCCTTCACCATCAGGGCGATGGCCAGGCCATACAGCCACAGGCCGACCAGCAGCCGGAACAGCCGCTCGGGCAGGCGCCCGGCCTTGAGCTGCGCGAGGGGGCCGAGATTGGACAGGCCCGAGGAGGGGGAGATCGTTGCCATGGGGCCACCTTGAGGGTAATTGGCCCTTTTCCATAGAGCCAATCGTGCGATAGTGGCCTCATGAATCGCACGTTGGCTCCCGAACGCCTCGCCACCCTGGTCGGCGAGTTCAACCGCTCCCCCGCCTACCGAGGGCTGTGCCAGGCGCTGCAGGAACTGATTGGCGACGGCCGCATTCCCTTGGGCACCCGCCTGCCCAGCGAGCGCGCGGTCACCCTCGCACTGGGCGTCTCGCGCAATACCGTCACCCGCGCCTACGCCGATCTGATCGCCGCCGGTTTCGCCACCGCCCGGCAGGGCGCCGGCACCTTCGCCACGGTGCCGGTGGATCGCCGGCGCGCGCACGATCACGCCCTGCACGCGCTGGGCACGAACCCGGCCATCGAAGGCGCCATCGATCTGAACTGCGCCGCCGGCGCCGCCACGCCGGGCGTCGCCGCCGCGTACGAACGCGCCCTCGCCGCGCTGCCTTCGTATCTGTGCAGCGACGGCTACCTGCCCTCGGGGCTACCCGGCCTGCAGGCGATGATCGCCGAGTCGTATGCGCGGCGCGGCCTGCCAACGGCGCCGGAACAGATCGTCATCACCAGCGGCGCACTGTCGGCGCTGGCCGTCACCGCGCGTGCGCTATCGCGTCCGGGGGATCGGGTGATGCTCGAATCACCGGTGTATTCCAACGCCATCGAAGCCCTGCGGCTGGGCGGCGGCAAGCTGATCAGTTCGCCCCTGGCCAATCCGCTGGGCGAGCAGGGCTGGGATCTGGACGGCATCGAAGCCACCCTGCGACAGACCTCGCCGCACCTGGCCTACCTGATTCCCGATTTTCAGAATCCCACCGGCTTCCTGATGGACGACGCCATGCGCGCGCGCTACGCCGCCGCGTTGCGCGACGCCCGCACCACCGCCATCGTCGACGAGACCCTGCAAGCCACCGCGCTGTCCGACGCGCCGATGCCCGCGCCCTTCGCCGCGCATGCCACCGACGCCATCACCCTGGGCAGCGCATCCAAGATGTTCTGGGGCGGCCTGCGCGTGGGCTGGATCCGTGCGCCACGCCCGCTGATCCGCCGCCTGATCAACGCCCGCGTGCAGTTCGATCTCGGCAGCTCGCTGTTCGATCAACTGGTCGTCGCCGAACTGCTGGCCCAAGCGGACATCCTCGCCAATCGCCGCGAACTACTGCGCCAGCGCCGCGACGCGCTGATCACCGCGCTGCGCGAACACCTGCCCGACTGGCGCTTCCGCCAGCCCGAAGGCGGCCTGACCCTGTGGGTGCACCTGCCCCACGGCAGCGCCACTCGCCTGTGCGCCGACATGGAACGCAGCGGCATCCACCTCGCCCCCGGCCCGGTCTTCAGCGTGGAAGGCGGTGCCGACGGTTGGCTGCGGATTCCGTATGCCAAACCGGAGGAGGAACTGGTGCGGGCGGTGAAGCAAGTGGCGAAGACGTGGGCGGTGGCGCCGAGGGACACACACGGCAGGCATGAGGTGTCACGGCGGTTGATCGCGTGATGCTGCCGCGGGGAAGCCGCTTCATTTTCATATAGCAAGAGCAAATCCCCCTCAATCCCCCTTTTACAAAGGGGGAAGCAAAGCAGACTCCCACTTGGCTGCGGGATCACGGAGGGAAGCAACCCTGATAGCCCCCTTTGAAAAAGGGGGCGGGCGCCTGCGCAGCAGGCGACGGGGGATTTGCTCTTGGCGATGCAGCGGGAAATCTACGTAGCCCGCTCCACCCCATAAGTCCACAGCGGCCGATACGCCCCCCGATGCCACCACGCCAGCAACAGCAGCCAGGCGATGTGGAAGGTCCCCCAAGGCGCATTGTCGTTGAGCAAAAGATGGAACAGGAAGATGCCGGCCACCAGCGGAAACAGCACCACGATACCCAGCGGCGCGGTGCGCCGGATCAGCAGGAGCAATCCACCCACCAGGCAGGTGGCGGCAATCAGCGGATCGACGATCCCGCTGGCGCTCAGCGCCAGGGTCAGCGTCCGCGCGGGTGGCGTTTCCTCAGGTACGACCCACGGCTTTCCCAGCATCCAGTGAATGAACCACGAACCGCCCACATACACGTAGAAAAAACCGAACAGCCAGCGCATTACCGCCATTACCTTGCCCATGCCTGTCTCCCGCGCCCATCGTTGAAATGCCGATATCGATTTCCGCTACGTTGCGGAGGACCGTCACCGGCCAGTGTTTGAGCGCGTTGCCGACCAGGGTGGAAGAGGCGGCCGGAACTTGTCAGTGCCCGGTCCAGCTATAAACCAACTGCCGCTGCGGATCCCACATCACCCAGCGTCTGCCCGCACAGGCGCGGATTTCACCGGCCCCCTCGCCTACCCGTTGCCAGGCGTCCCTGGCGAATCGCGGGAATCGCTGCATGACCTGCGGGGATGACAGGACCGGAGACTCCTGGCTCGCGCATTCATCCGGGTTCTTCCAATGACCTGATTTCAGGCGGAACACCAGCCAAGACTCGTTGGTGTCGCTATCGTGGGTCTCCCGGATATCAAATGCGTCGTCGGGAATCCATTCGGGAAGCCAGCCGGACTGGAAGGCATTACGGGAGGCGACCTCGGCCCGATCCTGATACCGCGCTTCCGTCACCTCGCACCCGGACAAGACAACGGCCGCGACAACCATCAACAAGCAATGACGCAGATGCATTCGGTCCTCCCTGATGATTCCGTTTCAGACAACCGCAAAGGCCGACGTTCTACCGCCCAGTACGAGGCCTGCGCGTTACCAGCCAACGCCCCACTACGACAAGAACGAGTCCGGCGAACAGGAGACCCCATATCTCCATCGATGAGGGAGGGATACCGAAAGGATCGGCATCATCCGCCTGCTTGATGCCCGGATCGAGGCCGCCCAGCAGTCCACCGAACATCATGAAACCGCCGATCAACACGACGGCGTGCCCCATTACCCGGCACAGGAAATTCAGCGGCCCGCTCATGCGCCCTCCTCCCGGGCGTCGAGGTTCCTGGCATATCTTATCGAGGAAGTTCGGGCCCGGGTCGCCGGCAAGAAGATTCGTTTGCGCGTGTTCTTTTGCCATTGATTTCGGCGAGCCGTCTGCTGCGCTTTATTGAGGCAAGAGCAAATCCCCCTCGGTCCCCCTTCTTCGAAGGGGGAGGCAAAGCGGATTCCCGCTTATCGACAGGATTCAGGAAGCAGACCCGATAGCCCCCTTTTGCAAAGGGGGCGGGCGCCTGCACCGCAGGCGACGGGGGATTTGCTCTTGGCGATGCAGTTGGAATCCAGTCAGTCGCTACGACCAAGGACGACTCGAATCAAGCCGGAGATGAAGATACCGACCCCGGCGGAAACAGCACCACGACGCCGGGCAGCGCGGTGCATCGATGATCCGACATCCCGGGATGTCGGATCGGGCACCTTGCGCAGGGGTGCCTATGTTGGCGAATGCCTGTCGGCTCAGTGCTTGGTATCGGGATTCGGCGGAGGCATCCAGGCCATCCGGTCGAGGACGTGCTGGGCCTGCGCGGCGAATGCGTCGAAGCTGGCGTGCCAGGCCTTGATCGGGATGTGCGGATCCTTGTCTTCTTCCACCGCCATGCACGCCAGGCTCAGGTGGCTCATCAGGCGGAGCTGGCCTTGCAGGGAAAGCAGGCGCAGGTAGCCCTCGTCGGTCAACAGGTAGCCGGAACGGCGATCGGGGGGCGGTTGGGTCTTGCTCATGCGGGTACTCCTTTTCCGTGTGAAAACCCGCCTGCGGAAATGCAGGCGGGTGTCGGGAGGTTAGGAAAGCCGCATAGAGTCGGCGGGCGTATTCCCTCTTGCGAGGTCTTGTATTAGCCGCCCTCCCGACGTGGAACTGCTTACGTCGGTAGTACCGATGAACTGGTACGAATTGGCCACTCAAATATTCTTGTGGCTTGACTCTATGCTGGAGTTCCTACGCTCCGGGAATGGAGTCTGCTGAGTGCGGCGCGTCGATTCAATAGATCCGGATTCAATGTTAGTCGTTGAACTCGCATGTCATTCCTGGCGAAAAATTCGATAGGCAGCCTCATTCGTGACGCCTCATCGGCGATGCCCACTTCGCTGAACACCTGCACTCGATAGTGGCACCGCCATTTCACCTCCCGCATTGGAAAAAATGGCCACATCGGAAGCACTTTCCGGACAAACAAGGCCCACTGTCCGACACGCTTCGTGGGAAGATTCCCGCCATGACCCAGGCCGACCCACATGCCGATCCCCGCTGGCAGCGCACCCATCAGGATCTGCTGGCCGCGTTCCTTTCGCTGGTGATCGGCCGGCGTTATCACGACATCCGGATTGCCGACGTGCTGGCGCGTTCCGGTGTCAGCCGCTCGACCTTCTACGAGCATTTCCGCAACAAGGACGAACTGCTGTCGGCAAGCCTGGAGGAACCTTTCCGGAGCCTGGCCGGCTTGATCACGGATGACACCGACGCCGCACGCGTCCGCATGATGCTGGACCACTTCTGGACCAATCGCGCGTTGGCCCCCAGCCTGTTCCAGGGACCGGCGCTGCGGGTCGTCCGCAGCGCATTGGTCACGCAAATGGAAGCGGCACTCGACCGCGGGGAGTTTCGACTGCGCATCCCGGCGCGGCTGGCAGCGCATTCACTGGCCGACGGCATGTTCTCGCCCATCACGGCCTGGTTGTTGGGCGAGTCCACATGCGGCTCCCAGGATCTGGCGATTGCGTTGCAACTGACCACGGCTGCAACGGTGCGGGCATTGCAGACGGATTCCCTCCCATCCGGCGACACGGAGTAGACCCATGAAGATGCAACGCCTGATTCCCATGCTGCCGGTCCGTAATATGCCGGCCAGCGTGGACTTCTACGGAAAGCTCGGCTTCGCGGTGGAAAACCGCAACGACGAGTGGCGCTGGGCCATGCTGGCCTTCGACGAATGCCGGCTGATGGTGGACGAGTCCATCAACATGCCGCCGGATGCACCGCGCACGTCGGTGATCTACCTCTATCCCGACGATATCTTTGCCTACCACCGCGAGGTGCGTCGGCGCGGCGTGGTGGTGCCTTCGATCAGCCACCCGTTCTATGGCATGAGCGAGTTCCGGATTGAGGATCCGGATGGCAACCGGTTGTGGATTGGGCAGAAGGGGTGAAGGTGGGGTGGCTGGTCGTCTTGTCCAACCTGGTGTGCGCCAAAGGCAAATCCCCCTCGGTCCCCCTTTTTCAAAGGGGGAGGTAGAAGCACCAGAATTCTGATGGTTTTGGGAGACAAACAAGGGCCGCTTTCGCGGCCCTTGTTTCAATCACTCCACCGTCACCGATTTCGCCAGGTTCCGTGGCTTGTCCACGTCCGTCCCTCGTGCCAGTGCCGTGTGGTACGCCAGCAACTGGACGGGAATGGTGTGCACCACCGGGCTCAGCACGCCGGTGTGGCGCGGGGTGCGGATGACGTGCACGCCTTCGGATTCGGTGAAGTTGCTGTCCTGGTCGGCGAACACGAACAGTTCGCCGCCGCGCGCGCGGACTTCCTGCATGTTGGATTTGACCTTCTCCAGCAGGGTGTCGTTGGGCGCGATGACGACGACCGGCATGTCGGCGTCGACCAGCGCCAGCGGACCGTGCTTGAGCTCGCCGGCCGGATAGGCCTCGGCGTGGATGTAGGAGATTTCCTTGAGCTTGAGCGCGCCTTCCAGGGCGATGGGGTAATGCAGGCCGCGGCCGAGGAACAGCGCGTCGGACTTGGGCGCGAAGCGTTCGGCCCAGGCGGCGATCTGCGGTTCCAGGTTGAGCGCGTGCTGCACGCTGCCGGGCAGGTGGCGCAGCTGCTCCAGGTAGTCGGCTTCCTGTTCCGGAGTGACCTTGCCGTGCAGTTTGCCCAGCACCACGGTGAGCTGGAACAGCGCGGCCAGCTGGGTGGTGAAGGCCTTGGTGGAGGCCACGCCGATTTCCGCGCCGGCGCGGGTGTAGCAAACCAGTTCGCTGGCGCGCGGGATGGCGCTCTCGGGCACGTTGCAGATGGACAGGCTGTGCTGGTGGCCGAGCGACTTGGCGTACTTCAGCGCTTCCATCGTGTCCAGCGTTTCGCCGGACTGGGAGATGGTGACGATGAGGTGCTTCGGATTGGCGTAGGCGGCGCGGTAGCGGTACTCGCTGGCAATTTCCACGCTGCACGGCAGGCCGGCGATGGACTCGATCCAGTAGCGCGCGGTCATGCCGGCGTAGTAGCTGGTGCCGCAGGCGAGGATCTGCACGCCCTCGATGTCCTTGAGCACCGCTTCGGCGTTGGCGCCGAACAGGGTGGGCAGGAAGCCGCCGTCGATGACCGCCTCGATGGTGTCGGCGATGGCGCGCGGCTGCTCGTGGATTTCCTTCTGCATGAAGTGGCGGTACGGGCCCAGTTCCAGCGAGGCCAGCGACACGTCGGAGACGTGCACGTCGCGCTCGATGGGCTGGTCGTTGCCGTCGAACACGCGCACGGCCTGGCGGGTGACTTCGGCGGTGTCGCCTTCTTCCAGGAAGATCACCCGGCGGGTGGCCTGGATGATCGCCGACACGTCCGAGGCGATGAAGTTCTCGCCCTCGCCCAGGCCGATCAGCAGCGGGCAACCCATGCGTGCGCAGACCATGCGCTCGGGTTCCTTGCGGCTGACCACGGCCAGCGCGTAGGCGCCGGTGAGTTCCTTGACCGTGCGCTGCAACGCGGTGAGCAGGTCATCGCCACCCTTGAGGTGGTGGTGCATCAGGTGGGCGATGACTTCGGTATCGGTCTGCGACTCGAATTCGTAGCCCAGCGCGCGCAGCTTCTCGCGCTGTTCCTCGTGGTTCTCGATGATGCCGTTGTGCACCAGCGCCACGCCGTGGCTGATGTGCGGATGGGCGTTGGCCTCGGTGACCCCGCCGTGGGTGGCCCAGCGGGTATGGCCGATGCCCAGGCTGGCGTTGAAGCCCTCGGCGGCGGCGGCGTTCTCCATCTCCGACACCCGGCCGGTGCGGCGGACGCGGCGCACATCCTTCTGCTCGACCACGGCGATGCCGGCGGAGTCGTAGCCGCGGTATTCCAGCCGCTTCAGTCCCTCGATGAGTACCGGTACCACGTCGCGATCGGCGATCGCTCCCACAATCCCGCACATAGAGTCTTGTCCACCTGAGTCAAAACGAGTCCCGATTGTAACGGGGGTGGACACAACGGACAGTGTCCGCGCCGGTGTCCGCGGACACCCGGACACCGTTCCAACGCCCTTCTCCCCCTTGAAAATCAAACAGTTGCGATTGGCACGCATCCTGCTTTGACGGGGCGTCTTCCCAATAAACGCATGCCATCGATGATTCGGGACACCTCCGCGCAAGATCGCCCCCTGAGTGCCGGCCCCACCGCCACCGCCGCCGCGCCCTGGAAGCGCTGGCTGCTGCCGGCCGCCGGCGGCCTGGCCCTGCTGTTGGTCATCGGCTTCGCCGTGCGCGGCTGGGTGGGCGGCAGCCGGTCGTTCGATGGCGCGCGGGTGCGTATCGCCGAGGTCAAGCGCGGCGATCTGGTGCGCGACATCTCCGCCGACGGCCGCCTCATCGCCTCCAACAGTCCCACCCTGTACGCCATTGCCGGCGGCGTGGTGACCCTGAAGGTGGTGGCCGGCGACAAGGTCACCAAGGGCCAGGTGCTGGCCGAAATCGACAGCCCGGAACTGCGCAGCAAGCTGGCGCAGGAACAGGCGGCCCTGGCCGGCCTGGAAGCCGAGGCCAGCCGCGCCACCCTGGACGCGGCGGTGACCCGCGCCAATGCGCAGAAGGCGCTGGATCAGGCCGACATCGATCGCCAGGCCGCCCAGCGCGATCTGGAACGCTACGAGCGCGGGTTCAACGGCGGCGCGGTGCCGCAGATCGACGTGGCCAAGGCCAAGGACGATCTGCGCAAGACCGAGATCGCCATGGATCACGCGCGCAAGGATGTGAACCTGCAGGGCCAGGGCGCCAGCCTGGATGCGCGCAACAAGCAGCTGATGGCCGAGCGCCAGCGTTCCATCGTCGCCGAGGTGCAGCGCCAGGTCGATGCGCTGACCCTGCGCTCGCCGTTCGATGGCCAGGTCGGCCAGGTGCAGGCGGTGCAGCGCTCCAACGTGGCGATCAACGCGCCGGTGATGAGCGTGGTGGACCTGTCCAAGTTCGAAGTGGAGATCAAGGTGCCGGAGAGCTTCGCCCGCGATCTGGCGATCGGCATGCCGGCCCAGCTGACCAGCAATGGCCAGCCGTATCCGGGCGAGATCTCGGCGGTGTCGCCGGAAGTGGTGAACGGCGAAGTCAACGCGCGCATCCGCTTCAGCGACAAGCAGCCGCCGGGCCTGCGCCAGAGCCAGCGCCTGAGCGCGCGCATCCTGATGGACACCCGCCGCAACGTGCTGATGGTCGAGCGCGGTCCGTTCGTCGAACAGTCCGGCGGCCGCTACGCCTACGTGATGGACGGCAACTCGGCGGTGCGCCGCCCGGTGCAGATCGGCGTGAGCAGCCTGAGCGCGGTGGAGATCGTCAGCGGCCTGCAGCCGGGCGACAAGGTCGTGGTGTCCGGCAGCGACCAGTTCGGCGATGCCGAGCGGGTCTCGATCAACTGATTCATCGACTCACCGTCTTCCCGTTTTCGTACCCGCCATTCCGTACTTCCCGTATTCCCAGACTTCCATGCTACGCACACACCAGAAGGACTTCGCCATGCTCGAGATGCGTTCGGTTTCCAAGGTCTACCGCACTTCCCAGGTGGAGACGCACGCGCTGCGCTCCCTCGACCTGCATGTCCGCGAGGGCGAGTTTGTCGCGGTGACCGGGCCGTCCGGCTCGGGCAAGACCACCTTCCTCAACATCGCCGGTCTGCTGGAAACCTTCACCGGTGGCCAGTACACCCTGGACGGCCAGGACGTGAGCGGGCTGTCGGATGACGCGCGCAGCAAGCTGCGCAACCAGAAGATCGGCTTCATCTTCCAGAGCTTCAACCTGATTCCGGATCTGAACCTGTTCGACAACGTCGACGTGCCGCTGCGCTACCGCGGCATGAGCGCTTCCGAGCGCAAGCAGCGCATCGAGGACGCGCTGACCCGCGTCGGCCTGGGCTCGCGCATGAAGCACTACCCGTCCGAACTGTCCGGCGGCCAGCAGCAGCGCGCGGCGATCGCGCGTGCCCTGGCCGGCACGCCCAAGCTGCTGCTGGCGGACGAACCGACCGGCAACCTGGACTCGCAGATGGCCCGTGGGGTGATGGAGCTGCTGGAGGAGATCAACAGCCAGGGCACCACCATCATCATGGTGACCCACGATCCGGAGCTGGCCGCGCGCGCGCAGCGCAACGTGCACATCGTCGACGGCGCCGCCACCGACCTGACCACCGAGCCACGCCTGATTTCCACGGTGGGCCTGGACGTCAATCTCGCTCCCGCCCAGGCCTGAGGAACTGACCATGTTCGGTTACTACTTCCAGCTTGCCCTGCGCAGCTTCAGGCGCAACAAGGTGCTGACCGCGCTGATGGTGCTGGCCATCGCGCTGGGCATCGGCGCCAGCATGACCACCCTGACCGTGTTCTACATCCTGTCCGGCGATCCGATGCCGGGCCGCAGCCACACCCTGTTCTACCCGCAGATGGATCCGCAAAGCATGGACGGCTACACCGCTGGCGAAGAGCCGGAGGAGCAGGTGACGCGTTTCGACGCCGAGGCGCTGCTGCGCGAGAAGAAGGGCGATCGCCAGGCGCTGATGACCGGCGGCGGCGTCAGCATCGAGCCGGAGAAACAGGGCCTGTCCCCGTTCGTGGTGGACGCGCGCTACACCTCGGCCGATTTCTTCCCGATGTTCGACGCACCGTTCGCGCAGGGAACGCCCTGGAGCGCACGCGAGGACGATACCCAGGCGCGCGTGGCGGTGATCTCCCAGAAACTCAACGAAAAGCTGTTCGACGGCGGCAACAGCGTGGGCAAGTCGATCCGCATCGACCAGAACGAGTTCCGCGTGATCGGCGTGCTGGAGGACTGGCGCCCCACCCCGCGCTTCTATGATCTGAACAGCGATCGCTACGGCGAGGTGGAGCAGGTGTTCCTGCCGTTCTCCACCGCGGTGAACATGAAGTTCGGCCGCAACGGTTCGATGAACTGCTGGGGCGACAGCCAGGGCGACGAGACCGGCGTCAATGCGCCCTGCACGTGGATGCAGTACTGGGTGCAGTTGGATACGCCGGAAAAGGTGGAAGCCTACCGCCAGTACCTGGTGAATTACTCCGACCAGCAGCGCCGCGCCGGCCGTTTCGAGCGGCCAACCAACGTGCGCCTGCGCAACGTGATGGAGTGGCTGGACTACAAGAAGGTCGTGCCCAGCGACGTGCGCCTGCAGACCTGGCTGGCATTCGGCTTCCTGCTGGTCTGCCTGATCAACACGGTGGGCCTGCTGCTGGCCAAGTTCATGCGTCGCTCCAGCGAAATCGGCGTGCGCCGCGCCCTGGGCGCCTCCAAGGGGGCAATCTTCACCCAGGCGCTGGTGGAAGCCGGCACCATCGGCCTGGCCGGCGGCGTGCTCGGACTGGGACTTGCCCTGCTGGGCCTGTGGGCAGTACGCCAGCAGCCGGCCAGCTACGCCGAACTGGCGCACCTGGACCCGGTGATGCTGCTGACCACGTTCGGCCTGGCGATCCTGGCCAGCGTGCTGGCGGGCTTGCTGCCCGCCTGGCGTGCCTGCCAGGTGACCCCGGCCATCCAGCTCAAAACCCAATGATCCAGTCGCCGCTCCGGCCGATGGACGCGCGGTAGCTCTCTCTCCCGCACGCCTCGGCCGGAACGGCAACTCTCCCGGAGCACACCTCATGGATATCCGCCCCATCTTCACCGCGCTGCGCCGGCACAAGACCGCCGCCGCACTGATCGTCATCGAGGTCGCGCTGAGCTGCGCGATCATCTGCAACGCCCTGTTCCTGATCAACGGACGACTGGAGCGCATGGACCGCGTCAGCGGCCTGGCCGAGAAGGAAATCGTGCGCGTCCAGCTGGCCGGCATCGGCCGCGACGAGAATGCCGAAGCACTCACCAAGGCCGATCTGGCGGCATTGCGCGCACTGCCCGGCGTGAAGGCCGCTTCGGTGACCAACCAGGTGGCATTCAACAACAGTTCCTGGAACAGCGGCGTCCGCCTGAACCAGCAGCAGACCCATCAGAATCTGAACGCCACCGTCTACATGGCGGACGATCAGTTCCTCGATACCCTCGGCCTGAACCTGGTGGCCGGGCGCAAGTTCAACAGCGATGAATTCCTCGAATGGGAAACGTTGAACAAGCCCGACACCCCCGGCACCATCCCGGCGGCGATCATCACCCGCAGCATGGCCAACGCGCTCTATCCGGATGGCAGCGCGCTGGGCAAGACGTTCTACAGCTGGGGCGATGAACCCATCAAGATCATCGGTATCGTCGAACACCTGGTGCGGCCAAGCGAACAGGGCGGACCGACCGCGTACGAGTACTCGATGATGTTTCCGATCCGGGTGCCCTTCAACATGGGCGGCCATTTCCTGATCCGCACCGATCCCGAGCGCCGCGCCGAGGTGCTGAAGGCTGCGGTGGACGTGCTGCAGAAGAACAGCCCCAATCGGATCATCCTGGAGCAGGACACCATCGAGGAGATGCGGAACGACTTCTACCGGCAGGACCGCTCGATGGCCTGGCTGCTGGTGGCGGTGTGCGTGGCGCTGCTGATCGTGACCGCGCTGGGCATCGTCGGCCTGGCCAGCTTCTGGGTGCAGCAGCGTTCCAAGCAGATCGGCGTGCGCCGGGCGCTGGGCGCGACCCGCCGGCAGATCCTGCGCTACTTCCAGACCGAGAACTTCCTGCTGGCCTCGCTGGGCATCGTCATCGGCATGGCGCTGGCCTACGGCATCAACCAGGTGCTGATGGGCAAGTACGAGCTGGCACGGTTGCCGCTGTACTACCTGCCGGTGGGCGCGGTGCTGCTGTGGCTGCTGGGCCAGATCTCGGTGCTCGGCCCGGCCATGCGCGCGGCGTCGGTGCCGCCGGCGGTGGCGACCCGTAGCGCCTGACTCCGTTCCACACACGCACCCCGCCACGGCGGGGTGCGTTCTTCCCTCCGGGTGAAGCATGGACGTCCGTTTCCCCTATCGACTTCCACAAGTCCCGCGACTTCCACGCCTGCCGCTGTGCCGGCATCCTGGCCTGACATCGTTGCTGGTACTGGAAGTGGCGGTGGGTTTCCTGCTGCTGTACCTGGCCTGGCAGGCGCAGGTGAATTGGCGGCGTGCGCTGGCGGCGCCCAGCGGAATCGATGAAACCACCCTGCTGGTGGTGCCTCCGATGGGACGGGCCGGCGATGTCATCGACGTACCGGCACTGACGCGGACGCTGCGCGCACTACCCGGCATCCAGGCCGTGGCCGCCAGCAACCAGGTGCCGTATGCGCGCACGTCATGGAACAGCGCCGTGGGCGATCGACCGCCAGTGGGTCGCGACCGCGTTGCCAGCGTGTACATGGGTGGTGCCGGCCTGATGGCCGCGCTGGGCGTGCGCGTGGTTGAAGGCCGCCGCCTGCTCGCCGCGGAAGAGGAAGTGATGGACCCGGACGTCCGGCATGACACGACGCTACCGGCGGTGATCACGCGCGCACTGGCCGAGGATCTGTACCCGGGCCAGTCGGCGCTGGGCCAACCGGTAAAGGGGCTTCCGCGCTCCGTGCACGTCGTTGGCGTCGTCGAACGGATGCCGCTGCCGCTGGGCAGTCGCGGGCATGCCTCGCCGGGCGCCGCGATCTTCCTGCCGCTGCGTCCGGGCGACGCCTCCTGGGCGCATCTGCTGATCCGCGTCGCGCCGGGACAACGCGACGCGGTGGCGCAGCGGGTCCATGCCTTGCTCGTCGCGAGCTTCCCCGAACGACCGGTCGCCATGCCGTTGCGGATGGACGAGATGCGCCTGGATACCCTGCACGCGGAGCGTCGCTGGATGTGGACGACACTCGCCTGCGCGGCCGGCTGGTGGCTGCTGACGCTGCTGAGCCTGGGCGTGGCCGGCCAGTTGTGGGTGCAGCAAAGCGCGCTGCGGATCAGCCTGCATCGCGCGGTCGGCGCGACCGCGCGGCAGATCCGGCTGGCGGTGCGCTGGGAGCATTTCCTGATCACCCTGGCGGGTATCGGCCTGGGCACCATCGCCACGCGCGGCCTGTTCCACCGCCTGCCCGCACCGTGGACGCTGGAACCGGCCTCGCCACTGTGGCTGGCCGGCGCGGCACTGGTGATCATGGCGGTGGCGCAACTCGCCGCGACCTGGCCCGCGCGCCGCGCCGCCAACGTCGCGCCGGAGCGCGTGACGCGCAAGCCCTGGGTTAGGCTATAGGCATGCCCATCATCCTCGTCATCGACGACAACCGCGCCGTCAGCACCGCGCTGGAAGTCCTGTTTTCCCTGCACGACATCACCACCCTGCACGCAGAATCGCCGGAGGCCGGCCTGGCCACGCTGCGACAGGAGCCGGTAGACCTGGTCATCCAGGACATGAATTTCTCCGCCGACACCACTTCCGGCGCGGAAGGCGAAGCACTGTTCGCCGAAATCCGCGCGCAGCACCCGGATCTGCCGGTGATCCTGCTGACCGCCTGGACCCACCTGGAAGCGGCGGTGAACCTGATCCGCGCCGGTGCGGTGGACTACATTGCCAAGCCCTGGGATGACCGCAAGCTGCTGGCGACGGTCAACAACCTGATCGAGCTGTCCGAGGCGCGCAGCGAACTGGATCGCCGGCGCAGCCGCGAGCGCCAGAGCCGCGGACAACTCGCCGCCCGTTACGATCTGCGCGGACTGGTGTTCGAGGATCCCGCCAGTGAACGCATGATCGCGCTGGCCTGCCAGGTGGCGCGTTCGGATCTGCCGGTGCTGATCACCGGGCCCAACGGCAGCGGCAAGGAAAAGATCGCCGAGATCATCCAGGCCAATTCCAGCGTGAAGGCCGGACCGTTCGTGACCCTCAACTGCGGCGCGTTGCCTTCCGAATTGATCGAAGCCGAGCTGTTCGGTGCCGAGGCCGGTGCCTACACCGGTGCCAACAAGGCGCGCGAAGGCAAGTTCGAGGCCGCCGATGGCGGCACCCTGTTCCTCGATGAAATCGGCAACCTGCCGCTGGCCGGGCAGATGAAGCTGTTGCGGGTCCTGGAGACCGGTCGCTTCGAGCGCCTGGGTTCCAACCGCGAGCGACGGGTGACGGTGCGGGTGATCAGCGCGACCAACGCCGACCTGCCGGCGATGATTCGCGAAGGCACGTTCCGCGAGGACCTGTACTACCGGCTCAACGCGATCGAACTGAACCTGCCGCCGCTGGCCGAACGGCCCGGCGACATCCTGCCGCTGGCCGAACACTTCCGCCCGGCCGACAAGCCGATTGGCGAATCGGCACGCGCGGCGCTGGTGCGACACGGCTGGCCGGGCAACGTGCGCGAACTGCGCAACGTGATGCAGCGCGCCGGCCTGCTGGCCCAGGGCGCGCGCATCGAAGCGGCGGATCTCAACCTGCCCCGTTCGGCGCCGGTGCGCAGCGTGCCGTCCGACGAACCGGACAAGGCGGCGCTGGAAAGCGCGCTGTCGCGTGCCGGCGGGGTGATCGCGCAGGCCGCCGCCGAGCTGGGCCTGAGCCGGCAGGCGCTGTACCGGCGCATGGACCGCTACGGCATCCCGCGCGAATGACCCGTCGCTCGCTCGCCGGCCGCCTGCTGTTGTGGCTGCTGCCTTCGATGGCGGTGGCGATCGGCCTGCCGCTGCTGTTGCACCGCTGGCTGGACGATGATCGGCTGGCGTTCCTGCTGTCGGCACTGATCGTGCTGCCGCTGGTCATGCTGGCGGTACGGCGGGCGCTGGCGCCAATGAACTCGCTGTTCCGCGCCCTGTCCGGCAGCGTGAACAGCTACCGCGATGGCGAGTACAACTTCGGCATCCATTGGGACAGCCCGGACGAACTCGGCGCACTGGTGGCCTCCCACAGCGAACTGGGCGACGTGCTGCGCGAGCAGCGCCAGAGCCTGGTGCAGCGCGAGCTGCTGCTGGACACGATGGTGCAGAACACGCCGGTGGCGATGCTGCTGCTGGCCACCGGCGGCGACGGCGTGCGCCGGGTGGTGTTCGCCAACGTCGCCGCCCGCAAGCTGTTGCATGGCGGCTGGAAGCTGGAGGGGCAGAATTTTGATCTGCTGCTGGAAAGCGCGCCGGTGGAAATGCGCGAGGCATTGTCGCGTGGCGGCGACAGCCTGTTCGCGGTGGCCCAGGCCGACAGCGAGGAGGAGGAACAGGTCTACCACCTGGCGCGCCGCTACTTCCGCCTCAATGGCCGTCGCCACGAACTGCTGCTGCTGCGCCTGCTGACCAGCGAACTGCGCCGGCAGGAAGTGATGACCTGGAAGAAGGTCATCCGCGTGATCAGCCACGAACTCAACAATTCGCTGGCGCCCATCGCCTCGCTGGCCCACTCGGGCAGCGAGCTGATCCGACGCGGCCGCCATGACCGGCTGGAGGAGATCTTCGCCACCATCGAGGATCGCGCCCGCCATCTGGAAGGCTTCATCCGCGGCTACGCGCGCTTCGCCAAGCTACCGCAACCGCAGCTGCAGACAATCCATTGGAACACCTGGCTGGAAGGCCTGCGTCGGCAGATCACCTTCCAGCTGGAAATGCCCGCGGACGATCTGAGCAGCCGCATCGATCCGGCGCAGCTGGAACAGGCCCTGCTCAACCTGCTGAAAAATGCCCACGAATCGGGTTCCAGCGTGGACGGCGTTGCGATGAAGGTCACCCGTCTGCCGGACTGGATCCGCCTGGAAGTGATGGATCGCGGCAGCGGCATGAATGATGCCGTGCTGCAGAACGCGCTGGTGCCGTTCTATTCGACCAAGCGCAACGGCACCGGCCTGGGCCTGGCGCTGACCCGCGAAATCGTCGAGGCCCACGGCGGCCGCCTGTCCCTGCACAACCGCGAAGGCGGCGGCCTGTGCGTGGCGATCCAGCTGCCAGACAATCCGGGTGCCTGAAGCGTCGCGCGCACCCTCCCTTCCTGTGGGAGCGACGTAAGTCGCGATACGCGGAACACCCGGCATGCATCGTGATACGAATGCATGTGGCAAAGGCTCGCGACTTACGTCGCTCCCACATGGCAGGTCATGGACTCCCGTAGAGCGGAGCTTGCTCCGCTGCACGGAAATCATCACCGCATCCTGAAACCCCGCGAGCCGGGCAAGCCCGGCTCCCCCTCAGGATTTCTTCTTGGGGCGCTGCCAGCCCTCGATGCTGGCCTGACGACCTCGGGCCACGGTGAGCTGATCGGCCGGCGCATTCTTGGTGATCACCGATCCCGCGCCGATGGTCGCATTGCGACCCAGCGTCACCGGCGCCACCAGGGAGGAATTGGAACCGACGAACACGCCGTCCTCGATGGTGGTGGTGGACTTGTTGACGCCGTCGTAATTGCAGGTGATGGTGCCCGCGCCGATGTTGACGCCGGCGCCGATGACGGCGTCACCGAGATAGGTCAGGTGGTTGGCCTTGCTGCCCAGGCCCAGGGTGATCTTCTTGGTCTCGACGAAGTTGCCGATGTGCACGCTGTCGGCCAGCACGGTGCCGGGACGCAGGCGCGCATACGGGCCAATCTGGGCCTTGTCGCCGCAGACCACGCCTTCCAGGTCGCAGTGGGCACGCACCACGGTGCCGGCGCCCAGCTTGACGTCCTTCAGGCGGGTGAACGCGCCGATGCGCACGCCATCACCCAGTTCGACTTCGCCTTCCAGGATCACGTCCACGTCGATTTCGACATCGCGCCCCACCTTCACGGTACCCCGCTGTTCGAAGCGCGACGGATCCAGCATGCGCGCGCCCTGCGTGCACAGCGCGCGCGCGG
The DNA here is from genome assembly GCF_014192765.1 of Pseudoxanthomonas sp. OG2. Taxonomy (NCBI): domain Bacteria; kingdom Pseudomonadati; phylum Pseudomonadota; class Gammaproteobacteria; order Lysobacterales; family Lysobacteraceae; genus Pseudoxanthomonas; species Pseudoxanthomonas sp. OG2. The sequence goes on along the minus strand of NZ_JACHYM010000001.1, from coordinate 2,727,483 downwards.
CGCGCAACTGGTACGCGCGTTCCAGCTGCGACAGCTGCCAGGGATCGTTGGCGCCCTCGGCCTCGATCGGATCGGCCACCAGCACCATCTCGGCCGGGCTGAACTCGCCCGCGGCCGAAGCGAAGATGTCGGTCAGGTAGTACTCGCCCTGGACGTTGTGGTTGGACAGCGCCGACAGCCAGCGCCGCAGCGCGGTGGATTCGGCGGCGATGATGCCGGTGTTGATGGTGCGGATGCGCCGCTGTTCGTCGCTGGCGTCCTTGTGCTCGACGATGGCGGCGACCCGGCCCTCGGCATCGCGCACGATGCGCCCGTATCCGCTCGGATCCTCCGGCTCGGCCACCAGCACGGCGACTCGGCCGGGCGCGGCCAGCAGGCGTTGCAGGGTCTCGGCCCGGGTCAGCGGCACGTCGCCGTACAGCACCAGCACGCTGGCAGCATCCGGCACCTGCGGCATGGCCTGGGCGACCGCATGGCCGGTGCCCAATTGCTGGGCCTGGTGCGCCCATTGCAGATCCGGCTGATCGGCGAGCGCCGCCTGCACCTGATCGCCGCCATGCCCATACACCACGTGGATGCCGGCCGGCGCCAGCGCCCGCGCCGCCTCGATGACATGGGCAAGCATCGGCCGCCCGGCAATCGGCTGCAGCACCTTCGGCAACGCCGACTTCATGCGCTTGCCTTCGCCGGCGGCCAGGATGATGACGTGCAGGGGGTGGGTCATTGGCGTTCCTGTAGAGACAGTCCTTGAAGCTCGATTCTAAGCCACCGTCGCGGGTAGCATGTGCGCTCCCCGATTTTCGCCGGCATCTCTTTGAGCCTGTTGCAGCAAGCGCCCCGTTACGTCATTGCCGGCATCCTCCAGTTGCTGCTGGACTGGCTGCTGTTCGTGGCCCTGACCGCGCTGGGTGTGGCGCCGGCACCCGCCAACCTGGCCGGCCGCGCCAGCGGCGCGCTGCTCGGTTTCTGGCTCAACGGGCGCTGGACGTTCGCGCAGTCGGGCAGGCCCAAGCTGGGGTGGCGCCGGCTGCTCCGCTTCATCGTGGTCTGGCTGACGCTGACACTGGTCAGCACATGGCTGGTCGCCGCCATCGCCGCCGGGCTTGGCCTGCAGCAGGCCTGGCTGGCCAAACCGCTCGTTGAAGGTGGCCTGGCGGTGGTCGCCTTCTTCCTCTGGCGTCACATCGTCTATCGCTGAGGAAGGGTTCCTCACGCATCGCGGTGGTCGATCGCGGCAGACGGCCTGCGCCAGCCCCGCCTGCGCAGCGGACGGAAAAGAAAACGCCGGCCCAGGGCCGGCGTTTTCCATGACGCGAAATGGCATCGCGTCGTTCAGTGCTTCAGGTTCTTGCGCAGGCGCTCCAGCGCGCTCAGCTGGGCGATGCTCATGGCCAGCTGGGCCTGGGCTTCCTCGGCGCTCATCTTCGGATCCTTGTTGGCCAGGACGCGCTCGGCTTCTTCCTTGACCTTGCGGACCGAGGCTTCGTCGATGTCCTGCGCGCGGATCGCGGTGTCGGCCAGCACGGTGACGACCTGCGGCTGCACTTCCAGGATGCCGCCGGAGATGGCGAAGTCCAGATGCTCGCCGTTCGGCAGGGTCACCACCACCTTGCCCGGCTTGAGGCGGGTGATCAGCGGCGCGTGCTTGGGCGCGATGCCCAGTTCGCCGAGCTCGCCGGTGGCGACGACCAGGGTGGCTTCACCGTGGAAGATTTCCTGTTCGGCGCTGACGATGTCGCAACGGATGGTGCTCATGTTACCTCGCTGTCGCGGGGCGGGATTCGGGATTGGGGATTGGGGATTCGGCAAGCGCCGAAGCGCTCCTCATCCACACCCTATCCAGCACACGAATCCCGCTCTTGCGAATCTCTAATCCCGAATCCCGAATCCCAAGAAGGAGCGCTTACGCGCCCATCTTCTTGGCCTTCTCGACCGCTTCCTCGATGCTGCCGACCATGTAGAACGCCTGCTCCGGCAGGTGGTCGTACTCGCCGTCGACAATCGCCTTGAAGCCGCGGATGGTGTCCTTCAGGGCGACGTACTTGCCCGGCGAGCCGGTGAACACTTCGGCCACGTGGAACGGCTGGCTGAAGAAGCGCTCGATCTTGCGGGCACGCGACACGGCCTGCTTGTCCTCTTCGGACAGTTCGTCCATGCCCAGGATCGCGATGATGTCCTTCAGTTCCTTGTACTTCTGCAAGGTGGCCTGGACACGACGGGCGGTGTCGTAATGCTCGTGGCCGATCACGTTCGGGTCGAGCTGGCGGCTGGTGGAATCCAGCGGGTCCACGGCCGGGTAGATACCCAGCGAGGCGATGTTGCGCGACAGCACGACGGTGGCGTCCAGGTGGGCGAAGGTAGTCGCCGGCGACGGGTCGGTCAGGTCGTCCGCGGGCACGTACACGGCCTGGATCGAGGTGATCGAACCGGTCTTGGTCGAGGTGATGCGTTCCTGCAGGACGCCCATTTCCTCGGCCAGGGTCGGCTGGTAGCCCACCGCCGACGGCATGCGGCCCAGCAGCGCCGACACTTCGGTGCCGGCCAGGGTGTAGCGGTAGATATTGTCGACGAACAGCAGCACGTCCTTGCCCTTGCCCGAAGCATCCTTCTCGTCGCGGAAGTACTCGGCCATGGTCAGGCCGGTCAGGGCGACGCGCAGGCGGTTGCCCGGCGGCTCGTTCATCTGGCCGTACACCATCGCCACCTTGTCGAGGACGTTGGAGTCCTTCATTTCGTGGTAGAAGTCGTTGCCCTCGCGGGTACGCTCGCCCACGCCGGCGAACACGGACAGACCGCTGTGTGCCTTGGCGATGTTGTTGATCAGTTCCATCATGTTGACGGTCTTGCCGACGCCGGCGCCGCCGAACAGGCCGACCTTGCCGCCCTTGGCGAACGGGCACATCAGGTCGATGACCTTGATGCCGGTTTCCAGCAGGTCGTTGGCCGAGGACTGGTCTTCGTACGACGGGGCCGCACGGTGGATTTCCCAATGGTCGCTGGCCTGCACCGGACCGGCTTCGTCGATGGGCGTGCCGAGCACGTCCATGATGCGGCCCAGGGTGCCGTTACCCACCGGCACCGAGATGGCGCGGCCGGTGTTGACGGCGACCAGGTTGCGCTTCAGGCCGTCGGTCGAGCCGAGGGCGATGGTGCGCACGACGCCGTCGCCGAGCTGCTGCTGCACTTCCAGCGTGATGGCGGTGTTGTCGACCTTCAGCGCGTCGTACACCTTCGGCACTTCATTGCGCGGGAATTCGACGTCAACCACCGCACCGATGATCTGAACGATCTTGCCCTGACTCATTTTCGTTGCTCCGATTATTTAATTCGCTCGACCAGCCAAGCCGGTCTCTTCAGTGATTCGGGATTGGAGATTCGTGATTCGGGATTCGTGAAAGGCGCGCTGCGCTGCTCTTTCGAATCCTGATTCCCGATTCCCGAATCCCCGTTCCTACTTACACCGCCGCCGCGCCGCCGACGATTTCCGAGATTTCCTGGGTGATCGCCGCCTGGCGGGCCTTGTTGTAGACCAGGTTCAGGGTGCCGATCAGCTTGGTCGCGTTGTCGCTGGCGGCCTTCATGGCCACCATGCGCGCGGCGTGCTCGGATGCCAGGTTCTCCAGCACCGACTGGTACACCAGCGCCTCGATGTAGCGGGTGATCACGTGGTCCAGCACGGTCGCCGCATCGGGTTCGTAGATGTAGTCCCAATCGTGGTGGGCCACCTGCGTCTCCGCCGCCGGCAGCGGCAGCAGCTGGTCGAACGAGGCGCGCTGCGTCATGGTGTTGACGAAGCCGTTGTACACCACGAACACGCGATCCAGCTTGCCTTCGGTGTAGGCATCCAGCATGACCTTGATGACGCCGATCAGCTGGTCCAGCTTGGGGCTGTCGCCGAGGTGGGACACGCTGCCGACCAGGTTGACCTTGATCCGGCGGAAGAACACCGAGGCCTTCTGGCCGATGGTGACCACGTCGACTTCGGCACCCTTGTCCTGCCAGCCGCGCACTTCGTCCAGCATCTTGCGGAACAGGTTGTTGTTGAGGCCGCCGGCCAGGCCGCGATCCGACGAGATGACGATGTAACCGACCCGCTTCACTTCCGGCCGCTCGACCATGAAGGGATGCTGGTAATCGGTGTTGGCCTGGGCCAGGTGGCCGATGACCTGCTTCATCGCCCGCGCGTACGGGCGCGAGGTCTTCATGCGGTCCTGCGCCTTCCGGATCTTGGAAGCCGAGACCATCTCGAGCGCGCGCGTCACCTTGCGGGTGTTCTGCACGCTCTTGATCTTGGTTTTGATTTCGCGTCCGCCTGCCATCTCTGCTCGCTCTGCTCGCGGGAATCGGGAATGGAGAATCGGGAATCGGCCAGGCCGTCCGCTTCTGCGCTCTTACGATTCCCTAATCCCGATTCCCGAATCCCGGCTCTTACCAGGTCCCGGTCTGCTTGAACTCGGAGATGCCCTTCTTGAAGGCGCCTTCGATGTCGTCGTTCCAGTTGCCGGTCTTGTTGATGGTGTCGACCAGTTCGCCCTGGGTGTTGGTGAAGTGCGCGTGCAGCGCTTCTTCGAACGCCAGGATCTTGTTGACCGGCACGTCGTCGATGTAACCCTCGTTGACGGCGTAGATCGACAGCGCCTGCAGCGCGATCGACATCGGCGCGTACTGCTTCTGCTTCATCAGCTCGGTGACGCGCTGGCCGCGCTCCAGCTGCTTGCGGGTGGCTTCGTCCAGGTCCGAGGCGAACTGGGCGAACGCCGCCAGCTCGCGGTACTGCGCCAGCGAGATGCGGATGCCGCCGGACAGCTTCTTGATGATCTTGGTCTGGGCGGCGCCACCGACGCGCGACACCGAGATACCGGCGTTGACGGCCGGACGGATACCGGCGTTGAACAGGTCGGTTTCCAGGAAGATCTGGCCGTCGGTGATCGAGATGACGTTGGTCGGCACGAACGCGGACACGTCGCCGGCCTGGGTCTCGATGATCGGCAGCGCGGTCAGCGAACCGGTCTTGCCCTTCACTTCACCGTTGGTGAACTTCTCGACGTACTCCTCGGACACGCGCGCGGCGCGCTCCAGCAGGCGGCTGTGCAGGTAGAACACGTCGCCCGGGTAGGCTTCGCGGCCCGGCGGGCGCTTCAGCAGCAGCGAGATCTGGCGGTAGGCGACGGCCTGCTTGGACAGATCGTCGTACACGATCAGGGCATCTTCGCCACGGTCCAGGAAGTACTCGCCCATGGTGCAGCCGGAGTAGGCGCTGATGTACTGCATCGCGGCCGACTCGGAAGCGGTGGCGGCGACGACGATGGTGTGCTCCAGCGCGCCGTTCTCTTCCAGCTTGCGCACGACGTTGGCGACGGACGAAGCCTTCTGGCCGATCGCCACGTACACGCACTTAATGCCGGTGCCCTTCTGGTTGATGATGGCGTCGATGGCCATCGCGGTCTTGCCGGTCTGGCGGTCGCCGATGATCAGCTCGCGCTGGCCGCGGCCGATCGGGATCATCGCGTCGACCGACTTGTAACCGGTCTGCACCGGCTGGTCGACCGACTTGCGCCAGATCACGCCCGGGGCGACGCGCTCCACCGGCGCGGTCAGCTTGGCGTCGATCGGGCCCTTGCCGTCGATCGGCTCGCCCAGCGCGTTGACCACGCGGCCGAGCAGTTCGCGGCCGACCGGCACTTCCAGGATGCGGCCGGTGGTCTTGGCGACGTCGCCTTCGCGCAGGTGTTCGTAGTCACCCAGCACCACGGCGCCCACGGAGTCGCGCTCCAGGTTCAGCGCCAGCGCGAAGGTGTTGTTCGGCAGTTCGATCATTTCGCCCTGCATCACGTCTGCCAGGCCGAAGATGCGCACGATGCCGTCGGACACGCTGGTGACGGTGCCTTCGTTGCGCGATTCCGCGGCCAGCTTGACCTTCTCGATGCGGTTCTTGATCAGATCGCTGATTTCAGAGGGGTTGAGCGTGGTAGCCATTTTGGTTTCCTGTAGGGTGGGCCTTGGCCCACCATCATGTTCGGTGGGCCGAGGCCCACCCTACGTTTCTTGTCAGTGCGTGAGCGCGGTCTGCAGGCGCGACAGCTTGCCCTTGAGCGAGCCGTCGATGACCACTTCGCCCGCGTCGATCACCGCGCCGCCGATCAGCGATTCGTCGATGGCGGTTTCCACCACGACGTCGCGACCCAGGCGCTTCTTCAGCGCGACCTTGATTGCGTCCAGCTCGCCGGCCGGCAATGCCACCGCCGAGGTGACCTTGGCGCGGACGATGTGCTCGGCCTCGGCGCGCAGTTCCTCGAACAGCGCGGCGACTTCCGGCAGCTGCGGCAGGCGACGGGCTTCGGCCAGCAGCGACAGGAAGCGGGTGAACGACTCGCTGGCGCCTTCCGGAGCCAGCAGCGCGACCGCCTGGGCCTGCGGCAGTTCCGGGTTGGGCAGCAGCGCGGCGACCTGCGGATCGGCGGCGACGCGCGCGGCAAAGCCGAGCGCGTCGGACCACGCGACGAGGGCGCTTTCGTCACGCGCGGCCGCGAAGGCGGCACGGGCGTAGGGACGGGCGACGGTTAGGGCCTGGCTCATCGTTCAGCGATCCCGTCAGATTTCCGCGGCCAGTTCATCGAGCAGCGCCTTGTGGGCGTTGGCATCGATTTCGCGGCGCAGCAGCTTCTCGGCACCGGTCACGGCCAGCGTGGAGACCTGCTTGCGCAGTTCCTCGCGGGCGCGGGTCGCGGCGGCCTCGATCTCGGCTTCGGCCAGCGCCTTCTGGCGGTTGGCTTCGGCGATCGCCTCGTTCTTGGCGGCATCGACGATCTGGTTGGCACGGGCGTGCGCCTGATCGATGATTTCGTTCGCCTTGACGCGGGCTTCCTTCAGGGCCTCGTTGACCTTCTCTTCGGCCACCGCGAGTTCGCGCTGGCTGCGATCAGCGGCAGCCAGGCCTTCGGCAATCTTCTTTTGACGCTCTTCGATCGCGTTCAGCAGCGGCGGCCAGATCTTGGTCGCGATGATCCAGATCAAACCGGCAAACGCCAGCGCCTGGGCAAATAGGGTCAGACCGATGTTCATGGGTTTAGCTCTGCCAGTGGTGATGGGCGGGAAACACGCGGCCTCCCGGCCCTTCTATCTGCGTTGCGGGCGTCCGGATGGCCGTCGCCCGCACTTCAGAAACCGCTGATCAGCCGCCGGCCAGCTTGGCGAGCTGCTCGGTGAACGCGGTGGCCAGCGGGTTGGCGAAGGCGAACAGCAGGCCCACGGCGACGCTGATGATGAACGCGGCGTCGATCAGGCCGGCGGTGATGAACATGCGGACCTGCAGGACCGGGATCAGTTCCGGCTGGCGCGCGGCCGATTCCAGGAACTTGCCGGCCATGATGGCCAGGCCCAGACCCGCGCCCAGAGCGGCCAGGCCGATCATGATGCCGATGGCGAGGACGGTGGAGGCCTGAACTTGAGCGAGGGTGGTCAGAACGGTTTCCATGGTTTTCTCCGGAACTAAATTGCTAAAGGGTGGAATGTTTAAGGTGCAAAGGGTGAAGCGAAATCAGTGGCTGTCTTCCGACAGGCTCAGGTACACGATCGACAGCATCATGAAAATGAAGGCCTGCAGCGGGATGACCAGCAGGTGGAACAGCATCCAGCCGAGGCCGAAGGCGCCGCCCGCGAGCGCGCCGACGATGCCGGCGCCGCCGAGCACCCAGATCAGCAGGAACACGATCTCGCCGCCGAACATGTTGCCGAACAGTCGCATGGCCAGCGAGATCGGCTTGCTCAGCCACTCGACGATGTTGAGGATGAGGTTGAACGGCATCATCCACTTGCCGAACGGCGCGGTCAGGAACTCCTTGGTGAACCCGATCGGGCCCTTGGAGCGCAGCGCGAAGAACAGCATCAGGAAGAACACGCTGATCGACATGCCGAGGGTCGCGTTGACGTCGGCGGTCGGGACCGGCTTCCAGTAGTGCACGCCCATCAGTTCGAGCGGCTTGGCGATGAAGTCTGCCGGAATCATCTTCAGCAGGTTCATCAGCAGGATCCAGAAGAACAGGGTGATCGCGATCGGGGTCACCAGCTTGCTGGTGCCGTGATAGGTGTCGCGCGCCTGCTTGTCGACGAACTCAAGCATGATTTCGACGAAGGCCTGCCATTTGCCCGGGACGCCCGAGGTCGCCTTGCGGGTGGCCAGCCAGAACATGAACACCATCAGCAGACCCATCAGCACCGAAGTGATGATGGTGTCCAGATGGATGGCCCAGAACCCGCCCTCCTGAACCTGGAACGTCAGGTTGTGGAGGTGGTGCTGGATGTAACCGGTGGGTGTCAGTGTTTCCTCGCCCGCCATGTGTCCTAGATCCTGCTAATAAGAATTTTTTATCGGAGCCTGGCCATCGCCAGCGCCTGTGCCGCCATCCCGGTCAGCGTGCCGGCCAGCAGGGCCAGAGGTGGAAGTTTCCACACCCCGATTCCCAGCAGCAGCACCACAACAACCGTGATCCACTTGATAACCATCCCGGCCAGCAACCGCACCATCGCGGTCCCCGCACCGGTCACCCCGGCGCCGAAGGCCAGCCGGGCGGCGAACCATCCCCCCGCCACCATCGCCAGTCCCCCGACCGCGGCCGCCAGCGCCTGGGATTTTCCCCAGAGCAGGAAGGCCATCGCGACCAGCAGCACGGCACCCAGCTGGAAAGCCGTTGCGCGCAATACCAGCCGCCGGCCCGCAGCGACGGAGTTCAGCACAGTAGGTCCTACGGGGTTTCGTGGCGGGGAACAAGGCCTGATAGCGCCTCGCCGAGCCGCAAAAGTATAGCAGGGGGCTATTTTCCGGGACAACCGCCGAAGGTCGTAAAGTTGCGTTCGCGGGCTGTCATGGGTGGCTTTCGTGACGGGAACCTGCCGGTAACCGTTTCCAGCCCGGACGGAACGGCGGCCGCCTCGCCTCCCTGTTCATATTTTTATCGCATTTTTTGCGGAACTTTGACGAACTCCCTTGGTCAGTCCTGCTTGCAAGGTCTGCGAACCAACTTCCTCGTCCGATGCTCCGAGCAGACCTTTAGAAGCCCCGAGGCTCCTGGCCCGGGGCTTCGCTCTTTCCGGGACTGGCGTTTTCACGCGACGAGAACCGCGGTTTCACTTCATGTCCACGGCATGACGCAGAGGGTGGAAAGCCTGTTCATTGTTCCAGGAGAGACAGGCATGAGATTTCGGGCTTCCCTTCCCCTGATGCTGGTTTTCGGCGCCGCCGGCATTTCGGCGGCAAACGCGCAGGAACCGGACCGCTTCACCCTCCGGCTGGGCGCCATGGACGTCGACGCCGACGGCGTGCTCAGCGGACGAACCAATTTCCAGGGCCAGGATCTGCGCTTTTCCCAGGACTTCGACTTCGGCGGCAAGGAACTGGTCCCGCGCATCGACGGCGTGTTCCGGATGGGCCAGCGGCACCGGCTGATCTTCGACTACTTCCAGTACGACAAGGACCGCCGGGCGACGCTGGGAGAGGACCTCTCGTATGACGATGTCACCATTCCCGCCGGCAGCTTCGCCAAGGGCAAGGCCAAGTTCCAGCTGGCCAGCCTGATGTACGACTACGCTGTGGTCGATACGCCCACCTTCAATCTCGGCCTGCAGATCGGCGCCGAGTGGGCCAAGCTGGAAGGCCGCCTGTATGCGGAAGCCGGCGAGAACAGCTATGAAACCCGCAGCAGCGACGACGGTTACGCGCCGGTGGTGGGCCTGCGCCTGACCGCCACGCCCAATGAAAAGTGGCTGTTCAACCTGCAGGGCCAGTACCTGGACGCCGGTTGGGGCGATTTCGGCGACTACGATGGCAGCATCACCCGCGCCAACGCGCTGGTCGAATACCGCTTCACTCCGCATTTCGGGCTGTTCGCCGGCTATGACTGGTTCAAGCTGGACGTCGAACGCGCGGGCAGCGACGGGCTGCTGGGACTGGATCAGCGCTTCAAGGGTCCGATAGCCGGCGTGACCCTGGCGTTCTGAATTTATAGGTAATGTCTATCGAAAATGCTGAAAGGACTCATTGGACTTTGGCTGCCCCGACCTCATAATGAGAATCAATCTCATTTGAGCATCGAGGTCGACCATGACCAAGACATTCACTTTCGCCGCCCTGCACTTCTCGGTCGCCTTCCTGCTGGGCTGGGCATTCACCGGCAGTTGGCTGGTCGGCGGTGCGCTGGCCCTGGTCGAGCCGGCCTGCAATACGGTGGTATTCCATTTCCACGAGAAAGTGTGGAAGCGGATCGAGCGTCGCCGCGCCGAGCGCGCGGCCGCCGTTCCCGCATGACCCCGTAGAGCGGAGCTTGCTCCGCTGCGGGATGTCTCGTACCCGGGACGCTCCAGCCGAGCAAGCTCGGTTCTACGGGGGCGGGGGAAACATCTGGGTCGCCATGCAGACGTAGTCGGCCAGCGGCATGTCACCCATCGCTGCGCGCCGCTGATCGACTTCCGACTCCGGCGCCTCGATCGGCTTGGGCACCCAGCGTCCGCCTTGCGCCAATAGCTGGCTGCCATAGCGCTGCGGCTTGCCCTGCCCCGCCAGCACGCGGTCGGTCAGCAGGATGAACTGGTGGCGGGAGATTTCCCCGCTCTGCACGCGTGGCGTGATCGCCGACAGCATCTGCTCCTGGAACGCCGGATCGGCGTCGGCGTGCTGCACCAGCAGCCAGGCCGCGTCGACGCCATCGCGCCCGACCAGTTCGGCGGTGGGGAATCCATGTTCGGCGACAATCTGTTTGAGCCGTGGCAGGTGCTCGGCATCGACCTGCATCATCTGCCGGATATCCTCCTGCGACCAGTCGCCATCGCGGACGTCCTGATCGCGGGCCTGCATCCGCAGCAGTTCGATCCGCAGATCCGACAGGCGTGCCGCGGCGTCGGCGATATCCGGCGGCGACGGCTTGGGGTGCAGGCGGGCGAACGCCGCCGCGCCCGGGCATTTCGCGTAGGCGGCGGCTTCCCGCGGGTCGTCATCGGCCCTGGCGGGTAGCATCAGTGCCAGCAATACGGCTGCGGCCATCCCGTGGTACGTCATCGAATCATCCCTGTCCGTGCATGCGTGTTGTCGGCGATTCTAGCGGGAAGCCCCTCTTCTCCGGGAACGCTCAAGCCGAGCAAGCCCGGCTCTGCGGGCTGGTGTTCGGACTGTGCGGCGTCCAAAAAGAAACCGCCCAGGCAGGCGGTTTCCTTATCTGCATTGCGGAGACAGACCGCTTACTTCTTCTTCGGAATGTACAGGTCGGTGATGGTGCCTTCGTAGACTTCGGCCGCCATCGCCACCGTCTCGCTGAGGGTCGGGTGCGGATGGATGGTGCTGCCGATGTCGCCGGCTTCGGCGCCCATCTCGATCGCCAGCGCGATTTCGCTGATCAGATCGCCGGCATGCACGCCGACGATGCCGCCGCCGATGATGCGATGGGTTTCCTCGTCGAAGATCAGCTTGGTGGAACCTTCGCCGCGACCGATGCCGACCGCGCGCGCCGACGCCACCCACGGGAACTTGCCGATGCCGACCTTCAGGCCCTTGGCCTTGGCTTCGGTCTCGGTGACGCCGACCCAGGCGATTTCCGGATCGGTGTAGGCCACCGACGGAATCACCCGCGCCACCCATTCCTTCTTCTCGCCCGCGGCCACTTCCGCCGCCAGCTTGCCTTCATGGGTGGCCTTGTGCGCGAGCATGGGCTGGCCGACCAGATCGCCGATGGCGAAGATGTGCGGCACGTTGGTGCGCATCTGCGGGTCCACCGGAATGAAGCCGCGATCGGTGACGGTCACGCCGGCCTTGTCGGCATCCAGCTTGCCGCCGTTGGGCGAACGGCCCACCGCGACCAGCACGCGATCCCAGGTGCCGGATTCCAGTTCCGGCTTCTGGCCTTCGGTGGCGCTCTCGAACGACACCGTGATGCCCTTCTTGGAGGCTTCGACCTTGGCCGCCTTGGTCTTCAGGTGCACGGCCACGCCCTGCTTCTTCAGGCGGTCGGCCAGCGGCTTGACCAGGTCCTTGTCGGCGCCGGGCATCAGCTGGTCCATGAACTCGACCACGGTCACTTCGCTGCCCAGCGCGCGGTATACCGTCGCCATTTCCAGGCCGATGATGCCGCCGCCGACCACCAGCAGCTTCTTCGGCACTTCCTGCAGCGCCAGCGCGTCGGTGGAATCCATCACCCGCGGATCGTCCCACGGGAAGTTGGGCAGCTTCACCGCCTGCGAACCGGCGGCGATGATGCAGTTCTCGAAACGCAGTAGCTGGGTCTTGCCATCGCTGCCGGTGATTTCAAGTTCATGCGGCGAGACGAACTTCGCCACGCCCTGCACGGTCCGCACCTTGCGCTGCTTGGCCATGCCGGCCAGGCCCTTGGTGAACTGGCCGACCACGCGGTTCTGCTTGAAGTCGCGCAGCTTGTCGAGATCGATCTTCGGCTTGGCGAACTCGATGCCGATATCGGCCGAATGCGCGGTCTCGTCGATCAGTGCGGCGGCATGCAGCAGTGCCTTGGACGGGATGCAGCCCACATTGAGGCAGACGCCGCCCAGCGAGTCGTAGCGCTCCACCAGCACGGTGTCGAGGCCGACGTCGGCGGCGCGGAACGCGGCGGTGTAGCCACCGGGACCGGAACCGATCACCACCATCCGGCATTCGATGTCGGCGGGCTTGCCGGTGCCCAGCGCCGGCTTCGGCGCGGCGGGTTCGGCAGGCGCGCGATGCGAAGGCGTGACCGGCGGCTTGCTGGCCGGCGCGGCGGCGGCGGGCGCGGCCGCGCCGCTTTCCAGCACGGCCACCACGCTGCCTTCGGACAGGGTGTCGCCCAGCTTGACCTTCAGTTCCTTGATCACGCCGGCGGCCGGCGACGGCACTTCCATCGTCGCCTTGTCCGACTCCAGGGTGACCAGGCCCTGATCCTTCTTCACCGTGTCGCCCACGGCGACCAGGATTTCGATGACCGGCACGTCGTTGTAGCCGCCGATGTCCGGCACCTTGGCTTCCAGGGTGCCGCCCGCCGATGCCGCAGGCGCGGATGCCGCGGCAGGCGCCGGCGCGGAGGCGGCCGGAACAGCGGGTGCGGCCGCCTTGGCCGGCGCAGCCGGAGCGGCGGCGGACGCGGACGGCGCCGCGGCGGCACCTTCGACTTCCAGCACCGCCACCACACTGCCTTCGGACAGGGCATCGCCCAGCTTGACTTTCAATTCCTTGATCACGCCGGCGGCCGAGGACGGCACTTCCATCGTGGCCTTGTCCGATTCCAGGGTGACCAGGCCCTGATCCTTCTTCACCGTGTCGCCCACCGCGACCAGGATCTCGATGACCGGCACATCGTCGTAACCGCCGATGTCGGGGACTTTTACTTCAATAGTCGTGTTTGCCATGGTTCCAGCCCCCGCTTACAGCAGCACGCGACGCAGGTCGCCCATCAGTTGCGCCAGGTACGCGGTGAAGCGCGCGGCGGAGGCACCGTCGATGACGCGGTGGTCGTAGCTCAGCGAAAGCGGCAGCAGCATGCGCGGCGCGAACTGCTTGCCGTCCCACACCGGCTGGATGGAGGACTTGGACACGCCGAGGATGGCGACTTCCGGCGCGTTGACGATCGGAGTGAACGCGGTGCCGCCGATACCGCCCAGCGAGGAAATCGAGAAGCAGCCGCCGGACATGTCGGCCGGGCCGAGCTTGCCGTCGCGGGCCTTCTTGGCCAGTTCACTGGTTTCGGCGGCCAGCTCGTTGACGCCCTTCTTGTCGACGTCGCGGATGACCGGCACGACCAGGCCGTTCGGGGTATCGGCGGCGAAGCCGATATGGAAGTACTTCTTCAGGGTGAGGTTCTCGCCGCTGGCGTCCAGCGAGGCGTTGAACTCGGGATACTTCTTCAGCGCGGCGACGCTGGCCTTCATCAGGAACGCGAGCATGGTCAGCTTGATGCCGGCCTTCTCGTTCTCCTTGTTCAGCGCCACCCGCAGCGCTTCCAGCTCGGTGATGTCGGCGTGATCGTGCTGGGTGACGTGCGGGATCATCGCCCAGTTGCGAGCGAGGTTGGCGCCGGAAATCTTCTTGATGCGCGACAGCGGCTGGACTTCGACTTCGCCGAACTTGCTGAAGTCCACCTTTGGCCACGGCAGCAGGTTCAGCCCGCCACCAGCGCTGGCGACAGGCGCGGCACCGGCCGCAGCCGGCACGCCGCCGGACAGGGCCGCCTTCACGTAGCGCTGCACGTCTTCCTTGCTGATGCGGCCGCCGCGTTCGCTGCCCTTGACCTGATCCAGGTCGACGCCGAGCTCACGGGCGAACAGGCGCACCGTCGGGCTGGCGTAGGCCACCTTGGACGGCAGCACGCGGTCGGCATTGAACTCCACCGGCGGGGTGCGCGGGGGCACGGCTTCCGGATCGATGCCGGGCTTGTCTTCCAGCGCGCGCGGCGCGGCGGGCGCGGTCGGCGCGGCGGCTTCCTGCGCGATCTCGCGCTGGGTGAGCTTGTCCGGGGTCGGGGCGACCGCGACCGGCTCGACCTTCGCGCCGGTCTCGGCGGTCTTGACCGGCTCGGCCTTGGCCGGTTCGGCCTTCGGCGCGGCGGGAGCGGCGGCGCCTTCGGCCACCTCGATCAGGGCGACCACCGAGCCTTCGGCCAGTTCGTCGCCGAGCTTGACCTTCAATTCCTTGACCACACCGGCGAAGGCCGACGGGACTTCCATCGTCGCCTTGTCGGACTCCAGGGTGACCAGGCCTTGATCCTTGGCGACGGTATCGCCAACGGCGACCAGCACTTCAATGACGGGAACGTCACTGTAGCCACCGATGTCGGGAACACGCGCTTCCTTGATTTCGGCCATGGGGGAACTCCAGCGATCACTTGCCAATAGGGGAACCCCTATTGTGGCCATCCCCGCCCGGTGCGCCAACCTCTGAGCGCAATTATTTTCGGGCCGGGACCGCTGGAATCGGCCGTCGCGGCTCGCGCGACGGCAGGCACGCCTTGCTCAGTCGCCGGTGGTATGCCTTTGGTCGGGCTTTTCTTCCAGCAGGTTCAGCGCCTGCCCGCCGGGGAGACGATACGCCAGCGCATTGTCGATGCGCTCCATCTCGCGCATCTGCGAGCACAGTTTCTCCGCGCGCACTTCCAGCGCCTTGGCGCGTGGCGCCACCCGCGCTTCCACTTGCTTGTCCAGCCCGTCCATCCGCTCCAGGCGATCGGCATCGCCGGTCAGGGCGGCGGTGAGCGCGCCACCGACGATGTCGCCGATCACGCTGGGCATCACTTCGCCGACCGCGCGCTCGATGCCCTTGTCCAGATCCTGGCTGTTGAAGCGGTTGGCGCTGATCGAACGGGCGATACCCTGGTCGATGGCCTTGCGCGCCTTGTCCAGCGACTTGCGGGTGCGATCCGGATGGTTGCTGATGCTGGCGGCGACTTCGCCCAGCGCGGTGACCGCGATGTCGGCGGCGTCGCGGCCGATTTCGTGCGCCAGCGGCATGGCGGTGCGCGCGCCGCGTTCGAAGTCGATCAGGCGCTGGCGATCGTCGTCATTGATCCGGACCCAGCGGTCATCGACGAACAGGCGCCCCTGGCGCATCACGATCGCCTTGGGCGCGCCGCTTTCGCGGGTGAAGATCACGCTGCGCTCGTTGACCGTCATGTCGTAGTCGCTTTCGATCTCGCAGCGGACGTCCTTGGCCTGCGCGGACACGGCCAGCCCGGACAGCGCGGCCAGGCACAGCAGGGAAAGGCGCGGGGCGGAACGGATCATGGGCGGCCTCCGGAAGTTCGGTTGCCAACAGGATGCCAGCGCAACGGACCGCCCGCACATGCCGGACGGGGGCATGACCTTCGTCAGGGCCGCTCCGGAACAGGAGGGTCCGGGACGGAAGTGTCGGGGGCGGGAACGCCCAGGCAGGGCTTCAGGATTCCCCAGGATTTGGCCAGGCGTTCCACGCCGAAAGCCGCGTTGGCCGGACTGGTGGACGGCAGCGCGTGGAACACGAGCCGCGCGGCCAGCGCCGCCGGCAGGGTCGGCGCGACGTGGCGCTGGAACGCCTGCGCCGCCTTGCCGCCGTTGAAGGCCACCGCGCGCAGGGAGGGCCGTGCCTCCAGCCAGTCCACCAGCGGGTTGGCGACCTCGCTGCCGCGGACGATGTCCGCGTCCAGGCTGCCACGGCGCTCGCAGGTTCCAATCACGTCCCACAGGCCGACACCGGCGGCCTGTAGCGCGGCCAGCCGGAGCGGGTAGTCGAGCGCGGGATCGAAACCGCACAGCGCGCCCATCAGCGGCCAGAACCGGTTGCGCGGATGGGCGTAGTAGCGCGCCGCCGCCAGCGATGCCGCGCCCGGCATCGAACCCAGCACCAGTACCCGGCAATCCGGGGCCGCCTGCGGCGGCAAGCCGCGCAGGAGCGTCGCGCTCATCCGGCCGGCGTCTGCCAGGGCCGCACCACCAGCAGCGCGCCGGCGACGACCAGCAGCGCACCGATCACGCGGGTGCCGTCGATGGGCTGGCGCGCATGCAGCACGCCGAAATGATCCAGCAGCAGCGAGCCCACCAGTTGTCCGAACACCACCAGACAAATCAGCGGCGCGGCGCCCATGCGCGGAATCAGCAGGGTCGCGGCGGCGACGTAGATCGCGCCGATGGCGCCGCCGGTCCACGCCCACCATGGCACCCGCGCCAGCGCCGCCGGGTCGAAGGTGGGCCGCGTGGCCAGCCACCACAGCGCCAGCACGCCGGTGCCGACCGCGAACGACATCAGCGCGGCGAACAGCGGGCCGAAGGTCTGCCGTCCCAGCGATGCATTGATCAACGCCTGCAACGGCAACAGCATGCCGATGAACACCGCCAGGCCCATTCCGATTGCTTTCATGTCCATCTTCCCGGATTCGAAGGCGGACACGATACGGCAGGCGATGTGTTCAGGCGCACGACGCTGCGTGGCGCCGCTGGAACGATCGCCCTCAGCGCGGCTGGCGGCCCAGGCGGCGATCGAAGAAGTGCGCGATCAGGCCATAGGCTTCCTGCGACTCCGGCAGATCCGGATACACGAAGAAGGCATGCCACAGGCCATCGAACAGCACCAGTTCCGCGTCCACGCCCGCGCCCAGCAGCCGGCGCTGCATCGTGCTCACCGCGCTGACCGCGAAGTCGCGCCCGCCGGCCAGGAACAGGGTGGGCGGAAACTTCGCGAGCAGTTCCGGCGACTGGCCGGGATAGGCGACCGGGTCGTCCGCCTGCGCGGTGCGCAGGTACGGCAGGCTCGCGCCACCGTCCGATTGCAGTGGCGGCACGCCGACCGCCAGTTGTCCCAGGGTCGCCGAATCCCCGGCGAACAGCAGGCCGGTGCCGCAGAAGTTGCCGATCGCGCCGGGACGCGGCAGATCCCGCTTCAGGATCCGCGCGGTGGCCTGCGCGGTCAGCATGCCGCCGGCCGAACAACCGTAGATGCCGATGTTCTCCGCGCGGTACTGCTTGAGCAGCTCGCGGTAGACGGCTTCCACGTCGTCCACCGCGGCCGGGTAGGGATGCTCGGGCGCCAGCCGGTAATCCACCGTCACCACCCGGATGCCGGCGACCGCGGCAATCGGCACCGCTTCCACCAGCGCGCCGCTGCCCGAGCCCCACATGAAGGCGCCGCCGTGCAGGTTGATCAGCACCCGCTGCGCGTTGTCGCCCTGCGCGCCGGCCTGCGGATCCACCACGTGCACCGGCACGCCGCCGATGCGGGTGGCTTCCACCTTGGCCGGATAGCGGCGCTCGGCTTCGGCCAGGCGGTCGTCGTTGTAGCGCTGGTAGAAGCGCCGCTGATCGGCGATGTCGGCCGGATTCGGCCCCTTGCCTTCGCGGGTTTCGGCCAGCATCCGCTCGAACTGCGCACGCGCCTCGGCGCTGGCGAACCGGCTGTAGGGCAGCGACGTGGCCGGCATCGCCACGGTATCCGGCGCGGCCGGCTTGTCCTGTGCGATCGCCGCCAGCGGCGCCGACAGCGCCGACAAACCCAGGGCGAGACGCAACATCGCGCGGCGCCGGTGCGCGGTGAAAAGCAGGTTCTTCTTCATCATTTTTCCTTTCCGGATTCGGCCGCGGGCGCCGCGTCAGGCGGCGGCAGGGCAAGGAACACCGTGCTCCAAAGTTGCGCGGCGTTGGATTCGTCCTCGTGCGCACCCTGCGCGCCAAACGGCTCGACCTGATAGCGGCCGTCGCGGTACGACCACGACCACAGCTCGGAGGTGCGCACCGCATCGGCGGCGCGGATCGCCCGCCACAGCCGGGCCTGCGCATCGCCCAGTGCGGCGCGTGTCTCGGCCGGCAAATCGTCCCGCGCCAGTTGCCGTCGCAGGCCGGCCGCCAGCACCGCCTGCTGCCAGGCCCACACCACCGTGCCGTGGTAGGCGGCGCTGCCCAGGCGTGGCCAGACCTCGCGATCGGCGTAGGCAGGATTGGCGACCAGCAGGCCCACGTCGGTCATCAGGCCGGCCGGGAAAGGACGCATCAGGTTGTCGACATCGCGCGCCAGGGACTGCGCATCGGGTCGGCCGAACAGCAGGCGGAAGCCTTCGTCCGAATGCAGCACCGGCACCGGCTTGCCCTGCGCATCCAGCGCGAGCGCCGCGAACGCCAGTTCGCCGTCGCCCAGCGCATCGAGCGCCGCGCGATCCGGCACGCCGGCCTCGGTGGCGTAGGCGCGGATCTGTTCGGCCGCGCGCGCGTTCGGCAGCCGCACCGTGAACAGTTCCGCCGCGCGTCGTTCCCAGGTATCGGCGCGTCCTGCGGCGGCGCGCAGCTGCGTGCGCTGTTCCACGCTGGTGTAGCCGTCCAGCAGGCCGCTGTCGAGGAATCCGCCCATCGCGCGCAATGCCGCCGGCATCCATACCGCGTTGACGTCGTAGGGATAGCGGCCGCGCCCCAGACCCTCATTGCTGTCGCGCCACTGTCCCACCGGCTTGTCCGGCTTGAGCGCGATCAGGTTTCGATACGCGGGCTCCTCCGCGAACGCGCGGCTCTGCTCCGCCACGAACAACAGGTTGCGCACCAGCGTTTCGCCGTTGCGACCCTGTTCGCCCCGGCGGGCGAGGAAATCGCGGGCGCGCGCCCGGCCGCGCGCATCCTCCAGCAGCCAGGCCGCGGCCACCGGCGGCAGCATGTAGTCGTCGTCGATCATCGTGTAGTCGTAGATCGGCGCGGCGGACGGCTTGCCCTGTTCCTTGCGATGGCGCAGCACCGCGAACTCGCCGATGTCCTCCTCGTGGGCGACTTCGCCATCGGGCGCCAGGCGCGCCAGTACCGCGCCGATGCCGGCCTCCACCGCCTCCGGTTGCAGCACCGGCATCAGCAGGCGCACCGACATCAGGGTGTCGCGGCCGAAATAGGTGTCGAAGCGCCACGAGCCGGCCAGGAATTTCTCGTGGTAGCTCAGGAATCGCAGCGCCTGGCGGCTGCGCAGATCGGCCGTCGCGTGTTCGTTGAGCAGGCCGGCGGCGCTGAACGGAACCAGCGGGGTCTCCCCGGTCGAGGCGCGGATGCGCAGCCGCAGCGGTTCGCCGGCGCGGTTCGCGCGCAATACGATTTTCCCGTCCTCGCGCTCGAAGCGGCCGTTCTCGGCCTCCAGGGCGATGGCGTAGCCTGGCGCGCCATCCAGGCGATTGCGTTTCCAGCGGACCGCATCGGCAGAGACTTCGGGCTGCGCGGCGGTCTCGACCGGATAGGCCTGGCCCAGCTGGTAATCGCGCAGCACGCGCACGCTGCCGAGCACCGCATCCTTCACCACCAGCCGGGGCGCATCGACGCTGGCCTCGGCCACGATGCCGGCCCAGGCGTGCCCGCCGTCGCGGCGGCGCTCGCCCTTGACCTGCCCCAGTGTCCACCGCACCGGCGTGGCCGCCTCCTCGAACCAGACGCCCACGCCGCTGTTGCCCGCCGGAAACGCCACCAGCACGCGCGGCCGGTCGCCGGAGCTGAGCAGCAGGTGCGCGGCGATGTCGCCCTCCTGGTGGAACGCGTTTTCGATCCGTCCTTCGGTGATGCGGAACTGCAGCGGCGCGTCGACCGGCGCGCGATCGTAGGCCAGCGCCTGGCCCATGGCCGGCAGCGCCAGCAGGCCGGCGAGAAGCAGCCGGGCACAGGCATTTTTCAGGAGCAAGGGCGTTTTGCGGGAAGCGGCGAGGGACATCGGTTCAAGATCCTCCCGCCGGCACCGCCGGCGTGCCGGCGGGCGCGTGCGCGGCGCGGTTGAGCAGGGTCAGCGACAGCAGCAGCACCGCCATCGGCAGCAGCAGCAGGTAGAAGGCGCGCGAGCCGTCGAAATGGGCGAACAGCTGCCCGGTGATGAAGGATCCGGTGGTGCCGCCCAACGCGGAGAACACCACGATCAGGCCGGTCATCGCCGCATGCCGCGCTTTCGGCAGCGCGCTCAGCACGACCGAATTGATGGTCGGATAGATCGGCGCCATGAACAGGCCGATCAGCGGGAACACATAGGCGGCCAAAGGCGCGTCCCACCAGCTCGCATCGGTGCGCGGTTGCACGTTCGCCGCCAGCGGTAGCGCCAGCAGGACCAGCGCCGCCATTGCCAGCACGCAGGTGGCCAGCAACCAGAACCAGGGCAACCGCCGCAGCAGGATGCCGCCGCCCAGGCGGCCCAGTGCCAGCGAGCCGGCGAAGATGCCTGCCGCCTGCACGCTGAGGGCGGTGGGCAGGTGCAGGATTTCGCGGTTGAAGGTCGGCAGCCAGGTATTGATGGCCTGTTCCATCAGCACGTACAGGAAAGCCGAGACCAGGAACACGATCACCAGCGGGCGCGCCAGCAGGCGGAACATGTCGGCGAAGGATTCGCCAACCGCATGGCCATCGCGTGCCTGCGATTCATCCATCGACGAACCGGCCAGCAACAGGATCACCGCCACGCACAGCCCGGCGATCACCCAGTAGACGTCGAGCCATACCGGATCGCCCGGCGTATCGGGATTGATGAAGGCGGCGAACAGCCATGCGCTGCCGAGGATGCCGACCATGAACCAGCCTTCCACGGTGCTGGTCAGTCCGGCATGCGCACGCTCGCTGTCGGTCAGCAGGCCGATGCTGGAGTAGACCGAAACCTTCACCAGCGCGAACGACACGCCGACCGTGACGTACAGCAGCTTGGTGGCCCAGAACGACTGCAGCAGCGGCATGCCCGCGCAGGCCAGCGCCACCAGCCCCAGGCCGAGCATCATCGCCCGCCGGTAACCCAGCCGCGGCAAGGTCGAGGCGACCAGGAACGAGGCGATCGCGATCGGCAGATCCTTGAACGCCTCCAGCGTGCTCGCCGACGCCTTGCTTACCCCGAATCCCTGGATGACCTGCAGGATCACCGCGCCGACCGAGTTCAGCAGCATCGCGAAGATCATGTAGGTCAGGATCAACCCGAGGACCATGCGGGTTCGATTCATTGCTTGCTCCGGGCCATGCCGCCAGGCGGCCGCCGCACTGTGTCATCGCCGGGGCGACAAGGAAACCCGTCGCGCGCGGTCGTGCGGCCGTGCGCGACGGGTGAAGGGAGTCCGGGGACGCCTCCCGGGAGAGGAGGTTCAGGCGGCGTCCCCGGCGTGGCTCACCAGCTGTACTTGGCCTGGAAATTGACCTCGCGGCCCTCCAGCGGACGCGCCAGCAACACGCCACCGGCGGTGGTCGCCGAACCGAAGATGCGCGAGTTGCTTTCGGTCAGTCCCAGCTCGTTGGTCATGTTGGTGCCGCGCAGGTTGAACTGCCAGTTCTCGCCCACGTTGGAGGTGACGCCGAAATCCAGCGTGTGGTACGAGCCCAGTTCCTGCAGGCCCGACTGGTCCTGGGTGTGATCACCCACGTAGGTGTAGGTCACGTACGGGGTGATGTCACCCCAGCCTAGCTCGAAACGGTAGCTCGGGGTGAACATGGCGCGGAACTTCGGCTGGCGTTGCAGTTGCTGCCCTTCGATCGGCGCGCAGTTGTCCTCGCCGTTGATGTCGGTATACGGCAGGCACGCGTCGTAGTCGGTGTACTCGCCATCCAGGTAGTTCGCCACCAGCTGCAGGCGCAGGTTCTCGATCGGGGTCAGCGCGCCGATGAAGTTGACGCCGTGCGACTCGGATCCATAGATGCGCGGGCTGCCCACCGGCGTGCCCAGGCCATCGGTGGGCTGGTACTGCAGGCCGCTGAATACGCGTCGATAGGCGCTGATGTCCGCATACAGCAGCGGCGACTGGTACTTGAAGCCGATTTCGTAGTTGCGGATCTTCTGCATCGGCGGGTAGTTGTCGTTGGTGGTGCCGCGGATGCCGTTGTCGAAGTCCAGGAAGTGGCCACCGGTGTTGACGCGGCCATACATGGACATGTTGTTGGTGAACGAATAGTTGGCACCTGCCGTCCACGACGGATGGGTCTTCTCGTAGCGGTTGCGGGCATAGGTGCCGTTGCACAGCTCGACGTTGTTGTCGTAGATGGTGTTCGGATCGCCGTCCAGGCCACCGGTTCCCGCATTCACCGGACTGCGGTTGCAGACATTGCTCTTGGCATCCTGGTTCTCGAGGCGGCCGGACAGATCGAACAGCCACTTGCCGACCCGCCAGGAATCGGACAGGTACAGCGCCACGTTGGTGGCCTTGCCGTTCTGGGCGATGTGGAAGCCGCTGAAGTCGGCGAAGCCCTGCGGATTGGTGCGGTAGAAGGTCTCGCCGCCATCCACGTAGCTCACCACGATCGGGCGCGCATTCGGCTCGTTGGCCATCAGCATCTGGTTGCCCAGCGACCACTTGTCATCCATGGTGTAGTGGTTGACGTACAGGCCCACCGTCAGGGTATTGCCCTCGAACAGCTCCTTGCTCAGGCGGAAGTCGTTGCTGAAGCTCTTCAGGTGCTTGTGGATATGCCACCAGCCCTGCTGGATCACGCTCTGGGTGAGCGGCACCGCGCCGCCGTTGATGTAGTTCGCGGTGGCCGAACCCACCGGAATGGGATTGGTTTCGCTGGAGAGCCCGCCTGGAGTGGCCGGGTTGTACAGCATGTCCTGCAACGAAACCGGATTGTTGCCCGAGAACAGCGCATTGGTATCCATGTCGCCTTCGTTGAACAGGAAGCGATCGCTGATCGACCAGCCGTTGTCGAAGGAGTAGTCGAAGTTGCCGCCGAACATGAACAGCTTGGCGCCGCGGCCGTCGGCCAGATCGGCGTTCTTGCCGCCGCCGGGATAGGTCGGCAGCCACACGTGCTGCATGTACTTGCTGTAGTAGGTGTCCTTCAGCGGATCGAAACCGGGATAGGCGCTGAAGTTGTCGGTACCACGCTGGATCAGCGGAATCGGGGTGATGAACTGGTTCTTGTCGTTGAGGTAGCGGGTGTACAGGGTCAGCCGGCCGGCATCGAAGTCGTGCGAGAGGGTGGCGGTCAGCTGGCCGCCCTTGTCCGCCTTGAACTGCGGATCGCGCACGCCGTCGGATTCGCGCCAGAAACCGCCGATGCTGCCGTACCAGCCTTCAGCCACCTTGAAGCCATAGAAGCCGTCGAGCCGCCACAAGCCTTCGTTGCCGTAGGTCAGGCCGACGCTGCCGGATGGTTCCTCGGTGCCGGTCTTCAGGAAGAAGTTGGCGCTGGCGCCCATCTGGCCGTCGGCGAACACCACCGACGGGCCGCCCTGCAGGATTTCCACCGATTCGATGGTGTCGTCGAGGCGGAACATCGACGTGGTCTCGAAGAACGACAGGGTCGGCATGCCGTACAGCGGCGAACCCATCAACAGCGTGGAGAAATACGGCGCGTCGCCGCCGCCGGGAAAGCCGGCGATCTCGATGTTGGCACCGGTCTGGCCGCCGGTGGATTCGGGCCACATGCCGGGCGAAATCTTCAGCAGGTCAGCGGTGCTCTTGGGGTTGGCCTGTTTGATCTGCTCCGCGTTGGCGGTGACGATGTTGAAGCTGGCTTCCAGCTTCCTCACGCCGCCAGCGGTGGCCGTACCGGAGACCACCACCGTGTCCAGCGTGGTGGCCTGGCTTTGGCCCTGCTCGGCAGGTGCCTGTTGCGGTTGTTGTTGCGGCGTCTGCTGCGCGGGCGTGCCGGCATCCTGTGCCAGCACGGCGGATGGAGCCAGTGCGGCGGCGATCGCTACGGACAGGGCGTAGCGGATCAGGTTGGTCTGTTGCATGTGTTCCCTCCACTTTTTCAACAGGTTGAGATAATCCGCCGCGGCTTCTGACGGCCGCGTGCGGTCACGAAGAAACGAAGTCCCTCACACGGAACGCGGCGATGTCCGGCAATACCGCGTCGGCCTGCGGCAGGCTGTCCGCGCTGCCGATGCCGATGGCGGCCATGCCGGCGGCGTGGATGGCCTCGATACCGGCCACCGCGTCCTCCACGCCGATGCACTGGGCTGGCGGGACGCCGAGCGCGGCGGCCACGTCCAGGAAAATTTCCGGATCCGGCTTGGCGCGACGGATGCGCCCGGAGTCGGCGATGTAGTCGAAACGATCCGCGATGCCCAGCTTGTCCAGCAACAGCGGCGCGTTGCGGCTGGCCGAGGCCAGTCCGATCTTCAGTCCCGCCGCGCGCGCTTCATCCAGCACCCGGGTCACGCCGTCGAACAGATCGCTCGGGCCGAACCGCTGGATGGCCTGCACGTAGTAGCCATTCTTGCGGTCGGCCAGCACGCGCCGCTCCTCGCCGTCGTAGGTCCGCGATGCGCGTTCCAGGATGATCGCCAGCGACGCCATCCGATCCACTCCCTTCAGGCGCTCGTTGACCTGGCGGTCGAAGGGCACGCCGATTTCGTCGGCCAGCCGCTGCCAGGCTTCGTAGTGGGTGTGCGCGGTATCGGTCAGCACGCCGTCCAGATCGAAGATCAGCGCGCGCGCCTGGCGCGGGAAGGTCGCCCGCACCGCTTCCAGCGGTCGCGCCAGCGGCTGCAGCTCGGCGGTACCCGGCGACAGCAGCAGCGGCTCGCCCGCGTGGAGGATGGCCAGCTCATCGCCCTCTTCCAGGCGGTAGCGCACACCATCGGCGGCCACGTCCACCCGCAGCACGCAGCCACGCCAGCGCAGGTTGAAGCCGTAGCCCTGCCACGCTTCCGGCAGGGTCGGCGCGAATGACAGCCGGCCGTCCTCCACCCTCAGCCCGGCGAAGCCTTCGGTCAGGCCCAGCCAGCTGCCCGCCAGCGCCGCCATGTGAACGCCGTGATCGGTGTTGCGATGCAGGTCGTCCAGATCCACGCGCAGGCTGGCGTCGAAATAGCGCCAGGCCTTGTCCGCGTGGCCGACTTCGTTTGCGAGGACGCCGAACACCGGCGCCGACAGGGTCGAGTCATGGGTGGTAACCGCTTCGTAGTAATCGAAGCTGCGGCGCTTGCGACGCGGATCGAGTCCCTGGCCCGCCAGCACCAGTCCCATCACCACGTCGGCCTGCTTGCAGATCTGGTGGCGGTACAGGGTGAGCGGGTGGTAGTCCAGCAACAGCGGACGGTGCTCGCCGCTCGCCGGCGGGAACGGCCAGCGCGGCTTGTCGAGGAACTCGTCGTCCTGCGCATAGACGCCCTGCGCCTCGTCATAGGGCAGGTACATCGCGTCGGCGGCGCGGGCCCACGACTCGACTTCGATTGCTTCCAGCGCAAGCCGGGCGGCGAGTTCCGCCAGCACTTCCGGCCGTTCCTGGCGCAGGCGGTGCCACGCGGCCACCGCGCGGCGCAGGTGCTGCTGGGCCATGCGGTTGGTGTAGAAATTGTTGTTGACCAGGGTGGTGTATTCGTCCGGCCCGGTCACTTCGTGGATGCAGAACGCGCCGCCCTGGCGCGGATTGAAATGCCCGACCTGCGGCCAGATCCGCGCGGTCTCGAACAGCATCTCCGCGCCCGCTTCGGCAAGGAAGTCCACATCGTCGCTGGCGTCCAGGTACAGGCCGATGCCGTAGGCCACCGCCGCGTTGATGTGGTACGCGGCCGAACCGCTGGGATAGTGCGCCGAGCATTCGCCGCCATCGATGGTGCGCCAGGGATACAGCGCGCCCGTCGGGTGGTTCATCTCGCGGGCATGCGCCCGCGCCGCGTCCAGGGTGCGGAACCGGTAGCGCAGCATCGCGCGAGCCACGTCCGGCGCGGTGAACGCCATCACCGGCAGCACGAACGCCTCGGTATCCCAGAAGCAATGGCCTTCGTAGCCCTCGCCGGTCAGTCCCTTGGCGGCGGTGCCATCCACGCCGTTGCGGCCGGCCGATTGCAGCAGGTGGAACAGGTTGAAGCGCAGCGCCTGCTCGGCGCCGGCATCGCCGTTCACCGACAGCCCCGCCCGCTGCCAGAAGCCGGCCAGCGTGGCCGCCTGCGGCGCGGCAAACCCATCGAATCCGGTATCGACCGCGCGTTGGAGCAGTCGCGCCAGTTCGTTCGCACGCTGCGCCATGTCGCCGTCGTGGACGTAGGCGACGAACTTCTCCACGCCGACCTCGTCGCCGGGCGCCAGTCGGCCGTCGAAGCGCTGTTCGACCCGTCCGGCCGTCACCTGCGGCGGCTGCGCGAGCAGGCCCGCGCCGATGCGATGATGCTGTCCGCAGCTGAGTTCGAATCCGCGATGCGGCGCGCGTTGCGCGATCCAGGCCATCCCGTCCGCGCTGCCGCCACCAATCGCCAGCAGCCCTTCGCCGCCGCCGGCGCCGATGCGTGGATCATCTCCCTGGGCGACCGCCTGCCGACCGCTTTCGATCGAGGACACCAGCGCGATTGGTCCGCCGTAGTCGACCGAACGCACCCGGAAACGGATCGCCAGCAGCGCATGCTCGGCGAACGGAACCACCCGTTCGGCATGGATTTCCAGCGTGTGCCCGCCTGCCGTGCGGATGCGCAGGCGACGGCGCAATTGTCCCTGGCGCAGGTCCAGTTCGCGTTCGAACGCCAGCCATTCGGCCTGCGCGAGGTCGACGGCTTCCTCGCCCAGCAGGATCCGGATGCGCTTGCCCTCGGCGACCGGAACCCGGGTATCGGTGTTGCGGGCGAATCCGGCCAGGCGCTCGTGGTAGTGGATGGCGTTCTGCTCGAACGCCGCCGCCAGGAAACTGCCGTCACTGGCGCTCTCCTGTTCCTCGAAACCACCGCGCACGCCCAGGCCGCCATTGGCCAGCGCGAACAGGGTTTCGTCGCGGGCGCGGCGGCGCGGATCGAACGCCGTCTGGCGCAGACGCCAGGGATCGTCCGCCATAGCCATGCCGGCGGTGTCCACCGGCGCCCTGTCCTGCCACTCGCCCACGTGCGCTTCCTCCATTCGCCCTGCCGTCCAGGGACCGTGCGGAGGCACGCTAGGGATTCGTTGTTATCGATGTCAAGTTATCGATAACAAATGCAGGGAGCGGCGGGCCCATGGCGGCCGCGCAGCCGTCCAGGCCACATGACAATTCCGTTTCAGGACAGTGGTTTAGCCTTCCGCCAGATGACGTCGGCACGGGCGGAGCCGCACCATCGCGCCTCCCCTGTACACGTTGCGCCGCAGCAGATTTTTGCGCTCAGGTGGCGCGGACCACCAGATGGGTGGGCAGGGTCTCCGAGCTGGCCGGGTCGCCGTCGATCAGCCCACGAATCTTGCGGGCGAGCAGGACGCCGGCGTCGACGAAGTTCTGGTGCACCGAACTCAGCGGCGGGACGTAGGTGGCCCCCAGGGGAGTGTCGTCGTAGCCGATGACCGAAACGTCCTCGGGTACCCGCCGGCCGCGCTCGATCAACGCGCGGATGGCGCCGATCGCGAGCAGGTCGCTGGCGGCGAACAGCGCATCGATCTGCGGATGCTTCTCCAGCAGCGCATGCACCGCCTCCGCACCGGCATTGACGGTGAAGCTGGCGACCGATGGGGTCAGCGGCACGATGCCGTA
This sequence comes from Pseudoxanthomonas sp. OG2, assembly GCF_014192765.1. Taxonomy (NCBI): domain Bacteria; kingdom Pseudomonadati; phylum Pseudomonadota; class Gammaproteobacteria; order Lysobacterales; family Lysobacteraceae; genus Pseudoxanthomonas; species Pseudoxanthomonas sp. OG2. The sequence continues at coordinate 2,699,655 of NZ_JACHYM010000001.1, read as the reverse complement.
CTTGCCCAGCGTGCCGGCAAAGCCTTCCAGGCGCTCGGCGAACTCACCGTGCGCGGGGTCGCCCAGGAACACCGGCCGGCTGCGACCCAGCGCGATGAACCGCTCCGCCGCCAACGCGCCGCCACGCCGGTTGTCGCTGCCGACCACCACCTGCGATTCGTGCCGGCTGACGGCGCCCCACACCACCATCGGCCTGCCCCAGCGCTGCACTTCGTGCATGGCGTCCTCGTTGGCGCCCTGGCCAAGCAGGATCACGCCATCGGCGGCCTGCACGTTGGGCAGCGCGCCGCCCTGCAGCGAGGTCAACAGTACGCTGTAGCCGGTGGTGGTCAGTTCCTGGGTGATGCCGCCCAGCAGGTCCAGCGGATACGGCCCGGACATCTGCCGCTCCAGGGTCGGCTTCATTTCCACCACCACCGCCACCGTCATGCTGCGGCGCAGGCGCAGGTTGCGCGCGCTGACATTGAAGGAATATCCGTACTGGCGGGCGATCTCGCGGATGCGCTCGCGGGTTTCCGCGTTCACCAGCGGACTCTCGCGCAACGCGCGCGACACCGTGATGGCGGAAACCCCCGCGACCTTCGCCAAATCCGCCATGGTCGGATTTTCACCGGAGGCCGGCGACAGGGGTGCGGCCCCGCGCGACGCGACGCGGGAGCGTGGGGAGGACTTGGACGGACGCCGACTCATGCGGATCAGTGTCGCATGCGCCCGGCCTCGTGGCGCGCGATATGGGTTTCGACCGGCGTGGCCGCGACAATCCGGACCACTTCCGGCAACAGCAGATCTTCCAGCCGCTTGAATCGCAGGCAGCTCTTGCCCATGTCCAGCCTCTTGCCGGCATTCGCGTAGGCCTGCCGCAATTCCGCTTCCACCGGCGAATCGGCATAGACGCACATCAGGTACAGCGCGTAGTGGTTTTTCTGCGCGGCCAGCGCCACGAAAGAAAGCGGCTGGCGATTGTAGGTCTCCGGATAGCGGGACAGCGGAACCTCCCAGCTGATCATTCCCCAGTTCATCCGCTCCTCGTAGCCCGGCGGCAGATGAAGATTGATCGCATCGCGCACGCTCGCGATCACGTCACGTCGCTCCGCCGGCAGTCCGGCCAGGTACGCCTCGACGGTGGCGGCATCGCTGCGGGGCATGACGCATCTCCTGATGGCGCGAGCGACCTTAACCCAATCCGAGTGTCGCGCCAACGCGTCCTCGACCTTGAAAACGAATTTGCGCCGAACAGTCTGCTGAACAGTTAAGCGTCGTGTCGACAAACGAAAAATGAACGTTCGCTGGATATCGCTGTTGTTGTAAAAAATTCATTTCGCGGACTTGTCTCCATTCATGCGTGGGTCGTTACGGTGCGCACGCCCCAAAAGCATCGGGCCAGAAAAAGAGAAAAAGGAGATCCCCCATGAACAAGTTCCGCACCCTCACCCTCGCCGCTTCGCTGCTGGCGTTTGCCCCGGCCGTCTTCGCGCAGGACAGCACCGCGTCCTCCGATCACAAGCGCTTCGCCGTCGTCGGCGGCTACGCCGTGCAGAAGGTCGATTCCAAGCCGGTGGACAACTCCAGCCTGGATCTGGACGGTGGTTCCGCCGCCACCCTGAGCGCCAGCTGGTACGTCACCCCGGCGATCGCCGTCGAACTGTGGGGCGCCGCCGACAAGTTCGAGCAGCGCGTGCGCGGTGACCAGGGCAAGCTAGGCAACATCGATTCGCAGCCCTACGCCCTGAGCGCCCAGTACCACTTCCGCAACAGCGATGCGCCGATCCGTCCGTTCGTGGGTCTGGGTTACTACCAGGCCAACTACAGCGGCGGCTACAACATCACCGACGGCGCGGGCCAGCACTTCGGCCTGGAAGACACCAAGGGCGCCATCGGCACCGTGGGCGTCGACTTCAACATCAGCCCGTCGTGGTTCGCCCGTGCGGATGCCCGCTACATGCATGGCGACAGCGAGATCACCGGCAACGGCGAGCGCATCGGCCAGAAGGCGGATCTGAATCCGTGGACCGTCGGCATCGGCATCGGCGCGCGCTTCTAAGCGCCAGCCCGGTCACCGACCGGCTTTGCCCCTGGAACAGCGAAGGGCCCCGACATCGGGGCCCTTCGTTTTCATGACCCGACACTCAACGGCGCAAGCGCCGCAGTCGCCGATGCAGGCCCCAGGTGCTCGCAAGCGCATAGCCCAGCAGCAAACCCGCCAATCCGGTCAGGCCCGCATGCAGATCACCGGCCAGCACCTGATCACGCGACCATGCCAGGCCCTGCTGGAAGATCTGGACCAGCCCCAGCAGGATCCGTCCGGCCACCAGCAGGGTCAACAGCAGGACCAGCCATGGATTGGGCGTATGAAACAGGCCCGCCTCGCGCCATTCGAAGCGACTTGTGGCGACGCCCAGCGCGCCCAGCCCGATGCCGGCCCCCAGCCCCAGCACGGCCTGCGACAACTGATGCGGCCACCAGATCTGGAAGACGGCGCTGAGCAGCAGGAACACGACAAGCCCCACCCACAACAGCCCCAGATTCAAACGCACCTGCCACGGCCAGACGCGCCGGGTTGCCTTGCCGCGGTGGTAGCGCTGCCACAACGACCAGGGAAACAGGATCAGCCACAGTGCGAGCAGCAGCATCAGTCCCAGCGGCAGGAGCAGCAGCCAGGGCACCTCAGGGATGCTCCGCCTCGGCATGCGCGGGCTCGCGGCGCAGCAGATAGAAACCGCTGGCGACGATGATCCCGGCACCGATCCAGGTGACGCCGTCCGGCAACACGCCCCACAGCGCCACGTCCAGCACCACGCCCCAGATCAGCGCGGTGTACTCCAGCGGCGCGATCAGTGAGGCCTCGCCGCGCCGGAACGCCTCGGTCAACGCGACCTGCGCCAGCGAACCGGCGACTCCGATGCCGGCGATGATCCACCCGTCCGCCGCCTGCAGTGGCTTCCATCCGGGCCAGGCCAGCGCGAGCGCCGCGACCGACAGCAGGGCCATGAACCAGACCACCATCGACTGGGTGCTGTCCCGCTGCGCCAACAGGCGCACGGTGATCGCGCCGGCGGCGTAGCAGATCGCCGCCACCAGCACGGCCAGCCCGCCGGCGGTCATCATGCCTTCGCCGGTGGGACGCAGGATGACCAGTACGCCCAGCAGGCCGACCGCGATCGCAAGCCAGCGCCCCAGGCCAACCCGCTCCCTCAGCAGCGGCCCGGCCATCGCGGTCACCAGCAGCGGCGCGACGAACGTGATGGCATAGGCCGTGGACAGCGGCATGCCGCGCAGGCCATAGACGAAACCGGCCATCATCGCCACGCCGAGCGCACCGCGCAGCAGGTGCAGCGGCCAGTGGATGCGCAGCAGGCTGCCGGGCGGGACGGTCAACAGCGCCCACGCCAGCACGAACGGCAACGACGACAACCCGCGCAACGCGGCCACCTGCAGCGGCGGATACTTCGCCGACAGCAGCTTCAATCCGGCATCCATCAGGGCGAACAGGAGCACGGCCAGCAGCATCAGGACGATGGCGGCGGAATGGGGATGTCGGCGCATGCCGCATTATGGCGTCACGGGAGCGCGCCCGCCCATGGATTAGAATGGCCCACCCCCGAATCCATGTTTCCGCCCGCCATGCCCTCCTTCGACGTCGTTTCCGAAGTCAACCAGCACGAACTCACCAACGCGGTCGACCAGGCCAACCGCGAGCTTTCCAACCGCTTCGACTTCAAGGGCGTGGACGCGAAGTTCCTGCTGGAAGAGAACACCATCACCCAGACCGCACCCAGCGATTTCCAGGTCAAGCAGATGACCGACATCCTGCGCGCGCGCCTGATCGCCCGCAGCATCGACACCCGCTGCCTGGAGTTCGGCGACGTCGAAACCAACCTGGCGCAGGCCAAGCAGAAGGTCACCGTCAAGCAGGGCATCGAACAGAAGCTGGCCAAGAAGATCGCCGCGACCATCAAGGAAGCCAAGATCAAGGTCGAAACCCAGATCAACGGCGACAAGCTGCGGGTCACCGGCAAGAAGCGCGACGATCTGCAGGACGTCATTGCCCTGCTCAAGAAGACCGAACTCGAGCTGCCGTTGCAGTTCGAGAACTTCCGTGACTGATTCCGTGCTGCCCGGCGCAGGCGATTCCGCGCCGGATCCCGTCGCTGCGACCCGTCACTGGATCGAGCGCGCGGTCATCGGCCTGAACCTGTGCCCGTTCGCCAAGGCGGTCTACGTCAAGGAACAGGTACGTTTCGTGCTGAGCGACGCCACCACGCCGGAAGCCCTGCTGGAACAACTGGCCGAGGAACTGGTGCTGCTTCGCGACACCGAGCCTGCGCAGATCGACACTACCCTGATCATCCATCCGGATGTCCTGACCGACTTCCTGGATTACAACGATTTCCTCGACAATGCCGACGCGGCGGTCGAGGCCCTGGACCTGCAGGGCATCCTGCAGGTCGCCAGCTTCCATCCCGACTATCAGTTCGCCGGCGCCGCGCCCGACGACATCAGCCACTACACCAACCGCTCGCCCTATCCCACCCTGCACCTGCTGCGCGAGGACAGCGTGGAGCGCGCGGTCGCCGCCTTCCCCGATCCCGACGTGATCGTCGAACGCAACATCCAGACCCTGGACCGCCTGGGTCAGGAAGGCTGGCGCAAGCTGCTCGCGGATTGACCGCAAGTACGAATACCTTGTGGGAGCGACGTGAGTCGCGATGCGCGGAAAGTTTCAGGGTTCGCGACTTACGTCGCTCCCACAATGACGGCAACGGGAAGGCCGGCTACAACCAGATGCTGTTCCAGTAAGGGTAGTCGCCGATCTGTTCGGCCAAGCCCGCCCGCAACGGATTCCCGACCAGGTAACGGGCAGCGGGTTTCAGCGTGGCCTCGCCGCGTAGCGCGCGGTCATGAAACCCTTTCTCCCATACGCGGGCAATCATTGGATGCTCCATGCGAAGCCTGCGTGCGCTGTTGGTCTTCAGTCGCTGCACCACCATCGAAAGATGGTCCAAGCCGCCCACCTCAATCAGGCCATGCCAGTGATCAGGCATCAGGACCCAGGCAAGCAGACGGGATTGATACCAGAGACGCGGGTCCGTGATTGCGCGACAGACACAGCGTGCGGCTGCGGAATCCTGGAATAGTGAATGCCTGGACGCTGTCGTGAAGGTCACCAGATAGATCTGTCCGGGCAATGAAAGCCGGCTCCGCCTCAGTTTCGAATAGCCATCCATGGCCGTCCTTCTTCCGTGGATGTCCAGCATCCGTATCAGCGCACGTCCATGCCATCGGGCAAAAGCGCGTCCGGTTGTGGGGATTTCCTGATTCGCGACTTACGTCGCTCCCACAACGACCTATCCGGCGTTCGCAAAAAGCGTTGCGATATCCGCGCCGTCCAGTGCGCGCCACTGGCCTGCCGGCAGGTCGCGCAGGGCCAGTCCGCCGATGCGGCTGCGATGCAGGGTTTCGACGTGGTTGCCGGCGGCGGCGAACATGCGGCGGACCTGGTGGTAGCGGCCCTCGGTCAGACTCAGGCGGGCGTGTCGCGGGTTGATCACTTCGAGCACGGCCGGTGCCAGCGGCGTGGTTTCGGATTCAAGCATCAGTTCGCCGCTGGCGAACAGGACCGCCTCGTCGCCGCGCAGGTCGTGGGCCAGCGTGGCCTCGTAGACTTTCGGGAGGTTCGATTTCGGCGAGATGATCCGGTGCAGCAGGGCGCCATCGTCGGTCATCAGCAACAGGCCGGACGTGTCGCGATCCAGCCGTCCCACCGAGGACAGCACCGGCGAACGCAGGCGGAAGCGCGGCGGCAGCAGGTCGTAGATCAGGCGACCGGCGTCCTTGGTCGAACAGGTGTAGCCCACCGGCTTGTGCAGCATCAGTGTCAGGCCCGGCGCGGGATCCAGCGGTTCGCCGTCGACGCGGATGCTGTCGTGGTCGACCGGATCGTCGGCATACAGCACCTCGCCCGCGCCATCGGTGACGCGGCCTTCGCGGAACATCAGCGCGACCTGCTTGCGGCTGCCGTAGCCGAGATTGGCGATGTGCTTGACGATCTTCATGCGCGGCCCGCCTTCACCGCCTCGATCACCTTGAAGCCTCCCCGTTCGGCGACCGTGCGGACCTGCGCGAAGCCGCTGCCCAGCGCCGACTCGTACGGCAGGTGGCGATTGGCGACCAGCCACAACCGCCCACGCGGCTTCAGCGCGCCTGCCGCCACTTCGATGAAACGCCGGCCGATGTCGGGACGGTCGCCCCGACCCTGCGCATGGAAAGGCGGATTCATGACGATGAAGTCGTATTGTGCGGACACGCCCGCGGTCACATCGTGCCAATGGAACGACAACGCGGCGGAAGCATCCCGCAGGTTCTCCCGCGCCAGCGCCAACGCGCGCGCTTCGGCCTCGTACAGGTCCAATGCAGTGACACCCGGACAGCGCCTCAGCACCTCCGACGAGAGATAGCCGTAACCCGCGCCCAGATCCGCGCCGTGTCCGGCCAGATCTGTTGGCAGGTGTTCCACAAGCAGCGCGGAGGCGGCATCGATGCGGTCCCAGGCGAACACGCCGGGGCGACTGACGAACCGTCCTCCCAGGATCGGACGCGGTGCATCCAGCCGCCGCCATTCGGCCAGCAACGCTTCATCGCGCGCGGGCGCATGCGTCCAGAACACCCGGCAGTGGTATTTGCTGAGCGTGCCGGACAGCGGAACGATGCGCTTGAGATCACCCTCGCCCGCCTTGGCGCCTTCATCGTTCGGCATGCTCGCCGCGATTACCCCACCCGGCGCGGCGAGCGACAACGCCTTGGCGAACAGCGCCCGCGCTTCCTCGCGCTGGCGCGGCGGCAACACCAGCACCAGTGCATAGCCTTCGGCGGGCGCGTGGGACGATGCTTCCTCGACCACCTCCAGGCCCGCACGCATCAAACCATCCGCGGCGGGCTTGAAGCTCTGTTCACAGACCAGCCTGTCCAACGGGAATTGCCGCAGGGCCCAGCCGTCACGCGCGCGCAGGAACAACACGGGCCCTTCCGGCCAACGGAGATCGCCCTGCTGGAAGGGCAACAGCAGCGCGTCGAGCGCGGGATCGGAATGTGCGTGGGACACGTAGACGTCATCAAGTCGAAACGAACGCGGCGATTCTACCCGTGCCCAAGGCCATCGCCGACGTGACCGCAGGCGTGATCGATCGCGCCGTCGGTCGACCGGAAGAAAATAGAAGTTAAAAAAGTGTTGCATCTTCAAAACAACCGGCGTATCGTGCGCGGCCTTCGCCCTCGTGGCTGTTTTTTCACCGAACCGATTTCCATGACCCGCCTTCCCGCCAACACGAACCTGTTTGCCCTGTGGCCCTGCCACGGCGCGGACGCGTGCGTCCTGTTGCGTGGCGTCGAAGGCGCGCGGTACCTGGATCACTAATCACGGCTGACTCCCTGGGAGATCGGCCACCCCGATCTCCCGAGGCACGCGAACGCCCTCGGGTCGCAAGTCCCGGGGGCGTTTTGTTTTTGGCGTTCGCGGAGGATGCGCATGCATCGAGCAGGTTTCGTTCCATCCGACAGGGAAACCCCTGGTTTCCGCCCTGGAGCATCCGGGTAGCGCGCCTGCGCGCCCCGAGGCAGGGGCGCGGCTGCAACCGGCGCATGTGCGCTGCGTGGTGATGCTCCGACGCGAGCGGCGTTCGGATGGAACAACGAAATGGGCGCCATGCGCCCGCACGGATTGCCGGTTGGCGACAGCCGGCAATGCGGAACATCTTCGAACACGTCTCAGCGGTACGGGCTTGTGTCCCGTCCGGTGCGTGCGGCGCTGCCGTGGCGTATGCCGAAACGTGGGAACGGGTGTTCCACTTGACGATGGCCGAGGGGTCAGGCACCGGCGGCAACGCCGACTACACCGGTTCGATTCCGGGACGTCACCACTGGATAGCTCAGCTGGGTAGAGCATCGGTTCCTTGATACCGAGAGTCGCGGGTTCGACTCCCGCTCCAACACATGGCCTTTCACGTCATGAAATCGGGACGAAAGTCCCTTCCAGGAAACGCCCGGTGCGGCGTGCCGAACCATGCAAGGGAATGCGTGGAGACGCACGACGCAGCGGGGCTGGTGCCGGAACCGAGCCCTGGCGGCGGACGTTCCCCATCGATGGCTGACGGCAGGATGCCGGCCGCGCATCGGTGAAGGAATCTCCGCCGGCAGCGCCGGACTCCCGCTCCGGTCGCGTCCACGGGCGTTTCCGCCTTTTTCAGATGGCGCCGCATCGCGCGGCGTCGTCAACACTTCGGCACGGCTACCGTTCCCCCGTGCGGAAACAGCCATCCGGGAACGGACCACCAGAGCCAACAACCACATAAGGAGACATGTGCCATGTTCTGGACCAAGAAGGTCGTGATCGGTGACGGCGAGCGCGGCCTGGTGTATCGCAACCGTCAGCTCGAGCGTGTGCTCGAGCCGGGCGTCCACAAGTTCTTCGACCCACGCGGCGAACTGGGCATCACCGTGCACGCCATCGCGCGGCCGGAGTACGCCGGCAACGATGCCGACGTGCTGATCGCGCGCATGGACATGCTGGCGCCGTACTTCACCCTGGCTGACATCGGCGAGCAGGAAGTCGGCCTGGTCTCGAAGAACGGCAAGCTGGAAGACGTCATCCTGCCGGGCGGCCGCAAGCTGTACTGGAAGGGCCTGGTGCGGGTGGACGTGCGCAAGGTCGCGCTGGACGGCCTGCCGGAAGTCGATGCCGCCGTGGCCCGTCGTCTGCGCCAGCTCGGCGCATTGTCGAAGGTGGCCGTGGTCGCCGACGTGCCTGCCGAGTTCACCGGGCTGGTGTTCGTCGACGGCAAGCTGTCGAAGACGCTGGCGCCGGGCGCCTACGCCTTCTGGAATTTCCAGAAGAACGTGGTCGTGGACATCGTCGACTTGCGCGTGCAGGCGGTCGAGGTCTCGGGCCAGGAACTGCTGACCCGCGACAAGGTGTCCCTGCGCGTGAACCTGGCCGCGAGCACCCGCGTCGTCGACGTGGTGGCCGCGCGCACCAAGGTGGCGAAGATCGGCGATCACGTCTACCGCGAGCTGCAGTACGGCCTGCGCAAGGCGGTTTCCGCCAAGACGCTGGACGAACTGCTGGGCGACAAGGCGTCGCTGGACGCCGACATCTTCGCCCACGTGCGCGGCCAGATGACCGGGCTGGGCATCGAGGTGCTCGGCGTGGGCGTCAAGGACGTGATCCTGCCGGGCGAGATGAAGGACATCCTCAACAGCGTGGTCCAGGCCGAGAAGTCGGCCCAGGCCAACGTGATCCGCCGCCGCGAGGAGGCGAACGCGACCCGTTCGCTGCTCAACACGGCCAAGCTGATCGAGGACAGCCCGGTGTTGATGCGCCTCAAGGAGCTCGAGGCGTTGGAGAAGATCACGGAGAAGATCGACAAGCTGACCGTGTTCGGCGGCCTGGATGGCGTCATGAAGCAGCTGGTCAGTTTGAAGCAGTAGCAGCACGGTTCCCTCCCCTCGCAAGCGGGGAGGGGGCTTTCACCATTCGACTCCTTCTCCAAGCATGGGAAAAGAAGGGCAACGCCGGTTCCTCCCCCGCTTGCGGGGAGGGTTGGGGTGGGGGAAACCGGAGCAGGTGATGTCGGTTGAGCGAGGCAAGCATCGAGCGTTGTGACGCCTGCTCGATGGATACCTGGTGTCTTCGTTCGCCCCCATCCCAACCTTCCCCCGCACGCGGGGGAAGGGGCTTTCACCTTGCAGCTCCTTTCCCGCGCACGGGGAAGGATCCGCGATCCAGGCTCCCTCCCCCGTTCACGGGGGAGGGTTGGGGTGGGGGAAACCGGAGCAGGTGATGTCGATTGAGCGGGGCAAGCATCGAGCGTTGTGATGCCTGCTCGATGGTACCTGGGTGTCTTCGTTCGCCCCCATCCCAACCTTCCCCCGCTTGCGGGGGAGGGTTGGGGTGGGGGGAAAACCGGAGCAGGTGATGTCGGTTGAGCGAGGCAAGCATCGAGCGTTGTGACGCCTGCTCGATGGATACCCACTGTCTTCGTTCGCCCCCATCCCAACCTTCCCCCGCACGCAGGGGAAGGGGACTTTTCATTACATCGGTCCTTTCCGTACACGGAGAGAAGGGCTAGTCCCTTCCCATTCACCGGAGAGGGCGTTTCATTCTTCAAGGAAGAGATCATGAATACTTCAAACTTTGAATTGCTGCATGCCGAGGGCAGCACCACGCCGATCAAGGGCTGGGTGCGCGGCGTGCCGCTGGAAGCCGAGGCGCATGCGCAATTGCGCAACATCGCATCCATCCCGTTCGTCGGGCCGTGGGTGGCGGTGATGCCGGACGTGCACCTGGGCAAGGGCGCGACCGTGGGTTCGGTCATCCCGACCCGCGGGGCAATCATCCCGGCGGCGGTCGGCGTGGACATCGGCTGCGGCATGGCCGCGGTGCGGACCACGCTGCGCGCCAGCGATCTGCCCGACAGCCTGGCGCAGTTGCGCAATTCCATCGAGCGCAGCGTGCCGGTCGGCAATGGGCGTGGCGGCGAACACCACCGCCTGCCGGACAGCATCGCCGGCCGTGTGGCGGAATCAGGCCTGGCCCAGCGCCTGGACGTGATCAAGCAGAAGCACCGCAGGATCCGCACCGACAAGCTCGACAGCCAGTTGGGCACGCTGGGTGGCGGCAACCACTTCATCGAAATCTGCCTCGACGAGGCCGATGCGGTGTGGGTGATGCTGCACAGCGGCTCGCGTGGCACCGGCAACCTCATCGGCACCTACTTCATCGAGCGTGCCCGCGAGGCGCTGGCGCACCGCGTGCTCGGCTTCCATCTGCCGGACAAGGATCTTGCCTTCTTCATGCAAGGCGAGCCGCTGTTCGATGACTACGTGGAAGCGGTGTCGTGGGCGCAAGACTACGCGCGCCACAACCGCGAGGCGATGATGGCGCGGGTGCTGGCGGAAATGCGCCACCGCCTGCCGAAGTTCCAGTTGGAGAAGCTGGCGGTGAACTGCCACCACAACTACGTGCAGAAGGAAACGCACGGCGGGCAGGAACTGCTGGTGACCCGAAAGGGCGCCGTCAGCGCGCGTGAAGGCGAGCTGGGCATCATCCCGGGCAGCATGGGCACGCGTAGCTACATCGTGCGTGGCAAGGGCAACACGGACAGTTTCCACAGCTGCAGCCACGGTTCCGGTCGTGTCATGAGCCGTACCGCCGCGCGTCAGCGGATCACGCTGGCGCAACACCGCGAGGCGACCGCGCACGTCGAGTGCCGTAAGGACGAGGGCGTCATCGACGAATCGCCGGCCGCCTACAAGTCCATCGACGCGGTGATGGCCGCGCAGACCGATTTGGTCGAGGTGGTCCACACCTTGCGCCAGGTGGTCTGCATCAAGGGGTGAGCCGCGGCTCGCCCCTTTTTTTGGCTGTCAGTCCGGGCCTTCGCGGGCTCTTCGCATTCTCGGAACATTGGCTTGATCGGCGCCGAACGTTTCGCCTGTCATGCTCGGCATTCCCCCAGCACAGCGAGGTGAAGGCCATGCGAGCCATGTTCGTCGGCGGTGTCATCGACAACAAGGAAATGGACCTGGACGAGGGGCGTCCGCCGGTCCACTACCCGGAAAACACCGGCGCGGGCCAGCCGCGCTACCGGCTGCAGTACGTTGGCGAGCGCGACGACGGCAGCATCGGTTTCGCGGTCTATGGCGCGCCGGACCTGGCCGATGAGGAGATCGCCCGGATCATCGAGGAACGCGCCTATGCGCGCCGGTTCGACGCGCAACCGGTCAAGCCGCCGGAACTCTCGGGCGTCGATCACGACGGCGGCACCGTCCACTAGCGCCGCGCATCCGCATCAGTTCTGGAGTTCACGGAGGGTGACCGAGGGCGGCGCGTCGAGCACGCGCCGCGTGGCGAACATGCCGGCCGCCAACGCGGCCAGCAGGCCGATGCCGCCCCCCACCGCGGCCAGTTGCCAGTTGGTGCGCCAGGGCAGTTCGAACACCTGGGTGGCGATGACGCCGGCCAGCACCGAGGCCGCGATGGCCGCGACCAGCCCCGACAGCAGGCCGATGGCGGCGAATTCGGACGCCTGCGCCAGCCTCAGCTGGCGGCGGCTGCCGCCGAGCACCCGCATCACCCCGCCTTCCAGCAGGCGCTCGTCCTGGCTGGCGCTGATCGCCGCCAGCAGTACCAGCACGCCCGCGGCCAACGAGAACCAGAACACCACCTGCACGACCGTCGAGACCTGGTCGGCGGTGCTGCGGACCTGCTTGAGCACCGCATCGACATCGATCACCGACAGGTTCGGGAATGCCGTGACCAGATTGCGGGTGAAGCGCGTCTGCGCCGGCGGCACGCTGACCGCGGTGATGTAGCTGGCCGAGTAGCCATCCAGCGAACGCGGCGATGCGAGCACGAAGAAATTGGGCCGGAAGCTCTCCCAGTCCACGCTGCGCAGGCTGGTGATGCGCCCTTCGAAGCTTTGACCGGCGATGTCGAAGGTGACCCTGTCGCCAATCTTCCAGCCCAGCGATTCGGCGAAGTCCTCCTCCACCGACAGTTCGGGCGAAGCCGGCACGCCGGTCCAGAACTTGCCGGCCGTCACCACGTTGTCGTCGCGCAAGCGATCGGCCACCGACAGGTTGAACTCGCGGTCGGCACGCCGGCGGGTGCGCTCATCGGCTTCGGCATAGTCGTCGCCGCTCGCGGGTTTGCCGTTGAGCTCAATCAGCCTGCCCCGGATCATCGGGTACAGCGTGGTTTCACCCAGTCCCTGCGCGCGCAGGAAATCCCGCACCGGCGCGACCTGATCCTGCTGCACGTTGATGATGAAACGGTTGGGCGCATCTGCCGCCAGCGCCATCTGCCAGCGATCCAGCAGGTCGGTGCGCACGAAGGTCAGCAGCAGCAGCGCCATCAGGCCCAGGCCGAGCGCGGAGATCTGGGCGATGCTGGTGCCCGCGCGTCGGCTGACGTTGGCCAGGCCGTAGCGCAGGCTGCCGCGCAGGCGTCCGCGTACCCGCCGCACGATCAGGATCAGCGCCCACGCCAGCACCGCGAGAACCGCCAGCGTGGCAAGGATGCCGATCAGCATCGCGGTGCCCAGCGTGGCCGAACCGGCCTTCCACCACAGCAGCGCGCCCAGTCCGATGAAACCGGCCAGCGCCACCAGCCACGCGCTGGGTTCGGTCGGATCCAGATCCCGGCGCAGCACCCGCAGCGCCGGCACCCGCCGCAGCGCCAGCACCGGCGGCGCGCCAAAGGCCAGCAGCACGATCAGGCCGACGCCGTAGCCCTGCCAGGCCGGCAGCAGGCCCGCCGGCGGTATCGATATCTCCAGCGTGCGCTCCAGCCAACCGCCGATCGCCCATTGCAGGCCGAAAGCGATCGCCACGCCGACCGTGCAGGCAATCAGTCCCAGCAGCAGCAATTCGCCCACGTGCACGCCGACCAGCGTGCGCTGGCTGGCACCCAGGCAGCGCATCACCGCAGTGCCGGACAGGTGGCGCTCGCTGTGGCGGCGCGCGGCCATCGCCACCGCGACCGCGGCCAGCACCACCGACACCAGCGCGGCCAGGCCGAGGAAGCGGCCGGCGCGGTCCAGCGCGGAGCGGATCTCCGGTCGCGCATCCTGGATGGTTTCCAGCCGCTGCCCGCGCGCCAGTTGGGTGCGCGCGGCGGCGGTGAAGCGTTCGACGCCGCCGGCATCGCCCGCGACCACCAGCCGGTAACGGAGACGGCTGCCTTCCTGCACCAGCCCGGTCGCCGGAACGTCGGCGATGTTGAGGAACACCCGTGGCGCGACGTTGAAATAATCGAGCGCGGCGTCCGGTTCTTGCACCACGCGGGCGGCCAGCCGCAGCTGGATGTTGCCGATGCCGATGAGATCGCCTTCGCGGGCACCGAGGGTGTCGGCGCCCGCCTGGGTCATCCACAAGGTGCCAGGGGCGGGAATGCCGCGCGCATCGTGTTCGCCCTGCGCATCGATGATGCGGAAACTGCCGCGCAGCGGGAAGCCTTCGCCGAGCGCGCGCAGCTCGCCCAGCTTCAGATCCTCGCCGGCGCGGATCATGCTCTGGAATTCCAGGGTCTCGGTCTGCCGCAGGCCCGCGCCACTCGCGGCGCCGCGCAGTTCCTCGCTGATCGGCGCGTCACCGCGTACCACCGCGTCGCCACCCAGCAACCGGTTGGCCTCGATGGCCAACGCGCGTTCGGCGCGATCGGTGACGAAGCCCACCGCGGTCACCGCCACCACCGCCAGCACCAGCGCGGCGAACAGGATGCGGATGTCGCCCGCGGCCAGATCCCGGCGCAGCTGGCGCCAGGCCATCTTCAGCGTTCTCATGCGGCGCTGTCCGCGATCAAGCGACCGCTGTCCAGCCGCAGGTGGCGGCCGCAGCGCGCGGCGAGATGTTCGTCATGGGTGACCAGCACCAACGTGGTGCCGGCTTCCGCATTCAGTGCGAACAGCAGTTCGATGATCGCCTGCCCGGTGTGGGTATCGAGGTTGCCGGTGGGTTCGTCGGCGAACAGCAGCGATGGCCGGGTGACGAACGCGCGCGCCAGCGCCACGCGCTGCTGCTCGCCGCCGGAGAGCTGGCGCGGGTAGTGACCCAGGCGCTGGCCCAACCCCACCTTCTCCAGAATCTGTCGCGCCGACGCCTCGACGTCGGCATCGCCGCGCAGTTCCAGCGGCAGCATCACGTTTTCCAGCGCGGTCAGCGAAGGCAGCAACTGGAAACTCTGGAACACAAAGCCGACCTTCTCGCCGCGCACCCGCGCGCGACCATCCTCGTCCAGCGACGACAGCGGTTCGCCTTCCAGCACCACCGTGCCGCCCGAGGGCGTATCCAGGCCCGCCAGCAGTGACAGCAGCGTGCTCTTGCCCGACCCCGAAGCGCCGACGATCGCGACCGTGGCACCGCGCGGAACGCGGAAACCCACGTCTTCGAGGATGGTCAGATCGCCGCCTGGCAACCCCACGCGCTTGCCCAGGCCGCTTACCTGAAGCGCGTCTGTCACGGGAGTACGGGGTGCGGTGGAATCGGCCATGATCATCTCTATGCTGATGCCCCTCCATCATTGGGAGCACGGATTAAATGTTCTTTAAGAACATCCGGTATGGGGCCGCCCGGACCCGCCTGCAATGTGCCATGAGTACCGCCCTGCTGCTATTGGCGTCGCTGCTGGCGCTGCCGCTGGCCGCGCAGGCGCCGGCCGCCGCCGCGCCACGCACCGTCCTGGTGATGGGCGATTCGCTTTCCGCCGCCTATGGCCTGTCCGCCGCGCAAGGCTGGGTCGCGCTCACCGCCGAACAGGTCAAGCGCACCCGGCCGGGCTGGCGGATTGTCAACGCCAGCATCAGCGGCGAAACCACCGCCGGTGGCGCCTCGCGCATTGCCGCCGAACTGCAGCGCCATCGCCCGGCCATCGTGGTGATCGAACTGGGTGCCAATGACGGCCTGCGCGGCCTGTCGCTGGCGCAGACCCGCGCCAACCTGGACAGGATGATCCAGGCGGCGCGCAAATCCGGCGCGCGGGTGATGCTGATCGGGATGCGCATCCCGCCCAACTACGGCCCCGACTACACGCGCGGTTTTGAAGCCAACTTCAAGGCGCTGGCGGACCAGTACAAGCTGCCGCTGCTGCCGTTCCTGCTGGAACCCGTCGCCCGCGACCGCGCCAACTTCCAGGCCGACAACCTGCATCCGGTGGCGGCGGCGCAGCCGAAGATCCGCGACCACGTCTGGACGGTGCTGGCCCCCCTGCTGAAGTGACGGTCCCGGGGCCGGCCGGCGGGGCGGGGTAGGTTTTTTCCTACAGCACGTAGCGGAATCCGCTGAATGTGCAACGCCTCGCCTCCGGGCAGGCTATGCAACCGCGCAGGACGCGCGTCTGCTGGTTTCCGGAGGTTCCAATGCCCCGTCTTCTGTTCACCATCGCCGCCGCCAACGACGGCTGGCAGCTCTATGAGGGCGAGCATGGCCGTTCCCGGTTCCAAACCCTGAACGACGCCCGCGACAGCGCCCGGCTGCTGGCCGCGACCTTGTACGAGCATCACGGCATCCCGACTGCGGTGGTGATGGACATGGCCGGCCGCGAGGCCGTGGTCGTGTCCCGCCACGGCTGAGTCCGCCTGCCGGGTGCGGGAAGCGGACCCTCTCCCGCGTCCCGCGCCCGGCAGGCGCTTGCCATCCCGCTTCAACCGGCGATGCCGGACAGCTGCCGCAGCGCCTGTTCGAACACTTCCACCGGCTGGCCACCCTGGATCAGGTGGCGATCGTTGAACACCACCGAGGGCACCGCGTTGATGCCGTGTTCCTGGTAGAGCCGCTCGCGTGCCCGCACCGCCTCGGCATATTCGTCCGATGCCAGGATGGCCCGCGCACGCGCGCCGTCCAGGCCAACCGATTCGGCCAGCTGCGCCAGCACGTCCGGAGAGGACACGTCCTGGCCTTCGCTGAAATACGCGCGCAGCAGCGCGTGCTTGAGCGCGCGCTGCATGTCCGGGTGCTCCTGCTCAGCCCAGTGCAGCAGGCGGTGGGCGTCGAAGGTGTTGACGATGCGGCGGCGGCGATCCATGTCGAAGGTGAAACCCAGCGAGGCGCCGCGCTGGCGGATGGCCTCGCTGTTGCTGCGCGCCTGCTCGGCGCTCATGCCGTACTTGCGGGTCAGGTGCTCGACGACGTCTTCGCCGCCGGCCTGCATCTGCGGATTGAGCTCGAACGGCTGGAAGTGAAGTTCCACCTGCAGATCACCGCCCACCCGGGCGATGGCCTGTTCCAGCGACTGCAGCCCGATCGCGCACCACGGACACACGACGTCGGAAACGAAATCGATCTTGACCGGCTGGCTCATGCGAATCTCTCCTGGCAAACGACGGTTGCTGGCGTGGGGTTGCGCCAGCGGCAATGGGACGAATGAACCGGATCAGACCGTGGTCGGATTGCGGTACTTGAAGCCGGCCTGGTGCCAGTACGGATATGGCTTGGTCACGGCGCTGGCCGCGTCCAGGCGCGCGACCTGCTCGGCGCTCAGGTTCCAGCCGACCGCGCCCAGGTTCTGCTTCAGCTGATCCTCGTTGCGCGCGCCCACCACGATGGTGGAAACGGTCGGGCGTTGCAGCAGCCAGTTCAGGGCGATCTGCGGCAGGGTCTTGCCGGTCTCGGCGGCGATTTCGTCCAGCGCGTCGATCACCCGGAACAGATGCTCCTGATCCACCGGCGGACCGGAATCGATGCTGGTCTGCGATTGCAGGCGACTGGTTTCCGGCAGCGGCTGGCCGCGACGGATCTTGCCGGTCAGGCGGCCCCAACCCAGCGGACTCCAGACCACCGCGCCCACGCCCTGGTCGGCGGCCAGCGGCATCAGTTCCCATTCGTAGTCGCGTCCGACCAGCGAGTAGTACGCCTGGTGGGCGACATAGCGCGACCAGCCGTAGCGATCGGCCACCGCCAGCGATTTCATCAGATGCCAGCCGGAGAAATTGGACACGCCGAGATAGCGGATCTTGCCGGCCCGCACCAGATCGTCGAGCGTGGACAGCACTTCCTCGACCGGCGTGCGCGCGTCGAAACCATGCAACTGGAACAGGTCGATGTAGTCGGTGCCCAGACGCTTGAGCGCGGCATCGATGGCATTGATCAGGTGGTAGCGGGATGACCCGACGCTGTTCTCGCCTTCGTCGAAACGGAAGGTCGCCTTGGTGGAGAGGATCAGCGAATCGCGCGGCCGGCCCTTGATGGCTTCGCCGAGAATCGATTCGGCCGCGCCCTTGGAATAGACGTCGGCGCTGTCGAACATGTTCAGTCCGGCGTCCAGGCAGACGTCGATCAGCCGGCGCGCCTCGGCGACATCGGTCTGGCCCCACGAACTGAACAGTGCGCCCTGGCCCCCGAAGGTGCCGGTGCCGAAACTGAGGACGGGCACGCGGAAACCGGATGCGCCCAGGTAGCGATATTCCATGGCGGAAAACTCATGCGGGGGAGGGTCCGCCATTTCACTCCTCCGCGCCGGAGCGGGCAAGCCGCGGGATGGAAAGCTTTGTTGCCTTCCATCCGCGGAACCGGGGCAGGTGCCTGTCAGTAGGCGCTGGCGGTCGGGCGCACGATCACTTCGCTGACGTCCACATCATCGGGTTGCTCGACGGCATAGGCGATCGCCCGCGCGATGGCCTCGGCCGGAATCGCGATCTTGCGGAACTCGTCCATGCCGGCCTTGGACGCCGGATCGGTGATGGTGTCGGCCAGTTCGCTGGTCGTCACGCCCGGGGAAATCACGGTGACCCGCAGATCCTGGTGTTCCTGGCGCAGGCCTTCGGAGATCGCCAGCACCGCGTACTTGGTGGCGCAATAGACCGCCGCGGTCGGATACACCGCATGGCCACCGATGGACGACACGTTGACGAACTGGCCGCCGCCCTGCGCTTTCATGACCGGCAGGCCGGCAGCAATACCGTGCAGCACACCACGGATGTTGACGTCGATCATGCGATTCCATTCATCGATCTTCAGCGCTTCCAGCGGCGACAGCGGCATCACGCCGGCGTTGTTGATGATCACGTCCACCCGGCCGAATTCGGCGCGGGCCTGCTCGACGAACGCGCGCGTGTCTTCCAGATCGGTGACGTCCAGCTTGCGGTAAACGGCCTGGCCGCCCGCGCGGGTGATGCCGGCGACCAATTGCTCCAGGCGTTCGGTGCGGCGCGCGCCGAGCACCACGCGGGCGCCACGGCGCGCCAGTTCACGCGCGGTAGCCTCGCCGATGCCGCTGCTGGCACCGGTGATGGCGATGACTTTTCCTTCGATTCCGGACATGGGGGATGGCCTTCTCGCGATGGCCGGCGCGGGATGCGCCGGCGGGAGGCGCAGTCTGGTGCCGCCACTGCTTTCGCCGATATCCGGTTCCTCCGTCATTCTTGCCTGATCCTGCCGCGGGCCCCGCCGGGCCGTATCGGCCCTCCCGGACCGGGCGTAGACTCCATCGCCATGGAAACCTCCCCTGTTTCTGCAAACCCCGCCTCGCCGTCCGGCCTGCCGCCGGCATCCAGTGCGGACGCCCGGATCGAGGAAGGGCGCGCCGCCCTGGCCGCGGCGATTGAACGATTCTCCAGCGAAGACGGCATCCATGCCACCGCCATCGACAACCTGCGCTTTTCCCGGCTCAGCGCGCCCAGCGCGCCGATGGGCGGACTGCAGGAACCCGCGCTGTGCCTGATCGCGCAGGGCAGCAAGCGGACCCTGCTGGGCGAAGAGGTCTACCACTACGATGCTTCCCGCTACCTGCTGGCCTCGGTGGATCTGCCGATCACCGGACAGGTCATCCAGGCCACGCCCGAGCAGCCCTACCTGTGCTTCGTGCTGAAACTTCCGCCCGCCGACATCGCCGCGCTGGTGACCCAGGCCGAGGAAGTGTCCGCGCCGCTGCCGCCGCCTTCGCGCGGCATCGCGGTCAGCCAGTGCGATCCGGAACTGCTGGACGCCGCGTTGCGGCTGGTGCGATTGCTGGAAACCCCGCGCGACATTCCGCTGCTGGCGCCACTGATCCAGCGCGAGATTCACTACCGCCTGCTGCGCAGCGAACAGGGCGGCATGTTGCGCCACATCGGCGTGGCCGAAAGCCAGGGCCATCGGGTGGCGCGGGCGATTGGCTGGCTGCGCCAGAATTTCCATCAGCCGCTGCGGATCGATCACATCGCCCGGCAAGTGCACATGAGCCCCTCGGCGCTGCACCACCACTTCAAGGCGGTGACCGCGATGAGTCCACTGCAGTACCAGAAGCAGTTGCGATTGCAGGAAGCCCGCCGCCTGCTGCTCACCGAGGTGGTGGACGCGGCGACCGCGGGGCATCGGGTCGGTTACGAAAGCCCGTCGCAGTTCAGCCGGGAGTACAGCCGCATGTTCGGCGCCCCGCCCCTGCGCGACGTGGAGCGGCTGCGCACGAGCTGAAGACCGGTGTGGATCGGCTGCCGTTCAAGGACATGAACTTCGGGTGACGGACGCGCCGGAAAAGCCCGCCGACGCGTTGCCGCCCCCGGGGGGCCGGCGCAGAATCTGAGTCCCCTGATACTTTCGGAGACCGGTCATGAAACGCGTATCCCTCCTGTCCGCCCTGGTGCTGGGACTGGCGCTGAGTGGACCGCTGCTGGCCAAGTCCAGGACGGTCACCGACCCCAATACCCCGCGCGAACTGCCGACCGCCAACGCCGTCAGCGTCGAGTGGACCGACCCCGGCCAGTTCACCGACATCCGCTACAGCGGCAACCGCTGGGAAGCGGTGCAGGGCAACTGGGTGGTGGACCTGGCCACCTACCTGCAGAAGCAGGCCGGCAAGCGCCTGGCGCCGGGCCAGCAGATGCACATCACCATCACCGACATCCGCCGCGCCGGCAGCTACGAGCCCGGCCGCGGGTTCAACATGGATCGCATCCGCATCATCAAGGACATCTATCCGCCGCGGGTGACGTTGAACTTCGAATTGAAGGACGCCAATGGCCAGGTGCTGGCCCAGGGCGAGCGCAAGCTGGTCGACAGCGCCTTCATGATGAGCGGCGGCAACGTGATGGACACGGACCCGCTGCGCTACGAGAAGCGCATGCTCGACGACTGGCTGTATCGCGAGTTCCGTCGCGACGACGCCTGAATCGCGCGTTGTCCCGGAGGCACCGGATGAAAGGGAAAGGCGGCCCATGGCCGCCTTTCTTCGTTTCCGCGCCTGCGGCAGCTTCATTCCTGCGCGGGCATTCGGCGTTGCCCGCCCGCACTTGCGGTCCGCCCGGCCGCCACCATATAGGACTGCGGACGAACCCCGGAGCCTTCCATGAGCGCCTTCGATCTCACGCCTCCCACCGATGCCCAGCGCCGGCAACTCACCGACGGCCTCAGCGACGATGAACGCCGGGTCCTGCTCCAGCATGGCACCGAAGCGCCGTTCTGCGGCGTGTTCCTGGACAACAAGCGCGAAGGCACCTACACCTGCCGCTTCTGCGGGCTGCCGTTGTTCCGTTCCAGCGCGAAGTTCGATTCCGGCACCGGCTGGCCGAGTTTCTTCGCGCCGTTCGACGAGCAGCATGTCGGCCGGATCCGCGACAACAGCTACGGCATGGTACGCACCGAAATCGTCTGTACCCGTTGCGGCAGCCACCTCGGCCACGTCTTCCCGGACGGCCCGCCACCGACCCACGAGCGCCATTGCCTGAATTCGGTGTCGCTGGACTTCACCGGCGACGGCGAACCGTTGCCGGACCGGTTGCAGCGCGGCGCGCCGGAAGGCCAGCCGCTGTCCTGACCGCGCCACGGCGCTGTCACAAAACCGGCACACGGCGCATGTAACCTGCCGGTCACGAAACTGTCGTCTGCCGTGAAGGCGGCATCGCCATGCTGGTCCGTTCCGACGCCGACGTCCTGTTTGACGGGTTCCCCGGCCTGCTGTGGGCCGTGCGCTTCGATGCCGAGGGGCGCGCCACGCCGATGGAGGCCGGTGACCCGATGGAACCGGGTGAACACCATGGCTGGCGCTGGCTGCATTTCAACCAGAGCGACGCCCGCAGCGCGCAGTCCATCGCCCGGCTGGCGCTGTCCGAGGATGCCCGCGAAGCGCTGCTGTCCCACGATACCCACGTGATCCTGCAACGCCAGGAGGACGGCGCCTACGGCGTGTTCGTCGATTGGGAACACCAGCGTGCCGGCGGGACCGCGCCGCGCGCGCCCGGCCATCACGACGGCCTGGGCTGGCTGCATTTCGCCATCGGTGGCGGCGACGGCCTGCTGGTCACCGCCCGCCGGCAGCCGTTGCGATCGGTCGAGACGGTCCGGCGGCAACTTTGCGCGGGTGAACGCTGCAGCCATCCGGCCCGCGTGCTGGAAGCCATCGCCGAGCATTTCGCCGACTCGGTGGAACGCGCCACCGATGATCTTTCCGACTCGCTGGATCGCATCGAGGACCGCGTGCTGGCCGACGCCATCGGCGACGAACGGCGCGACCTGGCCTCGCTGCGGCACCAGAGCGTGCGCCTGCACCGGCCGCTGACCGCCATGCGCCGGGTTCTCAAGCAGTTCGAGCAACGGCACGCCCCGGACGAGGACGAGGACGAACTGCTGCCGGTGGCGTCGCGCCTCGGCCAGCGCTTCGATGATCTGGACGGTGACGTCTCGACCCTGCAGGAGCGCGCCCGCCTGCTCCAGGACGAGGTCGCCGCCAAACTCGCCGAGCGCACCAACACGCACCTCTACGTGCTGTCGATGATCACCGCGCTGCTGCTGCCGCCCAGCCTGGTCGTGGGCGTGTTCGGCATGAACCTGCATGGCCTGCCCTTCGCCGATCACCGGGCGGGCGCCTCCGCCGCGCTAGTGCTGGGGCTGCTGTCCAGCCTGGCGGTCTACCTGATCCTGCGCCGCCTGGGCGTCTCGCGCTCGACCTGAGCCGCCCGTCCGCGGCCTCCCCGCGGCGACTCAAGAAACCCGGACCGGGGCCGACATTCCTTCGTACCCCACGCCGCGCCTCGTCCATGTTGATCATCGTAGGAATCCTGGTCGTCATCGCCAGCGTGCTCGGCGGCTTCGTCGCCTCGCACGGCAAGCTCGCCGCCCTGTGGCAGCCGTTCGAACTGGTGATCATCGGCGGCGCGGCGCTGGGCGCGTTCCTGATGAGCAATCCGCCGAAGGTGGTGAAGGCCACCTTCGCCAGCATTCCCGCGGTGTTCAAGGGGGTCAAGTACAAGTCGTCCGATTACCTGGACGTGCTGACCCTGATGTACGAGCTGCTGAACAAGGCGCGCCGCGAAGGCTTCATTTCGCTGGAATCGCACGTCGACAATCCGGGCTCCAGCGATCTGTTCAACAAGTATCCCAAGGTGCTGGCCGATCACCACCTGATGGACTTCATCACCGACTGCCTGCGCCTGATGGTCGGCAGCAACATCGAGCCGCACGAGCTGGAACCGCTGCTGGAACTGGAGCTGGAGAAGCACCATCACGAGATGATGGCGCCGGCCCACGCGCTGGCGAAAGTCGCCGACGCATTGCCGGGTTTCGGCATCGTCGCCGCGGTGCTGGGCATCGTCATCACCATGGGTTCGATCGGCGGCGACATCGCCGAGGTTGGCGCGCATGTGGCCGGCGCCCTGGTCGGCACCTTCCTGGGCATCCTGCTGGCCTACGGCTTCGTCGGCCCGCTGGCCGCGGCGCTGGAAGCGCGCGCCGAGCAGGACAGCCGCATCTACGAAAGCGTCAAGACCGCCCTGCTGGCCTGCCTGCGCGGCTACAACCCCAAGGTGGCACTGGAGTTCGCGCGCAAGACGCTGCCGTCGGCGGTGCGTCCGCAGTTCGCCGAATTCGAGACCCATCTCAAGGGCGCCAAGTAGGCACGCGCCATGGCCGAGAAATCCACGGTCATTGTGGTTCGCCGGGTCCGCAAGATTCAGGGCGGCGGCCATCACGGCGGCTCCTGGAAGGTCGCCTACGCCGACTTCGTCACCGCGATGATGGCGTTTTTCCTGGTCATGTGGCTGGTCGGCGCGACCACCAACAAGGACCGCGCGGCGATCTCCGAGTACTTCCGCAACCCGAGCCCGCTCAGCGGCAAGAGCTTCTCGCCCGCGCCCGGTCCCAACGGACCCGGCGGCGCCAGTACCTCGATGATCAAGCTGGGCGGCACGATGGACATCCCGCGCGGCAGTGGCGACGACCCCTTCAGCAAACCGGATCCGGACGGCCGCACGCCGGCCTCGCGCGAAGCCAGCGCGCAGGACCAGGCACGCGAACACGCGCAGGATCAGCAGCGGCTGGAAGCGTTGATGCAAGCGCTGGAGGAGGCGATCAGCCGCAGCCAGGCGCTGGAGCCGTTCAAGGATCAGTTGCTAATCGATCTGACCCCCGAGGGCTTGCGCATCCAGATCGTCGATCAGCAGAACCGGCCCATGTTCGATCTGGGCAGTTCCTCGCTCAAGCCGTACACGACCGACATCCTCCACGAGCTGGCCGGCTTCATCAATCGCGTACCCAACCACATCAGCCTGACCGGCCACACCGACGTCACCGCGTATGCCCGGGCCGGCTACACCAACTGGGAGCTGAGCGCCGACCGCGCCAACGCGGCGCGGCGGGCGCTGGTCGAAGCCGGCATGCAGGAGGACAAGGTGACCCGCGTGGTCGGCTTGTCGTCCTCCGTGCTGTTCGACAAGCAGGATCCGCAGAACCCGATCAACCGTCGCATCAGCATCGTCATCATGACCCGCGCGGCCGAGGCCGAAGCGCTGGACGGCAGCGGCATGGCGCTGGGCAAGGTACTGGCCGACGCGGACACCCAGGTGCCGGCCTTGCCGGCCGCACCCGCCCTGCCCGCGCGCGGCGGGCATCCCTGACGGGCTTCGCCGTACCCGCGCGGGAGGCTATCCTTGCGCGATGACGCTGCGCACCGTTTCCGCTACCCGCTACGTGACACCCCTGCGCGAAGGCGGCTCGATGCCGGCCATCGTCGAGGCGGACGACGACGGCATGTATGTCCTCAAGTTCCGCGGCGCCGGCCAGGGGCCGCGCGCGCTGGTGGCGGAACTGATTTCCGGCGAAATCGCCCGCGCACTGCAATTGCCGGTGCCGGAAATCGTGCTGGTCGAACTGGACGCGGAGCTGGCGCGCACCGAGGGCGATCCGGAGATCCAGGATCTGATCAAGGCCAGTGCCGGGCTCAACCTGGCGCTGGACTATCTGCCGGGCTCGGCCAATTTCGATCCCGTGGCCGAGCAGCCGGACCCGGCGCTGGCGTCGGACATCGTCTGGTTCGATGCCTTCATCAGCAACGTTGATCGCACCGTGCGCAATCCCAACCTGCTGATCTGGCATCGCCGGCTGACCCTCATCGATCACGGCGCCTCGCTCTATTTCCATCACGGCTGGGACGGTGATACCAGTGGCGCCGGCAGGCCGTTCCCGCTGATCCGGGATCATGTCCTGCTGCCCTGGGCCAGCGATCTGGAAGCCGCCGACGCGCGGCTCAGCGCGAGGCTGTCCCCGGAACGGCTGGCCGACATCGTCGCACTGGTACCGGACACGTGGCTGCAGGGTGGCGACGCCTTCGGTCCGCCCGACCAGCAGCGTGCGGCCTATACCCACTATCTGCAGCAGCGCCTGGCGCTGCCGCATGCGTTCGCGCAGGAGGCCCAGCGTGCGCGCGACTGACAGCTACGACTACGCCGTCATCCGGGTCGTGCCGCGGGTGGAGCGCGAGGAATTCATCAACGTCGGCGTGATCGTGTCCTGCGAGAAGACCGGCTTCCTGCAGGCGCGCATCGAGCTGGACGAAGCCCGCGTGCTGGCGCTGGATCCGCGTATCGATCTGGATTCCCTGCAACGCCACCTGGCCGCGATTCCGCGCATCTGCGAAGGCGGCGCCCAAGCCGGTCCCATCGGCATGTTGCCCAAACGCGCGCGATTCCACTGGTTGACCGCCAAACGCAGTGCCATCATCCAGACCTCGCCGGTGCACATGGGCAAGTGCGGCGACATGGAGGCGGTCATGGAGCACCTGCTTGACCGCATGGTACGGATCAAGTGAGTCATCCGGAGCCGTTGCGATGATCCCTCCGGCAGCCGATCAATGAGCGTATACGTGGATGACGCGGTGCACCTCTGGCGCGGCCAGCGCTGGGCGCACCTGATGGCGGACACGCTGGAGGAACTGCATGCGATGGCGCAACGGCTGGGCATCCCGCGTCGCGCGTTCCAGAACAAGACCAGCGGCGCCCACTACGACGTGACCGCCGAATTGCGCGAGGACGCCATCCGGTTCGGCGCGATCGCCATCTCGCGGCACGTGGACCGAACGCTGGTCAAGGCGGTGATCGCGCGCGCCAGGGAACAGGGCCGCGGCGGCGACTGAGACGCGCTGGCGTCGCCTCAACGGCCAGCGGGCGAATCCGTCGCCCGCGGCGCCAGCCGCTCCAGCGCCGAAGTCACCTCTCCGGCGATCTGATCCTGCATCGCCAGCTTGTCCTCGTGCGGGCGATCGTAGGTATCCGACCACACCACGAACCCGTCGTCGGCACGCAGGAGGCGCACGGATACACGCAGGGTTCGCTCCGACTTGCGCACGCTGCCGTCCAGCAAATAGGACACCCCGAGTGAACGCGCGATCTCGGGGACCGGCACCTGCTTGTCCTTGAACTGGAACGACGCGGTCGGCGCCGACACTTTCAATCCGGGCACCTTGCTCAGGCGGACGATCAGTTCCTCGGTCATGCCGTCGGCGAACGGTTCCTCGTTCATCGCATCAGTCAAATCCAGGAATGGCAGCACGGCCAGCGTCTGCAAGCGCGCCGGCGCGAGCACGGACAGTGATGCCATCGACGGCGTCTCCGTATTGACGGGCCGGGTCAGCTGATAAGCCGCCACGGCGGACGCCGCCAGCAGCATGACCACCAGCCACAAGCCGATGCGCACGGGAACGCGGGACGGCCGATGTTCGCGGCCTTCCCGTCCCTCGTCGATGGTGGTCCGGTCAGATCCGGATGGCGAACCGTCCACGCCGGGTGATTCCGCGACCGGACCGAGCGGCGTGGTCGCGGAAACGTCGGCGATCAGGCGGTAGCCCAGCCGCGGCACCGTGGCGATGTAGCGCGGCTGCCGCGGGTCGTCGCCCAGCTGGCGGCGCAGCGAGGTTATGGCCTGATACACCGAATCCTGGCTGACGATGACGTCGGGCCAGCCCCGGGCCAGCAGTGCGTCGATGCTCACCACCTCGCCCGGCCGTTCCGCCAGACGCAACAGCAGCGCCAGCGCGCGCGGTTCCAACTGGATGCGCCCGCCATCGCGCGTGGCCACGCCGGAAATCGTATCCAGTTGCCAGTCGCCCAGGCGCAGCGTGGTTCGCGCGGTCGTGTGCAAGTGTTCTTCCATCCGTTTCAGAACTTTTCAGCGCGTTTCAGGCCCGCCTTCAGGACTTCGGGCCGGCGGGACCGGCATCGTACCGCGCACCGGTCGCTGCCAGACAGGGCCGGCTGCTTCCAATCCAACCCGGGAAACCCGCATGCCCTTCGCGTCGAGATCCTTTGCTCTTCCCCTGGCCTGCCTGCTGCTTGCGCTGGCATCGCCGGTCCCCGTCCAGGCACAGCCTCCCATGGGCGACGACGACCATCACTGGGTCGCCAGTTGGAGTGCGGCGCCGGTGGGGGCGGGAGACGCGTTGCCGCCGGTGACGATACGCCAAGTGGTTCGCACCAGCCTGGGCGGAGCGGCGGTCCGCGTGCGCTTGTCCAACCTGTTCGGCAGCCAGCCACTCACGATCGGTCCGGTCCGGCTGGCCCGGCATGCGGACGGTGTCGCCATCCAAGCCGACAGCGATGGATCGGTGACGTTCGCCGGGCTGCCGCAGGTGACGCTCCCGCCGGGAGGGTCGGTCCTGAGTGACGCGGTGGATCTGCCGGTGACGGCATTGGAGATGCTCGCCATCAGTCTGTACCTGTCGCAGGGCGCGGCCGCGCCGACCGTCCACCAGGTCGGCAACCAGACGGTGTACCTGGCGCGGGGCGATCTCACCTCGCGGTCGCGGTTCGAACCGGAAGGCGAACCCGACGATACCCGCTACCTGCTGACCGATCTGGAAGTCGCCGCGCCAGCGGGCGCGCGCGCCTTCGTCGTGCTGGGCGATTCGATCACCGATGGCGTGGGCTCCAGCGAAAACGCCAATGCGCGCTGGCCCGATCGGCTCGCGCAACGGTTGCAACGTGATCCGGCGCTGGCGTCCATCGCCGTGGTGAACGCCGGCATCGCCGGCAATCGCATCCTCAACGACGGCGTGGCGCCCTATCGCGGGCCGAGTTCGCTGTCGCGCCTGCAACGCGATGTGCTGGACAAGCCGGGCGTGCGCTGGATGCTGCTGTTGCAGGGTGGCAACGACATCTCCGCCTCGGACCGGCTCGAAGCGCCGGATCAGAAGGTCAGCGCCACGCAGATCATCGAGGGCATGCAACAGATCATCACCCGCGCCCGTGCGCGCGGTATCAAAGTCTGGGGCGCGACCCTGCTGCCGCGCGGCGGCACCACCTTCCCCGCACCGCCCAGCGCGGAGGCGCTCGCCAAGCGCGAAGCCGTCAATGCCTGGATCCGCGAATCGGGCGCGTTCGACGTTGTGGTGGATTTCGATCGGGTGATGCGCGATCCCGCGCAGCCTGATCGCCTGCTGCCCGCCTACGACAGCGGCGACCACCTGCATCCCAACGATGCCGGCTACCAGGCGATGGCGGACGCCATTGACCTCGTGCGCCTAGCAGAGGGCAACGGGCCCTCAGGAACGATGGCCCGATGACGGCCAGGAATCACGCGGCCGTGGACGTCAGATTGGCAGGGCGTGGCTGCGCTTCACGACCTGGCTGGGCAGATCCGTCTTGACGTTCTGGATGCCGTTGGCGCGTGTGAGGTGGCGGGTCTGGAAGCGGCGATAGTCGTCCAGGTCCTCCACCACCACCCGCAGCATGGCATCGCATTCGCCCAGCATGATGTAGCACTCCATCACCTGCGGCAGGCGTTCCATCGCGGCGATGAAACGGTCGATGGTGTCCGCGTCCTGCGCGGTCAGCCACACCCGCGTGAACAGGGTCTGCGGGTAACCCACCGCGGCGGGATTGACCACCGCCACGTAGCGTTCGATGACGCCGGCCTGCTCCAGCAGCCGTACCCGGCGCAGGCATGGCGAGGGCGAGAGGCCGACAACCTGTGCCAGTTCGGTGTTCTGCATGCGCCCGTCCCCCTGCAGCGCGCGCAGGATGCGGCGATCCAGCTCGTCCAGCTTCACAGGCATTGAAACCTCCATTTCAGGATTTTATTGGCATCGAATGCCAATCTATCCGAAATTTCTGGAATATTCGCAACCCCGTGGCAAGGCAGTGTCCCTAGCATGATCGGCCATGGACACGACCACCCTGCTGCTCTTCTCGGCCACCGTGCTGCCGCTGATCGCCACGCCCGGCCCGGACATGCTGTTCATCGTCGCCCAGACCCTGGGCGGCGGCGGCGGTGCCGGATTGCGCGCCACGTTCGGAGTCTGCACCGGATACCTGGTGCATTCGATGCTCGCGGCACTCGGGCTGGCGGCCCTGATCGCCGCGTCGCCGCCGCTGTTCGCGATGCTTCGCTGGGCGGGCGTCGCCTACCTGGCCTGGCTGGCCTGGCGCCTGCTGCGGTCGGCGACGCGACCGGGTGGTTTGCAGGTCCGTGGCGACGGGCATCAGGCGGAATTCCGCCGTGGTTTCCTGACCGCGGTACTCAATCCGAAAGGCATGATGATCTACTTCGCGATCCTGCCGCAGTTCATCTCGAGCGCGACTCCGGCGGCGCCGCAGGCCATTGCGCTATCGGCTACCTTCATCGGCCTGTGCGCCGCGTTCTATTCCCTGCTCGCCCTGGCCATGGCGTCCGGCGGCTGGCGCAACGGTCTCGACGAACGTCGCCGCCGCTGGATCGAAGGCGTGTCCGGCGGGCTCATCGCGGTGGCGGCGGGAAAGCTGGCCATCGGCTGATCATCCTCCGGAGTGCGGCGCGCATCCGGCCTGCTATCGTTCCACCCGCCGCGAACGCGGCGGATACCGGAGGTCATCGCATGCGTGGTCTGGACTTCAGTTCGTGGCAGACATTGCTGTCGACGCTGCTCGGCTTGGCGGTAATCACCTTGATCGGCGTCGGTATCCGCCTGTTGGTCATGCAGACCATCCAGCAACGGCGGGAACGCGAGAATCGCCAGATCAACGAACGGCTGCGCACGCTCATCGCCGCCTACAAGACCCTGGGAGGTTCCTTCACCGGCCATCTGGCCGTGGACCCGACGCACCTGCGGGATCTTCGGATCCGGCAGGCCCAGGGCGGTGACGACGAGGCCGGCACCGGTTCGGATCGTTCGCGGAGGATTCGCGACGCGGTCGAGGCCGCGCTGTCCGACATCGTCCTGCTGGGCACCGACGAACAGGTGCGGCTGGCCGCCCGCGCCGCCACCGACATGGTGGAAGGCCGGCCGATACGCACCGATGAACTGGTGATGTCGCTGCGCGATTTCATCCGCCAAGCCCTTGATCTGGATCCGATACCGCCCGGCCTGTCCATTCCTCCCCAGGGCCCGGCGCGTCCCGGTGGCGGCGGTGGCAAGGCTGGCAAGAACGAGGGCGCGCGCGACGACCCACGCCAGGGTGGCGGCAAGACGGGTAACGCCGGAGCCGGAGCGGGTGGCGCCGGTGCGGGAATGGGCCTGGGTGCCGGCATGGCGCTGGGAGATGAAGCCGAATCCCGGCGCTGATCGCGGTCGCCAGCCGGTCAGAACGCGTCGCTGCCGGGGCGCAGTTCGATACCCAGGGCCGCGCACAGCTGCTGCATGCCCTCGTCGTCCCGGCTGAGCGCGATCCAGCCCGCATACGCATCGCCGTCGGTGTTCCAGTTCCAGAGCGTGTAGCCATGTTCGCGCAGGCGGTCATAGGCCACCGCCATCAGGCCCGGCACGTCCACGCCATCGAGGAAGTCTTCGTCGCCGGGATCGCCGCCCCAGTCGATGTCGATGTTCCAGCGCGCAGCCAGTTCGTTCACGCTGTCGATCAGCGACTCGCTGTCCTTCCAGTCGACATAGAAACCCGACATCCAGTCGATCGCGTCCTTCAGCGCCCACAGCATCCGGCCATCGTCGTCGCTGTCGGCCTCGGCCATGCGCTCGCGCCAGGTCGCGAACTGGCGCAGCGCGGTCTCCTCGTCACCCGGGTTGATCAGTACCAGCAGGTTCCAGATCAGGGCTTCCTGATCACCCAGATCGATGTCCTCGTCCTCGTCGTCACCGGAGCGGGAGAACGCATCGTCGGCGTCGAAGTCGTCTTCGTCGGGTAGGGTCATGGGAAATGTCCTGGATATCCGCGGGATTCCTGCCTCGCCTCCACCATGGGGTTCGTCACCGAGGACGCGGGCTGCGGCAGGAACTTGGGAGGCGGCCCCCGGACGTTTATCCTATGCGCCTTCCGCGACACATGAAACCACCACCATGAGCACCGAAACGCCCCCCGACCGCCTGGCCTCCGACCCGCGCAGCCCCTTCCACGATGCGGAAATGATCGACCGCGGCGTGGGCATCCGCTTCAATGGCGTCGAACGCGACAACGTCGAGGAATACTGCGTCAGCGAAGGATGGATCCGGGTGCCGGTGGGCAAGTCCAAGGATCGCCGCGGCAATCCGATGACGTTGAAGATCAAGGGCGAAGTGGTCGCCTACTTCCGCGAACAGCATTGAGTTCAAGGCGGGCGCCCGCGCCCGCCATGCATCGTCGGGGTTGTGCCCGGGTGGAACATGCGTTCCACCCGATCACCCGCGACCTGCCGAATCAGGCAGCCTGATGGTTGGCGTACCGCTGCTTGCGTTGCAGCGAGGCACGATGGCTCGCGACCATCCGGGCCAGGCCCTGCCGCCGGGCGTCGCTTTCCGGCAGGCAGGCCAGCACCGGGTCCCATTGTCCCGCCTTGACCCAGCGCGAGAAGCGCACGTAGACGCTGTGGTTGGCGCCGTATTCGATGGGCAGGCAACGCCAGTAGGCATCGTTGCTTCCCGCCATCCACAGCACCGCCTCGACGAAACAGCGGGCACTGGATTTGTGGCCGCGCGCGCGCGCGCCGAGTCTCCCCCCGAGATTGACCACGATGTGCGCCCACTCGTCATCGCTCAACTGGGGTTCAAGCACCGCCGACAGGGAACAGGACGCATCCTGCGTCTGCGTCAGGCGGCTGATCGTGGCGTCGAGACTTTCCTGATTTTCAGTCAGCATGTTCTGGCTACCGTCTGGGACATGGAAGCGGCGGACTCCGTGCCCACTGCAGACATCGTCTTGGCCCCTTGTCTGCATATCCGTCGGCAACCGCGGATCCACCGTTTTCGCAGTGTTCTTCCCGTCACAGGCCATCGAACATCGGAATCGTCTGAAAAATTCCGGAATGGCACGGATTCGCTGGTGCGCAAGCGATAATTCCGCCGTAAAGCGCACGTTCCGCAGACGTAGTCACAAAATATGCGATGGCGGTGGCTTGCGAATCCGATAGGTTCGCGGAATGGCAAAGCCCCGATATAGAATGTGACTGCTTTCAGCCCAGAATCCGGGAGACCACGGCACATGACATTGAAGATCGTGCTCGCCGACGATCACCCGATCATCGTTGCCGCTGTCCGTCAGCTGCTCGAACGCTCGGGCCACGAGATCGTCGCGGTTGCCGGTTCCAGCGGTTCGCTGATGGAGATCCTCGCCCAGCATCCCTGCGACCTGGTGATTACCGATTTCAGCATGCCCAACGAGGACGAAGCCGACGGCTTGTCCCTGATCGGACTGCTGCAGCGCCGCCTGCCCGAGATGCCGCTGATCGTGCTGACCATGGTCACCAACCCGGCCGTCCTGCAATCGATCCTGGATATCGGCGTGCGTGGCCTGATCAACAAGACCGACGCGATGACCGAACTGGCCACGGCCGTGCAGACGGTCATGCGTGGGCAGATCTACGTCAGCAAGGCCAGCCAGCGCCTGCTGATCCAGGCCGGCAATGGCAAGTCCGCGCAAGCGGTTCCGCTTTCGCCGCGCGAGACCGAGGTCATCCGCCTGTTCGCATCGGGCAAGTCAGTGACCGAGATCGCCCGCCAGCTCAACCGGAGCGTCAAGACCATCAGCACGCAGAAGCAGGAGGCGATGGCCAAGCTGGGGTTGAAGAACGACTTCGACATCTACGCCTACGCGCGCGAGAAGGGCATGCTCTCCTGACGGACGACCGTGTCTCCGTACAAAAACGCTGTCTGAGAGATGAAGCACGCCCGCGGGCGTCGCGACATTAGGAATAATCCGATTCGAAGGCCAGGGCACCACTCCTAGGCTGACGCGCATCGCTTTTGCGCGTGCCTGTCATGTCCTTCCGTGTTTCCTCCCGCCTGCGTGCGTGCCTGTCCGGCATGCTGGCATTGGCGGGGTCCCTCTGCCTGTCACTGATCGTGGTCGCCCATGCGGCCGCGCATACGACGCTGGCGTTGGACGAGGAGGAAATCGCCTGGCGTCGCGCCCATCCGGTGTTGCGCGTGGGCGTATTCGCGGGCGATCACATGCCGCTGGAAGCCTGGATGGGAGGCCAGCCGGAAGGATTGGGCATCGACTACGTCCGCCTGCTTGCATCGCGCGCCGGCTTGCAGGTCGCTTTCCATCCATTCACCGACTGGGAGGCCGTCGCGTCGCGCTCCGCCAGGCGGGCACCGCCTTTCGATCTGCTGCTCGCGCTGCCCCATACCCGTGGCGACGAGGGCCACGTCCGCCTGCTGCGGACCTACCTGAGCGCCGCTCCCGTGCTGGTCACCCGTCGCAATGACACGCGCACGCGCGATCAACGGGATCTGGATCGGGCGCGGATTCTCATCGAGCGCCGCTTCCAGGACACCATCGTGCGCCTGCAGGGCGCCTATCCGCACGCGGTGCTGCAGTACTGCGATACCGGTCTGCAATGCCTGGACAGCCTGGCCCGTGGCGAAGCCGACGCCTATATCGGCGTCACCGCGGCCCGCACCCGGGCGCTGCTGGCCGGTCGCCGGGCCGATGATCTCAACCTGACCGGATCGGCGGGCCTGCCGGCCCTGGCGTTCTCGCCCGCGGTGCGGGTCGATGCGGCTCCCCTGGCCTCGTTGCTGGACAAGGCCGCCGCCAGCATCGACGAAGCGGAACTGGCCCGGCTGCGCGATCGCTGGGGCTTTGGCGATTCCGCCGAAGACGGCGCCGCGGCCAACGCCTCGCTGAGCGCCGGGGAACTGGAACGCCTGCGCGCGCTGCCGACGCTGCGGGTGGGATTCGAGGTGGATAGGTACCCGTACAGCTTCATGGACGGTGAAGGCCGCTTCGATGGATTGGCCGCTGACTATCTCGCCCATCTGGGCGAACAGCTGGGCCTGCGCCTGCAGCCGATTCCGGCACGCGACTGGGATCACCTGCAACAGATGATCAAGTCCGGCGAGATCGATCTGGTCGCGGCCGGCACGCCAGACGATTTCCATCATGACGATGTCGCATTCAGCCGGCCATACGAGTACTTCCCGGAAGTGATCGTGGCGTCCACGCATGGTCCGGCCATCGCCGGCGCACGCGACCTCGACGGGCGGGTGGTCGCGGTCCGCGACGAGGCCGGATTGATAGGCAGGCTGCAGAGCCAGTTGCAGCGAACCACGTTCCGTCCGGTTGCCAGCAACGAGGCGGGCCTGGCGATGGTGTCCGAGCGACAGGCCGATGCCTACATCGGCACCCTGCCGGCGATTGATTCGCTGATACGCGATCACTATGCCGCGGATCTGCGGGTGGTGGGACCGGCGGAACTCGACCAGGAGCTCGCATTCGGCGCACGCGGCGACCTGCAGGCGCTGCTGCCGCTGTTCGATCGCGTGCTGGCCAACATGGCACCCGCGCAGAAGCGCGCCATCCGCGCACGCTGGCTCAGCAGTTCCTATCACTACGGGGTGCCGTGGGGCTGGGTCGCGGGCGGCATCGCCATGGCCCTGGTCATTATCGGCGCGGTCATGCTGGCGTACGCCCGGCTGCACCGCCTGACCCGCGCCCGGGTGTGCGCGGAGCAAGCGTTGGAAGCACAACTGTCATTCCAGCGCGCATTGCTGGAAACCATTCCCTATCCCATCTTCGCCAGGGACGCGCATGGACGGTACCTGGCGGTCAACCAGGCCTACGAGGCGATGTTCCGATGCGGGCGGGATTCACTGCTGGGGCGCCGGCTCGACGACGCGCGGCCGGACCCGGGCGCGGATCTGGCCGGCATGCGGATCGCCGATCGCGCGCTGCCCGGACGCGAAGCCTCGGAACACGGCGAGCTGCGACTGCCGGAGACGGAGGCCGGCGCGGCGCCGCGCGACGTGATCCTGTGGTCGCACGCATTCCTCTACGACGCCGACGAACCCGCCGGGCGGCTGGCGACCCTCGTGGATGTCAGCGAGATCCGTGCCGCGCAGGCACGCGCGCGCTCTTCCGAGCAGCGCCTGTCCGACATCACCGATGCCATTCCGGCGACGGTCTTCCAGTTCCGGCTCTCGCCGCGGGGCGAGCGGCGTTTCATCTATGCGGCCGGCAATGTGCAGGACCTGCTGGGCCTCTCGGCGGAACAACTGGTCGCCGACGAACGCCAGCTCTACGACCGCCTGCATCCGGATGATCGCGAACACCTCAAGGCGGCCTTGCGGGAGACCGCGCGCACCCTGCGTGCCCTGCCCACGCTGGATCTCCGGCTGAGGTTCGGGGATCGCTGGCATTGGGTGCGGACCGAGGCGGGACAACCGCGCCGACTGCCCGACGGAACCCTGGAATGGAGCGGGTACTGGATTGACATCGACGCCGCGCATGCGCAGGAACAGGCGCTGCACGACGCCAAGGCGCGCGCCGAATCGGCCGCGGCGACCAAGGCGGCGTTCCTGGCCTCGATGAGCCATGAAATCCGCACGCCGATGGCAGGCGTGCTGGGCCTGATTGAACTGCTGGCACGCACGACGATGAACCGCGAGCAGGCGCACATGCTTCGCCTGGCCGACGACTCGGCCAAGGCGATGCTGCAGATCCTCGACGATATCCTCGACTATTCGCGGATCGAGGCCGGCCGGCTGGCGATCGCCCGCCAGCCTTTCGATCCGCGCGCGCTGGTCGACAGCGTCGCCGGCCTGTTCACCGCGCGCGCCAGGGAAAAGCACGTCCGCCTGCACGTGATCCAGGAAAACCGGGTGGCCGGCGCGCTGCTGGGCGATGCCACGCGGATCCGGCAGGTGCTCAGCAACCTGGTCAGCAACGCCATCAAGTTCACCGACGATGGCCATGTCGCGCTGAGGCTGTCGGTCGTCGGGGACACCGATGGATACCAGCGCATCCGCTTCACCATCACCGATACCGGCATCGGAATCGGGAAAGACGATCTCGCCCAGTTGTTCCATCCCTTCGTGCAGGCGGAAGGGTCGGAAGCACGCCGGTTCGGTGGCACCGGACTGGGCCTGGCGATCAGCCGCCGCATCGCCTCCCTGATGGACGGCGATTTGCGCCTGGCCAGCGAACCCGGCATCGGGACGGAAGCGGTGTTCGAACTGAGCCTGCCGGTCAGCGAGCCGCTCCGGCCGGTGGCGGCGTTCGCGGGCAAGCGCGCCTGGTTGCGCAGCCGCGACCCGTGGCGAAACGAAGGCCTGTTTCATTCGCTGTCGGCACTGGGTTTCGACGTGCTGAGCGGCGAAGGCGCCGACCTTCCGGCGTCCGTCGGTTTCGATCTGGCGGTCGTCGATGCCTGTGCCGTCGGTCCGGCCGGTTGCGCACCGGAAACGCCCTGCGTCCGCGTCGACCTGCAGGCGCCCCTCGCGGCAGGACCGGGTCGCGCCTGCATCGCGCTGCCGGGCGATCCGCTGCTGCATCACGCCGTGGCCGAGGCTTGCCGGGAAGCCCTCGGCGAACAGCCGGCCCGTGAACCGACGCCCGCGCTCCCGCCAGCACTTCCGGTGAACCGGCATGTCCTGGTCGCGGAGGATCATCCGGTCAACCGGGCGCTGATCGCGCGCCAGCTGGATCGCCTCGGCTACACGCATACCGTGGTGGAGGATGGCGAACGCGCGCTGGCGGTCCTCGCGGCAGGTGGCATCGATCTTCTGATCACCGATTGCCACATGCCGGGCCTGGACGGGCTGGCGCTGACGCGCAGGATCCGCGCCGCCGAGCCGTCCGGCCGCCACCTGCCCATCATCGCGCTTTCGGCCAGCGCACTGCCCGAGCAGGCCAGGCGTTGCCTGGAGGCCGGCGCGGACGATTTCCTCGCCAAGCCGGTGCGACTGGATCAATTGGCGGGCAAGCTGGCGCACCACCTACGCCCGTCGCCCGCCTCCCAGTCCGTGCTCGAACCACAGCCCGCACCGCAGGACTTGCTTCCGCACGGCGACGATGGCGATCTGATTCCCGACCTCGTCGCGGCGTGCCGCGAAGATCTTGCGCGGCTGGATCGCTTGCCGGCCTCGGCACTGGTCGCCAGGCGCGAGCTGCTGCACCGCATGGAAGGCGCGCTGGCGCTGGTGGCGCCACTTCCGGAGGGTGACGTCTTCGCGGCGGACGCCCGCGCGATCGGCCAACGCGAACAGGAGATACGCGAGCGGGTGGCGTTCCTCGAGGCATCGCTCCCGCAAGACCACCATCACGCCAGCGCCCTGCCCCATCCGCCCTGAAAAAACCCCGGTCCATCCAAAGATCGGAGCGCCAGACGTCGCATGCATCCGGTCCGGGCAATCGTTCCGGCCACGCACTTTTCACGGCTTCCTTCAGCGGCTGAGCCAAAGCACCCGTTCGCTTTGCATTTCTTGCGGTCCTGACGAGGGTCTCGGAGCTTTCCGATTCCAGCGCTCCGCCACGCCGGCCAATCTGCCGATCCGTCCGGAGTCCGCCGGACGCAATCACCGCGCCTTTCGGCGTGCCGGACCGGAGGCATGAACAAGATGGAAGCAACGATGCTGTGGGCCGATCGTGGCCGGACCCTGCGCTGCGGAGAAACCACCACTCCGCATGCACCGCCGCGCTGTCTCGCCGTTTCCCGCCAAGGCAATCTCGGCCTGCAGGCGCGCCGGTTCTCGTTGTGGGTACAGGTGCGGGGCGAAGCCTGGATAGAGTCCGCCGAAGGACGGTTCCGGCTGAGGCCGGGCCAGTGGATCGCCCTGGACCGGGAGTCGCGCCCCACCGTCCAGGCCAGTTCGACCGGGCTGTGCCTGGGCATGTCGTTCGAGGCGGGCGGATCGCCCTCGCGGCGGCCGGCGGATGATTCGCGGGTATATCCGGGTCGCGGACGGTTGAATCGCCGCGAACGCGTGGTCTTCCTGCGTTTGTGGCGGCGTGCCTGCCCACGTGCGCTGATGGGGACCGGCAGCCACGGCGATACCCGGCCACTGCTGGCGTTCATGGCCGAAGTACAGCGCGACCTCCAGCGCTTCGCGCAACGCTGCCCCGGCAGGACCCGCGGCCACCGCCACCAGGTGTTCGTGCGCTTGCAACGCGCCCGCCTGTACCTGAAGGGACATCACCACCGGCGCATCCCCATGCGCGAGCTCGCCCGCCTGGTCAATTTCTCGCACAGCTATTTTTCGCGCACCTACACCTTCGTCTACGAGGAGCAGCCGCAGGTAACGGCATCGCGGATCCGCCTCGCCCATGCCGCGGATCTTCTGATCAGCACGGGCGCGCCCATCGGCGAAATCGCCCAGGCGTCCGGATTCGAGAACAACTGCAGCTTCTCGCGCGCCTTCCGCGCGCACTTCGGCATCTCCGCCACCGACTATCGCCGTCATGGCGATCAGCAGGAAGGCAATTCGAGCAAAGCCACTGCGTAAAGCTAGCAACGTCTCCGCTCACATCCGCCGGTAACGTTAAGAAGGCGTTTTTTTAGCCTTATTTAGCGTTCCCAGGAGAGCATTCGAAATGAAGTACAAGAAGTCCACGTCGGCCCTGCGGCTCGGCGTTCTGCAGGCGTCCGTGCTGCTGGCCCTGTCCCCCGCCGCCTTCGCGCAATCGTCCGACCAGGTCTCGACACTCGACAAGGTCGAGGTGACCGGATCGCGTATCAAGCGGGCGGATATCGAGGGCGCCGCCCCGGTGACGGTGATCGATCGCGCAACGATTGACGCCAGCGGCCATGTCTCGGTCGCCGATTTGATGCGTGATTCCACATTCGGTTCGTTTGGCAACTTCCGGCCGCGATCGGGAAGTTCCGCACAGGCCGTGTCCACGATCGATCTGCGTGGTCTGGGCTCCGACCGCACCCTGGTTCTGATTGACGGCCGCCGCGCGCCAGCCGCCCCGTCGACCGGCGTGAGTGCCGATCTCAATACAATTCCACTGGCCGCGGTTGAGCGCATCGAAGTCCTGTCCGACGGAGCCTCCGCACTCTACGGATCCGATGCCATTGGCGGTGTTGTCAATGTCATCCTGCGCAAGGACTACGAAGGTGTCGAGGTCCGCTATGGAAAGGGCCTGACCAAGGTGAAGGGCGGTGACACCGAGGAGGCCTCCGTCCTGTTCGGAGTCAACTCCGATCGTGGCAACCTGCTGCTGGGCGCCTCGTACAACGAGCGCGGAATGGTCTATACCCGCGATCAGATCGGCGCCAGCGTCAAGGGTGCGTCCATCTACGGAAACAACTTCTTCTACGAGAACGGAAGCCTGGGCGGAGCACTTCCCGGCTACAACTGCGACGACCCGGGCTTCTACACACTGGGCAAGAACTGTGTTTACAACCACAAGGAAACCGCAGCCAACGAAGCTTCTGTCAAGAACAAGTCCCTGTTTGCGCGTGGGCAGTGGCAGATCGACGAAAACTGGTCGATCTATGCCAACGCCAGCTACAGCAACTCGGACAGTTTCGGACGCTATGCCCCCACTCCCGGCGCCGTCTATGTCACCGAGGGCTCCGCCAACGATCCGGTGCCTGGCGATGGTCAGGGCGCCTACGTCTATCACCGCTACGCGGGCGCCGGCAATCGCGATACCACCGTCGACAACTCGGTCACTGACCTGACCCTGGGTATGCAGTGGCAGGTTTCCGAGCGGCTGGCCATTGACTTCGGACTACGGCGTAGCAATGCCAAGTTCAAGGAAACCGGTCGCGGCTATATCGTTACCCCTCTGGCTGAATTGGCCATCGCCAACGGCCAATACGATCTGCGCAATCCCTACGCCAATCCGGATGTCGTCAAGGGCTTCACCGCCACCATCGGTCGGGACGGAAAGTACGAGATCGAGCAATTGTTCGCCGACGCCACCCTGGACCTTTTCGACATGAGTGGCGGAAGGTCGGTACTTGCCTTTGGTCTGGAGCATCGCAAGGAAAGCTACGCCGATCTCTACGACTCGCTGTCAGAGGCCGGTGTCATCGCGGGATCAGCGGGAAATTCCGCCGCAGGCGATCGCAACGTCTCTTCGGCCTATGCCGAATGGCTGTTCCCCATCACCGGCAGCTTCGACATCACCGCAGCGGCCCGCTACGACCGTTACAACGACTACGGAAATGACGTGTCCCCCAAGCTGTCGCTACGCTGGCAGCCGCTGGATCGCCTGACCTTCCGCGCATCGGCCGGCGAAGGCTTCCGGGCGCCGCCGCTGAACAATCTGTATGCCGCCCGCGCATTCTCAGCCGAGGCCGTCAAGGACTACCGTACCTGCCTGGGGATTGGCTTCACTTCGGCACAATGCGGTGGCGACGCCAACGGCGACAATCTTGCCGACGGTGCCGAGGACAAGGCAGTGGGTTCCTATCAGGTGGACAGCTACTCCAGTGGCAACACCAATCTCAAGTCGGAGAAATCCAAGCAGTACAGTGTTGGCATGGCATGGGACGCTACGGATTGGCTGAACCTGACGGTGGACTTCTACCGGATCAAGATCGACGATCGCATTCGCCTGATCTCCTATCAGGAACTTGTCGATTTCAACAACCGCGGCATTGCCCTTCCAGCCGGAACCTCGGTAACCCGGCGCCCCAACGGAGCTGTCAGCCAGATCAATACCGCATACGCCAACGAGGGTGACCTGGATACGCGCGGCGTCGATATCAGCTTGCGCACCCGCTTCGGTCTGGGCAACGCCGGCCAATTGAGCAACTGGCTGCAGGTCTCGCGCGTGATCGATTACACCGTCACCGACGGCCTGGTCAAGAAGGATCGCCTGGGCTGGGTTGGTCAACCGGATACCCGAGCCAGTCTGCGCAATACCTGGACCAACGGTGATTTCAGCGTCAACTGGAACATCAACTACATCGGCGATCAGCAAAACCCCGCCGTACGTCCGTCGTTTGGTTTCATCGGCGGCGATCCGAGCACGCGCGTTGGCGGCTACGCCACCAACGACTTGTCGTTCAGCGTGAACGTTCCCTGGAATGGAAGCGCGACCCTGGGAGTCAACAACATCGGCAATCGCTATCCGGAGCTGATCAGCGTCGATGGTCGTCCATGGAACTTCGATCTGTACGATGCCTACGGCCGTACAGTCTACTTCCGCTATTCGCAGAAGTTCTAAGGGCGGCAGGTCCGAGATGGAACGTTTATCGGACCAAGGAAAGACCCCCAGCAATGGGGGTCTTTTTGTTTTCCTGGAGGAGCAATTCACGATGACACTGACCACTAATCTTCCACATGGAAGAAAAGCCCGCCGGCAGGCCTGGGGAGACTATTGGAAAACCGGTGTCCTGCATTCCTGCCCCACAAGCTACTCAGGTAACTACGACGGCGTTGTCGGGGAATTCTGGTGCGCGACGGCACGACAACTTCCTGCCCACGGACACATTATCGACCTGGCCACAGGGAACGGCGCCATCCCTCGTCTCCTGCTCAGCCATGGCCGCACGGATCTGGACATCGACGCAATCGATGCCGCGGATATTCCCGGTCCTGAAACCTCCATTGGAGCCGGCGTCCGGCTTCATCCCCGAGTAAGAATGGAATCGCTGCCATTTGCTGCCGACTGCTTCGACGCCGCCTGCAGCCAGTTCGGGATCGAGTATGCGACCCATCCGGAAGCGCTGGGAGAAGTTCTGCGTGTGCTCAAGCCGGCGGGACAGATCCACTGGGTCTTGCACCATCGAGATTCAGTCTTTACCCGCGTCGCCGCACTCGAAAGTGAGCATCTGGCCTGGGCGACGAGTGAAGAAGGAATTCTGGACGCAGCCATCGGCATCGCACCCTGGATGCAACGCATCCGGGCCGGCTTGACCTTGGAGGATCCCCGCAAGGCCAATTCAGCCCGTGACACGTTTAATCAGGTCCAGATTGCGTTGGAGCAACGGATCCAGCTTGATGACACCGTGGGCGTGCTACAGGATGTCCGTGCCACCGTGCATGCCATCCTGATCCGGGACGCTGATCCAGCGTCCGCCCTCGTGCGCTACCGGCAGGATCTGGAACATGCCCGGGTCCGCTGCCAGGACTTGTGTGCCTGCGCCTGCGATCAGGCCAAGTTGCTGAGCCTGGTCGAATGGCTCGGCGGCAGGCGGCCCGCCATGCGGATGGAGATCACGACGTTGAGCCAGTCGGAGGGCCTGTTGGCCTGGGCATTGCGCGCCATGCCCTCCTGAAAGCGGCTGACGTATTGGAGATGCGTTTCGCTCAGGTTTCCGCACACGCCGCCGCACGCGCCAGCATCAGGTCGCGTTCGCGGGCGTTGCGGGTCAGGGCGGCGGCACGTTCGAAGGCTTCGCGTGCTTCGCCGCGGCGACCCAG
Source organism: Pseudoxanthomonas sp. OG2 (assembly GCF_014192765.1). NCBI lineage: Bacteria > Pseudomonadati > Pseudomonadota > Gammaproteobacteria > Lysobacterales > Lysobacteraceae > Pseudoxanthomonas > Pseudoxanthomonas sp. OG2. Next base: position 2,657,423 of record NZ_JACHYM010000001.1, on the reverse strand, counting down.
TTGTTCGAGCAGGTCACCGCGGACCGCGGGCAGCTGCGGGTATTCGCGCAGCAGCGGTTCCTCGCCCAGTGCATCCACCAGCAGCAAGGCCGCGGCCGCGCCCTCGGCGCGGCTCAGGGCCACGGCGCGATTGAGTTCCACCACCGGCGACGGCATCACCGCCGCCAGCTGTGCGTAGAGGGCGGCAATGCGGGGCCAATCGGTCTGATCGGCGCGCACGGCGCGGGCGTGGCAGGCGGCGATCGAGGCCTGGAGGGTATAGGGCAGCTGCGCGCCACCCAGTTTCACCGAGCGCTCCAGCGCCTGCAGGCCGCGCTGGATCTGCAGGCGATCCCAGCGCGCGCGATCCTGTTCCAGCAATAGAATCGGCGTGCCGTCGGGCGCGGTGCGCGCGCGGGCCCGCGAGGCCTGCAGTTCCATCAGGGCGAGCAGGCCGTGCACTTCCGGTTCGTTCGGCACCAGTCCGGCCAGCACGCGACCCTGGCGCAGGGCCTCCTCGCACAGCGCCGGGCGCATCCAGTCATCGCCGGCGGTGGCGGAGTAGCCTTCGTTGAAGATCAGGTAGACGACTTCCAGCACCGAATCCAGGCGCTCGGCCAGTTCGCTCCGGCGCGGCACCTCGAACGGCACCTGCTTCTGCGCCAGGGTGCGCTTGGCGCGCACGATGCGCTGGGCGATGGTCGGCTCCGCCTGCAGGAATGCGCGCGCGATTTCATCGGTGGACAGGCCGCCCAGCAGGCGCAAGGTCAGTGCCGTCCGCGCCTCGGTGGAGAGCACCGGGTGACAGGCGATGAACACCAGGCGCAGCAGATCGTCGCCGATGTCGTCTTCCAGCCGGTCGCTGTCGTCAGGGCCCGGCATGTCCTGCCCATCCAGCTCGTAAGCCAGTTCGTCGTGCTTGCGCGCGTGCAGTTGGTGCTGGCGCAGGCGATCGATGGCGCGATGCTTGGCCGCGGTCATCAGCCAGGCGGCGGGATTGTCGGGCACGCCCGACGCCGGCCAGCGTTCCAGCGCGGACACCAACACGTCCTGTGCCATCTCCTCGGCCAGGCCGACGTCGCCCAGCATGCGGGTCAGGCGGGCGATCAGGCGCGGGGATTCCATTCGCCAGAGCGCGTCGAGGATGCGGTGCAGATCGTGGGGGGCCATGGCCGGCGATCTGACCACCGCCCGGCGCACCGTGCAAGCTGAATGGCGGACGCCTCATTGGCACACCCCTTTTTGTCCAGGTCCGCGGGCGGTTCGCCTTCCCTGGGCGCGGCCGTCCGGAAGCCGCCCTGTCGGCCGCGTCGGCCGTTTTTGCTAGCAGCCGTCCAGTTCGAAGTAATGCAGCGGCCGGATCTCGATGCCCCATCCCCAGGCCTCGCCCTCGTCCAGCCGCGTGGTGGGGTGCAGCATCGCGATGCGCACGGCATGGTCGATGTCGTCGGCCTCGATGAGGAACGCGCTGCCGACGCGTGCCTCGCCCGGCGCGAACGGTCCCTCGGCCACCCGCACCGCGTCCCCGACCCGGCGCAGGCTGTGGATTTCCCGACCCAGTCCGGCGTCCAGGATGACCTGCCCGCTGCCATACAGCTCCTCCAGATGCGGCTCGCATTGCCGCATCGCCTGTTCGACCTGTTCGCGCGGGCAGGCATCCATCCGTTCCGGATCGAAGTAGCCCAGGCACAGATACTTCATCGCGTCCGCCCTCCGCTCAGCGCACCGGACCGCGCGCGCCGTCCGGGCGTTCGAACTTCAGGTGCACGACCGTCGGCGTGGCCAGCGTGCGCACCAGCGCCAGGCCGTGCAGATCGTCGCCGATCCGTTCGAACAGGCGTTCGCCGCCGCCCAACAGCACCGGCACCAGATGCAGCTCCATTTCATCGACCAAGCCCGCCGACAGGTACTGGCGTGCCGCCTGCGCACCTCCGGCCAGGGCGACATCGCGGCCGTCGGCGGCGCGACGCGCCTGTTCAAGGGCGGCATGGATGCCCTCGGTGACGAAGTGGAAGCGCGTGTCGCCCAGCGCCAGCGGTGGCCGCGGATGGCGGGTCAGCACGAATACCGGATGGTGGAAGGGCGGGTCATCTCCCCACCAGCCATTCCAGGGCGTGCGCTCGTTCCATCCGCCCGGATGTCCGCCGAACATGTTGCGCCCCATGATCGTGGCGCCGATGCCGGCCATCGATTCCTCCATGACCGTGGTGCTGGCGTTGACGTCGCCACCTTCCATGCCGTGCGCCCGGCGCCATGACGCCAGCGCGGTTGCCCAGTGATGCAGGCGTTCGCCGCCGATGCCCAGCGGGTTCTGCACGCTCTGTCGCGGACCGGCGACATGGCCGTCCAGCGAGATCGAAATACGGAAACGCAGCCGCGACATGAGTTGCTCCTGGGATGTGCCGGTCCGGAATGTTCCTCGCTCAGTCCTCGCCGGCGGCAATCTTCCGCTGGCGCTCGAGCTCTTCCGCCGAGGGTTGCTCCAGGCCGAAGTAGCCATACTCCGGCCGGCCCTCCATGCGATAGCACTGGCGGATCACGCCGGTATCGAAGGCCTGGTGCGATTGCAGACGCAGCGATGCCGGCACCGCGCCGTCGGCGAACAGCCGCTTGCCCTCGCCCAGCACCACCGGGAACCACCACAGCTGCAGTTCGTCGATCAGATCCTCGCGCAGCAGCGTCTGCACCAGCCCACCGCTGCCATGCACCTGCAGTTCGGCGCCGCGCTGCCGCTTCAGCCGGCGGATATCCGCCGCCACGTCGGCTTCCAGCCGCTCGCTGCCCTGCCATGCCAACGTATCCAGCGTGCGCGTGGCGACGTATTTGGGGATGCGGTTGAAGCGCGCGGCCACCGGGTCCTCGTCGCCGACATGCGGCCAGTGGGCGGCGAATATCTCGTAAGTGCGCCGGCCCAGCAGCAGGGCATCGAGATTCGCCATGCCGCCGTTGATCAGGGTGAGCATCGCCTCGTCGAAATAGGGCGCGGCCCACCCACCATGCCGGAAGCCGCCGCTGCGGTCCTCGTCCGGACCGCCCGGCGCCTGCACCACGCCATCCAGGCTCAGGAAGGCGGTCACCACCAGTTTCATGACACCTGCTCCGTTTCCTGTTCCTGCTCCTGCATCGCGGCCATGTCCATGTAGACGACTTCCCACAGGTAGCCGTCCGGATCCTCGAAGCAGCGCTGGTACATGAAGCCATGATCCTGCGGCTCGCGCGGCTGGCGACCACCCGACGCGATGGCCGCGTCGGCCAGCTTGTCCACACCGGCGCGGTCGTCCGCGGACAGGCACAGGATGGCCTGGGCATGCGTGCCCGGATCGCTCAGGGCCTTGTCGGTGAAGCCCTGGAAGAATTCCCGGGTCAGCAGCATCACGTAGATGGTGTCGCTGATGACCAGGCAGGCGCCCTGCTCGTTGGTGAACTGCGGGTTGAAGTGGTAGCCGAGGCCCTCGTAGAACGCTTTCGAGCGGGCCATGTCGGATACGGCGATATTGACGAAGATTTGCGTGGGCATCGGAATTTTCCTGGTTGTATGGCGTATGGATTTCGGGAGGAAATTGCGGGGGCTCAGGTGCAGTTGATCATCCAGCGCACGCCATGCCGATCGGCGAGGCTGCCGTAGCGCCGCGCCCAGAACGTCTGCTGCAGCGGCATCTCGACCACCTGCGCGCCTTCGGACAGCGCGGCGTACAGCGATTCGGCCTTTTCCGGATCATCCAGATCGATCACGACGTAGGCACCGGTGACGCCCTGGTAGGGATGATCGGGCGTGGCGTCGGTACCCATCAGGCTGAAAGCGCCGACGTCGACGCGGCCATGCAGGATCCGCTCCTTGAGCGCGGCGGGAAGATCACCGCAACCGGGGGTTTCGCCGAAGCTCTGCATCGCGGCCACCTGGCCGCCCAGCAATCCGGCATACCAGGTCAGGGCCTGGCGGCAATCGCCATCGAAACTGAGATAGTGCTTGAGACGCATGGGAGGATTCCTTCTCTTGTCAGGGATGTTGCGGGAGGATGCGGATGGAGCGGATACGCGTTACTTCTCGCCGGCGATGCGCGCGGCCAGGCGTTCTTCCTGTTCGCGCAGTTCCGGCGTGAGCGCTTCGCCGAAGTCGTCGAGTTCGAAGATCGGACGGATTTCGACCTCGGCGCCGCCGTCGAAGGGCGCGCGCTTGAGCCACTCGATGGCTTCTTCCAGCGAACGCACCTGCCAGATCCAGAAGCCGGCAACCAATTCCTTGGTCTCGGCAAACGGACCGTCGATGACGGTGCGCTGCTTGCCATCGAAGCGCACGCGCGCGGCATGCGAGGTCGGGCGCAGTCCCTCGCCGGCCAGCATGACCCCGGCGTTGACGAGTTCCTCGTTGAAACGGCCCATTTCTTCCAGCTGTTGCTGGGTGGGCATCACGCCGGCTTCGGTATCGGCGTCGGCTTTCACGAACACAATCACTTTCATGTCGTACTCCTTCGGAGGGAATGGGAAGGGCGGCGTCCGGAGGCCGGAGCATCGCTGCTTACTGGGTACGACGGGCGTGAAGGGCGGGGATCGACAGCCCCCTGAAAAAAAGTTTTCCGCGGCGGGCGATTCCGGGCAGCGCCGGTCTCGGCCGCTGCGACGCCTGGGTCGGAGGATGCCCGCCCCGCCCGGATGCGGCATCATGCGCGCTCTGGCGGCGGCCCCGTCCCCTCACTGGAGCAAGACATGCAGTACCTGTTGCTGGTCTATACCGATGACGCCCTGCTGGAAACCCTGCCCCCGGGCGAATACGACCAACTGATGCGCGGCTGCCTGAGCCACGCCGACGAGCTGAAGCAGGCCGGCACGCTGATCGCCAGCCAGCAGCTGGAACCGGCACGGACCGCGCGCTCGCTGCGGGTCCGCAACGGCCAGCCGGCGATCACCGACGGTCCGTTCGCGGAGACCAAGGAAGTGCTGGCCGGCTTCAATCTGATCGAAGCCGACAACCTGGACGAGGCGGTGCGGATCGCCCATGAGTTTCCGTGGTCGCGCTTCGGCTGCATCGAAGTGCGGCCGGTGCACGACATGGGGCTGGAACGGCAGCGGGTCGGCCTGGGCTGAGTTCCGCCATCGCGCGGCTTACAGCTGCGCGCTGATCCGCGCCTTCACGCCGGGATGGTCGCGGTAATACGCCGCGTTGTCGGCCAGATCACGCCAGCGGCGATGGTCGGCCAGGGTCCGGCCGATCTGCTGGGCCACCCGCTGCAGCAGCGCCGGCTCGGGCGGGTGCTCGCCTTCCAGCGCGCCCTCCATCAGGTGGAGCATCAGCTGCGCCCGATCCAGGCAGGTTTCGGCCTCGCGGGAGGCATTGCCGTGCAGGGCCTCCAGCCGCGCCGGCGGGAAGCGGGTGATGCCGACGTCGGCCAGGACCGGTTCGTGCGCCCCCTGCAGCAGGTGCAGCAATTGCGACAGTGAGTTTTCGTTGGACGCGACGCTCTCCGCGGGTATCGCGTCCACGCTTTCCTGGTGAGCGGTTTCACTTCTTGAATACGGATGCACGGGCAACCTCCTTGTGCGTTCAGTCGATGTGATCCCGTGCCCGTCCAGCGGCTTTCCCGTTGACGAAAAACGAGATTCAAACACGGTAGATGAATGCTCTGTAGATTGTCAAACGGTAGCGGGTGAGTCTGAGACATGGCCAAGCCGTCGTCCCCGCCGCGCTCCGCGACTACCGCGCGCGAACGCATTTCCGTGAACCTGAAGAAACTGCGCAAGGCGCGCAATCTGAGCCAGGAAGAACTGGCTGAACTCGGCGAATTCCATCGCACCTACGTGTCACAGTTGGAGCGCTGCGTCACCAACATCTCCATCGACGGCCTGGAACGGCTGGCGAACGCGCTGTCGGTGGACATCCGGGAACTGCTCAAGCCGGTCGACTGATCCGCGCCGCCGGCCGCCCATCGGTTCGGCCAACGACGAGGCCCTACTCCGCCGCCATCCCGATCAGCCTGGCGACCGTGTTGAGGTTGCGCGCGGTACCGGCACGCGCGGCGGGAATGACCAGGCGGGAGTCGGCCATGCCGTCGCCGTAGTGCACGTAGATCTCGCGTTCACCCAATGCCACCTGTTCGTCGCGCCGATGCCGCAGCGTGGCCAGGGTATCCGCCGGCGGCGGTTCGTCCAGGAAAATCACCACCACCCGGTTGGGCGCCGCCGTGGTGAACGGCTGCGCCTCCAGCGCGCGCACGAGTTCCGCACGCTGGCGCAGCACCACGCCGACCGGCTTGCCGGCGTAGGCGGCCAGGCGTTCCTCCAGTGCGGCCTTCACCCCCGCGACCCGCTTGGCGCTGCGGAACACCACATTGCCGCTGGCGATGTAGGTGCGCACGTCGCGGAAACCGGCGTCCTCGCACATGGCGCGCAGTTCGGCCATCGGCAGTTTGCCGGTACCACCGACATTCACGGCGCGCAGCAGGGCGATATAGGTTTCCATCGCGCCAGCATACGCGCTCCCATCAAGCAGCGGCGCGGGCGGAGTTTCCCGCGTGCCTCACCGGGGAAGGCGTGGCCGGGGCTCGGCTCCGCTTCACATGGAGGACGGGGTGACGGTGGTCGCCATGACTTTTCCCACGGGTCGCGCCGGCGCGCATCCGCGAAGCTTGCGCCATCGTTCCACCCGGATACCGCCATGCGCCCGTTGCCGCTCATCCTGTCCGTCCTCGCGCTGCTGCCGCTGGCGGGCCACGCCGGGGAGCCGGTGCGGCCCAAGGTCGATTCCCGCCAATGCGGCATCAGCACGCCGTACAACGTGCTGGTCGATACCGGCGGCGTGTGGCTGTATCGCGACGAGGGTTCGCCGCGCGAGGTGTTCTTCCACGACGGCGAACTGAGCGTGGACCGCAAGGTGCGCACGATCAGCGATGCCGACGCGCAGCGCCTGCGCCAGCTGGAGTACCAGGCCTACCAGCTGATGCCGGAAGTGGCCGGGCTGGCCCGCGATTCGGTCGAGGTGACCTTCGATGCGCTGTCCGGCGTGGTCGAGGCGATGACCGGCAGTAAGCGCAAGGCGCGCAAGGTGGACGATTTCCGCAGCGAAGCGATCGCCCATGTCGATCGCACCCTGGGTCGCGGTCGCTGGGATCAGGAAGTCTTCGACGAGAAGTTCGAGGAGAACATCGAGAACGCGGCCGAATCGATGGCCTCGATGATCGGGCGCAGCGCATTGTGGAGCGTGTTCACCGGCCGCGCCGGGCAGTTGGAAGCGCGCGCGGACAAGATGGATCGGGAGCTGGAGCAGATGCTGGAAGTGCGCACGAAGGCCATCGAGGCGCGCGCGGACGGCCTGTGCGCGCAGGTCCGTGCCATCGATGCCGTGCAGGCGGGGCTTGAGTATCGCCACGACGGCCAGCCACTGCGCCTGCTGGAAATCTCGGGCGATGGCGGGGACAACCAGGCGACCGTGGCCGCGCGTCCCTGAGCGACGCGATGCGGCCAGCCGGCGCGCCCGCCGCCTGACGGACGGGAAAGGAATTCAGGCCGGTCCGGTTTCAGCCACCGGGTGCACCACGAAGCCGTGCTTGCTGAAGATGCGGGCGAACTTGTCCGCGTTGCGGCCGAAATAGAAGAACGCCTGCCCGCGTGTATTGCCGGAGATGTGCTTGCGGTCCGCGTTCCAGAAACTGATGCGGTGGTGGGTGAAGCAGATGCGGGTGCAGCGCGCGACCAGCACGTTGAACCAACGGGTGTCGGTGGCGTTGTTGACCAGCACCACGCCCTCGCCGAACTGGCCGGCTTCCAGCTGATCGACGAAACGATTGACCGCGCGCGCGCACAGGCCCGCCGAGTAGGGCGGGTTCATGAACACCCGTCCACGCCGGCCGACGTTCCAGTCCTCGTCGAACGCGGAACGCTCGGCGGTGAGAATCCGGCGCGCGCCGACGATCTCGTTGGCGGTTTCCGAGGTGAAGGGGTCCAGATCGATGCCACCCATCACCGCGCGCACCGAGTCCAGGTACTCCGGCGGGGTGAACCAGGAATCGGCGTCGCGGGCCTTGGCGGTCGGCACCCGGCCGATGTAGCCGAGCCGGTGGGCGCTGGCGGTGGACACCGGGAGCGCGACGATGTTGGTGCGGGGCGTCTTGGGCATGGTCGGGCATTCTATGCGCGCACGAGCCGGCTGTGCGCAGACATCGGTCTAGCGCAGCAGGATCCGCAGATCGCGGTTGGCGGCGGCGGCGTTGCCGCTGTAGTCCAACGCGGTGATCCGGATCAGGTACTCGCCGGCGGGCAGTTCCGTGGGTTGCCACGCTCCGGCTTCCACCACGCCATCGCGGATCCGGTTGGTCACCACGTACTGGAAGCGGGTGATGGCGCTGCCGTGCACGGTGATGCCGCTGTCCGGCGCGTAGGCGAGCATCACCGCGTCCGGATCCGGCGGCATGCGGTTGAACTCGATGTTCATTCGCGGCGCCTCGTGGCCGGGCAGGGGCCTGCCTTCGGCGTCCAGCAGCTGGTAGCCCAGCGCGTACAGCCCCAGCCGGCGGCGCGGCAGGTTGCGATCGACCTGATCCCAGGCTTCGGCCACGATCTGCACGCCGGACAGTTCGCGCGGCACGATCAGCCGGCCGCCTTCCTTCTCCTCCAGCGGCTGGCCCAGGGTATCGAGCAGGTGAATGCCGTCGATGCGCGGTGGCTGGTGATCGGCATAACCGGTGAAACCCAGTGCGATCGCGTTGCGCTCGTAACCGCTGGCGCCGACGCTCAGGTGCACGTGCGCCATCGGATTGATGGTGCCCAGCACGTCGCCGGCATGGAAGCGGGTGCCGCGCCGGACCCGGATGCGTTCGGGCTGGCCGGCTTCGTCCATCAGCAACTGGAAGCGCGGATCGGTCACCTCCCCGCGCGCGCTCCGGCCCACCCGCATGTGGATGTAGGCCAGCATGTCCAGCCCCATCCCCTCGCCCTGCCCGCCATATCCCCACGCGGCATAGGGGCTGCTGACCTTGCCGTCGGCGATCGCCAGCACCGGCTGGCCGATGTCGCCGCGGATGTCCAGCCCGCTGTGCAGGTGGTCGCGGTTTTCCTTGCGGAAATTGCCGCGCACTTCGCCCAGCGTGCCGACCACTTCGTGCCAGCCGTCCTGCGGATGCAGCGGCCAGCGTCCCTGCGTGTCCGGCAGCGGCGCGTGCGGAGCGGGACCGGCGACCGGGGGCGGCGGCGTGGCGGTACGCGGCGCGATGCGGTGCACACGGTAACCGGTGGCATCGGTGGCGTGCAGCACGCCGCGCCCATCCAGCGCCAGACCAGCCGGGCGCGAGAGACGCTCCTGCTGCGCCAGCCCGGTGATCACGCGGATATGGCCGTCGGTGGCGATCTGGAGGATGCGGCCGCCGCTCATTTCCGACACATACAACACGCCGTCGCGGGTGATCGCCAGCGCCAGCGGACGGCCGATGCCGGTGGATCCATCCGGCCACCAGGTCCTGGCGGTGCCGACCACGCCATCGGCGGTGACATGGCGGATTGCGTTGTTGCGCAGATCGGCCACCCACAACACCCCCTGCCGATCGATCGCCAGCGCGGTGGGCGTGTCGAAACGCGCCGCCGCTCCCACGCCGTCGACGAAGCCGGGATACCCGCCACCGGCCAGCGTGGTGACCTGGCCGTCAGGCGAGATCACCCGGATGCGGTCGTTGTAGGTGTCGGCGACGTACACCCGTCCCCGCGCATCCACCGCCACGCCGGTCGGTCCGTCGAACCTCGCCTGCGCGGCCGCGCCGTCGCGATGGCCGGCGGTGCCGTCGCCGGCCAGCGTGCTGACGATGCCCTGCGGCGTGATCCGGCGGATGGCGTGGTTGCCGGTGTCGGCGACATACAGATTGCCGGCGCGATCCAGCGCCAGTCCGGACGGCGTGTGGAACGCCGCCGCGGTGCCCGCGCCATCGCGGAATCCCTCCCCCGAACCGGCCAGGGTCGCCACCTGCCCGTCGCGGCCGATCCGGCGGATGCGGTTATTGTCGCCGCCATCGGCCACGTAGACGGTGCCGTCGCCCGCCATCGCGATTCCGTAGGGATCGGCGAAGCGCGCGGCGGCCGGCGGGCCGTCGCGATCCCCCCGGATGCCGTCACCGGCAATCAATTCGAGCTGCGCGGCCCAGCCCAGCGGCGTCGGTGCAGGTCCGACGCGCGGCTTCACCGCGGGTGCGAAGGGATCGAAGAAGAACGTGGCCGCCAGGGCCAGGGCAGTCAGGCCGATGACCAGACCCAACCAGGTTTTGCGCGTCATGCCGGTACGGGCTCCTGTCGAACAGCGCGGCAGCCATCGTGGCGCGGCGGTCGTGGCGATGGTCACATTCTTGCATGCGCCGACGCCCTCGTCCGCCGGGATCGCTAACATCACGGTCCATGTCTTCCGACCCCGTCCACGACGCCGCCCTCCCTGTCACCGCACCCACCTGGCCGCGCCGGCTCGCCACCGCGACACAGGTGGCGTGCCTCGTGTTCCTGGCGATGGCATCGCTGCTGCAATTCCTGCGTACGGATCTGGACTGGCAACGCACGCCGCTGAGTTTCTATCTGGTCGGTCCACACGGTCCGCTGCTGCAGGCCGCATACCTGTTGCTGGCATCGGGATTGATCGGACTGGGCGTGTCGGCGTATCGCAGCGGCGCGGCGCAGGCCCGCAGCGCGGCGCCGCTGCTGCTGTTCGTGGTGGCCGGCGTCGCGCTGGCGATCACGGCGTTGGCGCAAACGCCTTTTCCCGGACGTCCATTGACCTTGCAGGGCCTGGTGCACGGACTCGCGGCGCAGACCGCGTTCCTGTGCGTCACCGTGGCGATGCTGTTGCAGGCCTGGCGCTGGCGTGCCGATCCGGGCTTCCGGCACCGCTTCGCGCCCGCGTTCTGGCTGGCGGTGCTGTGTTTCCTCGCGCTGTGGACACATGTGCTGGTCCGCGATCTGCCGAGGGGCGCCAGCCAGAAGGCCGTCATCGCGCTGATCGGCCTGTGGCTGGTGCTGGCAGCCGGCTGGGTGGGCCGCGACCGGCGCGGATGACTCAGCGCGCGGTCTTGCCGCCCAGGTGGCGCGAGAGGAAGGCCAGCAGGCGCGTGTAGTACTCACGCCGGTGCTCTTCGGTATAGAAACCGTGGCCTTCGGTCTTGTAGTACAGGGTTTCCACCGGCACGCCGGCCTGCTTCAACGCTTTCTCCATGCGCTCGGAATGCGCGAGCGGCGCGCGCTCGTCGCGTCCGCCGGCGGCGAGGAACACCGGTGCCTTGATGCGCGCGGCCAGGGTGGTTGGCGAGCGCTCGGCCAGGCCTTCGGGCGGCCCCATCCACTCGCCCGCCCAGGTCTTGCCCGAACGGCTGCGGTTGGATTGGCGCCTGTGCATCAGGCGCAGGTCGTACACGCCGACGTAACCGGCCGCGCAGCGGTACAGGTCCGGTTCCCGGGCCGCGCCCATCAACGCCGCGTAGCCGCCATAGCTGCCGCCGTAGATGCAGATGCGCGCGGGATCGGCGATGCGCTGTTCGATGGCCCAACGGGTGGCGTCGGTGAGGTCGTCCTGCATCCGGCCACCCCACTCGCGCGCACCGGCCTGCACGTGCGCGCGTCCGTAGTTGCCGGAACCGCGATAGTTGACCCGAAGGACCGCGTAACCGGCCTCGGCGAGCATCTGTGCCTCGCTGTCGAATCCCCATTCGTCGAAGATGCCGAACGGGCCACCATGCGGAAGCAGCACCATCGGCGCCTGCGCCGCGGCGTTGCGCGGCAGGGTGAGGTAGCCATGCAACGGCAGGCCATCCCGCGCCTTCATCTGCACCAGGCGGGTGGGCAGGACGACCGCGGGATCAAACCATTCGCGGGTGGAGAACACCCGGTCCGCCTTCTTCTCGACGGTGTCGAACAGGAAGTAGTCGCCGTGGTTGCGGTCACTCCACACGAACAGCAGCGCCAGCCGGCCATCCGCGGTGATCGAGGTCATGTGGACGCCATGCCCCGGGAACGCGCGTTCCAGCGCGCGGTAGAACCGCGCCGTCTTGCCCTTTTCGTCGAAGAAGGCGTTGCGGACGCCCTCATGCACATAGGACACGCCAATCGGGGTTCGTCCATCGACGTCATAGAGCGTGCGGAAGGGGTCCACGACGCGGTCGCGCAACAGCTCGGTATATGTGCCGTCGGCCGGATTCCAGGCGACAACCGCGTCCGGGCCGTTCTTCTGCTCCACCTGCAGATAGGCGGTGCCGCCGTCGGCCGAGAATCCGAGCGGGAACTCGCGATGCCCGGTCTCGTTCTCGTCGTTGATCAGGCGCCATTCGGCCCGGTCCCCGTCGCGATAGTAGAGCCGGCTGGCGTTGTCCACGTCGGCGCCGTGCGCGAAGCGGACCACGCCCGCCCGGTCGGTGGTGAAATCCGCCCGCCGCACCGGCGCGGTCGCCACGGTGATTCGCCGTCGCGTGTAGATGTCGAGCCGGTCGATCGAGATGTAGGGATCGGTTGTCAGCGGCATCGCGGCAACCAGCACGTTGCGCTCGTCATCCGGCAGGGTGTCGGTGAGAAAGACCGCGCGCGGCGGGCCGGGCGTGTCCGTACGGCTGCCGATCTCGCCGGTACCGAACGGACTGGCCAGCAGGCGCGCGCCGCTGCCGTCGGCATTCACCGCATGCAGTTGGCCAAGCACCGACGGCTGGTCGCGCGAGCCCAGCCTTTCGGCCATCGATACGACCACGCGTTCGTTGTTGGCCCACCAGAAATCATCCACCACCGAATCGCGATCGCCACCAATCTTGGCGGTGACCGCGCGATCCGAGCGCCGGATGATCGCCAGCACGGTGCGATCCTCGAGCGGCACGGTGACCGCGTAGTAGTCCCCGCTGGGGGAGATCTTGATCCGTTCGAACTGATCCGGCCGCAGATACGGCGCCAGATCCACGTTGGTGCCCGCATCGCTCCCCTGCGCCCACGCCGCCATCGGCACCAGGCACAACAACAACCCACCCCAAGTCCGCTTGCGCATTCCGATTCCGAATCCCTGGCAGTCCCCCGCATGCCCCGTGCATGCGCCTCCCCGGGGCGCATCGTCGCAGTTGGCACGCTTTCCGTCCACGGTCGGGCCGGGTCAACAACTGACGTGACGCGGCGTCGGCGTCACCTCCGCTGCTGACCGCCGCTTGTCGCATGTCGTTGAAAAGGTGGAATTTCCTGCAATGGCACGAAGCCTGCGTATTTCCAGGCGTGGGGATGGAGAGGTGCGGGACGCAGGGAGGAGCAAGGGCTGGTGCGATCCCGTTGGGGAACGGGGCGTGATGTCCGGCGGAGGCTGGATGACAGGGGGCCAGCCTGATCGGAGCACGGCCGTACAGGGGCGGCCGTGGCTCCGCGCGAATTCCGGTCGAAGGCGTGCCTATTCGCCGTCCACGCCCGCCAGATCCATCACCCACTTGGGCACCTCGGGCTCGCCGGCGTAGAAGGTCTTCGGTTTCTTTTCGGCCATCGCCCAGCGGTGCAGCCAGCTCGGGCCGAAGCGTCCGTCATAGCCTTCCTCGCCGCGCCGGTAGGCGGGATCGCGCAGGGCTTGTTCCAGCGTCACGAAGGTGTAGCCGCGACGACGGGCGCCATCGATCAGTCCGGCGAACGCGACCGCGTTGAGTTCGTTGGCATGCATCAACCAGACCTGCGGCAATGCATAGCCCAGCAATGCCTGCGACTGCTGTTCGTAGTAGTCGAGCTTGTTGAGCATGTAGGGCACGTAGCCCTTGCGCAGACGGTCGAGCGTGGCGTCGCGATCGGTGCTGGCGGCTCGCGCCACCACGTTGGCGTAGGCAAAGGCCCAGACCCATTCGCCGTTATCGACCGTGACCGGGGCGATACGGTAGCCGTGCGTGGCCAGGAAATCCGTCAACGCGGCGCGATCGGCCGGCGTGCGGCCCGCGCGCAGGTAGGGATGGCGGAACCAGCGCGGCGCCTTGCCCTGTTCGGCCAGCAGCGGGCGCAGCACGCGTTCGCCCTTGAGGATGTTCTCCTCGAACGCGGGCAAACCGACTTCGTGCAGATCCACGTGATCGAAAGTGTGGTTGCCCAGTTCATGGCCGGCGTCGCGCCAGTCGCGCAGCATCCGCAGGCGTTCGGGCTGCACCACGCCGTCCACTTCCAGCTTGCCCTCGTTGACGAAGCCCACCACCGGCACGTCCGCCTTGCGCAGTTGCGCCATCAATCGCGCATGCCATTCCGGCAAATCCGCCACCGGCCTTTCGCCCAGGCGCTGCCAGGGCAGGTCATCGATGGTGACGGCGATGCGGCGATCCGGGGCGGTCGCCGTGGTGGACTCCCGCATGGCCGCCGGTTCGGCGGTGCGTGCCGTGCAGGACAACGCGCAGGACAACAGGACGAACATGGCACAGCACAGGTGGATCGCGCGCATCGGCACCGCCCGGAAAGAAGGATGGCGCCGAGCTTATCCCGTGCCGGGTCATCGCCGCCTGTGCCGGCGGCCGGTGTTCATGCCGTGGCCACCGCCGGCGCCAGCAGCCGTTCGATCTTCGAATGCAGATCGGGATGCGCGGGCACGCGCAGGCCGAACTCGCGATGCAGCACCTGGATCACCGCATCCGCATCGGCCAGTGCATGGCGCTCGCTGGCGGCGCCCATCCGGTGGATCGCGAAGCTGCCCCCCTTGAGGGTCTTGCGCCAGCCCGGGCCGGTGCGCGCCACCCGCAGTTGATCGCGGAACGTCGAATCCGGATGGGTGGACACGTACCAGTTGCCCACCACGAAATCGATGTCGGCCTGTCGCTGCAGGTCGAATGCGTACAGCGGCCGCCACTCCCCGGCCACCCGCGCGCGCAGGGTGTACTGGCCTTCGCCGGATTCCAGCCGATAGACCTCGTGCGGCGTGGACTGCGCCTCGGTGCTTTCCAGTTGCAGCGGCGCGGTGGGCACCATGCCGCCGAAGCCGACATCGGTGATCCACGACTCGCCATCGATTTCCACCAGCACCAGCATGTGGGTGCGCGCGGGAACGATGTCGGCCGCGCCGTCCATCAGCACCCGCCCGGTCAGTCCGCGCGCCTCGAAGCCGAGCCGTTGCAGCAGGGCCAGGAACAGGCGGTTGAGCTCGAAACAGTAGCCGCCGCGACCTTCGAACAGCAGTTTGCGTTCCAGTGCCGGCAGGTCCAGCGGCACCGGCAGGCGCAGCAGGGTCGAAAGCGTCTCGAAGGGAAACTCGGCGGTGTGCCGCTGCTGCAATTCGCGCAAGGTCTCCAGCGTGGGCGGCGGCGCGGCGGCATGACCGAGCCGTTGCAGGTAGGGATAGGCGTGCTGCAGGGTCGGGATCATGGGCATGGCGGGGATCGGGGGGAATGCCACTGTGCGCCCTCAAGCCCGCTTGAGGTCAAGGCCGCCCGGCGACCGCGCCATCCGCGGTCACCCGTCCGCCCGGTCGCCGCGCGAGCGGGCGTTTCAGGCTGCCGCACCCACGCTATCGCGCCTGTCGGAACCGCCAGCCGTAATTGTTGCCCGGCAGGACCGGCAGGGTGTTGCGATAGGCGCGCATGCGTTCCTCATTGGTCGGGGCCGTTGGAACCGCGTGGCGCGCGGGATGCTGCAGCGAAAGGAACGCCAGCGGCCCCAGGGTGGCCCGCATGGCGCGGATGAAGTCCGAATCGTTCATGGCGCACCTGCCTCTGTCGTGGCGATGGCGCACCTGGTGCGGACGGGGAAGGAACCGCCCGCAGGCCGGTGCTTCGATCGGAACAACGCGGCGGCCCGCGGGGAACGGCCAGCGGCGCCAGCGACCGGGCGATGCCGCACCGCAACTCGCATGTAAACGTTTACATCACTAGTATCCGGGCATCCGCGGGGTCCCGCGGCCTCCCCGCCACGCTCGAGGGCTCGCGATGTCCGGTTCCACCGTTGTCCGCCGCACCCGCCTCACCCTTCGCCACGGACTGGCCCTGACCGCCCTGCTCGGGCTTCCGCTGGCGCAGGCCCAGCAGCCCCTGCCGCCGCGCGCCGAATGGAAGGCCAGCAGCTCCTCCACGACCAATCCGGCCATGGCCCCGGCGATGGGCGTCGACGGCAATCCCAAGACCTACTGGGGCGGGCCGTTCTCGGCCGGCCACTGGTACCAGGTGGATCTGGGCCGCACCACGCCGGTGGGCGGCGTCCTCATCCGGTGGGAAGGCGGCTTCGCCACCCACTACCTGATCCGCTACTCCAACGATGGCCAGCAATGGCAGGACGCGGTGCGGGTGACCGGCGGCAAGGGCGGCATCGAGTACGTGATGTTCCCGGCGGTGCAGGCCCGCTACCTGCGGCTGGCCGCGCCGGATCGCACGGCCGACTGGGGCGTGTCGGTGGGCGAGTTCGAGCCGGTCGCGCACGCGCCACGCCTGCGGGGCGTCCTGGGCGATGGCGATACCGACGCGCTGTGGATCGGCGGCGCGGCGCGCGTGCTGGACAAGCGTCGGCCGCTGGAAATCGAACTGCCGCGCCCGCTGGCGCTGGCAGGCCTGGAAGTCACCTGGAAAACCCCGCCGGGCCGCGCGCGGCTGGAGGCGCGCGGCGCGGACGGGCGCTGGACGCGGTTGGCCGAGGATCCGAATGTCGAAGGCACTTCTTCCTTTCTCGCCGCACCGGAGGTCCACGAGGCCACCGCGCTGCGGCTGGTGACCGAAGGCGGCGACGGCGCGATCGTGGATCGCCTGCAGTTGCTCGGCCCCAAGCGGCTGATGACACCGATGCGGCGCTACGAGATCGCCGCCACGCGCCGTCATGGCGAGTTGTTCCCGTCGTCGCTGAAACAGCAGCAGGTGTACTGGACCACGGTCGGCATTCCGGCCGGCCTGCAGAAATCGGTGTTCGACGAGTACGGCAACCTGGAAGCGTTCAAGGGCGCGCCGCTGGTGCAGCCGGTCTGGCGCGATCGCAGCGGTCGCGCCGCGGCGGCGTTCAACGCGGATTTGCGCCACAGCCTGCGCGAGGGCTGGATGCCGATGCCGGCGGTGGAATGGTCGCCGCAGCCGGGGCTGTCGCTGCGCAGCGAGGCCATCGCGATCGAACAGGACGGCGCGCCGGTCACCCTGGTCCGGTATCGCCTGCGCAACACCGGTGATCAGCCGGTGGACGGGCAACTCTCGCTGCTGACGCGACCGATGCAGATCAGTCCGCCATGGCAGAACGGCGGCTTGTCTCCCTTGCATGCCATCGCGGTGGAAGACGATGCGGTGCGGGTGAACGGGCGACGGCTGTTCCAGTCGCTGACGCCGCCCTCGGGTGGGGGCGTATCCGCATTCGGCGCGCACGGTGAAGGCGAGATCACCCGCCACGCGGCGCAGGGCGATGTGCCCGCGCAGCGCAGCGTGGAGGACCCGGATGGCCTGGCCGCGGCGATCCTGCAATATCCGGTGAAGCTGCGGCCCGGCGAGCACCGCGACGTGGTCATCGCGTTCGCGCTGGGCAACACGCGCCTCGACACCCAGGCCCGGCAATGGCCCGACGCGCCCACGCTGGATCGGGCGGCGTTGACCGCCGGCGGCGATCCCGGCGTCGCCTTCGACACGCTGGCCGACACCCTCGCGCAGCAATGGCAATCGCGCCTGGGCCGGATCGGCCTGAGCCTGCCGGACGCCTCGCTGGTGGACATGCTGCGCGCGCAGGCCGCCTACATGCTGATCAACCAGAGCGGCCACGCGATGCAGCCGGGCCCGCGCAACTACAACCGTTCCTTCATCCGCGACGGCGCCGCCACCGCGGCGATCCTGCTGCGCATGGGCATGGGCAGGACCGCCCGCGACTACCTGCAGTGGTATGCGGGCCATGCGGTGCATCCGAACGGGCTGGTCTCGCCGATCCTCAACGACGACGGTTCGGTGAACACCGGCTTCGGCTCGGACCTGGAGCACGACAGCCAGGGCCAGTTCGTCTGGCTGGTCGCGGAAATCGCGCGGCTGGACGGCGGCGCGGCCAGCGTCCGCGACTACCAGGACGAAGTGAAGCGCGCGCTGCGCTTCCTGCAGGAACTGCGCGAACGCACGATGGTGCCCGGTTACCTGGCCGACCGCGAGGCGCCGGAACGTTTCCACGGCATCATCGCGCCCTCGATCAGCCACGAAGGCTACCCGGTGCCGACCCACAGCTACTGGGACGACTACTGGGCGCTGAAGGGCTGGCACGACGGGGCGTGGCTGGCCGAGCAATGGGGCGACCGGGAAACGGCGGTGTGGGCGCGCGAACAATACGCCGCGCTGCGCGATTCGATGTCGGCGTCGATGCGGGCGACGATGAAATGGAAAGGCATCGACTACATTCCGGCTTCCGCCGATCTGGGTGACAGCGATCCCACCAGCGTCTCGATCGGCCTGGATCCGACCGGCCAGCAGGACCTGATGCCGGCCGATGCGCTGGCGCGTACCTTCGCCCGCTACCTGGCCGACGTGCGCAAGCGCACGCCCGATGCGCTGTACGCCTACACGCCGTACGAAATGCGCAACGTGCTGACCTACGTCCACCTGGGACAACCGGCCGAAGCCAACGAACTGCTGCAGGATCTGGTGCGCCATCGCCGTCCCGCCGAGTGGCAGGTGATCGCGGAGGTCGTCTATTCGGATCTGCGCCACGCGATCTACCTGGGCGACATGCCGCATACCTGGATTGGTTCGGAATACGCGCGTTCGATTTTCGGCATGCTGATGTACGAGGCCGACGATCACCTGTCGCTGCTGCCGGGTACGCCTCCGGAGTGGGTCGCGGGCGAAGGCCTGTCGGTCGATGGCCTGCCCACGGCCCATGGCACGCTGAAGATGCGCGCGCGCCGCGAAGGCGGACAGTTGCGTGTTTCGCTGGGCGAGGGACTGCGCGCCGACATGCCCGTCATGGTCAACTGGCCCGGCCGCTCCGCGCCGAAGCAGGTCACCGTCGATGGTCGCCGCGTTCGCGATTTCGACGCCAACGGCGTGCGCCTCGCGCGTCCCTTCAAGGAATTGATCGCGCAATGGTAGAGCCGGGCTTGCCCGGCTGCTGTTGCGCGCCAGACCGGACGCCCCGGGTAGCGGAGCGAGCTCCGCTCTACGAGGTGCAGAGCCGGGCTTGCCCGGCTGCTGTTTCGTGCCGGACCGGAGGCTCCGGATAGCGGAGCGAGCTCCGCTCTACGGGGTGGCGAGGCGTTCCTCGATGGCCGAGAACGCCGAACGTCCACCGGCGCGCGCTTCGGGAACGCCGGTGACGAAGTAGGCCACGCCCGTGCCGGTCACCGGATCGACCCAGAGGCCGGACAGCAGGCCATAGGCCGAGCCGGAATGGCCGAAGCGTTCGATGCCATCGCCGAACGGGTCGTCGTGGCATCCCTCGCGCGGCGTCGCCAAGGTCTGCACCGCCAATCCGTAGCGACAGAAGAAGCCGCGTCCGCCCTGCCCGCTTTCATCCTCTTCCGACGTCAGGCCGGTACCGGGTGAATAACGCCACTGCGGTTCCACCAGGGTACGCACCGATTCCGGACGCAGCAGGCGGACCCCGTCCACCTCGCCTTCGGACAGCAGCAGGCGGCCGATTTTCGCCAGCCCGTTCGCCGAGATCCGCAGGCCTCCCTGCGGCGAGAACAAGGCGCCGTTGTCGCCGGCCCGCCATCGCGCCAGATCGCAGCTGCCATCAGCGGCAGGGACCACCGGGCATTCCGGCCGTTGCCCGCGATTGTCGTCACGTACCGGCTGGCGGCCCTCGTCATACAGCACCACGGCGCGTGCGGCGGTCGCGTCACTGCAACTGGCCCAGTTGAAGCATCCATCGATATCCAGCGGCCGCAGCACCAGGCGCTGCATCAGTCTGTCGAAACGCTCGCCCGTGGCCTTTTCCATCACCGACGCGACCAACGGAAAATCCAGGTTGGCGTAGCGGAAAAACGTGCCCGGCGCGTGTACCGGATCCCAGGCGCGCGGATCGGCCAATACATCCTGCAACAAGCCGCCCAACGGCACCTGGTAGTAGCCCGCCGCGTCGGTCAGGCCGGCGCGGTGCGAGAGCAGCAGGCGCAGGGTGATCGGTGTATCGGGGAAAGCCGGGTTGCGCAGCCGCCATCCCAGCCAGCGCGACACGTCGGCATCCAGATCCAGTTGCCCCGCCTCGACCAACCGCATCACTCCGATGGCGGTGACCAGCTTGGATATCGAGGCGATGCGCACCGGATCCGCTGCCGTCACCGCGCGGTTCGCGGCGATGTCGGCCAGCCCGCGCGCATCGGTGGCGGTGATGCCTTCGCGATCGAAGGCCACGCGGACGGTGGCGATGGGCTCGTTGGCATGCAACGGCATCGCGGCAAGCAACACCCCAAGCAGAAACCCGGTACGCACCATCATGTTCTCCTGTGAAATCGGGCGGCCCACGCGAGCGGGCCATGCAACGCCTGCCGTGCCATGGGTCGAAGCCTACTGCATCGCCTTCCGGCAGACGACCGCCACGGCGGTGAACCGGAACACCGCGCGGTGGATGGCGCGCCGTTGACGCGGCGCGTCATCGCCAGCGCTCGATGCCGTGCGGCGAGTCGCGAACGAAGGCGACGGGCGTCGTGTTCTAATCCACACCATGCCCCCCTCGCCCACCCTCGACGATCTGCGCCGCCATGCGGTGGCGCGCACGCTGTTCACGCCGACCACGCTGCTGACCGCCATCCGCCGCCTGGGCTTCGTGCAGGCCGATCCGATCCGCGCCCCCGCGCGGGCGCAGGACCTGACCCTGCGCCATCGGGTGAAGGACTACCGCGCGGGCGATCTCGAGCGCCGCTACACGCGACTGCCGGTCGAGGAGGATTGCCTGGTCAACTACGGATTCCTGCCGCGCGAGCATCTGGCGCTGATGCATCCCCGGGTGTCGTCACGTCCCTGGGACGCGCAGACGCGCCGCAAGGCGGCCGATGTGCTGGCGTTCGTGCGCGAACGCGGCGCCGTGCATCCACGCGAGGTCGAACAGGCGTTCGCGCATGGCCGGGTGACCAACTACTGGGGCGGCACCAGCAACGCCAGCACCCACCTGCTCGATGGCATGCATTA
The DNA here is from genome assembly GCF_014192765.1 of Pseudoxanthomonas sp. OG2. Taxonomy (NCBI): domain Bacteria; kingdom Pseudomonadati; phylum Pseudomonadota; class Gammaproteobacteria; order Lysobacterales; family Lysobacteraceae; genus Pseudoxanthomonas; species Pseudoxanthomonas sp. OG2. The sequence continues at coordinate 2,636,448 of NZ_JACHYM010000001.1, read as the reverse complement.
CCGCGGCATGCTGCGCGTGCAGCGTCGCGACAGCGGCACCCGCATCTACACCGCCGCCGAGCATCCGGTCGCCGACGACAGCGAGGCGGCGCGCGTCCAGCGCGCCGCCGCCTTGCTCGATCTGGTCGTGCGCAAGTACGCGCCCTTGCCTTCGGCCAGCCTGACCTACCTGGCACGGCTGCTGGGCTATGGCGCTCCGCATCTGGCCGCGCAGATCCAGATCGCGCTGCGGCAGGCGCGCGCGCAACTGGCCAGCGGCACCATCGACGGCACCACCTGGTACTGGCCGGCCGATGAGAATCCGCGCTCGCGGCGTTTCCAGGCGGACGAGCGGGTGCGCCTGCTGGCCCCGTTCGATCCGGTTGCCTGGGATCGCCGCCGCTTCGAATTGTTGTGGGACTGGACCTACAAGTTCGAAGCCTATACGCCGGCGGCCAAGCGTCGTTTCGGTTACTACGCGCTGCCGCTGCTGTGGCGCGATCAGATGGTCGGTTGGGCCAACATCACCGCGAAGGATGGCCGCTTGCAGCCAAGCTTCGGCTATGCCGATCGTTCTCCGGCGAAAGACCCGGCTTTCCGTCGCGCCCTCGAGGATGAACTGGACGACATGACCCGGTTTCTTGCCGGGCATGCCTCCGCCTGATCGCCAGGGGATGTGCCAGCGCCGGGAACGGTGGCGCGGAGCGCCGATGCCAGCCTGACCGCGCAGGCGCCACGATTGCCCGCAACGCCGGGGCGCCGAACTACTTCAGGCACGCACCCAACTGGTTCTCCGCGTACCACAGCGCGCGCCGCGCCTGGTCGTAGGCCGCGTCGCCACGGCGCGGCAGCATCTGCCGGGCCATGATCGGGTCCGCACCATGGGCCAGTGCGTACTCGACCTGTTCCAGTTCGGTCAGGTGGGTACGGGCGGTAGCCAGCAGTTTCTGCACCTTCGCCGCCTCGCACGAAGCGGCGCGTTTCTGCAACGCTTCCAATGCGGTGCGGATGCGACGGCTGGCTTCGCCCGACAGGCCCGGCACCTTCTCGTGCGCGATGGGCGCCGCCTTGTAGGCATTGCCGGTTTCCGCGCGTCCCAGGTCCGAGGCCTGCTCGTAGGCCTGCGGTTTGAAACCCACCTCCGGCGGCGGCCGCGCCCGTACCGTCTGCCGCTCTTCGCCGAAGATCTTCTTGCCGATCGCCGCCAGGCCATCGCCGAGTTTGCGCGCGGCCTGCTGGCCGAGGGTGCCGTCGCTGGCCCAGGTACCACCGAACGGACTGTCGGGATCGGTTTCGATGGGATTGGGCGGATACAGCAGATCCCGCGCGCGCTTGAGTTCGCGTTCGTTGGGCAGGCCCGGCGGATTGGCCGGAGGCTCGTTCTTCGCCATCGGATCGATGCGTGCCTGTGGCGGCAGCCTGGCCCGGCCCGTGTCGCGGTCGTACAGGCGATCGACGACCCGGTTTTCCTTGGGAACGGGTGGCGCGGTACGCCTAGCTTCCGGCCGCACCACGCTCGCCGGCTCAGGCGTGCGGGGCGACGCGATCGTGTCCGCTGATGGCGTCGTGGCGACGTCCGGCGATCGGCGAACATCGGCCGGAGGAGGCGTGACGGGCGACCAGCGCGGCCGTTCCAGATAGACCACCCGCAGCGAATCATCGTCGCGCGCGGTGGGCAACATGGGCCCTCGCAGCAGCAGCTTGCCAATCAGCAGCAGAATGGCGGCAGCGGTGGCCGCGGCGATGACGCGTGAGGCGGATTCATCGGGATAAGTGAATCTCACGCGATCTGCTGCCTTCGGAGCGATGGTGGTCATCCGCTTCAACGCGCGGACAGGATGCCGGTTGACCGATGTTGCCTGTGCAAGTTCCCACCATTTGAAGTCCCATGCGGAACCGGCGCGTCGGCGTTTTACTGATGTTCATGCGTTCACGTCGGCACGATGTTTGTTTTTCGTTTTGCACCCGGCGCATGCCGTACGGCCTGGACGGCATGCGGGAACGATGAAGCCGCCATGCGAAAGCGCGGCGCTGCATCCTGTCAATGAAAGCGCACGAGGGATTCATGGATGGCGTGAAAAAGAAAAAAGGCGACCCGTGGGCCGCCTTTTTCATGAAGCCGCTCCGCCGGTTCAGACGCCGATCGGGTTGGCCTTCTCCACATCGATCTTGTACTGCTTGATCGCGCGGGCGACGTCCTTGCCGGTCATCTTGCCTTCCTTCGCCAGCGCCGCGATCGCGGCATGGGCGATGTAGTAGCGGTCGACCTCGAAGAAGCGGCGCAGGTTGGCGCGGGTGTCGCTGCGGCCGAAGCCGTCGGTGCCCAGCACGGTGTACTGCGTCGGCACGAAGGCGCGGATCTGGTCGGCATAGCCGCGCACGTAGTCGGTGGCGGCGATGGCCGGGCCCTGGCGACCTTCCAGTTGCTCGGTCACGTAGGCCTTGCGCGGCGCCTTCGCTTCCGGATTCAGGCGATTCCAGCGCTCGACGTCGAAACCGTCGCGACGCAGCTCGTTGAAGCTCGGGCAGGACCAGATGTCGGCGGTGACACCGAAATCCTTGTCCAGCAGTTCCGCCGCCGCGATCGCCTCGCGCAGGATGGTGCCGCTGCCGAGCAGTTGCACGCGCAGCTCGCCCTTCTTCGGCTTGCCCGCGTCCTTCAACAGGTACATGCCCTTGATGATGCCGTCGGCCGCACCTTCCGGCATGTCCGGATGGGCGTAGTTCTCGTTCATCAGGGTGATGTAGTAGTACTCGTCGACCTGCTCCTGCATCATCCGCTGCACGCCGTGCTGCAGGATCACCGCGACTTCGTAGCCGAAGGTCGGGTCGTAGCTGCGGCAGTTCGGAATCGCGCCGGCCAGCAGGTGGCTGTGGCCGTCCTCGTGCTGCAGGCCCTCGCCGTTCAGGGTGGTGCGGCCGGCGGTGCCGCCGAGCAGGAAGCCGCGGGTGCGCATGTCCGCCGCCTGCCAGGCGAGATCGCCCACGCGCTGGAAGCCGAACATCGAGTAGTAGATGTAGAACGGCAGCATCGGCACGTTGCTGACCGAGTAGCTGGTGCCGGCCGCCATCCACGACGCGATCGCGCCCGGCTCGCTGATGCCCTGTTGCAGCACCTGGCCGCTCTGGTCCTCGCGGTAGTACATCAGCTGGTCGGCGTCGACCGGCTTGTACTTCTGGCCGAACGGCGCGTAGATGCCGATCTGGCGGAACATGCCCTCCATGCCGAAGGTACGCGCCTCGTCGGCCACGATCGGCACGATGCGCGGGCCGATCTGCTTGTCGCGCAGGGTGATGTTCAGCGCCTGCACGAACGCCATGGTGGTGGAAATCTCGCGCTCGCCGGTGGATTTGAGCAGGCGCTCGTAGGTCTCCAGCTTGGGTGCCTCGAACGACTCGGCGGCCTTGCGGCGGCGCTGCGGCAGGTACCCGCCCAGCGCGGCGCGGCGTTCCTTGAGGTACTGCACTTCCGGCGAATCCTCGCCCGGATGGTAGAACGGGATCTGCGAGGCTTCCTCAAGCTGCTTGTCGGTGATCGGAATGTTGAAGCGATCCCGGAAGGTGCGGATGGCGTCGTCGTCCAGCTTCTTGGTCTGGTGGGTCGGGTTGAGCGATTCGCCGGCCGAACCCATGCCGTAACCCTTGACCGTCTTGGCCAGGATCACGGTCGGCATGCCCTGGGTGTTCACCGCCTCGTGGAACGCGGCGTAGACCTTGTGCGGATCATGGCCGCCGCGGTTCAGGCGCCAGATGTCGTCGTCGGAGAGATTGGCGACCATCGCCGCGGTCTCCGGATACTTGCCGAAGAAATTCGCGCGGGTATAGGCGCCGCCGAAGGCCTTGCAGTTCTGGTACTCGCCGTCGACGGTTTCCATCATCAGCTTCTTCAGCACGCCGTCGGTGTCGCGCGCCAGGAGCGGATCCCAGTAGCTGCCCCACAGCAGCTTGATCACGTTCCAGCCGCCGCCGCGGAACACGCCTTCCAGCTCCTGGATGATCTTGCCGTTGCCGCGCACCGGACCGTCCAGGCGCTGCAGGTTGCAGTTGACCACGAAGATCAGGTTGTCCAGGCCCTCGCGGCCGGCCAGCGCGATCGCGCCCAGGGTTTCCGGCTCGTCCGACTCGCCGTCGCCGATGAAGCACCACACCTTGCGATCGGACTTCTCGATCAGGCCGCGGTGCTCCAGGTACTTCATGAACTGCGCCTGGTAGATCGCCGCCAGCGGTCCCAGGCCCATCGACACGGTCGGGGTCTGCCAGAAGTCCGGCATCAGCCACGGATGCGGATACGAGGAAATGCCCTGGCCGTCGACTTCCATGCGGAAGTTGTCCAGCTGCGCCTCGTTGATGCGGCCTTCCAGGAAGGCGCGCGCGTAGATGCCCGGCGAGCTGTGGCCCTGGATGAACAGCAGATCGCCCGGATGGTTTTCGCTGGGCGCGCGCCAGAAGTGATTGAAGCCCACGTCATAGAGGGTGGCGCCGGAAGCGAAGCTGGCGATGTGGCCGCCGAGGTCGCCGGGCTTGCGGTTGGCGCGCACCACGGTGGCCATCGCGTTCCACCGGATGATCGAGCGGATGCGCCATTCCAGCGCGGCGTCGCCGGGCGACTTGGCCTCGTTCTGCGGCGCGATGGTGTTGACGTACTCGGTGGTGGGCGAGAACGGCAGGTAGGCGCCCGCGCGGCGCGTGACTTCGACCATGCCTTCCAGCAGCTGATGTGCACGCAGGGCGCCGTTCTTCTCGATCACCGCCTGCATCGAATCGATCCATTCGCGGGTTTCCAACGGATCCGGATCGCTCTGCAGCATCTCGTTCAACCAGTTCATTACCACTCCCAATCTGTCGCGCGGGACCGCGCGGACGTTGTCGTTTTCAGGACTTTGAAGTGTAGCGCACCGCCCCTGTCCCGATCTGGCTACGCGGGCGTATGGATTCGTGATTTTTTCGTTGTCCTGGCCGGTTTGACCACACCAAAATGAGACCTCTGGCGCTGCGCGCCGGGTGCCCGGGCGACGTATCATCCGTGCGGGGGGACACATCGCAGGGATTCGGGGTGCCGCATGAAGGGAAGTCGGCAGGACGGGGCTTTGTCGCCGGAGCGAACCGGCGTGGTGCATTGGCGCCGGAGCCTGCGCACCCGCATCGCGCTGTGGTCGGGCGTGATCAACGTCGCCGTGCTCCTGCTGCTGGCGGTCGGCATCGCCTGGTTCGCGCGCCGGCTGATCATCGAGGACGCCCGCCGCGACACCATCGCCAGCACCCAGGAGGCCGCGGACCGGCTGGACACCGCCCTGCGCGCCGTGGTCATCACCACCAGCGGATTGTCCGATTTGCTGGCCAATTCCAACCTGGATCCGGCCGAGCTCACCACCACCCTGCGGGCGATGGTGCGCGCCACGCCCGGCAGCGTCGGCGGCCTGCTGGTGGTCGAACCGGAACAGCCCGGCCAGGCCGGATTCGCGCGTTACATCAGCGCCAACGGCCGGGATCGCGATTTCATCGCCGACGGCTACGACTACCGCGCACAGGGCTGGTACCGGCGCACCGTGTCCGCGCCCGGCGGCTGGTGGTCCGAACCCTACCTCAACCGCACCGCGGGCGACGTCTGGATGGTCACCTACAACCGTCCGCTGCGTCCGCAGGGCCGCGGCGTGACGACCCGTGGCATGGTCAGCCTGGACGTCCCGCTGTCCGAACTCACCGGCAGCTTCGAGAGCCTGGCCAACCTGCCCGGCTGGCGGGTCTCGCTGGTCGCGCCGGCCGGCACGCTGGCCGCGAATCCCGATGTCGGGGTGGAAGACAACCTCACCCTGGAACAGCACATCCGTCGCGCCGGACGCCCGGACCTGCAACCGGCCGCCGACGCCGTGCGCCTGCACCAGCCACTGCAGTTGATGCATACCGACGCCCGGACCGGCGAGAAACGCTTCACCGTGGTCGAGCCGATCGGCCAGAGCGGATGGAGCCTGCTGGTGGCGCAGTCCTACGCGCTGATCATGGCGCGCCTGGATCAGGCGCTGGGCTGGCTGCTGGCCGGCGGAGCGGTGCTGGCACTGCTTTGCATGCTGCTGGTGCGGCGGCTGGCCGGCCGCATCAGCCAGCCGGTCGAACAGCTGACCGCCTCGGCCGCGTACCTGGCCGAGGGCCACTACGACACCCCGGTGCCCTATACCCGCCGCCTGGACGAGGTCGGCCTGATGGCGCGCACGCTGGAACACGCGCGCACCTCCATCCAGCGGCAGCTGGCGGAAATCGAGGAGATGGGCGCGGCCCGGCAGAAGCTGGAGAGCGAACTGGCGATCGCGCGCGACATCCAGTTGGCGATGCTGCCGCCCGGACGCGTCATCGATCGCGATGATCGCCATCTGGAAGTCTTCGCGCTGCTGGAGCCAGCCAAGGCGGTCGGCGGCGATTTCTACAGTTTCATCGAGGGCGGCGACGGTCGGCTGTGGTTCGCGATTGGCGATGTCTCCGACAAGGGCGTGCCGGCGGCGCTGTTCATGGCGCGCACGGTCACCGTGCTGGAAGTCGCCGCGCGCGCCGGAGACTCGCCTTCGGCGGTGCTGGCGGAAGCCTCGCACCGGCTGGTCGAAGGCAACGACACCTGCATGTTCGCCACCGTGCTGTTCGGCTGCGTGGATCCGCGCAGCGGGCAGTGCGTGCTGGCCAGCGCCGGCCACGACGCCCCGCTGCTGCTGCATGCCGACGGCGCCTGCGAAACGCTGCCGGTCGCCTCCGGCCCGCCGCTGGGTTTCGAGGTCAGCCAGGAATTTCCGCTGTGGCGGGGCCGGTTGCCGGCCGGCGCCACCCTGCTGGCCTACACCGATGGGGTGACCGAGGCGTTCGATCCCGCGCAGCGGGCGTTCGGCCTGGAGCGCCTGATCGACGGGCTGCGCCCGGACGAGAGCGCGCGGATGCAATGCGAGGACGTGATCGCGCGGGTGCATGGCTTCGCCCATCCGGCGCCGCAGTCGGACGACATCACGGTGCTGGCGATGCGCCTGCGCCAGGATCACCGGATTCAACCACGCGTGGAGGAGGCAGCCATATGCTGATACGCCTGATCGTGCCGGGCGAGTACGCCCGGGTGGAAGATCTCAACGCCTCGCTGGAGGCCGTGCTCAACCGCCACGGCATGGCCCGGGCCATCCGTGACGACGTAAGGCTGATCGTCGAGGAACTGGCCAGCAATGCCATCGACTACGGCGGCGAACCGGCCGCCGGCACCGCGCAGCACGAACTGTCGGTGGACATCAGCATCGAGGACGGGTTGCTGCACCTGGAATTCCGCGACACCGGCGCGCCGTTCGATCCGCTCAGCGCGCCGGAACCCGACATCGACGCCGACATCCGTGATCGCGCCATCGGCGGCCTCGGCGTCTACCTGATCCGGCAACTGGCGCACCGGATCGCCTACCAGCGCATCGACGCCTGCAATGTCCTGCGCGTCAGCCTGCGCATTCCCCAACCGGAGAGCGAACCATGAGCCTCGAAATCACCCTGCTGCCGCCTGGACAGGGCAGCCAGCGCGTCGTGGTGGCCGGCCGCCTGGACACCCATACCTATGAAGATCTGGACGAAGCGCTGGCGCCGTTGATGATGGCGCAACTGCATTCGCTGGTGCTGGATCTGTCGCAACTGGAGTACATCAGCAGCGCCGGCATCCGTTCGATTTTCAAGGCCCGCAAGACCCTTGCCGCCCATGGCGGCAAGGTGCTGGTGGTCAATCCGCAGCCGCAAATCCAGAAGGTGTTCGATGTGGTCAAGGCGGTGCCGCTCAACGACATCTTCGGCTCCACCGCCGAGGCCGACGCCTATCTGGACGCGATGCAGCGCAAGGTCCTGCAGGGCGATGACAGCGACTGACGCCGCCTGTCACACTGTCCGGCCTACCGGGGGCGCTCAGGGACACCGCGCATGAGTCTGGACATCGACATCTATCCACCCGTCAACGGCAACCAGTACATCGTGCTGACGGGCCGGCTGGATTCGCATACCCATGAAGCGCTGGATGACCAGCTGGAGGCACTGCTCGCCGGCAGGCCGCAGGCGCTGGTGCTGGATCTGGCGCATCTGGAATACATCAGCAGCGCCGGCGTGCGTTCAATCCTGAAGGCACGCAAGGCGCTGGCGCCGCATGAAGGCAAGCTGCTGCTGGTGCATCCGCAGGAGCAGATCCGCAAGGTCATCGAGATCGTGCAGGCGGTGCCGATGGACAGCATCTTCGCCAGCACCGAGGAAGCCGATGCGTATCTGGATGCCTTGCAGCGGGACATCCTGGGCGGGTCGTGAGCCGCCAGAAGCAAGCGCTCCTCAACCACCGAATGGCAAGTCAATCCCCCTTGGTCCCCCTTTTTCAAAGGGGGAAGTGAAAGCGGGTTTCCAGGCAATCTTACGGCTGGGATAGCCCCCTTTTTAAAAGGGGGCGGGCACCTGCGAAGCAGGTGACGGGGATTTGCTCTTGGCGCCGAAAGCAAATCCCCCTCAATCCCCCTTTTGCAAAGGGGGAGGTAAAAGCGGTTTCCAGGCAATCTTGCGGCTGGGGATAGCCCCCTTTTTAAAAGGGGGCGGGCGCCTGCGGAGCAGGCGACGGGGGATTTGCTTTCGGCGCCGAAAGCAAATCCCCCTCAATCCCCCTTTCAAAGGGGGAGGTAAAAGCGGTTTCCAGGCAATCTTGCGGCTGGGGATAGCCCCCTTTTTAGAAGGGGGCGGGCGCCTGCGGAGCAGGTGACGGGGGATTTGCTTTTGGCGCCGAAAGCAAATCCCCCTCAATCCCCCTTTTTCAAAGGGGGAGGCAGAAGCGGGGGTCCAGGCAATCTTGCGGCTGAGAATAGCCCCCTTTGAAAAAGGGGGCGGGCGCCTGCGGAGCAGGCGACGGGGGATTTGCTTTCGGCGCCAAAAGCGAATCCCCCTCATTCCCCCTTTTCAAAGGGGGAGGAACAAGCAGCGCTGACATACTCTCTTTGCAGCGGGCCAGTGGCAGCAACGGCGAAGCATTCCCGCACACCGGCCATCCCGCCTCGCGGGATGGCCATGCGCCATCTCAACCCAGGCTGGCCTTTTCCGCTTCCAGTTGCGCGCGGATCTGCGCGTCCACCGCGGCGATGGCGGTCATGTTGACCACCCGGCGCGGCGTGGCGCTGGTGGTCAGGATGTGGACCGGCTTGGAGATGCCCATCAGGATCGGGCCGATGGCCACGCCATCGGTGACCACGCGCACCATGTTGTAGGTGATGTTGGCCGCGTCCAGGTTGGGCAGCACGAACAAGTTGGCGCGCCCGCTCAGGGTGCTGCCCGGCATGATGCGCTGGCGCAGCGCCTCGTCCCAGGCGGTGTCGCCTTGCATTTCGCCGTCGACGTTGAGGTCGGGCTTGCGCTTGAGCAGCAGCTCGCGCACCTGCCGCATCTTGGTCGAACCGCGGGTTTCATGGCTGCCGAAGTTGGAGTGCGACAACAGCGCGATGCGCGGTTCGATGCCGAACAGCTTCAAGCGGTAGGCCGCCTGCAGGGTCGCCTCGGCGATCTGCTCGGCGGTCGGATCTTCCTGCACGTGGGTATCCAGGAAGAAGTACGCACCCTGGTTGTTGATGACGCCGGTCATCGCCGAGGTCGACTGCACGCCCGGGTCCAGCGGAATCACGCTGCGCACGTAGCCCAGCTTCTTGTGGAAGCGGCCGACGATGCCGCTGACCATCGCGTCGGCCTCGCCGCGCGCGACCATCACCGCGGCGATCAGGGTCGGGCGCGAACGCATCAGGTTCTTGGCCGCGGCCGGGGTCACGCCGCGACGCGCGGTCAGCGCGTGGTAGTACTGCCAGTAGTCGTTGAAGCGCGGATCGTCGTTGATGTTGGTCAACTCGAAATCCACGCCGGCGCGCATGCGCAGGCCCAGGCGTTCGATGCGCGCGTCGATGACGTCCGGGCGGCCGATCAGGATCGGGAAGGCCAGGCCTTCGTCGATGACCGTCTGCACCGCGCGCAGCACCGTCTCCTCCTCGCCCTCGGCGTAGGCCACGCGCTTGCGGTCTGCGCGCGCGCGGTCGTAGACCGGCTTCATCATCAGGCTGGTGCGGTAGACGAACTGGCCCAGCTTCTCGCGGTAGGCCTGCAGGTCGGCCATCGGCCGCAGCGCCACGCCCGAATCCATCGCCGCCTTGGCCACCGCCGGCGCCAGTTCCACCAGCAGGCGCGGATCGAACGGACGCGGGATCAGGTATTCGGGACCGAAGCACGGAATGTCGTCGCCGTAGGCGGTGCCGAGGTCCGAGGCTTCGCGCCGGGCCAGATCGGCGATCGCGTGCACGCACGCCAGCTTCATCGCCTCGTTGATGCCGGTGGCGCCCACGTCCAGCGCGCCGCGGAAGATGTAGGGGAAGCAGACCGCGTTGTTGACCTGGTTCGGATAGTCAGAGCGGCCGGTGGCGATGATGCAGTCCGGGCGGACCTGCCGGGCCAGCTCGGGCAGGATTTCCGGATTGGGGTTGGCCAGCGCCAGGATGATCGGCTTGTCGGCCATGGTCGCGACCATTTCCGGCTTCAGCACGTTGGCAGCGGACAGGCCCAGGAAGAGATCGGCGCCATCGACGATTTCGGCCAGGGTGCGCTTGTCGGTGTCGCGGGCGTAGCGCGCCTTGTCCGGGTCCAAGTGCGGGCGGCCGGTGTAGAGCACGCCGTCGCGATCCACCGCCAGGATGTTCTCCGGCTTCAGGCCCAGCGCCACCAGCATGTCCAGGCAAGCGATGCCGGCCGCGCCGGCGCCGCTGGTGGCCAGCTTGACGTCCTCGATCTTCTTGCCGACCACTTCCAGCGCGTTGACCACCGCCGCGCCGACGATGATCGCGGTGCCGTGCTGGTCGTCGTGGAAGACCGGAATCTTCATCCGCTCGCGCAGCTTGCGCTCGACGATGAAGCATTCCGGCGCCTTGATGTCTTCCAGGTTGATGCCGCCGAAGGTCGGCTCCAGGCTGGCGATGATGTCGACCAGCTTGTCCGGATCGGTCTCGTCGATTTCGATGTCGAACACGTCGATGCCGGCGAACTTCTGGAACAGCACGCCCTTGCCTTCCATCACTGGCTTGCCGGCCAGTGCGCCGATGTTGCCCAGGCCCAGCACCGCGGTGCCGTTGGAAACCACCGCGACCAGGTTGCCGCGCGCGGTCATTTCGCTGGCGGCGTTGGGATCCTCGACGATGGCCTCGCAGGCATAGGCCACGCCCGGCGAATACGCCAGCGCCAGATCGCGCTGGGTCAGCATCGGCTTGGTCGGCGAGACCTTGATCTTGCCGGGGGGCGAAAGGCGGTGGTATTCGAGGGCGGCCTGCTTGAAATCGTCGTTGGACATTACGGGCGGTCTGGGCAATAGCACGAAAGAGGCCCGATTCTACCCCCTGCGGCCGGGGTCTGCCGGCTTTCCGGTGCCATGGATCGGATGGGAAACGGCAAGGGTGAGTGGTCTCAGTCCGCGTGGGCGGGCAACGGGGATTCCAGCAGGATGTCCTCGCCCGTCGCGCCGCCGCTCAGCGCCTGATCGAGCTTCTGCCGGTCCAGCGCGCCTTCCCAGCGCGAAACCACCACGGTCGCAACGGCATTTCCGATGAAGTTGGTCAGCGAGCGGCACTCGCTCATGAACCGATCCACGCCCAGGATCAGCGCCATGCCGGCCACCGGCACGGTCGGCACCACCGACAGCGTCGCCGCCAGGGTGATGAAGCCGGCGCCGGTCACGCCCGCCGCACCCTTGGAGCTGAGCATGGCCACCAGCAGCAGCGTGATCTGCTGGCCCAGGGTCAGATCGGTGTTGGTGGCCTGGGCGATGAACAGCGCGGCCAGGGTCATGTAGATGTTGGTGCCGTCCAGGTTGAACGAATAGCCGGTGGGCACCACCAGGCCGACCACCGATTTTTCGCAGCCGGCCTTCTCCATCTTCTCCATCAGCGAAGGCAGTGCCGATTCGGACGAGGACGTGCCCAGCACCAGCAGCAGTTCGGCCTTCAGGTAGCGCGCCAGCCGCAGCACCGAGAAGCCGCACAGGCGCGCCACCGTGCCCAGCACCACCAGCACGAACAGCAGCGAGCTGACGTAGAAGGTGCCGACCAGCCAGGCCAGGTTCGTCAGCGATTCGATGCCGTACTTGCCGATGGTGAAGGCGATGGCGCCGAACGCGCCGATCGGCGCGGCCTTCATCAGCAGGTGCACCAGCTTGAACACCGGCACGGTCAAGGCTTCCAGCAGGTCCAGCACCGGACGGCCGCGCTCGCCGGTCATCGCCAGCGCGATGCCGAACAGCGCCGCGATCAGCAGCACCTGCAGGATGTTGCCGGAGACGAACGCGCCGACCAGCGTTCCGGGAATGATGTCGAGCAGGAATCCGGTCAGGGTCAGCTCGTGCGCCTTCTCGGCGTAGTCGTGCACCGCCTTGGCGTCGAGCTGGGCCGGGTCGATGTTCATGCCCGCGCCGGGCTGGACCACGTGCGCGACCACCATGCCCACCACCAGCGCCAGGGTGGAAAAGAACAGGAAATAGACCATCGCCTTGCCGAACACGCGTCCCACCTTGCTCAGGTGGGTCATGCCGGCCACGCCGGTGACGATGGTCAGGAAGATCACCGGCGCGATGATCATCTTCACCAGCTTGATGAAGGCATCGCCCAACGGCTTGAGCTGTTCGGCGAAGGCCGGCTCGAAGTGACCCAACAGCGCGCCCAGCGCTATCGCCACCAGCACCTGCACGTACAACTGGCGGTGGAGCGGCAGGCGGGGGCCGGCGCCGGCCGGAGCGGATTCGGTGGAAACGTGCATGGGACACCTCGACGAAGGTTTTCGCTTCGGTGGCTGTTGTACGTCCGCGAACGCGCGGTGCCGATAACGCATTGGTACTAGCTAATCCAATGGTATTAGGCGTCGCCGCGCCGCCGGCCATGCAATCGTGGCGCCAGCCGCCACCGGCACGCGGATTCGCCGGGATTTTCCGTCCCGCGCGCAGGCGATTGGGCGGGCGCCGCGGGGTCGGGGAAAGGTTGAACAGGGTCTGGTGCATCGGACCGGTCTGCGTGACCATCCCGCCATGCCTTTCTTCCGCACGCCCCGCCGTCGCACCGGCCTGTTCCTGCTGCTGGCCGTCGTGGCGATCGCCATCGCCACGCTGAGCCTGGTCGCGATGCGCCAGCTGGAGCGCCGCAGCCTGCTCGGCGATGCGGCGCAGGCGCGCGAGCAGTTGCGCCTGCACGGCGACGCGCTGCAATCGCTGATCGAACGCCACCGGGTGCTGCCGGCGGTGCTGGCGCTGGATCCGGACATCCGCGCGGCACTGGCGCACGGCAACGTCGATGCGGCCGATTCGGAGCGACTCAGCCGCAAGCTAGAGCGCGTCAACGGCGCCGCGGCCACGTCCACTCTCACCCTGCTGGATCGGGATGGACTGGCGCTGGCGGCCAGCAACTGGCGCATGGCCGACGCCAGCAACGTCGGCAACCGCTACCACTTCCGCCCCTACTTCCAGCAGGCCATGCGCGAAGGCAGCGGCACGTTCTATGCCGAGGGCGTCACCACCGCCGTGCCCGGCTACTTCCTGTCCGAAGCGGTGCGCGACGAAGCCGGACGACCGATCGGCGTGGTGGTGGTGAAGGTGGTGCTGCGGCCGCTGGAACGAACCTGGGCCGAAGCCCCCGAGATCGTGTTCGTCACCGACGCCAATGGCGTGATCTTCCTTTCCAGCCGCACCGGCTGGCGCTACCGCGTACTGCACGCCCTGACCCCGGCCGCCCGGGAACGGCTCGCCCGCACGCGCCAGTACGGGCAGATTCCGCGCCTGCCGCTGGAATACCGGATCACGGCGGATCTCGGCCAGCAGGTGCATCGCGTGCGCCTGCCCGACGCGGGTGACGTGATCTGGGTGTCGCAGCCACTGCCGCGGCAGGGCTGGACACTGAACCTGCTGCGCTCCACCCACGACAGCGTCGCCGCCGCGCGCACGATGGCCGCGGCGGTGGCGGCCGGCCTGCTGGTGCTGGCGCTGCTGGGCTTCGTGCTGTGGCAGCGGCGCCGGCTGGCGCAACTGCGCGAGCGCAGCCGGGTGGAGCTGGAACGCCTGGTCGAGCACCACGCGCAGGAACTGCGCAGCGCCCAGGATGGGCTGGTGCAGGCCGCGCACGCCGCCGACTATGGCGAAAGCCCCAGCCTGCAGCATCTGCCTCAAGGCGTCTGCGTGGTCGACGCCCAGCTCAACCTGGTGGCCTGGAACCGGCGCTACATCGAGCTATTCCGGTTTCCGCCGGGCTTCATCCAGGTCGGCCGTCCGATCGCCGACGTGTTCCGCTACAACGCCAATCGCGGCCTGCTCGGCCCCGGCCCCATCGACGAAGCCATCGAGCGCAGGCTCAACCACCTGCGCTCGGGCAAGCCGCACATGCACGAACGCGAGCGCGGCGATGGCAGCGTCATCGAGATCCGCGGCAATCCGCTTCCCGATGGCGGTTTCGTCACCAGCTACGCCGACATCACCGCCTACAAGAACGCCGCCCGCGACCTGCGCTCGCTGGCCGATACGCTCAGCCGCCGCATCGACGAGCGCACCCGCGACCTGGCCGACGCCAAGCGCGAGGCCGAGGACGCCAACCGCTCCAAGACCCGCTTCGTCGCCGCGGCGGTGCACGACCTGTTGCAGCCGCTGAACGCGGCGCGCATGTTCCTGTCGGCGCTGCGCGGGCGCCTGCCGGATGCCGGCGCGCGGGACATCGCCGAGAACATCGACAACGCGCTGGCCGCGCAGGACGGCATCCTCAACAGCCTGCTGGACATCTCACGACTGGAATCCGGCGCGCTGGAAACGCACGTGCGGGACTTCGCCCTGGATCCGCTGCTGGCGACGCTGGCGCGCGAATTCGGCATCCTCGCCGCGGCACGCGGCCTGCGCCTGGAGCGGGTCGCCACTTCGGCGGTGGTGCGCAGCGACGAAGCGCTGCTGCGCAGGATCCTGCAGAACTTCCTGTCCAACGCCATCCGCTACACGCCGCGCGGGCGGATCGTGCTGGGCTGCCGTCGCCAGGGCGATCAGGTGCGCATCGAGGTCCACGACACCGGCCCCGGCATTCCGGAGGCGCGGCAGCAGGAGATCTTCGAGGAATTCCGCCGCCTGGATGGTGATGGCGAGGAGCGCGGCGCCGGCCTGGGCTTGGCGATCGTGGATCGGATCGCGCGCCTGCTCGGCCATTGCATCGGCCTGCGTTCGCGACTGGGACACGGCAGCGTGTTCTCGATCCGCGTGCCGCGCGGCGTATCGGCCGCCGCCCCGGCAACGGAAGACGGGCCCGGCGCGGAAGACGCATCGACGGCGACCGAAGAAGCAGCCACCGATTCGCTGCTGGCCGGTTGCCGAGTCTGGTGCATCGACGACGACGCGCGGGTGATTCGCGCGACCCGCCTGCTGCTGGAACGCTGGGGATGCCGGGTGGAACTGGCCGGCGGCGTGGAGCAGGCCCTGGCGGCGGCACGCGCCGACGGCGTGCCGGATCTGCTGTTGCTGGACGTGCGGCTGGGCGACGACGTCACCGGCCCGGAATTGTTCGGGCAACTGGCGCGTCGCTGGCAACGCGAGCCGGCCGTGCTGCTGTTCACCGCCGAGCAGGACGAAGCACTGCGGGCGCTGGCGCGGGAACGGAATTGGGGCTTCCTGTCCAAGCAGGCGCGCACGTCCGCGCTGCGTTCGCTGATGACCCATCTCTACCAGCGCTCGCGTTGACATCCTTTGCTCGATCGGTTTCCCGTCATCCCCGGCTTGCTTTCATTGCAGGTCAATGCGCGATTCCCGCCCCGCCGATGCGCTGACATGCCTCCGCATGTTTCCTGCGAGGGCTTTCGATGCATCACTTCATCCCGGGATGCCCGCGGGCATCCGTTCCGCTGTTCGCGCTGTCGGCCATCCTGCTGGTCGTCCCTGGGGCATGCGCCTCCGATGAGGCGATCCGGCCCACCGGCCGCATTTACTACGACTTCGCGCGCTTCGACAACGGCGATCGCGGTGTTTCCTCGCGCGGCCGGGATGGCCTGCGCCTGGCCTGGCTCGGCGTGACCGGAAAGTGGCAGGGGTTCGGCTATCGCGCCGAGGTGGATGTCGCGCCCACGCACTGGGCCCTGCGCAATGTGTGGCTCAGCCGCGAGCTCGGTTCGCCCGCCCGCGGCGTGATCAGCGTGGGCCAGATGGGCCAATACTTCGCGCTCGACGAGCGGGTCAGCTTCAACCATCGGCCCGCGGTGGAATCCAGTTACCTGACCCAGACGCTGGCTTCGCCGCACCGCGTCGGTATCGGCTGGGAAGGGCATCACGCCGGCTGGTTCTGGGGCGTCGGCGCCGGCAGGCTGGGCCGCTTCGACGTTCCGGAAATCAAGGGCCGTGGCTTCAGCGGACGCGCGGGCCGGGTGTTTCCACGCGATGACGGCGACCTGCTGCACCTGGCCGGCTCGGTGATGCGCGAGCACCACGATCATCCCGGCATCGGCGGTTCCGCGCCGCTGCGGGTGCCACTCAGGACCGCGGGCCATTTCTCCCGCCGGCCGGCGCTGGTCCTGGCCGACTACCGCGACGGACGCGACGTGCGGGTGGACAAGCGCGGGCTGGAAGCGGCCGGCGTGCATGGCGCATGGTCCTGGCAGACCGAATATGCACGCGGCCGCTACCACGACGATCTGCGGCGTGATCGCATCGCCGCCCATTACGTGATGGCGACCTGGATGCTCACCGGCGAGCGCCGGCCCTACGACGTCGGCGGCGGCCATTTCGGCCAGGTGCAACCGCAGGGCTCGGGTGGCGCATGGGAACTGATGGCGCGCTACGACCGCATCACCGCCAGCGGCAACGGCGAAGGCCGGCGGCAGCGGCTGGCGGCCGACGCCTGGACGGTCGGCGTCAACTGGTATCCGCGGCGCAACGTGCGGCTGATGCTGGACTGGATCGACAGCCGCCGCCAGGACCGCACGCGGGATCAGCTGCTGGACCATACCGGCACCCTGGCCGGCCGCGTGCAATGGGATTTCTGATTTCGCCGGGCGCTAGGATGCGCCGCCGGAAGTGTCCGATGCCGGATCCGGATCGCCTTCCGGCTCCAGCGCCTTCACCAGCAATGCCGCCTGCGTGCGGCTGTTGCACTCGAGTTTCTTCAGGATCGCGGTGACGTGCACCTTCACCGTGTTCTCGGCCAGGCCAAGCTCGTAGGCAATCTGCTTGTTGAGCAGGCCGTCGGCCACGCACAGCAGGACCCGGAACTGCTGCGGGGTCAGGCGTGCCAGGCGCGCGGCCAGTTGGGCGTCGCGTTCGGAACGTTCAGCGGCCAGTGGCGGGAAGCAGGTATCGCCGCCCATCACCGCGGTGACGGCGGTGCGGATCGCCTCGGCCGGCGCGGACTTGGGAATGAAACCGGCGGCTCCGAACTGCTGCGCGCGACGAATCACGCGCGGGTGATCGTTGGAGGAAATCACGATGACCGGAATATCCGGACGCTCGCCGCGCAGCCAGACCAGCGACGAGAATCCGCGCGCGCCCGGCATGGTCAGATCCAGCAGCACCAGATCCACGTCCGGATGCACGGCCAGCGCCTCGGTCAGCGCCGAGACGCTGGCCACTTCCAGGGTCTGGCCGACTTCGATTTCCTCGCGCAGCGCATGCAGCACCGCTGCGCGGAACAGCGGATGATCATCGGCGACAAGGACCCGGGCCAGGCTCATGGCCGCCAGTGTGGCACGCGCCGCGCGCCGGTGCCCTAGTACCAATGCGTTATTGGAGCCGGTGGTCGGGCTGTTATCTTCGCCCCCTTCCAAACCGGTTCCGAGGGAGAGCGGATGCCATTTTCCAATCGACGCGTGCCGCTGGCGGTTCCGTTCATGCTGGCCCCGCTCATGCTGGCGACCGTGCCCGCCGCCCAAGCCGAGGACGCACTGACCCTCAAGCCGACCGGCCGGCTGCATTACGACTTCGCGCGCTTCGACAACGACGCACGCGGCACCGCCGAGCGCGACGGTGACGATCTGCGTGCGGCATGGCTGGCGATTTCCGGCCGGTTCTACGTGGTCGACTACAAGCTGGAAGCGGATTTCGCCGGTCACCGGCCGGTCGCGCGCGACGCCTATCTGGCCCGCAGCTTCGGCAACACCACCGTGACCCTCGGCCAGTTCAAGCAGTTCTACACGCTGGATGACCGCGGCAGTTCCAACCACATCCTGGCGGTCGAACGCAGCTGGTTGGCGCAGACCCTGGCGCCGTCCTACCGGTTGGGCCTGGGCGTCAACGGCCATCGCGATGGCGTGTTCTGGAGCGGCAGCGTCTACAGCCTGGAGAGCATCGACGTCTGGCAGGCCAAGGGCCGCGCGGCGGGCGCGCGTGCCGGCTACGCGCCGTGGCGCGAGGCCGGGCGGGTGCTGCATTTCGGCGGCGCGCTGGCACACGAGCGCTACGACCATCCCGGCGCCGATGGCGCGCCCGCGCTGCGCGTGCAGCCGCGCGTGGCGGGCTACTTCGGCGACAACAGCCGGCTGTCGCTGGTGGATTTCCGCAGTGGCCGCGACGTCTCGGTGGACAAGTACGGCCTGGAAGCGGCGGGCGTGCACGGCGCCTGGTCCTGGCAGGCCGAATACGGCGGCGCCCGTTACGACGACGGTCGGCAGCGCGGGCGGGTCGAGGCCGGTTATCTGCAAGCCAGTTGGCTGCTCACCGGCGAGTCCCGCCCCTACGACGCCAAGGCGGGACGGTTCGTCCAGCTCAAGCCGCAGCGACGCGGCGGCGCCTGGGAACTGGTGGCGCGCTACGACCACATCGAGGGCAGGCAATGGCCGCTCAACCGCCGCGACCTGTCGGCGGACGCATGGACGGTGGGCGTGAACTGGTATGCGCCGAAGCACTTCCGGGTGATGCTGGACTGGACCGACAGCCGGCGCCGTGATGAAGTGAGCGGAAGAACATTGGATCGCACCGGCGTACTGGCCGGCCGCGTCCAGTTCGATTTCTGACGCACCCGCCGGCCCTGCGCCCGGTTACGGGTCACGGAACCGCGAGAAAATAATTTTCATCCAACCCTTCCTGTGCTACACAATAGACGGCCACGATGTCACGTGGCCGTGCACAGGGGAGGCGGTTCGTGCGAGAAAATTACTTTCATTCCGACGCGCCGCTGACCGGAAAAGGCTTGCCGGCCGGTGATGCCTGGACGCCTTCCGGGCTGGCGGCGCGGCCCCTGTCGATCCTGGAGGAACAGGTCAGCCTGCCGGTGGCGGTACTGAGCGAATCCGCCCTGCGCCACAACCTGGCCTGGATGCGCGAGTTCACCGAGGCCTATGGCTGCCGGCTCGCACCGCACGGCAAGACCACGATGAGTCCGGCGCTGTTCCGGATGCAGCTGGATGCCGGCGCGTGGGGCATCACCCTGGCGACCGCGCCGCAGACCGCGGCGGCCCACGCGCACGGCGTGCGGCGGGTCCTGCTCGCCAACCAGCTCGTCGGCAAGGGCAACTTCGATGTGATCGCCGATCTCCAGGCAAGCGATCCGGACTTCTGGTTCGCCTGCGTGGTGGATTCGGCCGACAACGTCGCCGCGCTGGGTCGTCATTTCGGCGCACGCGGACAACGCATCCGGGTATTGCTGGAAGTCGGCGCGGAAGGCGGACGCACCGGCGTGCGCGACGAGGCGCAGGCGCGCGCGGTGCTGGACGAGATCGCGCGCTGGCCGGACGCGGTGGCGCTGGTCGGCGTGGAAGTCTACGAGGGCGTGGTCAAGGACGAGGCCGGCGTGCGCGCGCTGCTGCGGCGTACGCTGGCGCAATGGCAGGCAATCCGCGCCGCCGGCGGATTCGGCGAGTCGCCCGCGCTGCTTTCCGGCGCCGGTTCGGCCTGGTTCGACGTGGTCGCGGAAGAATTCGCGGCGCTTGTGTCGGATCCGCAGGCGCAAGTGGTGTTGCGTCCGGGCTGCTACCTGACCCACGACGTGGGCATCTATCGCGACGCCGCCAGCCGCATCCACGCCTCCAATCCGGTCGCGCAGCGCATGGGGCGCGGCCTGTTGCCGGCACTGCGACTGTGGGCCTGCGTGCAGTCGCGTCCGGAACCGGACCGCGCGATCATCGGCCTGGGCAAGCGCGACGCTGCGTTCGATGCCGGCTTCCCGCAACCGGTGCTGCATCATCGCCCCGGCCATGCCACGCCCGCCGACGCGCCTTCCCACTGGCGTATCGGCGCGATGATGGATCAGCACGCGTTCCTGCAGCTCAATGCCGACGACGACCTCAAGGTCGGCGATCTGCTGTGCTTCGATATCTCCCATCCCTGCCTGACCTTCGACAAATGGCGCCACCTGCTGGTGGTGGACGACGCGCATCGCGTCGTCGGCGCCGTCGAAACCTTCTTCTGATCGGCGGGAACAGCACGCATGACGCCAGGAAACCTGTTGCTGCTGTACGCCACGCTGTCGATCGTCGCCCTGGTGGTGTTGATCGCGCGCTACCGCCTCAACCCCTTCATTTCGATCACCGTGGTCTCGCTCGGGCTGGCGTTGCTGGCCGGCATGCCGGCACCGGACATCGTGCCGGCCTACGAACAGGGCGTGGGCAAGACCCTGGGCCACATCGCGCTGATCGTCGCCCTCGGCACCATGCTGGGCAAGCTGATGGCCGAATCCGGCGGCGCCGAGCGCATCGCGCGCACGCTGATCCGGCGCTTCGGTACCCGCCACGTGCACTGGGCGATGATGCTGATCGCGTTCTGCATCGGCCTGCCGATCTTCTTCGAGGTCGGGTTCGTGCTGCTGATTCCGATCGTGCTGAACGTCGCCCGCCGCACCGGCGTGCCGCTGCTGCTGGTCGGCCTGCCGATGGTCGCCGGCCTGTCGGTGGTGCACGGCCTGGTGCCGCCGCACCCGGCCGCGATGCTGGCGGTGCACGAATACCAGGCCGACGTCGGGCGCACGCTGTTCTATGCGTTGATTGTCGGATTGCCCACCGCCGCGCTGGCCGGACCGATCTTCGCCCGGCTGGTATCGCGCCATGTCACCCTGCCGGCACACAACCCGATGGAAGCCGCGCTGCTCAACCGGGGCCAACGGGAGATCCCCGACGCCGAACTGCCCGGCTTCGGCATCACCCTGGCGACCCTGCTGCTGCCGGTCGGCCTGATGCTGCTGGGCGGCTGGGCGGACGAACTGGCCGCACCCGGCAGCGCCGCCAACCACGTGCTGCGTTTCATCGGCCATTCGGTGGTGGCGCTGCTGCTGGCGACCCTGCTCAGCTTCGTCACCCTGGGCCTGATGCGCGGCTTCAACCGCGAGCAGATCCTGAAGTTCTCGCAGGAATGCCTGGCGCCCACCGCCGCCATCACCCTGCTGGTCGGCGCCGGCGGCGGTCTCAACGGCATCCTGGTCAAGACCGGCGTGGCCCAGGAAATCACCCGCCTGTCGCACGAGTTCCAGCTCTCGCCGCTGCTGATGGGCTGGACCGTGGCCGCGCTGATGCGGGTGGCGACCGGTTCGGCCACGGTGGCGATGAGTACCGCCGCCGGCATCGTCGCGCCGGTCGCGCTGGCCGCCGGCTACCCGCATCCGGAGCTGCTGGTACTGGCCACCGGGGCAGGCTCGCTGGTGCTGTCGCACGTCAATGACGGCGGCTTCTGGCTGGTCAAGGAATACTTCAACATGAGCGTGGCCCAGACCTTCAAGACCTGGACCGTGCTGGAAACCCTCATTTCGGTGACCGCACTGCTGCTGGTGCTGGGCATCGCCGCACTGCACTGACGACCGGCCGGAGACCGCCATGTACGACATCGTCTACCACCTCAAGCAGCGCCTGCACGAGCTGAGTCCGGTCGAGCGACGGATCGCCGACACCATCCTGGCCGACATCGACGGCGCCGCGCAGTCCGGCATCGCCGAACTGGCCGAACAGGCGGGCGTCAGCGTGGCCGCGATCTCGCGCTTCGCCAAGGCGCTGGACTGCGACAACGTGCGTGAACTGCGCGCCCGCCTGGCCGAGGCCAGCGCGGTCGGCAAGCGCTTCCTGGACGACCAGGACACCCCGCCCAGCTCGGCGCTGTACGCGCAGATCTGCGCCGACATCGAGAGCTGCCTGCGCCGCAACGTCGGCGGATTGCAGGAACAGGTGGTGCAGTCGCTGGCCGAGGCGCTGGCCTCGGCGCGGATGATCTACGTGTTCGGCATGGGTGGCTGCTCGACCGTGTTCGGTCTGGAGCTGCAGAACCGGCTGGTCCGCTTCGGCCGCCCGATCGCCGCCTACAGCGATGCGATCTCGCTGAAGGTGGTCGCCGCGACCCTGACCCCGGAGGACATGGTGGTGGCGCTGTCGGTCAGCGGCATCACCCCGGAAATCCTGTCGGCGGTGGACATCGCGCGCGGCTACGGTGCGAAGGTCGGTGCGATCACCCGCGCCGACACCGCGCTGGCCGAGCGCGCCGACTGGCTGCTGCCGATCGTCATCGACGAAACCGACTTCGTGTTCAAGCCATCCGCCTCGCGTTACGCGATGATGCTGGCGGTGGACGTGCTGGCCACCACCCTGGCGCTGCATATCGCCGACGACAGCCGCGAGCGGCTGCGCCGGATCAAGTTCGCGCTGGACAACTACCGCGGCGGCGAGAATCGCCTGCCGCTGGGGGATTGATGCGTTACGACCTGTTGATCCGCGATGCCCTGCTGCTGGATGGCAGCGGTGCCGCCGGCACGCGCGGCGACATCGGCGTCAGCGCCGGCCGCATCGCCGCGATGGGCCGCCTGGACGGCGACGCGGCGAGCGTCGTCGACGCCTGCGGGCGGGCGGTCAGCCCAGGCTTCATCGACGTGCATACCCACGACGATCTGGAAGTCATCCGCGATCCCGCCATGACCAGCAAGCTGTCGCAGGGCGTCACCACGATCGTGGTCGGCAACTGCGGCATCAGTGCCAGTCCGGTGAACACCGCCGACGCGGTACCCGACCCGATGAACCTGCTCGGCGAGCCGGGCGAGTTCCGCTATCCGCGCTTCGCCGACTACCGGCGTGCGGTGGAGGACGCACGTCCGGCACTGAACGTCGCCGCGCTGGTCGGGCACACCTCGCTGCGCCAGAACCACATGGATCGGCTGGATCGCGCCGCCAGCGACGAGGAGATCGCGGCGATGCGGTCGCAATTGCGCGCGGCGATCGCCGAGGGCGCGCTTGGCCTGAGCACCGGGCTGGCCTACGCCTCCGCGTTCGCCGCGCCCGCGCGCGAGGTGCTGGAACTGACCCGCGACCTGCCCGCCGATCGCCTCTACGCCACCCATCTGCGCGACGAGTTCGCCGGCATCCTGCCCGCACTGGACGAAGCGCGCGCGGTCGGCCACCACAGCGGCGCCCCGGTGCGGGTGTCGCACCTGAAATGCGCCGGCATCGACAACTGGGGCCGCAGCCGCGAGGTGCTGGCGTGGCTGGATGACGCCGCCGGCGAGCATGACGTGGCCTGCGACTGCTATCCGTACGCGGCCAGCGCTTCCACCCTGGACCTGAAACAGGTCACCGACGCCTACGACATCCTGATCACCTGGTCCGAACCGCATCCGGATCAGGGCGGACGGATGCTGGCCGCGATCGCCGCCGACTGGCGGGTGTCGCTGCATGAAGCCGCCAACCGCCTGCAACCGGCCGGCGCGGTGTACTTCTGCATGGACGAGGAAGACGTGCGCCGGTTCCTGCGCCATCCGCTGACCATGATCGGATCCGACGGCCTGCCGCGGGATCCGCGCCCGCACCCGCGCCTGTGGGGCACCTTCCCGCGCGTGCTCGGCCATTACGCGCGCGACGAGGGCCTGTTCCCGCTGCACGAAGCCGTTCACAAGATGACCGGCCTGCCCGGCAGCCGCTTCGCCCTGCCCGGGCGCGGCCTGCTGCGCGAGGGCTGGCACGCGGACCTGGTGCTGTTCGATCCGGCACGCGTGCGCGATACCGCCGACTATCACGATCCGATGCGCGCCGCCGAAGGCATCGACGCGGTGTGGGTGAACGGCGAACTGGCCTACGACGGCAACGCGGTCACCCGAGCGCGCAGCGGCCGTTTCCTGGCACCGGCCTGAAGAATCTTCCCGAAATCCGAGAGGTATCCACATGAGCGACATCAAGCGCTATGGCGCCGAAGGCGGCGTCGGCCAGGGCCGGCAGCACATGCCGTTCTCGCGCGCGGTCGAGGCCGATGGCTGGCTGTACGTGTCCGGCCAGGTGCCGATGCGCGACGGCGAGCTGATCGGCGGCACCGTCACCGAGCAATCGCACGTGGCCATCGGCAACGTGCTGGCAATCCTGGCCGAGGCCGGCTATGGCCCCGAACACGTGGTCCGCTGCGGCGTCTGGCTGGACGACGCGCGCGACTTCGCCGCCTTCAACCAGGTGTTCCGGCACTACTTCGGCGAGCATCCGCCCGCGCGCGCCTGCGTTGAGAACCGGATGGTGGTGGACTGCAAGGTCGAGGTCGACTGCGTGGCCTACAAGCGCCCCGCGCGCTGACCGTCACACCGGTACTTCGGTCAACTGGTCCATGCGGATGCGGTTGGCGAACAGCGAGAACGCCAGCGTGCCGGCCAGGCCGTTGGCGCGGCTGACCCAGGTCGGCAGCCAGCGTGGCGGCGCCAGCACGCCGCCGTCGAACAATGGCTCGAACAGGGCCACGTCCCCCAGCGTCATCTTGCCGGCGAACAGGCGCCGGCACAGTTGCAGGCGGTCCCGCTGCAGGGAATGGCGGAAGAAGGTGTGCACGGCAATCAGGCCGCGCAGGTAGACCGTGTCCTTGGTGAACGCCGCGCCGCCACTGGTGGGCACGCCGCGGAACACGCGTTGCGCCGAAGCGAAGCTCTCGGCCGGATTCTGGCCCGCCTTGCAGAAGTAGCGGTACACCTCGATGAAATCCGCACCCGCCAGGGTCATCGCGATCGCCTCGATGCGCAGGCTGATCCGTTTCATCCGTTCGATGTCGATGCTGCCGGTGATCTGCTCGGCGAAGGTCGCCAGCCCTTCCTGGGTCTCGGTGATGCGCGGCGACGACAATGCCAGGCTCGGGAACAAGGGCTGCTCGCGGCCGTTGAGCGCGGTCAGCGAATGCACCAGCGCCTCGTGTTGCAGGAGCTGCCGACGGTCGTAGTCGCTGAAGGCGGCGCCATGGCGCAGGCGGATGCGGGTGGCGCCGGCCGCCGCCTTGGCGATCAGATCCGGATCCAGCTCCACCGTGATCACCCGCGCATCGAAGAAATCATCCAGGTCGCCCTGCAACTGGAGTTGCAACGCGGTCGCCGACACCGGGATCTGTTCTTCCGGCGCCAGCAACTCGCGATCCATGTCCTCTGCGATGGCGATGAAGTGGCGGGCGGCGTCGCGGGTGGTCGGTCCGTTGCCGGGCAAGGGCGCTTCGGGCGTGCCGAACAGGGTAATCGAATGCGCGGTCACGGCGGGCGTGCCCAGGCATTCCAGCAACTGCGCGGCGACCGACCAGCTGTCCACCGATTCGCGCAGATAGCGACCCAGCGGATGCGCCGGATCGGCGGCATGCGCGATCGCTTCCAGTTCGCGGCGGGCCTCGCTGAAATCCAGCTTGGGGTATTCGACTTTCGGCAATCGCGGATTGCCACGCTCCATTCCTTCCAGGAACGGCGCCTGCAACGCGGCCGGCCAACTCGCCAGGCTCAGCAGCTTGATGCCGCGCACCGCCTTGACCAGGCGCGCGTCCAGCGCGGCATGATGGGCGATGTCGGCAGACAGGTTCATCGTGTCCATGCCGATGCCCCGTATCCGCCCCACCCTGTAGGAGCGACGCGAGTCGCGAGCTTTTGACGGAAATCCAGAAGGCTTCCAACCGGGTCGCCGTCGCGACTCACGTCGCTCCCACAAGGGAAGAGATGGCGCGTCGGTCGCATCCTGGCGTCCTGCGTGGGCGCTTCGCGGTCAAGCTGTCCGGCATACCGGCTGCAACCTGTAGGAGCGACGTGAGTCGCGAGCTCTTGGCGGAAACTCCAAGGGCTTCCAACCGGGTCGCCGTCGCGACTCACGTCGCTCCCACAAGGGAGGAGATGGCGCGTCGGTCGTATCCTGGCGTCCTGCGTGGGCACTTCGCGGCCATGCTGTCCGGCATACCGGCTGCAACCTGTAGGAGCGACGTGAGTCGCGAGCTCTTGGCGGAAACTCCAAGGGCTTCCCACTGCGTCGCCGTCGCGACTCACGTCGCTCCCACAAGGGAGGAGATGGCGCGTCGGTCGTATCCTGGCGTCCTGCGTGGGCGCTTCGCGGTCAAGCTGTCCGGCATACCGGCTGCAACCTGTAGGAGCGACGTGAGTCGCGAGCTTTTGATCGAAATCCAGAAGGCTTCCAACCGAGTCGCCGTCGCGACTCACGTCGCTCCTACAAGGGAGGTGACGGCGCATCAGTGGCGTCCGTACTTGTCGTCCAGGCGCTTGTTGAGCGCCTTGACCTGCACGCGGGCTTCGGCCTTCTGCGCCAGCCGGGTGGCCAGCTTGCCGGCCGCGCTGGCGACTTCGTCGCGCAGTTTCAGGTAATTGAGGAAGCGTTCCTCGTCCAGCTCGCCGCGCTCGATCGCCGCGCGTACCGCGCAACCGGGTTCACGCTGGTGCGAACAATCGCGGAAGCGGCATTGTTCGGCCAATGCCTCGATGTCGGCGAAGCCCCCTTCGACCAGATCCTCTTCGCCGGTCGGCTTGAGTTCGCGCATGCCGGGGGTGTCAATCAGGCAGGCGCCGGACGGCAGTGGCATCAGCGCGCGATGGGTGGTGGTATGGCGACCACGCGAATCGCTCTCGCGGACCTCGCCGGTCTTCATCCGGTCGTCGCCCAGCAGGGTGTTGGTGAGGGTGGATTTGCCCGCTCCCGAGGAACCGACCAGCACCACCGTATGGCCCGGCTGCAACCAGGGCGCCAGTACCGCCACGCCGTCGGGATCCTTGGCGTTGAGCGCGAACACCGGCACGTCCTGCGCGGTCACGTCGGCCAGCGCTTCGATGGCATCGCTCGCGTATTCATGGCGGTCGGCCTTGGTCAGCACCACCACCGGCTGCGCCCCGCCGCTGCCGACCAGCAGCAGGTAGCGCTCGATCCGGCGCGGATTGAAGTCCGCGTCCAGGCCCGAAACGATGAAGACGGCATCCACGTTGGCGGCGATGACCTGCTGCTGGTAGTGCTCGCCGGCCGCGCCGCGCTTGATGCCGGTGTGCCGCGGAAGCAGGGCGACGATGCGCTTGCCTTCCAGCAGCACCCAGTCGCCAACCGCCGGACGCTCGTGGGCGGGAGACCCGTCCTTGCGGAAGCCGGGGCGGCGCTGCCATTCGGGCAGGGATTCGGCCTTGATGGCGGTGTCCGGGCCGTCGGCCACGACATACCCCGAGCGGTGCTGCTCGGTCACCCTGGCAGGCCGCGCCGCCGGGTGGGCCGCCAGCAGGGCCGCCCAGGCAGGGTCCTCCGGTTCGCCAGGCCAGGGCCAGCCGATGGCGCGCAGGGAGGCGAGGTCGAGGGGGGCGTGTGCGGGATTTGCGGGCATGGCGGGATTCTAGACGCCTGTTAAACCGGGCGGCGCGCGGCTGCATAAATTTCCGTTAAGCTGGCCGTCCAACTCCCCAAAACCATTGCCATGTCTGCCCCGTCCCCGTTCCAGCTGCCCGTGCGCGAGCGCCTCTCCGAAGTCCGTTACGAAATCCGTGGCGAGCTGGCTCGGCGAGCTCGCGAGCTGGAGGCCCAGGGACGCAAGCTGATCAAGCTGAACATCGGCAACCCCGGCGCCTTCGGTTTCCGTGCCCCGGCGCATCTGCAGAAGTCGATCGTGGGTGATATCGACCACACCGACCCCTATACCCACCAGCAGGGCCTGCCGGCCGCGCGCGAAGCGGTCGCCGCCGCCTATGCCCGGCGCGGCACCCCGCATGCCAGCGCGGATCGCGTGTTCATGGGCAACGGCGTCAGCGAGCTGATCGACGTGTCGCTGCGCGCGCTGCTCAACCCCGGCGATGAAGTGCTGGTGCCGTCGCCCGACTACCCGCTGTGGTCGGCCGCCACCATCCTCAACGACGGCCGCCCGGTCTATTACCGCTGCACGCCGGAAAACGACTTCCTGCCGGATCCCGGCGAAATCGAACAGCTGATCTCCTCGCGTACCAAGGCGATCGTGCTGATCAACCCGAACAACCCGACCGGCGCCATCTATCCGCGCGAACTGCTGGAGCGGATCGTCACCATCGCGACCAAGCACAAGCTGCTGCTGATGGTCGATGAAATCTACGACCAGGTGCTGTACGACGGCGCGCGATTCGAGCCGGTCGCGCCGCTGGCCGGCGATCATCCCTGCATCACCTTCAGCGGCCTGAGCAAGGTCCACCGCGCCTGCGGCTGGCGGGTCGGCTGGGCGGTGGTGTCCGGCAGCATCGAACGGGTTCGCGAGTACCTGCAGGCGATGGACCTGCTGAGCGCGCTGCGCCTGTGCGCCAACGTGCCCGGCCAGTACGCGGTGGAAGCCGCGGTCAACGGCCCGGACACCATCACCGAACTCTGTTCGCCGGGCGGACGCCTGTACGAGACCCGCCGCGCGATCATCGAGGCCTGCGACGCCAGCGAGCACCTGGAACTGGTGCGTCCGGACGCGGCGCTGTACGCGTTCCCGGCGGTGGTCGGCGACGCCGCCAAGGGCTTCGACGATCACGCCTTCGCCCTGGACCTGCTGGAAACCGAAGGCGTGCTGGTGGTGCCCGGTTCGAGCTTCAACGTGCCCTACCGCAACCACTTCCGGGTGACCTTCCTGCCCGAGGCGGCGGTGATGCGCGAAGTCTTCGTCCGCATCGGCCGCGCCCTGGATCGCCGCGCCGAGGCCGCCACCAAGGTGGTGCCAATCAAGGGACGTTCGCGCCCCGCCGCGGCCTGAGCCGGGGCGCCCGTGGTTTCCCGCCTCCCCTGCCGGTGAAACCAGAAACTCCTGCCCCAGTTGTGGGAGCGACGTGAGTCGCGAGCTTTTCACGGAAATTCCGAAAGGCGTGCAGCTTGGTCGCCTTCGCGACTGACGTCGCTCCCACAAGGAAAGGGATGGCGCATCGGTGGCATCCCTGCTTCCTGCTCGAACACTTCGCGGGCCAGCGGCCCCATGCGCCAGCTGCAACCTGTGGGAGCGACGTCAGTCGCGACGCCTTCCCCGCCCCCACGCCATCGGGTTGGTCAGACGGCCTTTGAACCGGCGGCCATCCGGCGCAGAATGCGCGCATGACCACCGCCGCCACTCCACACACCACCGCCCTGTTGCCCGAATTGAGCTATCTGGCGCTCGGCGACTCCTACACCATCGGTGAATCGGTGCCCGAAAACGGGCGCTGGCCGGTGCAGCTCGCGCAGGCGCTGCGCAACGAAGGCATTCCGCTGGCGGACCCGCGCATCATCGCCACCACCGGCTGGAGCACCGACGAACTGGACGCGGCGATCACCGCGCAGGAGCCGCTGGGCACGCATGATTTCGTGAGCCTGCTGATCGGCGTCAACAACCAGTACCGCGGTCGTGACGTCGAGGAATACCGCGTGCAGTTCGCGGCGCTGCTGTGGCGCGCGATCGGTTTCGCCGGCAACCGGCCGGAACGGGTGCTGGTGCTGTCGATTCCCGATTGGGGCGTGACCCCCTTCGCGGTGAAGGAAGGCCGCGACACCGCCCGCATCGCCAGCGAACTGGATGCGTACAACGAGGCCGCAAGGCTGGCCTGCACGCAACGCGGCGTGGCCTTCGTCGATATCACCGCGGCCAGCCGCGCGCGCGGCGCCGAAGCCGCGATGCTGGCCGACGACGGCCTGCATCCGTCCGCGGCCATGTACGCCGAATGGACCCGGCTGGCCCTGCCGGTGGCGCATCGCCTGCTCGCCCACGCCTGATCCCTTCGCGTAGAGCCGAGCTTGCTCGGCTGCCTTGCTCGGCTGCCGTGCTCGGCTGTGCCCGGGACGCAGGGCCTTCGGTGGGATTCAGCCGAGCAAGCTCGGCTCTACACGGGAGGGTGTTCCGACGGCACCACGGTGGCATAGCCTTCCCGCGCCAGCCATTCCAGCAGGCGCGCGAGAATCTCGACGTTGTGCCCGTGCGCGGCGCCTTCGTGCAGCAGCACGATCGCGCCGGGCGCGATGTCGCGCGTCAGTCGCGCCAGCACCTGGTCAGGATCGCAATCCACGCCGTCGAACCCGCGCGCGCTCCAGGCGACACGAGCCAGCCGGTGGCGCTTGAGCGACATCCCGACGAAGGGATTGGTCATCCCCACCACCGAGCGGAACCAGCGCGGCGTCTGACCGGACACCACCGTCAGCAGCGACTGGTTGCGGCCGATCTCGTCCTCCATCGCGGCCGGACCGAGCCGCCAGAAACGGGTGTCCGGATGGCTGGCGCTATGGTTGCCGATGCCGTGTCCGCGGCGGAGGATGTCCCGCACCTGTTCCGGCTGCGCCAGCGCCCGCTCGCCGACCAGGAAGAACGTGGCCCGGGCACCATGGCGTTCCAGCAGATCCAGCATCGGCGCGGTATCGGCGGACGGCCCATCGTCGATGGTCAGCCAGACCTCGCGCCGCGTCGTCGGCAGGCGGGACAGCGCCGGGCACAGCAGGGTCGCGCGGGGGTACAGGGTCGCCCAGACCACGGTCAGGTGGGTCAGCAGCATCGCCGGCAGGCCGACCCGCCATCCCCAGCGCCACCACACCGCCGCGACCGCCACTTGCGACAACGCCAACAGGCCCAATATCAAGCCGGGCCGGCGCGGGACGCGATGCAGTGTTCTTGCGCGGGTCATGCCCCATGATGCCATGGGGCGTAAAATTCCCTTTCCGCCTTCCGGTAGCCGTCCATGTCCCTCGACCCCGCCCTGCGCGCCCGTATCGAATCCCTCCTGCAGTCCAACCGCGTGGTGCTGTTCATGAAGGGCCAGCCCAACATGCCGCAATGCGGTTTCTCCGCCAAGGCGGTCGGCGCGCTGGGCGCGCTGGGCGTGGACTACGCGCACGTCAACGTGCTGGCCGACCAGGAAATCCGCGAAGGCATCAAGGCCTATGGCGACTGGCCGACCATCCCGCAGCTGTACATCGACGGCGAGCTGGTCGGCGGCAGCGACATCATCGAGCAGATGACCAATTCCGGCGAACTGGCCGGCCTGCTCGGCCTGGACGCGCCGGACCGCACGCCGCCGGCGATCACCATCACCCCGGCCGCCGCCGAGATGCTGAAGAACGCGGTCGCCGACGCCGGCCCGGGTGCCACGCTGGCGCTGGCGATCAACGCCCAGTTCCAGCCCAACTTCCAGCTGGCGCAGTTCGACGCCAACGCCATCGCCGCCGAGTCCAACGGCGTGCGCGTGCAGTTCGATCTGGGTAGCGCGCGCCGCGCCGACGGCATCACCATCGACTGGGTCGACGACATCCGCGGCAAGGGCCTGGCCATCGACAACCCGAATGCACCCAAGCCGGTGCAGGCGCTGTCGCCGATGGAGGCCGATGCCAAGGTCCGCGCCGGCGAGGTACTGCTGGTGGACGTGCGTCCGGCCGACGAGCGCGCCATGGCCGCGGTCGCGGTGCCGTTCAAGACCTTCGACGGCAACGGCCGCGCGGATCTGGAAAACCTGCCCAAGGACACCGCGTTGGCATTCCTGTGCCGCAGCGGCGGCCGCAGCCAGCAGGCTGCCGAGGAGTTCCGCGCCCGCGGCTTCACCCGGGTCTACAATGTCACCGGCGGCATCAATGCCTGGGCCGATGAGGTCGACGGCACGATCAACAAGTACTGATCAATCATCATCGAACGAGGAAACGGCGCCGGAAGGCGCCGTTTTTCTTTTTGCCGTGCGCGTGGGGATTCGAGCCGGTCCGGACTTCCCGCGTTCTCCTTCCCCGCATGCGGGGAAGGTGGGGGCATTCGCCGTTGCCCATGCACGGCGGAACGACGTGCTCCGGATGCGGCCCCTATCCACCCTCCCCCGCAGGCGTGGGAGGGGAATGTTCTGGCTATCCCCGGTAACCAGAAAAACGGGCGACATCCTTCCCTCGCGTGCGGGGGAAGGTGCCCGCAGAACTTGCCCCGTACGTGATACGGGGGCGGATGGGGGCAGGCCGGGAGCAAAGCCGCCGTCGTCCACGGAACCCGGCCACCCTACCCGCTGAAACCACCCTCGGCCAGATAGGCGAGTTCCTCGTTCGTGGAGCCGCGTCCCAGCGCCGGATTGCGGTGCGGGAAACGGCCGAAGCGGGCGATGATGTCGTAGTGCAGCTGCGCGTAGCGGATGTAGTTGGCATCGCCGGTGGCGTTGAACAGATCCAGCGAGCGCTGCTGATCGGCCAGCGCCTCGGAATGTTCGAACGGCATGTAGAAGAAGATCCTCAGTGCCGGTTCCACGCTTCCGTCGAAACCGGCATCGACCGCGCGCGCCGCGTAGTGGCGCGCCAATCCGTCGGTCGCGTAGGAGTGCGCGCTGCCGCGAAAACAATTGCGCGGAAACTGATCCAGCAGCAGGACCAGCGCCAGCGCACCCTCGGCCTGGTCCATCCAGCCTTCCAGTTCGCGGCGCGCGGCGCGGAAGTGCAGTTCGCGGAACTCGTCGTGGAAGCGATCGTCGAAAGCTTCATCGCGGGCGAACCATTTTTCGTAGCCGGCATCGCGCCAGAACTCGATCACGCGGCGGGCGTCGCTCATCTCGGAATCTCCATTCGTGTCCGCCGGCAAGGCTAACCGCTGCGGCGGCGCAACGGCGCATCGGCCGCCGCACGCAGCGTTCCGTGGACGTGCCGCGGGATTCAGCCCGGCAGTGCGAGCGCCAGCAGCTGGTCGTCGTATTCGCGTCCGCCGACCTGGAACCGGCGCTCGCCGACCGGCACATAGCCGGCCTTGCGATAGAACGCGATCGCCGCGTGGTTGTGCGCGTACACGCCCAGCAGCAGGCGCGGCGCGCCCAGCGCGGTCGCCTCGTCGATGGCCGCGCGCATCAACGCCGCGCCGATGCCGTGGCCCTGGAAGCGGTGCAGCAGATAGATGCGCTTGACCTCGCGATCGCCGGGTTGCGGGTCCGACACCGGCAGGTTTGCCGGGGACAGCACCAGATAGCCCACCGGCGCCGCACCGGGCTCGAGTTCGGCCAGCCAGATCCGGAGTTCCGGATCGGCCAGCCAGCGCGCGTACAGCGCCGCCGCATGCTGATCATGGCAATGGCGCAGGATGTCCGCGCCCTCCAGCACCCCGGCGAAGGTTTCCAGGAAGCTGGCCGCGCCCACCGCGGCCAACGCCTGCTCGTCGCCCAGGGCGGCGCGGCGGACGCGGATCACCGGCCGTTCCGTCGCCTGGCTCACTCGTCGAACCTCAGGTGCCGGACCGACTTGCCGTTGCGGCGGATCAGCTTGAGCGCCTCGATGCCGACGTTGATGTGGTTCTGCACGAACGCCGAGCTGACCTTGGCGTCGGAGGCCTCGGTCTTGACCCCTTCCGGAATCATCGGCTGGTCCGAGACCAGCAGCAGCGCGCCGCACGGAATTCGATTGGCGAAGCCGGCGGCGAACACCGTCGCGGTCTCCATGTCGATCGCCATGCAGCGCATCACCCGCAGGCGTTCCTTGAACGCGTCGTCGTGTTCCCACACGCGGCGGTTGGTGGTGTAGACGGTGCCGGTCCAGTAATCGTGGCCCAGATCACGGATCATCGTCGAGACCGCGCGTTGCAGGGCGAACGCGGGCAGCGCCGGGACTTCCGGCGGCAGGTAGTCGTTGCTGGTGCCTTCGCCACGGATGGCCGCGATTGGCAGCACCAGATCACCCAGTTGGTTCTTCTTCTTCAGGCCGCCGCACTTGCCCAGGAACAGCACGGCCTTGGGCATGATCGCGGAGAGCAGATCCATCATCGTCGCCGCGTTCGGGCTGCCCATGCCGAAGTTGATCATGGTGATGCCGTCGACGGTGGCGCTGGCCATCGGCCGGTCCAGGCCGACGATGGGCGCGCCGGTCAACTGCGAAAAGGTGTTGAGGTAGCCGCCGAAGTTGGTCAGCAGGATGTGTTCGCCGAACTGGTCCAGCGGCACCCCGGTGTAGCGCGGCAGCCAGTTGTCGACGATTTCGTTCTTGTCCTTCATGGGCATCCTCGTTCTCGTTGTTATCAGGTCATTCTCGCACGCACGGCCTCCCGCACTTGGCAAGCCGGCACGGGCCGGGTTAGGGTCCAGCCACCTTCCGGGGAATACACCATGCGACTGACCTTGATGGCCGGGTTCGGCTTGGCTTTGCTCTGCATCACGGCCCAGGCGGCGACGCCGGCCTCGCGCTTCATCCAGGATCCCTATCCCAGCACCTATCGCCCGCTCGGTTCGGCGCCGGTACTGATCGAACACGCCACCGTGCTGACCGGCACCGGCGAACGCCTGGACGATGCCGACGTGCTGGTGCAGGACGGCCGCATCGCGGCGGTCGGGCGCGGCCTGCAGGCGCCGGAAGGCGCCACCCGCGTGGACGCGCGCGGCAAGTGGGTCACCCCCGGCATCATCGACGTGCATTCGCACCTGGGCGTCTACCCGAGTCCCGGCGCGCGCGCGCACCAGGACGGCAACGAGATGACCGGTTCGGTCACCGCCAACGTCTGGGCCGAGCATTCGGTGTGGCCGCAGGATCCCGCTTTCCACACCGCGCTGGCCGGCGGCGTCACCACCCTGCAGGTGCTGCCCGGTTCGGCCAACCTGGTCGGTGGGCGCGGCGTGACCCTGAAGAACGTTTCCGCCACCACCTACCAGGGCATGAAGTTCCCGGGCGCGCCGTGGGGACTGAAGATGGCCTGCGGCGAAAATCCCAAGCGCGTGTATGGCGGCAAGGGCGTGCCGCCGATGACCCGGATGGGCAACGTGGCCGGCTACCGCGCCGCCTTCATCGATGCGGCCGAATACCTGAAAAAGAACGCGCCGAAGGAGTCGGAACCGAAGAAGAAGCGCTGGTGGCAGCGCGGCTCCGGTGACGGCCAGGACAGCAGCGGCGACAGCGGCGGCAAGCGCGATCTGAAGCTGGACACCCTGGCCGGCGCGATCCACGGCGACATCCTGGTGCACATCCACTGCTACCGCGCCGACGAGATGGCCACCATGCTCGACCTGGCCAAGGAGTTCGGCTTCAAGGTCGCCGCGTTCCACCACGGCGTGGAAGCCTACAAGCTGGCCGACCGGCTGGCCGCCGAGGGCGTCTGCGGCGCGCTGTGGGCCGACTGGTGGGGCTTCAAGATGGAAGCCTTCGACGGCATCCAGGAAAACATCGCATTGGTCGATCGTCCCACCAACAGCTGCGCGATCGTGCATTCGGATTCCGACGAGGGCATCCAGCGCCTCAACCAGGAGGCGGCCAAGGTGATCGCCAGCGCGCGCCGCGCCGGCATGGGCGAGATCGCGCCCGAACACGCGATCCGCTGGCTCACCGCCAATCCGGCCAAGGCGCTGGGCGTGGCCGCGCAGACCGGCACCCTGGAGGCGGGCAAGATGGGCGACGTGGTGATCTGGAACCAGAACCCCTTCAGCGTGTACGCGCAGGCCGAACAGGTCTACATCGACGGCGCGCGCGTGTACGACCGCCACGACCGGAGCCGCCAACCCGTCTCGGACTTCCTGCTCGGCCAGGAGGTGTCGCGATGAGCCGCCACCTGCTGGGTCGCCTGTGCCTGCTGGCCGCCGCCGTCGCGGCCATACCCGCTTTCGCGCAGGACGTCCTGATTCGCAACGCCACCGTGCACACCGCCACCGCGCAGGGCACGCTCAAGCATGCCGACGTGCTGATCCGCAACGGCGTGATCCAGTCCGTCGGTACCGGCCTGCCCGCGCCCGCGGGCGTGGACGTGGTCGACGCGGCGGGCAAGCCGCTGACGCCGGCATTGTTCGCCGGTATCACCGAGATCGGCGTGGAGGAGGTCTCCGGCGAACAGGCCACTGACGACAGTTCGGTCTCGCTGGGCAACCTGCAGCCGATGCGGCCGGAGTTCGACGTCACCCTCGCCTACAACCCGGCCTCGGTGCTGGTGCCGGTGGCGCGCGTGGAAGGATTGGGCTTCACCCTGCTCGGCGCCGGCACCGGCGCGTCCTTCATCGCCGGCCAGGGTGGCGTCGTGCGACTGGATGGCAGCGCCGATCCGATCGGCCCGCGTGCGCTGTTCGTCCGCCTCGGCGGCGGCGCGTCCGGCCTGAGCGGCAACTCACGCGCGGCGCAGTGGATGCTGCTGGACCAGCTGGTCGCCGAAGCCCGTGGCCGCATTCCGGCCGATTCACCGCACGCCCTGCTCACGCCGGCCGGCCGCGCCACGCTGGCGAAATACCTGGCCGGCAACGGCCGGCTGGTGATCGGCGTCAACCGCGCCGCCGACATCCGCCAGTTGCTGCGCTGGTCGAAGAAAGAGAACGTCCGCATCGCGATCAGCGGTGGCGCCGAAGCGTGGAAGCTGGCGCCGGAACTGGCGCAGGCGCGGGTACCGGTGTTCATCGACGGACTGGCCGCGCTGCCGTCGGACTTCGATCAGATCGGCGCGACCCTGGAGAACGCGAAGCGGCTGGACGCGGCCGGCGTCAGCGTCGGCTTCACCCAGTCCGGCGACGCCTCGCACAACGCGCGCAAGATCCGCCAGCACGCCGGCAACGCGGTCGCCAACGGACTGCCGTGGGAACAGGGCCTGGCGGGACTGACCCGGGTACCGGCACAGGCACTGGGCGTGGACGATCGACTGGGCAGCATCGCGCCGGGCAAGCTGGCCGATCTGGTGTTGTGGAGCGGGGATCCGCTGGACGTGATCAATACCGCCGAGCAGATCTGGCTGGGCGGCAAGGCCATGCCGATGCGTTCGCGCCAGACCGAACTGCGGGATCGCTATCTGCGCGACAGCGGCGCCCTGCCGCGCGCCTACAGCCGCTGAGGAAAGACAATCCGGCCGGCGCCAGCCGGCCGGGCCATGCGCGGCGCGGGCATCGCCCACCCCGGCACGCCTGTCCAGACACCCATGACGCGCCTACACTGGCGCGTCATCCGGCCTCGGGGAGCGGCAAATGGAGCACATCAATTTCCTGGCGGTGCTGGCCGCCGCGGCGTCGGCTTTCCTGCTGGGAGGCCTCTGGTACGGCCCGCTGTTCAAGCAGGCGTGGTGCCGCGAGGCCGGCGTGGATCCGGACGCCTCCAACGGCCATCCGGCACGCATTTTCGGTGGCGCCTTCGTGCTGAGCCTGATCGCGGCGGCCGTGTTCGCCTGGTTCCTGGGTCCGCGCCCCGCGCTGGGCGTCGCCGTCTGCACCGGCGCGGTCACCGGAGTGGGCTGGGTCGCCGCCAGCTTCGGCATCAACTACCTGTTCGCCGGCCGCTCGCTGAAGCTGTGGCTGATCGACGGCGGCTACCACACCCTGCAGTTCACCCTGTACGGGTTGATCCTGGGTCTCTGGCACTGAGGAACCGAGGCGCGGAGCCAGCGAGCGCGATCAGCCCTCGTTGTCGGCCGCCCAGCGCGAGCTCGCCGCGACGCCGAAGGCGGGATCGTCTCCCGCCACCACCTGGTTGCCGCCGGCGCGCTTGGCGCGATACATCGCTTCGTCGGCGCGCTTGATCAGACTGGCGACGGTGTCCTCGGCGGTGCATTCGGCCACCCCGACACTGACGGTCAGGCCAACCTCGATTTCGTCCACCACTCGGCAGTGCCGCGCGATCTTGGCGCGCACGCGCTCGGCGAGCGTCGCGGCCGCGCGACCGTCCACGCCGGTCAGCACCAGCACGAATTCCTCGCCGCCCAGCCGCCCCAACTGATCACCGTACTGGAACTCCTCGCTGATCACCCGGGTCACCGCGCGCAGGCAGTGATCGCCGAAGGCGTGTCCATGGCGATCGTTGATCTGCTTGAACACATCCAGGTCGATGAACAGCAGCGACAGCGGAATGTGTTCGCGACGGCGTTCCAGGATGGCCCAGTCCAGCCGGTACTCGATGCCGCCACGGTTGAGCACGCCGGTCAGCGCATCGCGCTCGGCGTGCTCCTTGGCCGTATCGCGTTCCTGGCGGAACGTCAGCATGCGATCGGCCAGGCCCAGCGCCATCACCACCGAGGCGTAGCCCAGGACGAAGGGATAGCCGTAATCCAGCCAATCCTGTACCGGCATGCCAAGGCTGATCCGCACCGCGCGCCAGATGCCGAATACCATCAGCGGCACCCACGCGGCCAGGAAGTAGGCGGCATGGCGGCTGCAGTTGCGCCCGGCCAGCGCCAGGCTGAGGATGCTGAGGGCGTGGGTCAGCAGGAACAGGCCATTGCCGAGATCGGGAAACCAGTCCTTCCGCGCCGGCCAGGGCAGCAGCAGGAACAGCAACGCCAGCACCGGCAGGCGGATGCCGGTCCAGCGCATCCACGACGTCAATCGCGGCGTGTGCCTGCGCAGATCGGCGTATTCGATCATCAGGGCGGTGGTCAGCATCGTCGCCAGGGTGGCGATGTACCAGATGCCCGGCGCGCCGAAATGCCAGAGCACCCGCAGGCCCGGCAGGGCATACGCTTCGCCGTAGGAACACAGGACATACAGCATCTGCGCGAGCATGGCACCGGCATAGAGCAGGTAGACCCGCTCGCGCAGCACCAGCCAGAACAGCAGCACGGTCAACGACACGCCCAGCGTCACGCCCATCGCCATCATCAGCATGCGGGTGTGCTGGAGGTCGGACGCGGCGTGTTCGGCGCGCGACTCCACCTTGACGTGCAACGGGTAGCGCGCGTCCTCCACCTTCACGTAGACCGGCGCGTCGCCGGCCAGCGGAAACACCAGCGCATGGCGGGAATAGCGCGGATCCAGATCCGGGTCGAACAGGCGATGGCTGACCGGCGCAACACCGGGCCCGGTCAGGACGGTGACCCGCGCGCTGTACGGGTGGTACACCACCAGCAATGGCGATTCGATGCCGCCCTGCGGTTGCAGCCGCCACTCGCCGTTGCCCAGCACGTGCGGGCCGGGCGTGGTCGGGTTGGCTTCATCGGCCAGCGCTTGCTCGAAGCGGCGTTCGGAAAACAGGCCCGCGGTCTGGTCGGCCTGTTGCGTGGCGACGACGGGCAGGATGGGATCAACGCGCGCGATGCCGCCTTCCTGCGCCACCGCCGGCTGCGTCAGCGCCGTCCCCAGCAGAATCCACACCCACCCCAGTTTCATGCCGCTCCCTGTCCTGCGGGCGGAAGTGTGGACACGGGCCCCCCGTGCCACAAGGGGAAAGACGGTTATTTTGTGATGATAGTCACATTAATATTTAGTCATGAGTCTCTGATGAGACCTGTCTGTAATCTCGTTTCTAGTGTGACGACACCCGCCATATAGTGACCGCTCGCACAATCCCACTTCCGGGACGCGACGCGGCGGACCGCTTGCGCTAGCGTGCGATGGCTGACAATGCGATACCTGCCGGGAGGGGCAAAGATGCGCATCGGAATCGTCGTCGACTCCGCCTGTGATTTACCGCAGGATTTCCTGCGCGACAACAACATCATCCTGCTGCCGATCACCGTGCGCATCGGTGACGCCGTACTGACCGATCACCGCGACGAGGAAGCGACGCTCAGCTTCCTCCATGCGCACGTGGCCGAGCGCGGGCACGAGGCCGAGACGACGCCATTCTCCGTCGCCCAGATCCGGGATCTGTTCCTGGGCAAGCTGGTGATGGACTACGACCACGTGTTCTGCCTGACCATCACCCGCACGCGCAGCCCGATCCACGACAACGCGATGCAGGCCAGCTTTGCCATCCTCAACGATTACAAGCCGGTGCGGCAGGCGGCGGGTTTCAACTCGCCGTTCGCGCTGCGGGTTATCGATACCCAGAACCTGTTCGCCGCGCAGGGCGTCACCGCGGTGGAAGCGGTGCGCATGCGCGCGGCCGGCGCCAGCGTGCAACAGATCCGGGTGCGCCTGGAGGAACTGGCCAACCACACCCACGGCTACATGATTCCCCGCGATCTGTATTACCTGCGGGCGCGGGCGCGGACCAAGGGCGATCGCAGCGTCGGCCTGCTCAGCGCCGCGCTGGGCAGCGCGCTGGACATCAAGCCGGTGCTGCATGGGCATGCCGGCAACACCGAGCCGGTCGCCAAGATCAAGGGATTCGACAACGCGGTCGAGCAGCTGTTCCGGTTTACCGGCCATCGGGTGATGGACGGCCTGATGACACCCACCGTGTGCCTGGGCTACGGCGGTGAACTGGCGGAGATGCGTTCCCTGCCCGGCTACCAGCGCCTGCGCGACATCTGCGCCAACCACAACGTCGAGGTGTTCGAGAGCGTCATGAGCCTGACCGGCATGGTCAACGTCGGCAAGGGTGCGATGGTGGTGGGGTTCGCCTCCGAACCGCACGTGTTCAAGCCGGCTTAAGCCTGCGTCGCCGTCGTAACGGACAGCTAACGCTCGGGATCGCTAACCTTAGCCACCCAAGGACGAGAGGCTCGTATGGCCGTGCGTTATTACATCAGCCTGCCCGACCCCGACCGCGCCCGCGGTGGCGATCCGGCACTCAGTTTCACCGCTCACGGCGCCGACGAATTCGCGGCGCAATTGCAGTCGGCGCTGCAGAGCGATGGCCTGTTCCAGCGCTGGCGGCTGAAGCAGGACGACCCCGATGACGTCGATCCCGGACTGGGACTGACCGATCCCGGCGCCCGCGTTTCCGGCCAGCAGGACGATCTGCGGATCGTGCTGGTGGCGACCACCTCCATTCCCGGTCAGGTGCTGAAGCACCGCCTGCGCCTGCTGTCCGGCAGCGCCTGGGAACTGCGCGACGTCTCGGCCGCCTGACGGCGGCCGCTGTCGACTCCGGCGGGCCTCAGGCCCGCAATGCCGCCGCGTGGTGGGCGATGTGCTCGCCGATGAAGCTGGCGATGAAGTAGTAGCTGTGATCGTATCCCGGCCGCATCCGCAGCCTCAGCGGATACCCGGCCCGGTCGCAGGCGTCCCGCAGCAGTTGCGGCTTCAGCTGGCCATCCAGGAACTCGTCCGCCTCGCCCTGATCGATCAGCAGCGGCAGGCGTTCGCTGGCATGCCCGACCAGTTCGCTCGCATCCCAGCCTTTCCAGGCCTCGCGGTCCTCGCCCAGATAGGCGGTGAACGCCTTCTCGCCCCAGGGTGCGCGCGCCGGCGCGACGATCGGCGAGAACGCCGACACGCTGCGATACCGGCCCGGGTTCTTCAGCGCCACGATCAGCGCGCCGTGCCCGCCCATCGAGTGCCCGCTGATCCCGCGCGCGCCGGTCGCCGGAAAGTGCGCCTCGATCAGCGCCGGCAGCTCTTCCACGACGTAGTCGTACATGCGGTAGTGGGATGACCACGGCGACTGCGTGGCATTGAGGTAGAAACCCGCGCCCTTGCCCAGGTCATAGCCTTCCGCGTCGGCGACGTCATCGCCGCGCGGGCTGGTGTCCGGCGCCACCAGGATCACGCCATGTTCGGCGGCGTAGCGTTGCGCGCCGGCCTTGGTGATGAAGTTCTGCTCGGTGCAGGTCAGCCCGGACAGCCAGTACAGCACCGGCAGGCGCTGGGTCTTCGCCTGCGGCGGCAGGTACACGCCGACCCGCATGTCGCAGTCCAGCACCGTCGAGCGGTGGGCCCAGACTTCCTGCGAGCCGCCGAAGCAGGCGTGTTGTTCGATGCGTTGCATGTGTTCGCCTTTCCGGAATCAGTAATGGACCACCGAACGAATCGACTTGCCCTCGTGCATCAGGTCGAACGCTTCGTTGATGGCATCCAGTGCCATGGTGTGGGTGACGAACGGCGCCAGTTCGATGTCGCCCTTCATCGCGTCCTCGACCATGCCCGGCAACTGGCTGCGTCCCTTCACGCCGCCGAAGGCGGTGCCCATCCATTTGCGGCCGGTGACCAACTGGAACGGACGGGTGGAGATTTCCTGGCCGGCGCCGGCCACGCCGATGATCACCGACTGGCCCCAGCCGCGGTGCGCGCATTCCAGCGCGGCCCGCATCACGTTGACGTTGCCGATGCACTCGAAGCTGTGATCGACGCCCCAACCGGTCATCTCGACGATCACCTGCTGGATCGGTTTGTCGAAGTCCTTCGGGTTGACGCAGTCGGTGGCGCCGAATTCACGCGCCAGCTCGAACTTGGACGGGTTGGTGTCGATCGCGATGATGCGCCCGGCCTTGGCCTGGCGGGCACCCTGGATCACGGCCAGGCCGATGCCGCCGAGTCCGAACACCGCGACCGAGTCGCCGGACTGCACCTTGGCCGTGTTATGCACCGCGCCGATCCCGGTGGTCACGCCGCAGCCGAGCAGGCAGACATGTTCCGGGTTGGCCTCTGGGTTGATCTTCGCCAGCGAGACCTCCGCCACCACGGTGTACTCGCTGAAGGTCGAGCAGCCCATGTAGTGGTAGATCGGTTCGCCGTTGTAGCTGAAGCGGCTGGTGCCGTCGGGCATCACGCCCTTGCCCTGGGTGGCGCGCACCGATACGCACAGGTTGGTCTTGCCGCTCTTGCAGAACAGGCACTCGCCGCATTCGGCGGTGTACAGCGGAATCACGTGGTCGCCCGGCTTGACGCTGGTCACCCCCTCGCCCACTTCCACCACGATGCCGGCGCCTTCATGGCCGAGCACCACCGGGAACAACCCTTCCGGATCATCGCCGGACAGGGTGAACGCATCGGTGTGGCAGACGCCGGTGTGGGTGATCTTGATCAGCACCTCGCCCTTCCGCGGCGGGGCGACGTCGATCTCGACGATTTCCAGTGGCTTGCCGGGAGCGAAGGCGACGGCGGCACGGCTTTTCATGGGGATTCTCCTGCGTATTCCTGGGATGACGGCACGACGGTGCGGACGAGGACACGAATCCGTGCCATCGTCCGGCGGATTCATTTCAGATAGGAGCGCACCAGCCCGGCCATTTCACGGACCTGGGCCTGGCGCTGCGCGTCGGACTG
Source organism: Pseudoxanthomonas sp. OG2 (assembly GCF_014192765.1). Lineage (NCBI taxonomy): Bacteria > Pseudomonadati > Pseudomonadota > Gammaproteobacteria > Lysobacterales > Lysobacteraceae > Pseudoxanthomonas > Pseudoxanthomonas sp. OG2. Next base: position 2,593,552 of record NZ_JACHYM010000001.1, on the reverse strand, counting down.
GGCCGGCTGGCCGAACTCCTCGCGGATGTGGGCTTCCATCACCTCCGACATCAGCCCGTTGACCGCGCCACGGATCGCGGCGATCTGCTGCAACACCGCACCGCACTCGGTACCGGCCTCCAGCGCGCGTTCCAGCGCCTCGGCCTGGCCGCGGATGCGCCGCACCCGGGTCAGCACCCGCTTCTTCTCGATCTCGGTGTGGGGCATGGCCGCCTCCTATCCAATACTGGGGTATGGTATCCGAGCGACTGCCCGGATTGAAAGGCTCGATGACCGCTCCACGGCTCCCCGCAGATCAAAGGAGCATGAATCGGGATCGATTGGTGGAGACCGGCACCCGCTTGTAGCATTCCCATGACGATCGCCCCTCGCGCGGTCCGGCACCCCGTGCTTGTCTATAGTGGCGTTGGTTCCGAATGCCCTCCTGCCCGCGAAGATGGCGTCACCCCTGCTCCCCCCACTCGGCGTGATGACCGCTGGCCTGTGCCTGCTGCTGGCGCTGTTCCTGTGGGTGACGCCGGGGCCGTTGAAGTCCGCCAACCGTTTCCTCGGTGGCTTCCTGCTGCTGACCGGGTTGGACGTGATCGGCTGGGCCTCGACGCTGCTGCCTGTGTCGCTGCGCGAATTGATGATGTACCGCGCGCCACTGGCGTTCCTGCAGGATCCGCTGCTTTACGCCTACGTCGTCTCGCTGTGCTTTCCCGGGAGCAGGGTGCGTCCCTTCCTGTTGGCCGGCCTGGCGCTGGCGGGCACGATGATGCTCGCGCTGCTTTGGACCGGCGCCCTGTCCGATGGCAGGGCCGCAACGGTCTCGGTCGCACGCATCGGCAGCCTGCTCCTGCACGTGCAGTACTACGTCTACCTGGCGCTGATGGTGCGGGTGCTGCTGCGCTACCGCCGCGCCTATCGCGACACCTGCTCGAACCCGGACAGCGCGACCTTCGGCTGGCTCGCGACGCTGCTGGCAGTGTCCGCGTTCGCGAATTTCTTCGTGCTGCAGAAGACCCTGGCCTGGTGGAGCGGCGACATCGCGCTGTACCGGCTGCTGGATCCGGTGGTCGCCAGCTTCGCCACCGTGATCACCTGCGCCTTCACCCTGACCGCGCTGACCCGCCAGCACCTGTTCCTGGGGGTGCCGGCCGACACCGAATCCGCCGCCGATGCAGCGCCTGCGCCACCGGACCCGGCCGTGGCCGTGGTCGCGCCGCAATCCGCTTCCCTGACTGCGGTCGGGGAACCCGCGCCGGCCGTGTCCACCGACCCGGCGGCGCTGGCGCGGCTCGAAGCCTTCATGGCCGCGCAGGAACCGTTCCTGGATCCCTCCCTGACCATCCGCTCGCTGGCCCGCCGCCTGGGCTGGGGCCAGCGCGAGCTGTCGCAACTGCTCAACCAGCAACTGGGCGTGCACTTCTTCGATTTCATCAACCGGCATCGGGTGGCCAAGGCCGCCGAGCTTCTGCGCGATCCGGCCCTGCGTGACCTGACGGTGCTGGACATCGCGCACCGCGCCGGCTTCAACAGCAAGTCGTCCTTCAACACCGCATTCGCCCGCCATCAGGGCACCACGCCGACCGCGTACCGCCGGGAAGCCAATGCGACGGCCTCGCCGCCGCTGCGACCGACCCCATAGCGCATCGGTCGTCCGACTTCGCGAAGTCGGTCGATGCTGACGGCCCCCGGCCGGCATCGTCGGCGCCTCATCTGCGAAGGAGCCACCGATGCGGCGTTTCCTGTTCCTGCTGTTGCTGGCCTGGCCGGCGTTTCAGGACGCGCGGGCGCAGGCGGCCCCGCCCCCCCACTCCGCCCCGGCGACCGAGGCGGCGGTGCGTGCCCTGCTGGCTCCCTGGGACCGTCCCGGCATGCCCGGCGTGGCCGTCTCGATCACCCTGGACGGCCGGATCGTCCAGCACGCCGAGGTCGGCTCCGCCGATCTGGAGCAGGCCACGCCGGTCACCCCGGATTCGGTCTTCCACGTCGCCTCGGTTTCCAAGCAGTTCACCGCCTTCGCGATCCTGCTGCTGGAACAGGATGGCAAGCTATCCATCGACGATCCGCTCTCGCGCCATCTGCCGGAAACCGCCGACTGGGCGCCGATGACCCTGCGGCAACTGCTCAACCACACCGCCGGCCTGCGCGACTTCGGCACCCTGATGCCCGCGGCCGGCTGGCGCGAGGAGGATCTGCTCACCGATGAGCAGGTCCTGCGGATGGTGCTGCGCCAGCGCGGCGGCAACTTCGCGCCTGGCAGCCGGTACCAGTACAACAACACCGGCTATGCGCTGCTGGGCGAAGTGGTGCGGCGGGTCTCGGGTCAGTCGCTGCGGGCGTTCTGCGACGAGCGCATCTTCCAGCCGCTGGGCATGCGCGACACGCGCTTCGGCGACGAAATCGACGATCGGGTGCCGCATCGGGTGCCGTCCTGGCGATCGACGAAGGACGGCTACGTCCGCGACGTGCTGAACAGCACCACCACCGGCTCCACCGGCCTGCTGACCACCGCCGCCGATCTCAGCCGCTGGGCGCTGAATTTCGAGACCCACGCCGTCGGCAACGCCGCGCTGTTCACGCGCATGCGGGAGCAGGGCGTGCTGGTGGACGGCACCGTCAACTTCTATGCGCTCGGCCAGGAACGCCATGCCTGGAACGGCCTGGATACCTGGAGCCACGGCGGCCGCGACGCGGGCTACCGCGCTTTCCTGCTGCGCGTGCCCGGCGAGCGCTTCAGCGTGGCGGTAGTGGCCAACGCCAACGATGTCGACACCTCGGAAATCGCCTACGGCGTCGCCGCAGCCTACCTGTCGCATCGCCCCGGTTACCTCGTGTCGTCAACGGACAAAAGCGGGCCGGGCCGCCGCCAGCTCGCGGCGTATGCCGGCGACTACGAACTGTTCCCGGGCTACTTCTTCCGCGTCACCAGCGACGGTCGCCGCCTGTTTGTCGCCACGCTCGACGATCCCGATCCGGAGGCGTTGCCCGCGTTGTCGGCCAACCGCTTCCTGTTGAGTGAAAAATTCAATCAGGTGCTGGAATTTCCCACCGGGGGAAAGGGCCGGCCTGACCGGTTGCATTTCGTCATCGGCCAATACGGCCGGATCGACGCCCTTCGAGTGAAGCTGGCGGCGTTCGATCCCGCCAGCGCGCGCGCCGGCGAGTTCGCCGGTCGCTATCACAGCGACGAACTGGACACGGACTACGTGCTGACGGTCGAAGGCGACCAACTGCGCATCCATCACCCGCGCTGGCCAACGGCCACGCTGCAACCCTACCAGCGCGATCTGTTCCGCAGCTCGGCGTGGTTCCTGCAGAAGATCGCGTTCCAGCGCGACGGCGCCGGACGCGTGACCGGTTTCCTGCTGTCGGGCCCGGTCGCGGAGAACATCATCTTCAAGCGGTTCCCTGAACGCTGAGCAGTGCCAGCACGCATGCCGCCGGACGATTCCAGGCGCTGGCGGCGGTGGCTCAGTAGGCGAACTCGCGGAACACCGGATCGACGCTGCCGTTCCATTCGCCGGCGAACAGCTTGAGCTTGCGCTCGGCCGGCGTCTCGTTGGATTCCACGATTTCGATCAGCGCGTCGAGGAAGCCACTTTCGTCCACACCCTTGCTGTTCACGCACGCGCGGCGGCGCAGGCCGGCGACCGCGATCTTCAGCGCCTCGGCGGCGACGTCGCGCACCGTGCCTCCGCGGAACGGCAGCTTCAGCGCGTCGCGCGGCACGCCGTCTCGCAGGGCATGGCGCTCGACCAGGCTGAAGTCCTTCACCAGATCCCAGGCCGCGTCCAGCGCCGTGTCGTCATACAGCAGGCCCACCCAGAACGCCGGCAACGCACACAGGCGATTCCACGGGCCGCCGTCGGCGCCGCGCATCTCCAGGAACTTCTTCAGCCGCACTTCCGGGAACGCGGTGGTCATGTGATCCGACCAGTCGCGCAGGGTCGGCAGCGCGCCCGGCAGCACCGGCAGCTCGCCCTTGAGGAAGTCGCGGAAGCTCTGCCCGCTGGCGTCGTGGTAGATGCCGTCGCGGTAACTGAAATACATCGGCACGTCGAGCAGATAGTCGACGTAGCGTTCGTAGCCGAAACCGTCCTCGAACACGAAGTCGAGCATGCCGGTGCGATCCGGATCGGTATCGGTCCAGATGTGCGAGCGATAGCTCTGGTAACCGTTCGGCTTGCCCTCGGTGAACGGCGAATCGGCGAACAGCGCGGTGGCGATCGGCTGCAACGCCAGCGACACGCGGAACTTCTTCACCATGTCCGCTTCGCTGGCGTAATCCAGGTTGACCTGCACGGTGCAGGTGCGGGTCATCATGTCCAGGCCGAGCGAACCGACCTTGGGCATGTACGACTTCATGATCTTGTAGCGGCCCTTGGGCATCCACGGCATTTCGTCGCGCCGCCACTTGGGCTGGAAGCCCATGCCGAGGAAACCCAGCCGCAGTTCATCGGCGACTTCCTTGACTTCCTTCAGGTGGGTGCCGACTTCGACGCAGGTCTGGTGGATGGTTTCCAGCGCGGCGCCGGAAAGCTCCAACTGGCCGGCCGGTTCCAGGGTGACCGAGGCGCCGTCGCGGGTCAGCGCGATCACCCGGCCCTTTTCCTCGACCGCTTCCCAGCCGAACCGGGTCAGGCCCTTCAGCAGCGCCTCGATGCCGCGCTCGCCGTCGAATTCCGGCGGACGCAGATCGTCCAGGCGGAAACCGAACTTCTCGTGCTCGGTGCCGATGCGCCAGTCCGCGCGTGGTTTCTCGCCACCGGCGATGTACTGCACGAGCTGCGTGCGATCGGTGATCAGCGTATCGGCGACGTGGCTGGGGCTGGACAAAGGCGGACTCGCACGGCAGGGAACGACGATGTGGGGCTGCGGCGCAGGCGCCACAAGGGCGGCAATATAGCGTGCCGCCCGTCCCGGCATCATCGCCATCGCCCACATCGCAGTGTTCCGCACCTGTGCTGGCCGCTCCCGGCTCGACCCCGCGTGGCGCGGAGGCTACCCTGCCGCCATGCCTCGCCGCCCGCTTCCCACCAGCCGCCATCCCGAACTCCACCGCACCAACCGGGTCGGCTGGCTGCGCGCGGCGGTCCTGGGAGCCAACGACGGCATCGTCTCGGTGGCCGGCATCGTGGTCGGCGTGGCCGCCAGCGGCGCGGCGCCCGAAACCATCCTGATGACCGGCGTCGCCGGCGTGGTCGCCGGCGCGATGTCGATGGCGGCCGGCGAATATGTGTCCGTGCAGTCACAAGCCGACACCGAAGCGGCGGATCTCGCCATCGAGAAACGCGAACTGCATGCCGAGCCCGGGCTCGAACTCGCCGAGCTCACCCAGATCTACGTGCAGCGCGGACTCGAACCCGCGCTCGCCCGCCAGGTCGCCGAACAGCTCACCGCCCATGACGCGCTGGCCGCGCATGCGCGCGACGAACTGGGCATCACCGAGGAATTGCGCGCGCGTCCGTTGCAGGCGGCGCTGGCCTCGGCCGCCGCCTTCACCGCGGGCGCGGCGGTACCGATCGTCGCGTCAGTGCTGGCGCCAGCGGATCGGGTCGCGGCGGTGACCACCGCCGTCACCCTCGTCGGCCTGCTGGTATCCGGCGGCCTCGCCGCGCGCATCGGCGGCGCGCCGGTGCTGCGCGGCGCGTGGCGGGTCGGCTTCTGGGGCGCGGTGGCGATGGCGGCGGCGGCGCTGGTGGGCCGATTGTTCAATGTCGCCGTGTAATCCATCGCCTTGCCGATGAATGCGGTCGTCGCCCCCGGTCCCTCCCTGCTCGTGCGTCTCGGCGCGCTGGTCGACTGCACGCGCGCGGAAGGCTACGCCTGCATCACCGCGCGCCACGAGCACGGCGCGCATGCGGTGGACATCGATCATCCCTGCATCGCGATCGTGCTGCGCGGTCGCAAGCAGGTGCGCACGCATGCGCAGGCGCTGGAATTCGCACCCGGCGATCTGTTCCTGATCGCGCGCCGCTGCCGGATGGACGTGGTCAACATTCCCGACCCGGACAGCGGCCTCTACCTGACGGTCACGATTCCGCTGTGCGAGGAAGTGCTCGCCGCCGCGCGCCTGCTGTGGTCCGAACCGATCACCGGCCGGGGCGACGATCTCGCGCGCCTGGACAGCGCCGATTTCGCACCGGAGCTGCAGCATTGGCTGGCGTCTTTGCAGGCCGGTCACTACACCGAGGCGCGGCTGGCGCTGGCCGCGCTGACCGTGGCGCTGTGCCGGCGCGGACACACGACCATGCTGGTGCCCCCGCCCCCACGCCTGGCGATGCGGATTCGCGATCTGATCCGCGCCGATCCCGCCCGCGATTGGCAGTCGCAGCACATCGAAACCACGCTCGGCCTGAGCGGCGCGACCCTGCGTCGGCGCCTGGCCGGCGAAGGTACCGGGCTGCGCGAGATCATCGCCGCCGCGCGCCTGGCCTGCGCGATGGATCTGCTCTACACCACCGACTGGCCGGTGAAGACGGTCGCGGCACGGGTCGGTTACCGCTCGGTCGCCAGCTTCAGTCGTCGCTTCAGCGAACGCTACGGCCTGGATCCCGCGCGCATCGGCAATGCCTGAACCGCATTGAGCGTTTGACGCCACGGATTGAGCGTTGCGCTCGCTGGCGCCGACCTAGGATGAAGTCTCCGCGGCGACGCCGCTTCGATTCTTCCCCCATGGCTTCCATCCGCTTGCATCCCCGTCTTTTCCCGCTGGCCTCGGTCGCCCTTTTGGCCACGCTCGCCCTGCCCGCCGGCGCGCAGACCGCGCCCGCCCGGCAGGTGCCCGGCGTCTACCACCAGGCCATCGGCGACCTGCATGTCACCGCGCTGTTCGACGGCGTGGTGCCGCTGGCGCGCACGGAGCTGTCCGGGATCGACGAGGCCGGCAAGCAGGCGCTGCTGTCCTCCCGCCACGTTCCCGAATCTCCGCAAGGCCTGCAGACCGCGGTCAACGCCTATCTGGTCCAGCGTGGCGACGTGCTGACCCTAGTGGATGCCGGCACCGCGCAATGCTTCGGACCGGGCCTGGGCCATGTGCTGGAAAACCTGCGCCATGCCGGCTATTCACCGGAGCAAGTCGATCAGGTGCTGATCACCCATGCGCATCCGGATCACCTGTGCGGACTGCTCGATGCGCAGGGGCGCGAGGCGTTCCCGAACGCGACCGTCTGGCTGGCGCGCGCCGACGCCGACTACTGGCTGGATCCGGCGACCGAGACCCGCACCGACACACCGGCGATGTATCGCCCGTTGTTCAAGATGGCGCGTGATGCGGTGGCGCCCTATCGCGCCGCCGGCCGGCTGCACCTGTTCGCGCAAGGCGAACGGCTGCCCGCCGGCGTGAGCGGCCTGGATTCGCACGGACACACGCCGGGCCATACCTCGTTTCTGCTCGAGGCCGGCGCGGACCAGCAGTTGCTGGTCTGGGGCGACATCGTCCATTACCACGCGGTGCAGTTCGCGCGCCCGGACGCTTCCTTCGAGGCGGATCTGGATCGCGGCCAGGCGATCGCCAGCCGCCGCGCGCTCATGGCCCGGACCGCCGACGCCGGCTGGTGGCTGGCGGGCGCGCACCTTCCCTTTCCGGGATTGGGGCATGTCCGTCGCGACGACGACGCCTTCGCCTGGGTGCCGGCGGAGTTCTCGCCGCTGCCTGGCGAACCGTGATCGGAAGGCCCGGTGGTTGCCGGGCCGGCGCGCGCTAGGCCAGTTCCAGCCAGTCCATGACCACCTGGCGCGCCTCGTCCACGCCCTGCTTGGACTCGGAGGAGAACACCTGCACGCCGACACTGTCGCCGAAGGCGGAGAACAGCTCCTTCTTCACCGCCTGCAGGGTCTGCGACTGCTGGCCGCGGCCGAGCTTGTCGGCCTTGGTCAGCAGCGCGTGCGCCGGCAGCCCGCGCTGCACCGCATAGCCCAGCATCTGCCGGTCGTAGTCCTTGAGCGGATGGCGGATGTCCATCACCACCACCAGGCCCTTGAGCGCGTCGCGGCGCTGGAAGTAGTCCTGGATGAAGGCTTGCCAGTGCGCCTGAAGTTCCTGCGGCACCTTGGCGTAGCCGTAGCCCGGCAGATCCACCAGATGGCGGTCCGGCTGGACCTCGAAAAACACCAGTTGCTGGGTCCGGCCCGGCGTCTTGGACACCCGGGCCAGCGCGTTGTGGCGGGTCAGCGCGTTCAGTGCGCTGGACTTGCCGGCGTTGGAACGGCCGGCGAAAGCCACTTCCCGGCCGCTATCGGGCGGGAGCTGGCGGAAATTGTGCGCCGAGAGCAGGTAGCGGGCGGAATTGAGCAGGTTCGACATGCCACTAGGATGGCATGGGCGGGCCGCGGACTGGGCCGCCGGACGGCGATCGCGGCCCGGATCCGCCGTTCCGGCGCATCCGAATTGACCGCGGAGCCCCCCCGCAGGGATAATTCCGGGGTTTCGCGGCCGCCATGGGGCGCCGCTTCTTGAAGGTTTTCGGAGCTTTAGCACATGCGCCACGCTCGCGTTTGGGGACTTGCAGGACTGGCCATTGCGGCCGTTGGGGCGGTTGCCTATGCACAGACCACGGTCGTACCGGTGCCGGACAATGCGCCGGTGGAGACCGCGTCGCTGGATGTTGATCTGACCAAGACCACCTGGGGCGACGCCAAGGCCGGCCAGACCAAGGCCGCCGCCTGCGCCGCCTGCCATGGCGCCGACGGCAACCCGACCGATCCGCAGTACCCGCGCATCGCCGGCCAGAGCGAGCGCTACATCGCCCGCCAGCTGGCGCTGTTCGCCGATGGCCAGCGCACCGGTGGCCTGGCCGCGGTGATGGTGCCGTTCGCCCAGACCCTCAGCGCGCAGGACATGCGCGATGTCGGCGCCTACTTCGCCACCCAGAAGGCCGGTGCCGGCCTGGCCGACGATTCGGTCGTCGCCGACGGCGTCTACAAGGACATGAAGTTCTACGAGATCGGCCAGAAGCTCTACCGCACCGGCGACGCCAGCCGCGGCGTTCCGGCCTGCATGGCCTGCCACGGCCCCACCGGCGCCGGCAATCCGGGCCCGGCCTATCCGCACATCGGCGGCCAGCAGCAGGCCTACGTGGTCCGCCGCCTGCAGGAGTACCAGGCGGGCACGACCACCGAGAAGGATCCCACCCATTTCAACACCATGGCGCAGGTCGTCCACTCGCTGACCGAGCAGGAAATCCAGGCACTGGGCAGCTATCTGCAGGGCCTGCACGACCGCGCCGACGACGAGGCCGCCGCGAAGACCACGACCGCCAAGAAGTCGTGAACTTCGCCGCTTCGTCGCGGTCCTGATTCACAGCTCCTGTTCATTGCGCCGGCCCCACCATGGCCGGCGTTTCTTTTTCCAGCGCCCGTGGAGGAAACCCCATGAAGACCCGCCTGACCCTGCGCCTCGTGTTGTCGGCGCTGTTCTCGCTGTTCTCGCTGTTGCCGATGCTGGCGCTGGCCGCCGACGCACCGGCACCGAAGGAAGGCGTGGACTACGAGGTCATTCCCGACGGCAAGCCGTTCGCGCCGGTCAAGGGCAAGGTCGAAGTGGCGGAGGTGTTCTCCTACGCCTGCATCCATTGCGCCCATTTCGAACCCAAGGTGCAGGCCTGGAAGCGCAAGCAGGGCCCGGCCGTGCAACTGGTGCAGGTACCGGCGGCGCTGTCCTCCTCCTGGGTGCCGTATGCGCGCGCCTACTACGCCGCCGAAATGAGCGGCGTGCTGGGCAAGACCCACGCGGCGGTGTTCGCGGCGCTGCACGAAACCGGCGCGCTGCCGATGAACAATCCCTCGGCCGATGAACTGGTCACGTTCTATGCCGGCTACGGCGTGGACCGCGCGCGCTTCAATGCGCTGCTGCGCGGCCCGGAAGTGGACGCGCGGCTGGAGAAAGCGCGTGCCTTCGCCATGGCCAGCGGCGTGCGCGGCACGCCCACGCTGGTCGTCAACGGCAAGTACCGCGTCACCGGCGGCAGCACCTACGACGACGTGCTGCGCATCACCGATTGGCTGGTCGCCCGCGAGCGCGGCGCCCGCAAGTAACGTAATGCGGGTGACACCATCTCGCCCGCGGCACAGAATGTGCGGTCCCTTTGCGGGCCTCGGCGCCCGCCCCCGAACCTTTCCCATGCTGGAGTCAGTGCCATGAAACTTCGTCCGCTCCTGATGACGCTCGCCCTGCTGCCGCTGCTGGCGGCCTGTGGCCAGACCAACGCCCCCGGCGCGACCACGCCGGCCACCGAGACCGCCCCCGCCACCGCGCCGGCCGCGGAAACCCCGGCAGCGGGCACCGACGCCGCCGCCCCGGCGGAAACCCCCGCCGCGCCGGCCGAAGGTGCCCCGCCGGCCGCCACCGATACCCCGGCGCCGGCCAATGCGCCCGCGCCGGTCGCGCCGTCCGGTCCCGCGCCGGTCGCCGGCGTCGACTACGAGCTGATTCCGAACGGCCAGCCCTACGCGCCGCTCAACGGCAAGATCGAAGTGGTGGAAGTGTTCGGCTATGTCTGCCCGGCCTGCGCCAGCTTCCAGACCCAGATCATGCCGTGGCGCAAGACGCTGCCGGCCGACGTCCGCCTGACCTACGTCCCGGTCGCCTTCGGTCCGGAATGGCTGCCGTACGCGCAGGCCTACTACGCCGCCGAGAGCAAGGGCCTGGTCGAACGCACCCATGACACGGTGTTCGCCAAGATCCACGCCGAGCGCAGCCTGCCGGGCGAGGGCAGGAAGCCGGACCCGGCCAAGGTCGCCGAGTTCTATGCCGGTTACGGCGTCAACGCCAAGGAATTCCTGGGCCTGATGAACAGCTTCGGCATCAATGCCAAGGTCAACCGCGCCAAGCAGTTCGCGATCCAGTCCGGCGTCAACAGCACGCCCAGCCTGGTCGTCAACGGCAAGTACAAGGTGAAGGGCCGCAGCTTCGAGGACATGCTGCGCATCACCGATCACTTGATCGCGCAGGAACGCGCCGCCAAGTAAGCCGCACCCCCAGGTTCCCCCGCCCCCACCATGACGACGATGCCCGGCAAGCGCCGGTTGCGGGTGCTCAGCGCCAACATCCAGGCCGGCTCCAGCACCCGCCGCTACAGCGACTATGTGACCCGCAGCTGGTCACACGCGCTGCCTGCCGGCAACAAGCGGGGCAGCCTGGACGCCATCGCGCAGCTCGCCGGCGAACACGACATCGTCGGCCTGCAGGAGGCGGATCCGGGGAGCCTGCGTTCGGGATTCACCAACCAGACCCACTATCTGGCCGAGCGCGCGGGCTTCGACTACTGGACCCACCAGCCCAACCGCAACGTCGGGCGGGTGGCATCCAGCGCCAACGGCCTGTTGAGCCGGCTGGAACCGGTGGAGGTCAGCGACCATGCGCTGCCCGGCCGCATCAGCGGCCGCGGCGTGCTGGTGGCGCGGTTCGGCGATGGCGACGAAGGCCTCACCGTCGCCGTCGCGCACCTGTCGCTGGGCGCCAACTCGCGGCGCGCGCAGTTGTCGTTCATCGCCGAACTGCTGTCGGATCATCCGCACGCCGTGCTGATGGGCGACTTCAACTGCATGCCCGACACACCGGAAATGGACGTGCTGTACCGGAACACCCGGCTGCGTCCGCCGCAGCACCGGATTCCGACCTTTCCCAGCTGGCGCCCGCAGCGCGCCATCGATCACATCCTGATCAGCGAAGCGCTGGTCGCCGACGGCGCGCGCGCGATGCCCGCCGCCAACTCGGATCATCTCGCCCTGGCGATGAGCATCGACGTGCCCGCCGAAGCCCTGCGCTGAGCAACGGATTCCCGGCCGCGGTCAGCCCGCGACCAGGATGCTGATCCCCATCACCACCATGAAGATCGCGAACACCCGCTTCAGCGCGGTGCCGCCGATGGCGTGCGCGAGCCGGGTGCCCCACGGCGCGGCCAGTACCGACGCCACCGCCACGCCGATTGCCGCCGGCAGGTAGACATAGCCCACCGCGTGTGCCGGCAGGGCGCCGGGAGGGGCATGCAATGCATAGCCCAGCGCGCTGCCGATCGCGATCGCCACGCCGCAGGCGCTCGACGTGCCCACCGCGCGGACCGGCGCGATACCGTGCCAGACCAGCACCGGCACGGTCATGCTGCCGCCACCGATACCGACCACCGCCGACACCGCGCCGATGCCGGTGCCGACCGCGGTCATCGGCCAACCGCGCGGCGGTGGCGCGGGCCCCGCCGCGCCGGCACCGTTGCGTGTTTTCCCGAACGCCATCTGCGCACCGGCGATCAGGCAGTAGATCGCCACCACCCAGCGCAGCACGTTGTCGTCCAGATACACCGCCAGCCCGCTGCCGAGCCAGCCACCCAGCAGCAGTCCCGGCACCATCCAGGCCACCGTCGGCCACATCACGCTGCCGCGCCGGTGATGCGCGTACGCGGAGGAGGTCGCGGTCAGCACGATGCTCGCCAGCGAACTGGCCAGCGCCGCGTGCATGGCCGCTTCCTTCGGGATGCCGAACAGCGGCAGCACCCATACCAGTGCGGCCACCAGCACCAGCCCGCCACCGATGCCGAGCAGGCCGGCCAGCACCCCGGCAACCACGCCCAGCAACGGGAAAATCCAGAAATGCTCCAAACGCAATCTCCTTCCATCAAGCACGCACGCGACCGTTCAGCCGGCTCCGGTATATTCCGGCCATGAACCGTCCCACCCCACTCATCGTACTCGCTGCGGCGCTCGCGCTCCTGCCCCTGGCCGCCGTCCACGCGCAGAACCTGGATGCGCAACGGCCACAATTGCGCGCGGCGCTGGAAGCCGCCGAGCGTGGGCAGTTCAACGCCGCGCAGTATGCAAGCCTGGCCTCGCACCCGATCTATGGCTGGGTCGAACTGGCCTCGCTGCGCCGCGACGTCGACAAACTGCCCACCTCGCAGGCGCAGGGTTTCCTCAAGCGCTACGAAGGCCAGGCGGTGGCGGAGAACTTCCGCGCCCTGTGGCTGGCGTCGCTGGCCCGCCGGCAGGACTGGCCGACGTTCCTCGGCGCATGGAAGCCCACCGAAAACACCACACTGCGCTGCGCCGAGCTGGATGCGCGCCAGGCCACCGGCCGCGCCGACGCGCAGTGGGTCAAGGACGCGCAGGCGTTGTGGCGCGGCGCGGCCAAATCGCTGCCGGACGGTTGCGATCCGGTGTTCGCGATCCTCGCCAACAAGGGCGGCCTGCCGCCCGCGCTGCGCTGGGAGCGCATCGACGCGGCCGCCGCCGAGAGCCAGACCGCGGTGATGCGCACCGCCGCGCGCGGCCTGCCGGGAGACGAAGCCGTGCTGGCCAACGACTACGCCGCCTTCATCGACGCCGTGCACGCGCGCGCCTTGAACTGGCCGAAGACCGATCGCAGCCGGCGCATGGCCAGCTATGGCCTGGCGCGGCTGGCCAGCCGCGACCCCGGCGCCGCCGAGACCCAACTGCCCCAATACGCCAGTGCGCTGGGCATGACTGAAGCCGATCGCGGCCGCGTGCTCTACCAGATCGCCCTGTGGACGGTGGCGTCCTACGAGCCGGATTCGGCGCGCCGCCTCAATGCCGTTCCCGAGTCGGCCTACGACGAACGCCTGCACGAATGGCGCGTACGCGAGGCGATGGCGCGTGGCGACTGGCGCGCCGCGCTGGTCGCGCTGCGCAAGATGCCGGCCAAGCAGCGCGAGGACTCGCGCTGGCGCTATTTCGAGGCACGCATGGCCGAGAAGACCGGTGACGCCGCCGCCGCGCAGCCCTTGCTGCGCGAGGCCGCGCGCGCGCCGACCTTCCACGGCTTCCTCGCCGCGGACCGGCTCAAGCAGCCCTACGCGCTGTGCCCGTGGATCCCCAACGATGGCAAGGCGGCCAAGGACGCAATCGCCCGCGATCCCGCCATCGTCCGCGCGATGGAACTGTGGAAGCTGGAGCGTTCCGGCTGGGCGGTCGCCGAATGGAACAGCACGCTGTCGCGTTTCGACGACACCCAGCGTCGCATCGCGGTGGAAGTGGCGCAGGACAACGGCTGGTTCGATCGCGCCGTGTTCTCGCTGGGCAAGCGTCCGGACGAACAGCGCCTGTACCAGTTGCGCTTCCCGCTGCACCACGGCGAGACCATCCGTCGCGAATCCGCCCGCCATGCGCTGGACCCGGCCTGGGTGGCCGCCGAGATCCGCGCCGAGAGCGTGTTCAATCCGCGCGCCCGTTCCGGCGCCAACGCGATGGGCCTGATGCAGGTCGTGCCCGCCACCGGCGCGGCCACCGCCAAGCGCCTGGGCCTGCCCTGGGGCGGCGCCGCCAGCCTGTACGATTCGGACACCAACATCGCGCTGGGCACCGCCTACCTGCGCGAAATGGAAAACAAGTACGGCGTTCCCTATGTCGCCATCGCCGCCTACAACGCCGGTCCCACCCCGACCGCGCGCTGGCAGTCGCAGCGACCCGGCTACGATCCGGATATCTGGATCGAGACCATCAGCTACAAGGAAACCCGCGAATACGTCGCCCGTATCCTCGCCTTCAGCGTGATCTACGACTGGCGCCTCAACGGCAATGCCCTGCCGGTCAGCGACCGCATGCTCGGCAAGCTCGACGGCAAGCGCCGCGAGTTCGCCTGCCCGGATGCGCGCATGCCGAAGAGCTGATCCTCCCGCCACTATCCGGCATCATGCGCGCATGAAGACCTATCTCGTCGGCGGCGCGGTGCGTGATCGGTTGCTGGGCCTCGAGGCCGGCGACCGCGACCATGTGGTGGTCGGCGCCACGCCCGCGCAGATGCTGGCGCTGGGCTACAAGCAGGTGGGCCAGGATTTCCCGGTGTTCCTGCATCCGGACAGTGGCGAGGAATACGCGCTGGCGCGGACCGAGCGCAAGCGCGGACGCGGGTATCGGGGGTTCGAGGTCGATGCCGATCCCTCGGTCACCCTGGAAGAGGATCTGCAGCGGCGCGATTTCACCATCAACGCGATTGCCGAGGATGAGGACGGCCGCATCGTCGATCCCTGCGGTGGCGCGAAGGATCTGGACGCACGCCTGCTGCGGCATGTGGGCCCGGCCTTCGTCGAGGATCCCCTGCGGGTACTGCGCGCGGCCCGCTTCATGGCCCGGCTGGCGCCACTGGGCTTCACGATCGCGCCGGAAACGATGGCGCTGATGCGGGAGATGGCGGCCAGTGGCGAGCTCGACACACTGGTACCGGAACGGGTCTGGCAGGAACTGCGCCGCGCATTGGCCTGCGCGCGTCCCTCCGCCTTCCTGCGCACCCTGCACGAAGCCGGCGCGCTGGCCAGCGTGTTGCCCGAGGTGGACGCACTGTACGGCGTGCCGCAGCGCGCCGAATACCATCCCGAAATCGATACCGGCGTGCACCAGCAGATGGTCAGCGACATGGCCGCGAGACTGGCGCCGGGTGACGATCTGGTCGGCTTCGCCGCGCTCTGCCACGACCTGGGCAAGGCGCTCACGCCAGAGCAAGAGCTGCCGCGCCACGTCATGCACGAACAACGCGGGGTCGCGCCGGTGCTGGCATTGTGCGAACGGTTGAAGGTTCCGCTGGAACATCGCGACCTGGCAGTGATTGCCTGCCGCGAGCATCTCAACGTGCATCGCCTGGACGAACTGCGCGACGCCACCGTCTTCGAACTTCTGTCGCGCTGCGATGCGTTCCGCCGGCCCGAACGCATCGCGAGGCTGGCGCTGGTTTGCGAGGCCGACAAGCGCGGCCGGCTCGGCAACGAGGACACGGACTATCCACAGGGGCCGGCGCTGGTGCGCCTGCTCGCGGCCGCGATGGCAGTGAATGCCCGCGAGTTCGCCGCCGCGGGTCTCAGCGGACCCCGGATCGGCGAGGAACTGAGACGCGCCCGTATCCACGCGATTGCCGCCGCACGCCAGCCCATCGCGCCCGCCGGGACCTGATCCCCCCGGGGGCTGCGACGCAGCGTTCCATGAGATGCTTGCAATTAAATAGCGCACTATGTAAATTGCACGGCCATGAGCAAGCCGACCGCCACCGCCAAAGCGTCTCCCGCTAATCCGTTGGCGCTGGACAACCAGCTGTGCTTCGCGCTCTATTCGGCGCAGTTGGCGCTCAACAAGGTGTACCGGCAGTTGCTGGGCAAGTTGGGCCTGACCTACCCGCAATACCTGGTGATGCTGGTCCTGTGGGAAGGCGACGCGCTGACCGTCTCGCAGATCGGCGAGCACCTGTTCCTGGATTCGGCGACCCTGACTCCCCTGCTCAAGCGGCTGGAGGCTGGTGGCCTGATCGTCCGGGAGCGCGCACGCGAGGACGAGCGCCAGGTCATCATCAGCCTCACCGCGCAGGGCCGCACGTTGAAACAGAAGGCTCGAAGTATTCCGGAGGCGCTGCTATGCGCATCCGGCTGCAATCCCCGCGAAGTCACGGGGCTGAAGTCCCAGTTGGAAGCCCTGCGTGACAATCTGGGAGCAAATGCATGAGTCGCTTTTCCTTCCCCATGTAAGTAGTGCGCTATTAAATAGCAAACAAATTACCGGTCGTGGCGCCCGGCTCCGCCGCCACTTTCCTCCACGGAGACTCCCATGTCGATCGAGAAAGTCCTCTATACCGCCCACGCCACCGCCACCGGCGGCCGCGACGGCCGCGCCGTGTCCTCGGACAACGTGCTGGACGTGAAGCTCACCACCCCGCGCGAACTCGGTGGCGCGGGTGGTGACGGTACCAATCCGGAACAGCTGTTCGCCGCCGGCTACTCGGCCTGCTTCCTCGGCGCGCTGAAGTTCGTCGCCGGTCAGGCCAAGGCCAAGCTGCCGGCCGAGACCCGCATCGACGGCAGCGTCGGCATCGGCCAGATTCCGGGTGGTTTCGGCATCGAGGCCGAACTGCGCATCCACCTGCCGGGGCTGCCCCGCGAGGAGGCCGAGGCGCTGGTGCAGCAGGCGCACCAGGTGTGCCCGTACTCCAATGCCACCCGCGGCAACATCGACGTGCGTCTGGTGGTCGTCGACTGATTTGCCTTGAGGCGCGTCCGCCGGTGTTCGCCGGCGGACGTCAGCCGCGATTGGGCGTGAGCTTCAGCAGGCGCGCATCCGCTCCGTCTTCCAGCAACCAGATCGCGCCGTCGGGCCCCTGTTCGACTTCGCGAATGCGGCGTCCCATCGGATAGCGCTTCACTTCGCGCGGAGTGTCACCGAACTCCACCTGGATCAACGCCTGCGACGCGAGACCGCCGATGAAACCACGCCCACGGAAGTACGGAAACAGATCCGCCTGGTAGATGATGAACCCGGCCGGCGCGATCACCGGCGTCCATGAAATCTCCGGCGCGTTGAATTCGGGTCGGGTCGGATGATCCGGAATCGGGCTGCCATCGTAATTGTCGCCGTTGGAGACGATCGGCCAGCCATAGTTGGAGCCGCGCTCGATCAGGTTCAGTTCGTCGCCGCCAGCCGGTCCCATTTCGTGCGCCCACAGCCTGCCCGACGGATCGAACGCCAATCCCAGTACGTTGCGGTGTCCAAGTGACCAGACCTGCGCCGCTACCCCGCCCTGGTTGGCGAAGGGATTGTCGGGCGGCACGCTACCATCGTCATTGAGCCGGATGATCTTGCCGAGATTGCTCTGCATGTCCTGCGCGGGCGAAGCCTTCTGGCGCTCGCCGGAACTGATCCACAGTTTGCCCTGCGCATCGAACAGCATGCGGTGGCTGTAGTGGGCGTCGCCGGTGACCTTGGGTACCTGCCGCCAGATCACCTGCAATCCTTCCAGCCGTCCGGTGTTGGCGCCGGCATCGATCACCAGCCGCGCCCGCGCCGCCGCCGCGCCGCGCGTGCTGTTGGCGCCCTGCTCCGCATAGCTCACGTAGATCATCCCGTTGTCGGCGAATCGCGGATGCAGGATCACATCGCCAAAGCCACCCTGGCCGCCATAGGCCACGGCAGGAACGCCGGTGATCTCGCCTCCCTGCCCGGTGACGGGATTCAGCAGGCGCAGGCGCCCGGGCTTCTCGGTCACCAGCAAGCGACCATCCGGCAGGAAGGTCATCGCCCACGGCTGGTCGAAGCGCGCGACTTCGGTGCTGACGAAGGGCGGATCGGGAATCCGCAATGCGGGCTGCGTCCCGCCGGTCACCTGCGGTGCCGGCGCGGCCTGGGCGGCGGCCGCGATCGGCGGGGACGGCACATGGCCCCCGAGCACGAGTGGTGTCGACGCGGGTTCGTTCCGGTCATCGTCGGGCGCGGTCACCGCGACCGCATTGCCATCGCAGGCGATCAACGACAGGGTCAGGCAGGTGACGCTCCAGGCGGACAGGTTCATGGCCGGATTCCGGTCGGGGATGCCCCCTTTTACTCCGGTCAGGCGAAGGAAGTCGTGATCCGATGCGCGTCCCGCGTCGTGGCCTCAGACCTTCAGGTACCAGCGCCGGTGGTCCATCAGCCGGACGATCGCCCACCAGACCAGGACGAACGCCACGGCGAAGGCCAGCGAAGGCAGGTACGGGCCGAACCGGGGTGTCATCCAGTCAGCGAAACCGTGCCGGTAGATCGCCTGCATCCAGCCCAGCGCGGAGAATGCATAGACCATGATCGCGGAGCCGGCATAGGCGGCGATCGCATTGACGCCGAAACTGCGTCCCCAGGGGCGCAGGCCCTTCCGATCGATCAGCACGTGCGCGCCCCAGAGCGCCAGCAGCGCCCAGCCCGCCGTCCACACCACGTAGGAGGACGTCCACAGGTTCTTGTTCAACGGCAGCCACAGCGACCACAGTCCGCCGACCGCCAGCGCCAGCGCGGCCGCCGGCAGCAGCCGCCCGACCCGCTGGTGCCGCAGCCAGTCGCCGGCGCGCACGCCCAGCAGGGTCGTGGCGATGGCTGGCAACGTGCTGAGCAGTCCTTCGGGATCGTGGCCTCGCCCGGTAGCCGGATCGAACTGGTAGAGCAACGATCCGAACAACGCGGTATCGACGCGGCTGGCCAGGTTGTCCAGCGGCGCGTAGCTGCCGCCCATCGCCAGCAGCGCCCAGTAACCCAGCAACAGGAACGCCGCAACCATCCATTGTCCGCGCGGACGCAGGTACAGCGCCATCGCGCCGGCGGCGATGAAACACAGGCCGATCCGCTGCAACACGCCCCAGGGCCGGAACCACGGCTTGTCGAGCCACCAGAACGCCAGCAGGTGCAGCAACAGGCCGATGGCGATGATCTTGGTGCCGCGCCAGAGCACCGCGCGCAGCAAGGCACCGCGCTCGCCGCCGGCTTCCAGCCGCGGCGAGACACCCAGCGAAATCGACACGCCGACGATGAACAGGAAGAACGGGAAGATCAGATCGGTCGGCGTGCAGCCATGCCACTCGGCGTGCATCAGCGGGGCATACACATGCCCCCAGTCGCCAGGATCATTGACCAGCAGCATCGCCGCGACGGTGAGGCCACGCAATGCATCCACCGAAGAGAAGCGCTGCGGCGCCTTCGTGCTCATCTCCAATACGCTCCGTCGGCGACCGCGATATCAGCCCGCGTGCGCGGCGTGCTGGCCGTCAATCCAGGTCGCCGCCACCTGCAACCGATCGTCCAGCGCGACCAGGTTCGCGCGGAAGCCGGTGGCGATACGGCCGTGGGTGGCGGACAGTCCGAGGAACTCGGCCGGATAGGTCGAGGCCATGCGCGCGGCCTCGGCCAACGGCAGTCCCAGCAGGTTCACCGCGTTGCGCACCGCCATCGCCATGTCCAGCGCGGAACCGGCAAGCGAACCGGCCGCGTTGCGGACCACGCCGTCCACTGCGGTGATGGTCTCGCCATACAGTTCGTAGCTGGGATCGTCGGAACCCACCGGCGGCATCGCGTCGGTCACCAGGAACACCTTGCCGCGCGGCTTGGCCGCCAGCGCGACCCGCAGGCTGCCCGGATGCACGTGGTGGCCGTCGGCGATGATGCCGACCCAACTGTCGGGATCCTCCAGCGCGGCGCCGACCGCGCCGGGCTCGCGTCCCTGCAGCGGCGACATCGCGTTGTACAGATGGGTGAAACCGCGGATGCCCGCGGCCAGGCCGGTGCGGATTTCCTCGTAGCTGCCGGCGGTATGGCCGGCGGCGACGACCGCGCCGCGCGCCACCAGTGCATGGATGGTTTCGGTCGGCAGGCGTTCGGGCGCGAGCGTGATCAGGGTGACGCCATTGTCCAGCGACGAGGCGAGCTCGATCTCCGCCGCGTCCGGCACGCGGAACTTGCCCGCATCGTGGGTGCCCTTGCGCGCCGGGGCCAGGTACGGCCCTTCCAGGTGGATGCCGAGCACCCCGGGCACACCCTCGGCGATCGCCTGGCGGGTCGCGGCGACGGCTTCGCGCATCACGTCGAGATCATCGCTGATCAGGGTCGGCAGGAAACCGGTGGTACCGAACCGGCGGTGCGCTTCGCCAATGCGGCGGATCGCCTCCACCGTCGGCGTATTGTTGAACAGCACGCCACCGCCGCCGTTGACCTGGGCATCGATGAAGCCCGGCACCAGCCATGCACCGCGCAGATCGTGGCGCGGCAAATCGGCGGGCAAATCCGCTTCCGGCAGTATCGAAACGATATCGCCGCCGTCGATGACCACCGCCACGCCCTCGGCGAAGCCCTGCGCGGTCAGCACGCGGCCTTGGACAAGCGCGGTGCTCATACGGTTTCGGTGACCTTGTTCAGATGCGGCGGCACGTCGGGGTTGTAGCCGCGACGCAGCGCCAGCGCGTTGATTGCACGGTAGTAGCTCTGGATGGTCAGCAGCGGAGAGCAGGCCGGATGCGGTGCGCGCACCAGCGGCAGCGACTCGCCGGGACCGGCGGTCGGATCGGCTTCCTCCGAAGCCACCCACACCTGCGCGCCGCGGCCGCGGAACTCGCGCGCCAGCGCCAGGGTTCCGGCGCCGGTTTCATCCGGCTGGGCGAAGCACAGCACCGGGAAGCCCGGACCGACCAGTGCCATCGGACCGTGCTTCACTTCGGCCGAGCTGTAGGCTTCGGCGTGCAGGCCGCAGGTTTCCTTGAACTTGAGCGCGGCTTCCTGCGCGGCGGCCAGTCCCAGGCCACGGCCAAGCACGAACAGGTTGTGCGCATCGACCAGGCCATCGGTGACCGGCGACCAGTCCGCCGCCCATGCCTGCCGCAGCGCGTCCGGCAGCAGCGGCAGCGCATCGCGCAGGGTCGCCTCGTCCTTCCAGTACGCGCCCAGTTGCAGGATCGCCGCCAGCGAACTCAGGTAGCTCTTGGTCGCCGCGACGCTGCGCTCCGGACCCGCGTGCAGCGGGATCACCGTGTCGGCCAGTCCCGCCAAAGGCGAATTCTCGACGTTGACGATTGCCACCACCCGCGCACCGGCCTCGGCGGCGGCGCGCGCGTTGTGCAGCAGATCCGGACTCTTGCCCGACTGCGAGATGACGATGTACAGCGCGTCCCTGAGCTTCTGCTTCGCTTCGTACACCGAGCCCACCGAGGGCGAGGCCGATGCGGTGACGAAACCCAGCTGGGTTTCGAACAGGTACTTGGCGTAGGTCGCGGCGTGATCGGAACTGCCGCGTGCGCAGGTCACCACGAACGGCGGCGGATTGGCGCGCAGATCCGCGGCCAGCGCGCGGATCGTGGCCTCGTTGCGCTGGTACTGCGCGGCGACCACGTCGGCGGTCTGCTGCGCCTCCTGGAACATCAGCGTATCGGCGGGAGCGGGAAGTGGGGAAACGTCGGTCATGTCGTGGGGTCGGGGCGTTCGGCGCGCAGGCGGACCGGCGCGGTGGATCCGCGCACCACCAGTTGCGGCACGAAGCCCTGGTTGTGCACGGGAGTGGGGTTGTCGTCGTAGGCGTCCTGCCGCAGCGTGGCGATCAACAGGCGCGCGGCCTGCTTGGCGATGTCCTCGGTGGCCTGCTTGGCGGTGGTCAGCGGCGGCCAGGA
Source organism: Pseudoxanthomonas sp. OG2 (assembly GCF_014192765.1). Taxonomy (NCBI): domain Bacteria; kingdom Pseudomonadati; phylum Pseudomonadota; class Gammaproteobacteria; order Lysobacterales; family Lysobacteraceae; genus Pseudoxanthomonas; species Pseudoxanthomonas sp. OG2. The sequence goes on along the minus strand of NZ_JACHYM010000001.1, from coordinate 2,571,689 downwards.
CTGGCGCGAGAACGGACTGTCCTCGAAACCGGCGATGGACAGGTCGTAGGGCACGTTCATGCCCGCCGACTTGGCCGCCGCCAGCACGCCGGCGGCGATTTCGTCGTTGGAGCCGAAGATCGCCGTCGGCGGTTCGCGCAAGGCCAGCAGCCGGCGCGCACCGCGGAATCCGTCATCGAAGGTGTAGTCGCCGGGCACCACCAGGTGCTTGTCCAGCGGGATGCCGTAATCCTTCAACGCCTTCTCGTAGCCGTTGTAGCGCTCGATCGAGGAACGGTGCGCAAGCCCGCCCCAGAGGAAACCGATGCGCTGGTGGCCCAACTGGATCAGGTGCTCGGTGATCTCGTAGGCGGCGTCGTGATCGTCCACGTAGACGCAGGGCTGTCCGTCCTGCGGATCCTCGGTGGCGGCGATGATCCGCACCATCTTGACGCCGCGCGCGGCCAGCGCGTTCACCAGTTCCATCCGTTCGGACATCGGCGCGGTCAGCACCAGTCCGGCCAGGCGCGAGCGCTGCACGAACTCGGCCAGTTCCTCGGCCAGCAGCGGTGAAGTCGAGTCGCAGGGATGGATCTGCAGGCCGAAACCGGTTTCCCGGCACGCCGCCAACACGCCGTTCTGCACGCCGATGATGTGGTACGGGTTGGGGTTGTCGTAGACCAGCCCGATCACGAACGGCGTGCCGCTGCGCAGGTTGCGCGCGGATTGATCCGGTTCGTAGTCCAGTTCGGCGATGGCGTGCAGGACGCGCGCGCGCGTGCCCTGCATCACCGACGGCTCGTTGTTGATGACCCGCGAGACCGTCTTCAGCGAAACCTTGGCCCGCTCGGCGACATCCTTGATGGTGGGCCTGCGCATGCCGTTCTCAGCCATGGGGAATCTCCACGCGGTCCATGGCCGCTCAACCCGCCTTCACGCGGCCGACATTATGGCCGCGCAGGGCGAAGAACAGGATGTACAGGTAGCAGGGCACCGCCAGCGCGGTAAACACCAGCTGGAAATCGTGGCTCTGCTTGAACACCGCGAACAGCTGCGGAATCACCGCGCCGCCGGCGATGCCCATGATCAGCAGCGCCGATCCGGTTTCGGTGAAGCGGCCCAGGCCCTGGATCGCCAGCGGGAAGATCGCCGGCCACATCATCGCGTTGGCGAAGCCGAGCGCGGCAACGAAGCCGACCGACACATAGCCATGGGTCAGGAACGCGCCGATCGCGAACACGATGCCCAGCACGGCCGACACGCTGAGGTAGCGCTCCTGCGAGATGAAGCGCGGGATGGCGACCAGGCCGAACAGGTAGCCGATCAGCATCGCGCCCAAAGTGTAGGAGGTGAACACTTTGGTCTTGTCGAGCGGGAGGCCGAAACCTTCACCGTAGATGCCGATGGCGTCACCGGCCAGCACCTCCACGCCGACGTAGACGAACAGGCAGATCACGCCCAGCAGCAGGTGCGGGAACTGGAACACGCTGCGACGGTTCGACTCCGTGCCGCCCTCATTGGCGTTGGCTTCGGCCGTATTCACTTCCGGCAACGGCGAGAACAGGATGCCGACCGCCAGCAACACCAGCAGGCCAGCCATCACCATGTAGGGCCCGTAGACGCGCGCGGCGAACTCGTTGAGCAGGAGTTCCTTCGCCTCCGGGGCGGCGGCTTCGACCTGCGCGGCGAGGTCGCCCATGCCGTGCATCACGAAGGCTGCCAGCGCGATGGGCGCTAGGATGCCGGCGATCTTGTTGCAGATGCCCATCACCGCGATGCGCTGCGCCGCGCCCTCGATCGGCCCGAGGATGCTGATGTAGGGATTGGCCGCGGTCTGCAGGATCGCCAGGCCGGCGCCGATGGTGAACACACCGCCGAGCGCGCCGGGATACCAGCGATGGGTGGTGAACTGGCCGAACACCAGCGCACCAATCGCCATCACGAACAAGCCCAGCGCCATGCCCTTCTTCATGCCGGTCCTGCGCAGGATCACCGAGGACGGCAACGCCAGGCAGAAATAGGAAATGTAGAACGCGCTGGGAATCAGGAAGGCGTAGGTCTCGCTGACATTGAACGCCAGCTTGGCGAAGGTGATCAGCGGCCCGTTGAGCCAGGTGACGAAACCGAAGATGAAAAACAGCAGGCCGATGATGGCGATGGATGTGTACTGTCGCGAGCCTTGTACCGCAGTCATGTCTGGCGAACTCCCCTCTCTCTAGATTGTGATGGCCGGTCCGCGACCGGCGTCCACGCCCTGCCGCTGCGTGGCTCCCTCTGGAAACAACGTTGTCACAGAATCGTCCGCGAAGCCACCCGCGACCGGTTTCTCCTTGCACGCGTACAGCACGCTGGGGTTTCCGGATTTGTGGCACCGCAACAACGGGCACGGCCCGAAGGACGCCTCAAACCCTTAAATCTGAATGTATTTCTTCAGTTTTGAAACTGAACAGGAGAGTCTGCATCGGATCACACGCAAATTTGATCCGAGCACCACCCGCCCTGCCTGTATTTGATGACAGAGTGTTGACAACGTTGTCAAACCCCTCCCACACTCCGGCGCCATCGGGGCTGCTCGTTTTCGCCCCTTCGCGGACATGTGGGGAGACGTGTGGTCGCAATCGCCAATCCATTGCCGGTGGATCCCATGAGCCGGGCAGGCGACGCCTTCATTGCGGCGGATGTCGGCGGCACCCACGTCCGTGTCGGACTGGTGCGCGGCGGCAACGATCCGGCCGTGCCCATCAACGTGCTGGAATACCGCAAATACGCCTGCGCCGATTACCCGGGGCTGGCCGACATCCTGCAGGACTTCCTGGCCGGCCTGGGTGGCCTGCCTGTGAATCGTGGCGTGATTGCCAGCGCCGGCTACGCGCTGGAAGACGGTACCGTCATCACCAACAACCTGCCCTGGCGCCTGTCGCTGGCCGAACTCCGCGCGCGCCTGGGTTTCGATGACTTCCAACTGGTCAACGACTTCGAAGCGGTCGCGCACGCCGCCGCGCAGGTCGACGCCAGCCAGGTGCTGCAGCTCGCCGGCCCGGTCGGCGCGCCGCCGCGCGGCCCCATCCTGATCCTGGGTCCGGGCACCGGTCTGGGCGCGGCGGTGTGGATTCCGTCGGGCAAGCGCTCGGTGGTGCTGGCGACCGAAGCCGGCCAGGCCGCGCTCACCGCCGGCAACGCGCTGGAAATGGCGGTGCTGACGGAAATGCTGAAGACGCGTCCGCACGTGCCGATCGAACAGGCGTTGTCCGGCCCCGGACTGATGAACCTCTATACCGCGCTGTGCGCCGTGCGCGGTGGCGTGACGCCCGCCCATTCGCGTCCCGGCGATATCACCGCCGCCGCCCTCGCGGGCGAAGACGCGCTGGCCCGCGAGACGCTCGACGTGTTCTGCGGCCTGCTCGGCAGCGTGGTCGGCGACATGGCGCTGCTGTACGGCGTGCAGGGCGGTGTCTACCTGGCCGGCGGCATCCTGCCGAACATCCGCGAATTCCTTCTCCAGAGCAGCTTCGTGCCGCGTTTCCTCAACAAGGGAACGATGCGCGAGGCGCTCGAACGCATTCCCGTGAAGCTGGTCGAGCACGGGCAACTGGGCGTCATCGGCGCCGCCAGCTGGTACCTCGATCAAACCGAAAACAACTGAAGAAAAAAGAAAAGAAACGAAGGCGTCGGGACAGGCGCCCGCAAAAAGAAACGGGTCGGAGCGGTCAGCCGATTCCCTGGCAGCAAAGGCAGCAATACGGCTCCGGATCACGCCCCGGCCGACAACCAAAAATCATGATGGGAGAGACACCATGAATCACCGTAAATCGCTACTCGCCGTCGCCGTCGCGACGGGCCTCGCGGTCTCCATGCACGCCCAGGCGCAGGATGCTGCCACCCAGCAACAGGCCCAGCCGGCCGCGCAGCAGCAGGCCACCGATCTGGACACCGTGATCGTCACCGGTATCCGCGGCTCGATGGAAAAGTCGCTGGATACCAAGCGCGAAGCCAATTCCCGCGTGGAAGTGGTCACGGCCGAAGACGTCGGCAAGCTGCCGGCCCATAACGTGGCCGACACCCTGCAGCGCCTGCCGGGCGTGAACATCAGTTCGTCGTCTTCCGATGAAGGCGGCTTCGACGAAGCCGACCGCGTCAGCCTGCGCGGCACCAGCCCCAGCCTGACCCAGACCCTGATCAACGGCCACACGGTCGGCTCGGCCGACTGGTTCGTGCTCAGCCAGGGCAACAACGTCGGTCGCAGCGTCAGCTACACCCTGCTGCCCTCCGAACTGGTCAGCTCGGTGGAAGTGCACAAGTCCTCGCAGGCCAAGCTGCCCGACGGCGGCACCACCGGCTCGGTCAACATCATCACCCGCAAGCCGCTGCAGTTCGCCGACAAGATCACCGCCGAAGCCTCGCTGGGCGTGGTCAACGCGGAACAGGCCGATTCCACCGACCCGCAGATCTCGGGCCTGTTCAACTACAAGAACGACGCCGGCACCTTCGGCGTGATGGTCCAGGCGTTCAGCCAGAAGCGCGAACTGCGCCGTGAAGCGCAGGAAGTTCCGGGCGGCTTCTTCCAGATCTCGGCCACCGATCCGGCCGGCATCAGCAATCCGGATCTGGTTGGCGTCTGGGCCCCCGGCCTGCTCGGCTCGACCCTGTTCGAACAGACCCGCGAGCGCAAGGGCGGCCTGATCGAACTGCAGTTCAAGCCCAACGACGACCTGACCCTGGGCTTGAGCGGCTTCCGTTCGGACATGGACGCCAACAACTACAACCGCAACTTCATGATGTGGGGTGGCAATTTCGCCCGCGCATGGGCTCCGGATCCCGGCTACGTGGTCAAGGACGGCGTGCTGACCAACGCCACCTACACCGGCCAGGCCGGGCAGAACTACGCGGTGTACGACATGATCTACCGCGAGGCGTCGGCCAAGAGCGAATACGTCACCTTCGACGTCGACTGGCAGATCAACGACAACCTGAGCTCCAAGTTCCAGGTCGGCACCACCAGCGGCGAAGGCTCCACCCCGCGCCAGTTCATCGCCGAACTGAACATGGCCAATGGTGGCGGCGCCAGCTGGACCAGTCATGGCGCCGGCTCGCCGGTGGACTGGAACGTGGGCGGCGATCTGAGTCCCGCCAGCGCCACCTGGGGCGGCACCTGGGGTAACCAGGAGGTCACGGCGAAGGACGACGAGGACTGGTTCACCGCCGACTTCACCCACTACTTCAACAGCGGCGTGCTGTCATCGCTCGACTTCGGTGCGCGTTACGCCGACCACACCCGCGAAGCGCTGTCGCCGGAAGGCGCCAGCCCCGGGGCTGGCATCTGGGACGCACTGCAGAATGGCGCCACCGCGCCGTATCCGGGCGGCTTCGCCAGCAGCATCGGCGGCAGCTTCCCGCGCGATCTGTGGTACTTCACGCCGGGCGCGCTGAAGGACGCGATCATCAACAACTCGACGTGGCTGTACAACAACGATGGTCCGACCGGTCGCCACAACTACGGCGCCGAGTGGAAGGTGGAGGAGAAGAACCTCGCCGCCTACATCCAGGCCAACTTCGTCGGCGACAACTGGAGCGGCAACATCGGTCTGCGCTACGTCAACGTCGACCAGGACATCAGCTCCTACCAGGCCGTCGCCAACGCGGCCAATGCCGATGTCTCCAGCCTGTTCGGCCAGTGGATCCGCAAGTTCACCAACAACAAGCACAGCCGTGTCCTGCCCAGCGCGAACATCAAGTTCGACATGGGCGAGAACCTGGTGTTCCGCTTCGCCGCCTCGCAGACGCAGACCCTGCCCGACTTCTCCGCGCTGGGCGCTTCGTCCTGGGGCTCGGATCTGAACCGCACCGGTGGTGGCGGCAATCCGAACCTGGATCCGGTGGTCTCCACCAACTTCGATGCCAACATCGAGTGGTACTTCATGCCGCGCGGCCTGCTGTCCGTCGGCGCCTATTCGATGAACATGAAGGACTATGTCGCCTTCGGTACGGAAAAGCAGATGCTGTTCAGCGAGTTGACCAACCAGCTCGAGGAATACCTGGTGTCCGTGCCGGTCAACTCCGACGGCAAGGTCACCGGCGTGGAAGTGGCCTACGAGCAGCCGATCGGTGACAACTTCGGCGTGGTCGCCAACTACACCTACGCCAACGGCAGCACCTCGCACACCTGGGCCGACGGCAGCGACAATCTGCTGGGCACCTCGAAGAACACCTACAACGTGGGCGCCTACTTCGAGAACGACACCTTCGGTGCGCGCATGAGCTACACCCGCCGCTCCTCGTTCCTGATCGGCCTGTCCGGCGCCAACCCGTACTACCAGGATGACTTCGGCACCCTGTCGGCGGCGCTGAGCTACAAGTTCAACGACCACCTGAGCTTCTCGCTGGATGCGCTGAACCTCAACGATCCGACCATCAAGTACTACCAGAGCGCGGCGATCCCGACCTCGTTCTACAGCAATGGTCGCCAGTACTACTTCAATGTCCGCCTGAAGTTCTGATCGCGGCAATCTGACAGAGCGCTCCCTCTGCAGGGCCTGGACTTGTCCAGGCCCTTTTTTTGCTCGCCATTCCGGACTACAGGCGACGGAAAGCCGGCCGGGCCTCGATTGCCCGGGCACACACGGTTCGAGATCGCCTGCGGAACCACGGAAGACGCGACCTGCGATGTGCCTATCGCGCCCCCAATCCCCGGGCATGGCAGCATCCGGCGCCGATGGGTGACGACGACCGCGCGGACTGAAGACCACGGCACCGTGGTCCATCCAGCCGATGCGAATACACCCGTCGTGTTCGTCGCAGGATATCCGCGCAGCCGCCGCGCGTTCGCGCTGGACGCGAAGCACCAGTCCGGCGCACGTCGAGCGTACTGGCGATTCGCGTGGACAAAGGCGCTTCCATCGGGCCGGCGGGAATGCGCTGTTGATGGACCCGACGACCTTGAAAGACGTACCCGACCTTCCCTGTCGCATGCCGGCACCTGGCGTGGTTTCAACAGCCGCACCTCGTGCCAAATCGCACCGGTCAACCTGCGGTACGGGGACATGCCGACCGATGCCATCGATTCACCGGCGGCACCGCGCCCGACGACGCCTTGTCTTCAACGAGCCACGTGGAAGGGACGCGACTTCCGAGTGGCTCACAGAGGATTTCGTGACAGATAATTTTTTACAAGCAACAGCACGAAAACGACAATTCCCGGATATCCATAGGGGCATTTCCGGACACTCCAGCGCCGCAGCTAACAAAAACCCAGTCAAATCAACCATCTTATTGATGCGGCGCAACACATCTTTTATGAAAATTTTTTGCAATTTGCTTGACAACGTTGTCAGCACTCTCCCACACTCGACTTCGAAGGGGGCCTGAGGGGGCTCCCGTCTGCGGGACATGCGGGGAGACGTGTGGCTGCCATCACCAATCCAGTGCCCAGGGTGGAATCACGACTGCGGGAACAGTCCCTGTCCGCCGCCGCCATGACCTGCTCGCCCGTCCGCTCGGGCTCGATGCGCGCCGCCGATGCCTCCGTTCGACCGGCCATCGCCATCACCGACCTGGTCGCCGCCCGCGGAACACCGCAGGGCAACCCGCTCGAATGCATTCCCGCGACGCTGGCCATGGCTGGGCAACGGGACGTCGCCGACGCCCCCCGTTGGCAGCCCGGCCGGATCGCACCTCGGTAAGACAGCGGCGAGTTGCCCGCCGTGGGAGTCAGGCAACCGCACGACCCGCCAGCAAGGCGGGCCGACCACAAAAATCATGATGGGAGAGACAGCATGAGCCACCGCAAGACCGCACTATCCGCCGCAATCGTGATGTGCCTGAGCATCACCGCGCACGCCCAGGACGCCGCGCCGGCGCAGGCTGCCGCCGACACGGGCGAAGCCGTCGAACTGGACAAGGTCGTCGTCACCGGCATCCGTGCCAGTCTGCAGAAGTCGCTGGAAACCAAGCGCAACGCCGATGCCATTGTCGACGTGATCACCGCCGAGGACGTCGGCAAGTTCCCCGCCACCAACGTGGCCGAGGCAATGACGATCATTCCCGGCGTGGCGATCGACCGCGCATTCGGCCAGGGCGAGAAAGTCAGCATCCTGGGCACCGATCCCTCGCTCAACCGCACGCTGCTCAACGGCCAGTCCATCGCCTCCGGCGACTGGAACATGTCCGAATTCCCGACCCGCACCTTCAACTATTCCCTGCTGGCGCCACAGCTGGTGGGCAAGGTGGAGGTGTTCAAGTCGCCGGAAGCGCGCATCGACGAGGGCTCGATCGGCGGCACCGTGATCATCAGCACCCGCAAGCCGCTGGACATGGCCAAGGACATCACCATCGCCGGCCAGATCAACTATGTTCGCAATGACCGCGTCGAGGACACCGACCCACAGGCTTCCGCCCTGTTCGGTTGGAAGAACGACGCCGGCACTTTCGGCTTCATCGTGTCCGCGCAGAAGGCCAAGGAACAAATCCGCCGCGACGGCATCGAGTCCTATGGCACCGTCACCGCCGCCCAGTTCCGCGACGGTTCCGGCGGCGCGCCGGGCTCGGTCGGTTCCGGCAACTGCACCGGTACCTGCGAACAGACGCTGACAAACAACATGACCGCGGTCGGCCCCAACTCGATGAGCGCGCATTTCTTCGAGCAGGAGCGTGATCGCCGTACGTATTCGGCCTCGTTGCAGTTCAAGCCGGTCGAACAGCTGGATATCGAACTCAATGCGCTGAAGATCGACTCCAGCTACGATCACTCCACGCAGTCGATGTTCGCGATGCAAGGCAACACCTGGAACAGCCTGAGCAGGCTGACCGACGTCACCGTCCAGAATGGCCTGATGACGCGCGGCACCATGAACGACGGCCTGGTCATCTTCGACCTGCAGCATCGCGAAGCCTCCGTCGAGTCCGAAACCTATGATCTGAAGGCCACCTGGAACGACGAGCGCTGGTTCGCCTCGACCCAGTTGGGCTCGACCAAGGCCGATGGCGGCCCGCGCCAGGTGTTCGGCGAATTCCTTGCCCGCGCCGACTACACCTGGGACATCAGCAATGCGCCCAAGCATCCGGGCAGCCTGACCTTCCACGGCGCCAATCCGTTCCTGGATCCGGCGTCCTTCCAGATGGATGCGGGCTGGGGTGGCAACGTGGTGGAGAAGCCGACCCTGGACAAGGAGAAGTACGGCCAGGTCGATTTCGGCCTCAAGCTCGACTCGCCGGTCTATCTGCTCCGTTTCGGCTACAAGAAGCGTGATCACGAGACCAGCCAGATCCAGCGCGGCGTGATTCTTTCCGGCGTCACCACCGCCGCATCCCGGTTCAGCCCGCGCTGGCTGCCGGGCAACTACCTGGACGGCTTCAGCGGCTACGGCGATCTCGGCCGGCGCTTCACCATCGACGGTTCCCAGTTGGCCGACTATATCCTCGGCGGTGAATGGCTGCCGCCCGGCCAGAGCATGACGCCGATCTCCACCTTCAACTCGGCCGAGTTTGTCCGCAACACCTGGTCGATCAATGAAGACATCCAGGCTGCGTACGTCCAGGCCGATTTCAGCTTCGGCAAGCTGCGCGGCAACGTCGGCGTCCGCCATGTACGGACGGAATCGGAGAACGGCAGCTGGAAGTGCTCGGTCAATGTCGCCAACTGCGCGGTCAGCCAGTACGTGCCGCAGGTGCTGAAGAAGAAGTACAACAACACCCTGCCCAACGTGAATCTTGTCTACGACGTCAACGACGAGTTCGTGCTGCGCTTCTCCGCGGCGCAAGTGATGGCGCGTCCCAACTACGCGGACATGTCCAGCTACCTGTGGCTGGCGGACGCCACCCTTAAGGGCGGTGGCGGCAATCCGGACCTCAAGCCTTACCGCTCGACCAATCTGGACCTGTCAGCCGAATGGTACTTCTCGCCGAACTCCATCCTGGCCGGCTCGATTTTCTACAAGGACATCTCCGACTACGTGCTGATGACCTCGGGCAAGGAAGATCACTGGAACATCAACCAGAACCAGGTCAGCACCTACGACGTGGATCGCCCGCGCAATGCCGGTGACGCCAAGGTCAAGGGAGCGGCGATCGCCTACCAGCAGGACATCGGCGCGGGCTTCGGCGTCCTGGCCAACTACACGTTCTCCGATGCCCAGGCCAACAGCGGCCGCGACCTGCCGTTCAATTCCCGCCACCAGTTCAACATCAGTCCCTACTTCGAAAGCGGCAACTGGACGGCCCGGATCACCTATGGGTGGCGGGACAAGTACTTCACCCAGGTCAGCGGCGGCCGCGAAATCTGGGTCAAGGACTACGCATCGCTGGATGCCAGCGTCGGCTACCGCGTCAACGACTTCCTGAGCGTCAGCCTGGACGGCATGAACCTGCTCGACGAGGAGTACCACAGCTATTCGGGCGTGGAGCAGCTGACCCGAGGCGTGTATCGCACCGGCCGCCGCTTCATGACCTCGCTGCGCGTGCAGTTCTGATGCCATCGCTTTGCCTTTGACATTATTGTCTCTCCACGGGTCCAGGACTTCTGGGCCCGTTTTTTTTGGAACAGGGAATCCAGGAAAACCATGACATCCCCAAACCATCACTTTCCGCGCCGTTTCGCCCTGCACCTGGGCCTGCTGACCACGTTGGTCGCGGCGCCAGCCCTAGCTGGAGACGCCGCAACGTCTCCGGCGTTCGCGCTGATCCCCGCTCCCGCCAGCCTGCAGCCGAACGAAGGCGCTTTCATGCTGGATGCCGGCACCACCTTGCATGCCGAGGGTGAAGTCGCGCGCAGGGTCGCCGGCCAATTCGCGGAATTTCTAGCGACAACGCGCGGCACGCGTCTTGTGCTTTCCGGTCCGGGAGAAGGCGGCGTTGTCTTCGCCCTCGACCCGACAGCTTCGGCTTCCTCGCCGGAAGGTTATCGCCTGGAAGTGACGCCTGAGCGGGTCCGCGTCACCGCCGCCCACGAACGTGGGTTGTTCTATGGCGCGGTCACCCTCTGGCAACTGGCGACGCAGTCTTCCGCGCTGCCGGCGCGGATACCGGCCGCCAGCATCCAGGACGCCCCCCGCTTCCCCTGGCGCGGCTTCATGCTCGACTCCGCGCGGCATTTCCAGTCGCTCGACGAGATCAAGCAGATTCTCGATGCGATGGCGCTGCACAAGCTCAATACCTTCCATTGGCACCTGACCGACGACCAGGGCTGGCGCATCGAGATAAAGAAGTATCCGAAGCTGACCGAAGTGGGTGGCTGCCGGGTCGCCGCGGGCGAGGCCGGCGTCGGCGCCGATGGCCAACCGAAGCCCTATTGCGGTTTCTACACCCAGGACCAGATCCGCGAGATCGTGAAGTACGCGGCCGATCGCCACATCGCCGTGCTGCCGGAAATCGATGTGCCGGGCCACGCGCAGGCGGCCATCGCCGCGTATCCGGAACTCGGCGTGCTGGGCAGCACACCACCGGTATCCAACCAGTGGGGCGTGCACAGCTACCTGTTCAATACCGAGGAAAGCACGATCACATTCCTGGAGGATGTGTTGACCGAGGTGATCGCGCTGTTCCCCGGACGCTACGTGCATGTCGGCGCGGACGAGGCGGTCAAGATCCAGTGGGAAAACTCCGCGCGCGCACAGGCGCGCATCCGCGAACTCGGCCTGAAGAACGAGTTCGAGATGCAGAGCTATATCATCAAGCGGCTGGAGAAGTTCCTGGAAGCGCACAATCGCCGCCTGATCGGCTGGGACGAAATCCTTGAAGGCGGCCTGCCGCCCGAGGCCACTGTGATGTCATGGCGCGGTACCGAAGGCGGACTGGAAGCGGCCACGCAGGGCCACGACGTGGTGATGACGCCCAAGTCGCACCTGTATCTTGACTATCACCAGACCACCTCGCCGAACGAGCCGCCGGGCCGGCCGACCCAGGTACCGCTGGAGAAGGTCTACGGTTTCGAACCGGTGCCGGAAGCGCTCGCGCCTTCGCTGCGCCATCACATCCTCGGCCTGCAGGCCAACGTGTGGACCGAACACACACGCCACTATGCGCGCCTGCAGCATCATCTGTATCCGCGCCTGGCCGCATTGGCCGAAGTGGGCTGGACGCCGATGGCGCGCAAGGACTACGGCGACTTCCTCAAGCGCCTGCCTGCGCAGTTGCAGCGCTATCGGTCACTCGGCATCGCCTACGCGAAAACACCGTTCGAAGTGGTTGTCACCGCGCAGGACCTGCGCGAGTCCGGACAGCAGGTCACGCTGGGCAACCCGCTGGGCTACGAGATCCGCTACACCCTCGATGGCAGCGTACCCGCCGCCACCTCGCTGCGCTACGCGCAACCCTTCACGGTGACGCCGCCGGCGCAGGTGCGCGCCGCCGCGTTCTTCGACGGCAAGCCGCTGGCGGACGTCACCGGGCAGCTCGTGGATCGCGAATGGCTGCTGCGCCGGACCAGCGACGCGCTGGCGAGCTGTCCCGAAGGTGGCCGCCTGCTGCTGCGGCTGGAGGACGACGGCCCGCGCGAGGGCGCGCGCGCGATGTTCAACGTCACCATCTTCAATCCATGCTGGCAGTGGCCACAGGCGGATCTGGCGGGCATTGCGAAGTTGCAGGTGCGCGCCGGGCGCATTCCGTACTACTTCCAGCTGGCGCACGACGAGGTCAACCGCAAGTTCGAGCCGGCCCGCTCGGCGCACGGCGAGTTGCTGGTCCGCGCCGGCAACTGCAAGGCCGAACCGTTCGCCACGGTGCCGCTGCCGGCCAGCCCCGACGCCGACGGATTCGTCACCCTCGATGCGAACCTGCCGGCCGGACTCTCCGGCAGACAGGACCTGTGCCTGGTGTTCACCGGCGATACGCGCCCGGCGATGTGGGTGCTGGACGAGGTGCGGCTGGTACCGCGCTGACGCACCGCGCATCGCCGTGACCTGGCGCGGGGATCCTGCACTCCTCGCTCCGCCCCTCGTCCACGCGCGGACGGGGGGCTTTATTTGCCTGTGCCGCAAGCCTGCCTACACCGGCTTGCGGACCTTGCCCTCAAGCCGCAGAAGCAGGTCCCGCAACGGCGTCAGCGCCGTGGACAGGCCCAGCAGCACGCCGACGGTGTTGGCGATGGCGTCGAAGGGATCGCGCATGCGGTCGGTGGTGTAGGCGCCTTGGGCGAATTCCACGCCGATGCCCACGATCACCAGCGCAAGCCCGACGGTCATCCAGCCGCCGCGGCTACGGAACAACTGCACCGCCCCGGCCGCCAGCAGGAAGTAGGCCAGGCCGTGCTCCAGCTTGTCGGTGCCCGAGGGCATGTCCGGGAACGGCGGCGGCGGTCCCAGCGACAGCGCGACCACGGTCGCGATGGCCAGCAGCCACAGGCACAGCCACAGCCGGGGATGGCGGAACGGTTTCAGCAGGGTCATCTCACAGGCGCCAGGTCAGATCGTTGGCAAGGAAGGCCGGACCGAACTCGACGTCGCGCGCGAATCCCATCACCTGGAACCGCTCGCCCATCTCGCTGGGCAGGGTCAATTTCTTCGCCTCGTTGCGAAAACGCAGTTTGGCGGTCTCGTCGGCCCTTTCCTCGATGTCCTGCAGGCGCTCAGGCAAGCCGTTGCCCAGCAGGAAGCTGGCCTGATCGCTGTAACCGGCCAGTTCGAAGCCAGCCTGGGTGCCGGCCTCGGCCAGCGCGGTGAAATCCACCGACGCGGTCAGATCCTGCAGGCCCGGCCACAGGTAGGGATCGGCATGCACGTGCTGGCGGTAGAACGCGCGCAGCGTGCCCTCGTCGCGATCCGGCAGGTAGTACTCGCGGCGCGGATACCCGTAGTCGACGAACAGCATCGCGCCGGCGCGCAGTCCACCCATGACCGCCTGGATCCAGTACGGCAGTTGCGGCAGCAGTTCGGAGCGGTAGCCATCGGGGAAAGGCTGTTCGAGATAACGTTCGACGTGGCGGACCGCCGCCGCCAGCAACGCGTCGGCCGGACGATCGGTGCGGATGAAGCGTCCTTCGTCATCCAGTGCCACGTGTTCCTCGAACACCTCGCCATCGCGCAGGGTGAAGCGCGGCGTGGGCAGCGCGTCGATCACCTCGTTGGCGAACAGCACGCCATTCCAGGCTTCGCCCGGCGGTCCGTCCAGCCATTCGACCAGCGCGAACACCGGTGGAATCAGCCGCTGTGACAGGCGCTCGCGCTGGCGTTCGCGCAGGTCGGCGCTGGGTTCGAGGATGGCGTAGCGCGCCGGCAGCGCATCCAGCTCCAGCAGTCGCTTGAGCATCACTTCGGCGAAGGCGCCGCTGCCCCCGCCCAATTCGAGAAACTCGGCGTCCGGTCCGAGTTCCTGCAGCACCGGCGCGACCGCGCTGGCGACGCAGGCGGCGAACAGTGGACCGAGCTCGGGCGCGGTGACGAAGTCGCCGGCATCGCCGAATTTGGCGCTGCCGGCGCTGTAGTAGCCCAGGCCGGGCGCATAGAGGCAGCGCTCCATGAAACGCGAGAACGGCAGGAAGCCGCCGCTGGCGCGGATTTCCTCGCGCAGCAGGGCCGCCAGCCGCTCGCTGTGGGCGAGCGCGTCGGCATCGGGAAGGGGTAACTGGGCCGGCATGGGGCCACTCGATGTCTGCGGATCCGGGACGTATTGTACGTGCCCGCGGTTCAGCCTAGCCAAGCGGCGAGGCCGCGCCTAGAATCATGATGCACGGCAACAACGGAACCGCCATGACCTATTGCGTCGGCATCGAGGTGGACGAAGGCCTGGTCTTCGCGTCGGATACCCGCACCAGCGCCTCGTTCGATGATGTGCGCGTGTACCGCAAGATGCATAGCTTCGAATACCCCGGAGAGAGGGTGTTCGTCATCCTGTCGGCAGGCAACCTTGCCACCACCCAATTGACCATCTCGCGTTTGCAGCGCGACGCCGGAGATGCCGCGGCCTCCCGCAGCCTGCGTAGCTTCGCCCACCTGTATGAAGTGGCCGAATACGTCGGCGACGTACTCGTGGCCAGCCAGGCCAAGGTCAGTGACGAAGCGCAGCAAAGCGGCGTAAGCGTGCAGGCCACGCTGATCCTGGGCGGCCAGATCGCCGGCGAGCGGCCGGGGCTGTACATGATCTACCCGCTCGGCAACTGCATTGCCGCATCGCCGGAAACCCCCTACCTGCAGATCGGGGAGTCCAAGTACGGCAAGCCCATCCTGGACCGGATCCTGCGCCCGCAGACCACGCTGGAGGACGCCGCCCGCTGCGCGCTTGTATCGCTGGATTCGACCATCCGCTCCAACCTTTCGGTCGGCATGCCGATCGATCTGACATTGCTGCGCGCGGGTGATCTCAGGCTGACCCAGACGCTCCGGCTGGAAAGCGACACGCCCTTGTATTCGGAAATCCACGAGACCTGGTCGCGCAAGCTGGAGGCGGCGGTGCACGGCCTGCCGCGTTTTCCGTGGGAACCCCCGCGCGAGGTCGAGGAACCGGCTTCCACAGTGCCGGCAATGCCGCCACGGCGCTTGCCGTCGCGACAGGATCCGGGCGACATGCAGGGCCAGCAGTAAACGCTCCGCATCCGTGGAAGCTGGCGCCGACAATGTCGGCTCAACCGTGAAAGTAGCCTTCGGCGATGGCGTCGTGCAGTCGTCCCAGGTTGACCTGGATCTCATCCATGAACGCCGCCGGATTGCGTTGCGCCAGCGATACCGGATCGGCGTTGCGGGTCAGCCCGATCACCCGGTTGAGATGGCGATCCACTCCCGGCCGCGGCGGCATGGTCGGCAACACGTTCTGCACGCGTGACAGACAGAACTGCACACTGCGCGGAAACTCGCCGTTCTGCAGCAGGAAACGCAGCGCCAGCTCGGCGCTGACCCGTTGGCGCACATGGCGACGGAACATCTGGTAGGCCGCCAATGAACGCAGCACGCTCATCCACTGCATGTTGCGGAAAGTCTCGCGATCCTCGTCATTGCGTGGCCTGACCAGGCCCGAGGCGCCTGCGTCGATGATGCGGGTGGTCATGTCGGCCTGTTCCAGCGCGGTGCCCAGACGCAGGAACTGGAAGCCGATGTCACGGCTGACGTTGGCACTGAGCAGACCGGACACCTTGAGGCAGCCATCGACGATGCGGTTCAGGAAATCGACGCGGTAACGGCGGCTCAGGCCACGCTCGCCGGTGGTCTCGATCTGCTGGTGCAGATCGTTGATGGCTTCCCAGACCTCCTGCGGAAGGCTGTCGCGGACGCTGCGCAGGAGTTCGCGCGCGGCATCCACCGAACTGCGCAACGACGAGGGGTTGCGGGATTCCAGCAACAGGAAGCGCACCACGTCCGCGTCGCCCACGTCGTCACCGGACTG
Organism: Pseudoxanthomonas sp. OG2; assembly: GCF_014192765.1. Classification (NCBI taxonomy): domain Bacteria; kingdom Pseudomonadati; phylum Pseudomonadota; class Gammaproteobacteria; order Lysobacterales; family Lysobacteraceae; genus Pseudoxanthomonas; species Pseudoxanthomonas sp. OG2. The sequence continues at coordinate 2,555,411 of NZ_JACHYM010000001.1, read as the reverse complement.
GGGAAACTGCTGGGCGAAAAACTCGCCGGCGCCCACCGTATCGATCATCGGCCGCCAGGTAAAATGCACCGAACGCGGCAGATCCAGCTGCAGTTGGCTGCCGACGCCCACGAGCCGCGCGGTGTTCTCCGCGCGCCGCACATAGCGACTGAACCAGTACAGGTTGTCGGCTACGCGCGACAGCATCAGGCCTCCTCCTCGTCGACATCGACAACCCAGGTGTCCTTGGCGCCGCCTCCCTGCGAGGAGTTGACCACCAATGACCCCTTGGTCATCGCCACCCGGGTCAATCCACCGGTGGTGACATGGATGTCCTGCCGCGACAGCACGAAAGGACGCAGATCCAGGTGCCGGGGTGAGGGTCCCTGCTTGGAGACGATGGGGGCCGTGGACAACGACAGCGTCGGTTGTGCCATGTAGTTCCGCGGATTGGCTTCGATCAGCTGGCGAAACCTGTCGCGCTGGCGCTTGGTGGAGCGTGGACCGATCAGCATGCCGTAGCCGCCGGATTCATTGGCCGGTTTTACCACCAGATTTTCCAGATGATCCAGCACGTACCTGCGTTCCTTGGGGTTGTGGCACAGGTAGCTGGGTACATTGGGCAGGATTGGTTCCTGATCCAGGTAGTACTTGATCATCTTCGGCACGTAGGCGAATACCACCTTGTCATCGGCGACGCCGGCGCCGGGGGCGTTCGCCAGCGCCACCTTGCCGGCGCGCCAGCTGCGGATCAGGCCGGGAACACCCAGCACGGAATCCGGATGGAATACTTCCGGATCGATGAACAGATCGTCCACCCGTCGATAGATGACGTCCACGCGCTGCGGCCCGTACACCGTCCGCATGTAAGTGCAGTCATCATCGGCAACGAACAGATCACTGCCTTCCACCAGTTCGATGCCCATCGCCTGCGCCAGATAGGCGTGCTCGAAATAGGCGCTGTTGAACACGCCCGGCGTGAGCAGGACGATGCTGGGTGTGTCCCCCGGCCGCGGCGACAAAGCCGCCAGGGTGTCGTACAGCTGCGAAGGATATTCATCGACCGGCAGGATGGCGCTGGTTTCGAACAGTTCCGGAAACACGCGCTTGGCGACCATGCGGTTTTCCAGCATGTAGGACACGCCGCTGGGAATGCGCAGGTTGTCTTCCAGCGCGTACAGGGTGCCGTCGCCGTCACGGACCAGATCGGAGCCGCAGATATGCGCCCATACCCCCAGTGGGGGCGAAATGCCAACGCAGTGCGCCCGGAAGTTGACCGAATCCTTCAGCAGCATCGCCGGGAATACTTTGTCGCGGACGATGCGTTGCTCGCCGTAGATGTCACCGATGAACAGGTTCAGCGCCTGCATGCGCTGCTTCAGGCCGGCTTCGGTGCGCTGCCATTCGCGGCGATCGATGACCCGCGGAATCAAGTCGAACGGGAGCGTGCGGTCGACGTTGCGGCCATCGGAATAGACGGTGAAGGTGATGCCGTGGGCACGGGCGACCACGTCGGCGGCAAGCTGGCGCTGGGCGAGTTCGCGGCTGCCCAGACCGGAGAGGTAGTCGACCAGACGGCGCGCGGCGGGACGCGGGCTGCCGTCAGGCTGGATCAGCTCGTCAAAGGTGGTGGTACGGTACTTGGCCCAGTCCATCCGCTCTTTCCGCGCCGCCACCGGCGACATGCCGGCGGGGTTACTGCATTGCAACATGCGCGAAACCCCGCGAGGCGTCAAGCGGCATGCCTCCCTGGGGCCGACCGGCGACAATGGGGCTCGTTTTCCAGGAGGTTCCACATGCCCGAGTCGTCCCCCGTCGCCCTCGTCACCGGCAGCGCCAAACGGGTGGGTGCGGCCATCGCCCGCGGCTTGCACGCCGATGGTTACGATCTGGCCCTGCACTATCGCCATTCCGGCGAGGCGATGCAGGCGCTGGCCAGCGAGTTGGAGGCCGCGCGCCCGCACAGCGTGCTCACCCTGCACGCGGACCTGGCCGAATTCGATCGACTGCCGGAACTGATCGCGCGCACCGTCGGCCACTACGGCCGGCTCGACGCCCTGGTCAACAATGCCTCGGCCTACTACGCCACGCCGATTGGCCAGGCCACGCCACAGCAGTGGGACGAATTGTTCGCCTCCAACGCGCGCGCGCCGTTCTTCCTTGCGCAGGCCGCCGCACCCCACCTGAAGGCCAGCCACGGCGCCATCGTCAGCATCGCCGACATCTACGCCGAGCGCCCGCTGGGCGGACATACGGTCTACTGCATGGCCAAGGCCGCGCTGGTGATGATGACCAAGTCGCTGGCACGCGAACTCGGGCCGGAAGTGCGGGTGAACGCGGTCGCGCCGGGCAACGTGCTGTGGTCCGAGAATCCGGTCAAGGCGGAAACCCTGGAACTGGTGCATGCGCGCACCGCGCTCAAGCGCCAGGGCGCGCCGGACGACATCGTCTCGGCGGTGCGCTGGCTGCTGGGTGGCAACGGTTACATCACCGGGCAGGTGATCGCCATCGACGGCGGGCGCTCGCTGTTCATCTGACCGGGGCAACCTGCGCCGCAAGGTCCACGAATACCGGGTGCCCGAGCTTGGCCGGGTTTTCCCAGCGCAATTCGCCGTCCGGGGCATACTCGCGGGCCAGATCCAGATCGATGGCGCAAGCCGCATCACCGGGATGCCGGCCGAGTTCGACCTCCAACGCCTTCAGGCGTGCGTTGAATGCGGTTCTTTCCAGCGCGGTTTCGAACAGCAGCGCCTGGTTGGCGTAGCGATGCGGATCGCCCGCCACCACGCTGCCACCGCTGATCATCGGCGACAGCGCCAGGATCCTGCCCTCGCCGGCCAGCGCGGCGCGCGCACGGGCCAGTTGCGCCTCGCCATCCGTGCCGCTGCCCAGGATCAGCAGGTAGCGGTGCGCGCTCATGCCGGAGGCGAGGTCCGCTGGTCCGCCTGTTTCAATGCGGCGGTCGCCATCAGCGCGGCGGTGACGCCCGCGTCGGAGGATTCCTGGAACACCCGCAGCCCAAACTCCGGCAGGATCGCCAGCAGGTGGTCGAAGATGTCCGACTGGATGTTCTCGTAGACGCCCCAGCGGATGTCGCGGGTAAAGCAGTAGATTTCCAGCGGCAGGCCGGTGGATTCCGGCTGCTGCTGGCGCACCAGCAGGGTCATGTCCTGGTGGATGCCCGGATGCTGGCGCAGGTAGTTCTCCACGTAGGCACGGAACGTGCCGAGGTTGGTCACCCGGCGCGCGTTCACCGGATGGATGCCGCGCTGTTCCAGATCGCTGTTCCAGGCGGAGATCTCCCTGCCCTTGTCGTTCAGATAGCGATCCAGCACGGTGAAGCCATGCATGCGCCGCAGTTCCTCGTCGGTGAGAAAGCGCACGCTGTGCTGGTCCAGGTACAGCGCGCGCTTGATCCGGCGTCCACCCGCGTCGCTCATGCCACGCCAGTTCTTGAACGAATCGTTGATCAGCTTCTTGGTCGGGACGGTGGTGATGGTCTTGTCCCAGTTCTGCACCTTCACCGTGTGCAGGGCGATATCGATCACTTCGCCGTCGGCGTTGAGCTGGGGCATCTCGATCCAGTCGCCCACCCGCACCATGTCGTTGGAACTGATCTGCAGACTGGCCACCAGCGACAGGATGGTGTCCTGGAACACCAGGATCAGCACCGCCATCATCGCGCCCAGCCCCGACAGCAGGATCAGCGGCGAGCGGTCGATCAGGGTCGCCACCATCAGCACCGCCGCGATGGTGAACACCACGATCTTCAGCAGTTGCAGGTAGCCCTTGATCGGCCTGTTGTGGGCATCCGGACGGCGCTGGTAGATCTGGTTGACCAGATCCATCGCGCCGGAGAAGGCCAGCGCCAGGGTCAGGATGATGAAGGCGGTGCAGACGTTGCGCACCACCGTGACCAGGTGTTCCGGCAGATCCGGCACGGCCACCACGCCGGCCGAGAGCACGATTGCCGGGATGACGTTGGCCAGGCGTGGAATCACCCGCAGGCGGATCTCGTGCGGTTCGCCCAGAGGCAGCGAGTTGATCATCCGCCGCAGTCCCCGCAGCAGCACGCGCTTGGTCACCCAGTTGGCCAGCCAGGCGGCCAGCACCAGCGCGCAGATGGTCAGCGTGGTGTAGGCCCAGGGATAGGGTTCCAGCCAGGCGCGCAGTTGTTCCAGCCGCTGGTTCATGCCGGCTGCACCGAACCGCGTTCGATGATCACGCCCACGCCCGCGGCATTGGCCACCGCGCCGGGCTTGGTCAGCCGCAGGCGCAGCCAGGCCACTCCGAATTCGTCGATCACCAGGGCGGCGCAGCGCTCGGCCAGGGTTTCGACCAGACCGAATTCGGATGCCTGGATGAAGGCGGTGAGGCGGCGGCTGATCGCGTCGTAGTCGAGCGTGTCGGCGACGTCGTCGCTGGCGGCGGGCTTGCGGTTGTCGAACCCGAGTTCGAGATCCAGGCGCAGGGTCTGGCGGATGCGCCGCTCCCAGTCGTAGATGCCGATCACCGCGTCGGCCTGCAGGCCGTCGATGAAAACCTTGTCCATGTGCAGCGGAAATCGAGAATGCGGAACCGGCATGGTACCCGCCCGTGGCCGAACCTTCCCTGTGCCGCGCCTGCGTCGTGCCTGTTACCCGCCTGCTCTCGCCTGTTACCGGGTGATTTCCGCCGGTTCCGGCGCCACCACCGGCGACAGTGTCGCCATGTCCCAGCGCGGCGTCACCTTCACTTCCGCGCTCTCGTGCTGGCCGGCTTCCAATCGCAACGCGCCGGCGAAGGCGATCATGGCGCCATTGTCGGTGCACAGATCCAGTCGCGGGAAACACACCCGCCCACCCGCGCGCCGCGCGGTCATCTCCTGCAAGCGCGCGCGCAGGCGCTTGTTGGCGCCCACGCCGCCAGCGACGATCAATGTGTCGCAACCGGCCTCATCGAGCGCGCGCCCGCACTTGATCGCCAGCGTGTCGACCACCGCATCCTCGAAACCACGTGCGATGTCGGCCTTGGTCTGCGGCTGCCGGTCGCTGTCGCGCCAGGCCAGCAGCACCTGGGTCTTCAGGCCCGAGAAACTGAAATCCAGCCCGGGCCGGTCGGTCATCGGGCGGGCGAACCGGAACCTTCCGGGCGTGCCGGATTCGGCCAGTTTGGCCAGTTGCGGGCCGCCCGGATACGGCAAGCCCATCAGCTTGGCGGTCTTGTCGAAGGCCTCGCCGGCCGCGTCGTCCAGGGTCTCGCCCAGCAGCCGGTAGCGGCCGATGGCGTCCACCGCCACCAGTTGGGTATGCCCACCGGACACCAGCAGGGCCACGAACGGCGGTTCCGGCGGGTCATGCTCGATCAACGGGGCCAGCAAGTGGCCTTCCATGTGGTGCACCGCCACCGCCGGCAGGTCCAGTGCCCAGGCCAGCGCCCGCGCCACGCCGGCGCCCACCAGCAGGGCGCCGACCAGGCCGGGGCCGGCGGTATAGGCGACCCCGTCCAGATCGCGGGTGTCCAGGCCGGCCTCGGCCAGGGTCTGGCGAATCAGGGGCAGCAGCTTGCGGACGTGGTCGCGGCTGGCCAGCTCGGGCACCACACCGCCATACTCGGCGTGGAGGGCGATCTGGCTGTAGACCGCATGGGCCAGCAGGCCGTCCGCCCCGGCCCGGCCGGTGTCGTAGACCGCCACGCCGGTCTCGTCGCAGCTGGTTTCGATGCCTAGGACCTTCATGGGCGCTATGTTGCACTTTTCCGAGGGCCGCCGCTATAATGCGCGGCTCACCCGGTATGTCCGGGTCGTTTCCATCAACGAGATTACGTATGCCCAGCGTCAAAGTCCGCGAAAACGAGCCGTTTGAGTTTGCGCTCCGTCGCTTCAAGCGCACCTGCGAAAAGGCCGGCGTGCTGGCTGAAACCCGCAAGCGCGAGTTCTACGAGAAGCCGACCCAGGAACGCAAGCGCAAGGCCGCTGCCGCGGTGAAGCGCCAGCTGCGTCGCTCCTCGCGCGACGTCACCAAGCGCCAGCGCCTGTACTGAGCGACGGCGGTTCGCCAGAAGCCGGCACGCGCGAGCGTGGCCGGCTTTTTGCGTTTCTGGATCCCGTACATTCCCCATCCCTTTCCTGCCCCCGGCAGGCCCCCGGAGAACCCCCATGCCCCTGAAGCAGCAGCTCACCGACGACATGAAGGCCGCCATGAAGGCGGGCGACAAGGACACCCTGGGCGTCATCCGCCTGGTCAACGCCGCCATCAAGCAGCGTGAAGTGGACGAGCGGGTGGAGCTGGACGACGCCGCGGTACTGGCCGTGCTGGAGAAGATGGTCAAGCAGCGCAAGGATTCGGTGAACCAGTACGAGGCCGCCGGCCGCGAGGACCTGGCCGCGGTCGAGCGCGCGGAAATCGTGGTGATCGAGCGCTATCTGCCGGCCAAGCTGGGCGAAGCCGAGATCCTGGCCGCCATCGACGCGGCCATCGCCGAGACCGGCGCCAGCGGCCCGGCCGACATGGGCAAGCTGATGGGCGTGCTCAAGCCGCGCCTGGCCGGCCAGGCCGACATGGGCCAGGTTTCGGCGCTGGTGAAGAAGAAGTTCGCGGGCTGAGCCCGCCTGGCCGGCGGAATAGCGGCGCGGCGCGGCCGCTCCGCCTTCGCCGGTATGCTTGGGCCTCCCTCCACACCCGGCGGAGCAAGCTCCGCTCCACGATGTCCCCGACGATCCTCCTGCGGGCGGCGACCCGCGCCGACCTGCCGCACATCCTCGCCTTCATCCGCGAACTGGCCGAATACGAGCGGCTGGCCCATGAAGCGGTCGCCACCGAGGCGCTACTGGACCAGCATCTGTTCGGCCCGCGTCCGGCCGCCGAAGTGGTGATCGCCGAGGTCGATGGCGAACCCGCCGGCTTCGCCCTGTTCTTCACCAGCTTCTCCACCTTCCTCGGGCTTCCGGGCCTGTACCTGGAAGATCTGTTCGTGCGGCCGTCGTTCCGCGGGCTCGGCGTGGGCAAGCGCCTGATGATCGATCTGGCGCGGCGCGCGGTGGAACGCGGCTATGGCCGCTTCGAATGGTCGGTGCTGGACTGGAACGAACCGGCCATCCGCTTCTACCGCGGCCTCGGCGCGATCGGCCAGGACGAATGGACGGTACAGCGCGTCACCGGCGACGCCCTGCACCGGCTGGCGGCAACCCCGGCGGACTGATCGCGCCGCACCCCGCGCTCACGGCGCGACGACAGGCGCCTGTCATGCTGGCAGCGTGTCTGGACGGATGCCGAATCCGATGCGGGGCCTGCGCGATCAGTTGCTGCGATGGCTGAAACGGTTCCACGGCAGCCTGCCGGTCGCGCTGGCGCGACGGTTCATCGAAATCGACGTGATGGCGCAGGCGGCGTCGCTGGCGTTCTACGCGTTGCTGTCGCTTGCGCCGTTGCTGGTGCTGCTGTTGTGGCTGACCACCGCGCTGTATCCCAGCGCGCAGGAGGCGCTGCTGCGGCAGATCGGCGATCTGGCCGGACGGGATGCCGCCGACATCGCCACCACCGTCCTGCGCAACGCGCGCAACCGCCCCAGCGTCGGCTCGCTGGCCGGAGGCTGGAGCACGGTGCTGCTGTTCATCGGCGCCACCGCCGTGTTCGGCCAGTTGCAGCAGGCGCTGAACCTGATCTTCCGCACCGACGCCCAGCGCCTGGAAGGTCCGTGGGCATGGTTGCGCAAGCGGATCTTCTCGTTCGGCGTGGTGCTCGGGCTGGGTTTCCTGCTGTTGGTGTCGATGACCCTCAACACCCTGCTGCAGGTGCTGTTCGCGCGGGTGCCGTCGCTGTTGCCCGCGCTGGGCGACCTGGCCTCGCTGGCGCTGTACGTGTTCGCCTTCGCGTTGCTCTACCACTACCTGCCGGATCGGCGGGTGGCGTGGCGACGCGCCTTTCTCGGCGGCGCGCTGACCTCGGTGCTGTTCATCGCCGGCCGCTGGGCGATTGGCCTGTACCTCGCGCAGGCGGCGCCCGGTAGCGCCTATGGCTCGATGGGCACGCTGGTCATCCTGCTGGTCTGGATGTACTACGCCACGGTGGTGTTCCTGGTGGGCGCCCTGCTGACCGCGCTGATCGACGAACGGCTGGCCCGGCGCCGGCAGGCGGGCGCCCACCGGGCGTCCTGACGTCACCGGCCGGGCGTGGAATACTACGCAGTCCATGGCCCGCATCCCCGACGCCTTCATCGACGAACTGCTCGCCCGGACGGATATCGTCGAGGTGATCAGCACGCGCGTGCCGCTGAAGCGGCAGGGCAAGGAGTACTCGGCCTGCTGCCCGTTCCACGACGAGCGCTCGCCCTCGTTCACGGTTTCGCCGACCAAACAGTTCTATCACTGCTTCGGCTGCGGCGCGCACGGCACCGCGCTGTCGTTCCTGATGAATTACGACCGCCTGGAGTTCCTCGACGCGGTCGAGGAACTGGCCCGGCGCAACGGCATGGAAGTGCCGCGCGAGACCCAGCAGCGCAACCAGGACAACGACACCCGCGATCTGTTCGGCGCGCTGGAAGCGGCCGCGCGCTTCTTCCAGCGCCAGCTGGAAGGCAGCGACAAGGCACGCGCCTACCTGGACGGACGCGGCGTGGATGCGGCCACCCGGGCGCAGTTCGCCATCGGTTACGCGCCGGATGGTTTCTCCGCGCTGAAGGACGCGCTCGGCACCGACGAGCGGCGGATGAAGCTGCTGGATCGCGCCGGCCTGTTCTCCAAGAACGATCGCGGCCACACCTACGACAAGTTCCGGGATCGGGTGATGTTCCCGATCTACGACCGTCGCGGACGGGTGATCGCCTTCGGCGGCCGCGTGCTGCAGAAGGACGACGGCCCGAAGTACCTCAATTCGCCGGAGACCGCGCTGTTCCACAAGGGCCGCGAACTGTACGGCCTGTGGCAGGTGCGCCAGGCGAACCAGAAGATCGCGCGGCTGATCGTGGTCGAGGGCTACATGGACGTGGTCTCGCTGTTCCAGTTCGGGGTCAAGCAAGCGGTCGCCACGCTCGGCACCGCGACCACGCCCGACCACGCCGAACTGCTGTTCCGCAACGCACCGGACGTGTACTTCTGTTTCGACGGCGACGCCGCCGGCCAGCGCGCCGCGTGGCGCGCGCTGGAATCGGTGCTGCCGCGCATGAAGGATGGCCGCCAGGCGTTCTTCCTGTTCCTGCCCGACGGCGAGGACCCGGACACCATCGTGCGCCAGGAAGGCGCCGCCGCGTTCGACGCACGCTTGCAGCAGGCGATGCCGCTGTCGGAGTTCTTCTTCCAGGAACTGGGCAAGGACATCCGCCTGTCCACCCTGGACGGCAAGGCGCGCCTGGCCGAGCGCGCGCGTCCGCTGCTCGCGCAGATTCCGGACGGCGCCTTCGGCGATCTGATGCGGCAGCGGTTGGGCGAGATCACCGGTGTCGGCGCCGCTTCCGCGCCCCCTCCCGCCCGGCCCGCTTCGCGCGCTCCCGCGCATCGCTCCGCCAATAACAAGCCCAGCCTGGTGCGCAGCGCGATCGTGTGCCTGCTGCACAAGCCGTCGCTGGCGCTGGCACTGCAACCGCCGCACGCGTTCGCCGGCCTGCGCCTGCCCGGTGTCGAACTGCTGCTGGAATTGCTGGACATCGTGCACGCGCGCCCGGACATCACCACCGGCGTGCTGCTGGAACATTTCGCCGAGCGCGAGGAACTGCCCGCGTTGCAGAAACTGGCGATGCAGGAACTGCCCGGCGACGAGAACATCTGGCAGGCCGAACTGCTGGACGCCGCGCACCAGATGGAAAGACAGCTTTTGCAGCAGCGTATCGACGAACTTCAGGTGAAACAGCGCAATATCGGCCTGGACGAAGCCGACAAGTACGAATTGCGCGCCCTGCTGCAGGCGCGCGTGGCCCGCTGAACGAGGAGATTCCCATGAACCGTGGATCCCGCCGCACCGTTGCATCGTTCCGTCACCTGCTGGGAGGCGCCGTGCTGCTGTTCGCCCTGCAGGTCCAGGCCGGTGATTTCACCCAACCGCGCCCCGGCCTGCATACCGGCGGCCAGCCCACCGCCGATCAGCTCGCCGATTTCTCCAGGCAGGGCGTGCGCACCGTCATCGATCTGCGCGCCCCGGGCGAGGATCGCGGTTTCGACGAAGCCGCGGCCGCCGAACAGAACGGCATGCGCTACGAGCGCCTGCCCATCGCCGGCGCCGACGACCTCACCGCCGCCAACGCCGCGGCACTGAAGAAACTGTTGCAGGAAGGTGGCGACAACGTGCTGTTGCACTGCGCGTCCGGCAACCGGGTCGGTGCCTTGCTGGCGCTGATGGCCAAACAGGAAGAAGGCGCCAGCAACGACAAGGCGCTGGAACTGGGGCGCCAGGCTGGCCTGAAATCACTCGCGCCGGTGGTCGAGCAGAAGCTGCAGGCACCGTAAGCATTCACGGGACGACCGGACGCGCTCCGGTCGTTCCGCATCGCGGCCAACCTCCGACACTGGCCGGGAATGACGGAACGTGTTTAACCTCGGGTTCTTTCACCCCGGGGAGAACCTTCGCATGGCCCTTCCTTCCGGCAGATGCCTGCCGTTGCTGCTGTCCGTGCTCGCGCTTCCGGCGCTGGCCCAGAGCACCGCGACGCCCTCCCAGGCGCAGGCACGCGAACAAGTCGGCAATCGCACCACCGAATACGTGCCGGCGATCCCCGCCGAACTGACCGAGCGCCTCAACCGCTACCAGAACACGCGCGGCGCCGGCTTCGCCGGCTGGACCCGCGAGGGCTGCGTGCTGATCACCACCCGCTTCGCCGAGACGAACCAGGCCCATCGTGTCTGCCAGCCGATGGGCATGCGCGAGCAGCTGACCTTCTACCGCGAGCCCATCAACAGCGTCGGCACCGCGCCGGCGAAGTCCGATCGGGATGGCTTCGTGTTCGGCAAGGACGTGGGCGGCAACGAGTTCTGGCAGTTGCACTGGTTCGACCTGGCAACCCGCGAAACCACCCTGCTCACCGACGGCAAGGCGCGCAACCAGGGGCCGTTGTTCTCGCATGACGGCAAACAACTCGCCTGGAGCAGCACCGCCCGCAACGGCAAGGACACCGACGTCTGGGTGATGGATCTGGCCACCCGCAAGGCGCGCACGGTGGTCACCGAAGGCGGCCAGTGGAGCGCGATGGATTTCTCGCCGGATGGCAGGACGCTGCTGGTCAACCAGTATGTATCGGTCAATGAAACGCATCCGGGCAAGGTGGATCTGGCCAGCGGCAAGCTCACCCTTTTCCCGATCGAGGGTGGCAAGGCGGCGTCCGGCGGATTCCGCTACGCGGGCGACGGCCGCGGGGTGTTCTACGTCTCCGACGAGAACCTCGACGGCAAGCCGCAGGAGTTCAGCACCCTGCGCTACCACAATCCCGCCACGGGCGAATTCAAGGTGGTCAGCGCGGACATTCCCTGGGACGTGGATCAGCTGGACGTTTCCGACGACGGTCGCCATGTCGCCTACGTGAGCAACGAGGACGGCATCGATCGCCTGCATGTGTTCGCCTGGCCGTCGTTCCAGCCGGTCGCATTGCCGGAACTGCCCATCGGCATCATCGGACGCATGGGCTTCTCGCCCGACGGCGGCAAACTGGCGCTGACCCTCAACACCGCCACCTCGCCCAGCGATGTCTATGTGATCGATCTGGCGGCGGCGAAGCTGGCCCGCTGGACGCGCAGCGAAGTCGGCGGACTGGATGCCGGCGGCTTCGTCGCGCCCACGCTGGTGCGCTATCCGACCTTCGATCAGGTGGACGGCAAGCCGCGTACCATCCCGGCGTTCTACTACAAGCCGGCCAAGCCGGCGAAGAATGGTCGCCATCCGGTGCTGATCGACATCCACGGGGGCCCGGAAGGACAGTCGCTGCCGGCCTTCAATGCCGGCATCCAGTACCTGGTCAACGAGATGGGCATCGCCGTGCTGGTGCCCAACGTGCGCGGATCCACCGGCTACGGCAAGACCTACGTGCAACTGGACAACGGCTTCAAGCGCGAGGACTCGGTCAAGGACATCGGCGCGCTGCTGGACTGGATTGGCCAGCAGCCGGAACTGGATGCCAGGCGCGTGGGCGTCTACGGCGGCAGCTATGGCGGCTACATGGTGCTGGCGTCGCTGATGCACTACAGCGACCGCATCCGCGCCGGCATCGACGTGGTCGGCATTTCCCACTTCGGCACGTTCCTGAAGAACACGGAAAGCTACCGCCGCGATCTGCGCCGGGCCGAATACGGCGACGAACGCGATCCGGCGATGGCCGAGCACTTCGAGAAGATCTCCCCGCTCAACCACGCCAACCGGATCACCTCGCCGCTGTTCGTCGCCCAGGGACGCAATGACCCTCGCGTGCCCTATACCGAGGCAGAGCAGATCGTGAAGGCGGTACGCGGCAATGGCCAGCCGGTCTGGTACCTGGAATTCTCGGACGAAGGCCACGGCTTCCAGAAGAAATCCAACAGCGACTACTTCAGTGCCGCCTCGATGCTGTTCTGGCAGCGCCACCTGCTGGAGTGACGCACCCGCCACGTGTCCGGAAAACGGAAAGGCCCGCTCGCGCGGGCCTTTCTTCATTGCGGCGGACGCGCACCGCGACTACAGCCAGTGGTCCACCAGCAGGAAGGCGAACAGCGCCATCAGGTAGACGATGGAGTAGTTGAACATCCGCATCGCGAAGAACTCGTCCGGCGGATCCAGCAGGCGCCAGGCGTACCACAGGAACACCAGCCCCAGCACCAGCGCGCCGCCCAGGTAGAACAGGCCGCTCATGCCGAACACCACCGGCAACACGGTCACCTCCACCAGCAGCACCGTGTAGAACAGGATCTGCCAGCGCGTATAGGTCACGCCATGGGTGACCGGCAGCATCGGCACCAGCGCGCGCGCGTAGTCCTCGCGGCGGAAGATGGCCAGCGCCCAGAAATGCGGCGGCGTCCACACGAAGATGATCAGCACCAGCAGCAGCGCGTGCGCCCAGTCCCACTCGCCGCGCATGCCCGTCATGGTGGCCCAACCCAGCAGCGGCGGCGCGGCGCCGGCGATGCCGCCGATGACGATGTTCTGCGGCGTCGCCCGTTTCAGGAACACGGTGTAGACCACCGCGTAGCCGATCAGCGAGGCGAAGGTCAGGATCGCGGTGATGACGTTGACCCACAGCACCAGGATCGCCATCGACAGCGCCGCCAGGCACAGCGCGAACACCAGCGCCTGCCACGGCTTGACCTGCCCCACCACCAGCGGACGCCAGGACGTGCGCGCCATCTTGGCATCGATGCGGGTGTCCAGCAGCTGGTTGATCGCCGCCGCGCTGGAGGCGGCCAGCCAGATGCCGAGGAAGCCCAGCGCGCCGCGGCGCAGCTGATCCAGGTCCGGCAAGCCATCGATGGCCAGGAACATGCCGACGATCGCGGTGAACACGATCAGCGCGACCACGCGCGGCTTGGTCAGGTCCCAGTACTGGCGCAGTGCGATGCTCATTCGGGCTTGCGCAGGCGCGCGATCAGCGAGACCAGGGTGAACAGCAGCAGCACCGCGCCGGCATTGTGCGCGACCGCGACATGCAGCGGCAGGTTCAACTTCACGTTGAGGATGCCGAGGGTGAACTGGGCAATGATCAGCAGCACCAGCAGGGTGGCCCAGCCACGCATGCCCGGCGTGCGGAACAGGCGCGCGCCCAGGCCCAGCACGTACAGCGCGACGATGACCGCCATGATCCGGTGGGTCATCTGGATGGCGATGCGCGATGCGCCGTCCAGCACGCCGCCTTCGTAATCCACGCCGATGCCGCGCCACAGGACGAAGCCTTCGCTGAAGTCGGCCGGCGGCCACCAGCGTCCCACGCACTTGGGAAAATCCAGGCCGCAGGCAACCGCGGCGTAGTTGGCGCTCACCCAGCCGCCCAGCGCGATCTGGATGCCCAGCAGGACCAGCCCGCCGATCACCCAGCGGCGCAGCGACACCGCATCGGCCAGCTTGATGGGCTGATCGGTGGCGCGCCAGGCCATCCATACCAGCAGCGCGAACGTGGTCAGGCCACCGAGCAGATGCCCCATCACCACGATTGGCTTGAGCAGCCAGGTCACCGTCCACATGCCCAGCAGCGCCTGGAAGATGATCACCGCCAGGGTCAGCGCGCTGACCCGCGCCAGATCCAGGTTGGACCAGCGCAGCGCGGCGAACAGCAGGATCGCCTCGCCGATGATCGCCAGCACCGATGCGGCGACATGTTCGCCATGCATGTACAGCGGGATCGCGGTAGCGACGAACGCCGATGCCAGCAGGATGGTGGCGATGCCGAAGCGGCGCCGGCGCGCGGCCAGCAGCGACAGGATCAGCACCAGCATGCCCAGGGTGGCGGCGATGTGGCGGTGCACCTGCTCGCGCCAGGCCTTGTGCGTCTCGAACGGACGGATCGCGCTGGCGGCGTGGTCCACGACTTCATGCGTGCTCTGCGGCCAGGTGGCGCGGCCATAGCAGGTCGGCCAGTCCGGGCAGCTCAGGCCCGCGTTGGACAGGCGAACGAAGGCGCCGAAGATGATCACGCACAGCGCCAGGCCGACGGCGAGCCAGGCGATGCGATGGAAATGGCGATACAGCACGGGCCGGGCGACGGCATTCATCTCGGGCGCACCCTCAAATCAGTTTCAGCAGCTTCGCGACGTCCTTGTACAGGCCGCCGGCGTCGAAGCCGGGCGGATAGCGCAGGATCACGAAACCATGGGGATCGATGACATAGACGGGCACGCCCTTGGGATCCTGCAGGCGCGGCAATGCCGCCAGCAGTTCCGGCGAAGCCTGCAGCTGGCGGCGTGCTTCGGTCGCCGGCGCTCCCCCCGGCAGCGGGCCGATCCAGAGAATCTCCACCTTGTCGGCGTTGTGCCCGAACAGACGCCAGACCTTGTCCAGGTCCTGCGCCAGCTTCAGGCAGTCGGCGGCGCAATCGGCTGGCGGCGCCACCACGATGCGCCAGATCCGTTCGCCCGGCTGCCAGGCGTAGGGCTGGCCATCGGCCAGGCGGGGCACGATCTGGCGGGCGTCGGACGGTGGTTGCAACATTTCGCCGTTGTTCTTGTGGCCAGCAGGCTGCCAGCCGGCGAAGCGCAGGACGCCGGCACCGAACACGGTGCCGAAGAACAGGGCGAACAGCGCGACCAGCATCCAGCGTCCGCGGGCGCGGCCGGCATCGGGGGGCATCGAAGTCATCCGGCTATTTTCTCATGCACGGCGGCTCAGCGCTCCTGCTGTCGGCGGCGGCCACGACGACTCACCACCAGCGCGGTGATCAGCACCGCCAGCGCCAGCCCGAACCACTGCACCGCATAGCCGAGGTGGCGTTCGGGCGGCAGCGTGTTGGGCAGGATGTCGAGATCGCGCGCATAGCCCAGCGGCAGCGCGGGATCGGGCCGGAACACGCGCGGCGCGAGCGCCGGCAGTTCCAGGTCGCGCGCCAGTGCGGCCATGTCCAGTCCAGTGACCAACCGGTCCCCGCTGGACTGGGTCGCGCTGACCGCCTTGACCAATCCCCCGGCGGGCGGAGGCGCGAGCAGGCCGCTCAGGGTGTACGCGCCCTCGGGCAACGGAATCGCCGGCAGGCGCCGATCGCCGGGCAGCGGCAACCAGCCCAGCTCCACCAGCAGCGGCGGCGCGCCTTCGGGCTGGAACACCCGGTAGGCGCGGATGCCCGCGCGCCCCTCGCGGTTCTGGTTGTCCAGCAGCACCGCCGGCCCCGGCAGGAACCGGCCATGGCCGGAGGCCCAGGCGTAGTCGCCACGCGATCCCGGCCGCGCGGCGTCGGCCAGCGGGACCGCCCGGCGCTCGCTCAGGATCTTCTGCGAGGCCGCCAGCATGGCCTCCTTCTGCTTGGCGCGTCCCAGCTGCCAGGTGCCCAGGCCGCAGAACAGCGCGATCACGGCCAGGGCCAGCGCCCAGCCGACCGCCAGCGGCATCCGCCGGCGGCTCACGCGCGATTTCCCATCGGCTGCAATAATGTGTTCATGCCCGCTGCACGCCCTTCGAGGCACCCATGAATGATTCGTTGAAAACCCTGCTGATCATCGCGTTCCTGATCCTCATCATCTGGAACCTCGGCGCCGGGCTGTATTACCTGCTGGTGGACAAGGGCCAGAGCAAACGCACCGTCAACGCCCTGACCCGCCGCATCGGCCTGTCCGTGGCCCTCATCCTGCTGGTCATCCTCGCGATCTATATGGGATGGATCAAGCCGCATGGGGTGGGAGCCTGATGGCGCTTTGCGCCGGGATTCGGGATTTGTGATTCGGGATTCGAAAGCGGCCTTCGAATCCTCCAGATGAAAAAAGGCGACGGGCTGACCGTCGCCTTTTCTGCATCGGGGACCGGAAACGAATCCCGAATCCCCAATCTCCAATCCCGTCCTTACAGCACGTACACGAACAGGAACAGGCCCAGCCACACCACGTCGACGAAGTGCCAGTACCAGGCCACGGCTTCGAAGCCGAAGTGGTCGTCCTTGGTGAAGTGGCCGCGCGCGCAGCGCAGCCAGATGATCGCCAGCATGATCGTTCCCAGCGTCACGTGCGCGCCGTGGAAGCCGGTCAGCATGAAGAAGGTCGAACCGTAGATGCCCGAACCCAGGGTCAGGTTCAGCTCCTTGTAGGCGTGGATGTACTCCTCCGCCTGGAAGAACAGGAACACGCAACCCAGCAGGACGGTCAGGCCCAGGAACACCAGCAACTGCTTGCGGTGGCCCGCCTTCAGCGCGTGGTGGGCGATGGTGATGGTCACGCCCGAGGTCAGCAGGATGAGGGTGTTGAGCAGCGGCAGGCCCCAGGCCGGGATGGTCTGGAACTGGCCACCGACCTGGCCCGGACCGGCGCTCGGCCAGGCCGAGGAGAAGCCATCCCACAGCAGCGCGTTGGTCATCACGCCGTCGCCTTCGCCGCCCAGCCACGGCAGCGCGAACTGGCGGGCGTAGAACAGCGCGCCGAAGAACGCGGCGAAGAACATCACTTCGGAGAAGATGAACCAGACCATGCCCATGCGGAAGGACACGTCCACCTGCTTGTTGTAGTTGCCGCTGACCGACTCGCGGATCACGTCGCCGAACCACATGAACAGGGTCGCGCAGAGCAGGAACACGCCGGCGAAGAAAGTCCACTTGCCCCAGGCGGCGTCGTTGAGCCAGCTGGCCACGCCGACCATGGTGACGAACATGGAGATGGAGCCCACGAACGGCCACTTGCTGCTGTGTGGCACGAAGTAGATGTTGGCGTCTGGCGAATGAGCTTGTGCCATGGCGTGTCTTCCGGTTCCTAAGGCTCGATCAGGGTGCCGCGTGCGGCGAATTGGACGCGTTGCCCGCGCCCAGTTGCGCGGTCATGGCATCGTTCTTGTAGAAGGTATACGACAGGGTGATGGTCTTCACGTCGGCCGGCAGGTTGGGATCGACGATGAAGCGCACCGGCATGTCGCGCACTTCACCGGCCTGCAGGGTCTGGGCGGTGAAGCAGAAGCATTCGGTCTTGGTGAAGTAGCCCGAGGCGCGCGCCGGGGCCACCGACGGCACCGCGCTGCCCACGATCGGCCGCTGGCCGTCGTTGCGCGCGAAGTACTTGGCCTCGTACAGCTCGCCCGGCACCACCTGCATGGTCAACTGCTCGGGATGGAACGCCCACGGCAGCTTGGAGTTCACGCCACCGTCGAACTGCACGGTGACGACGCGCTTGGCCTTGACCTCGGCGACCTGGGCCTGGCCCGGTCCCTTTTCCAGACGCACGCCGAACACCTTCTCGCAGGCGATCCGGTACAGCGGCACCAGCGAGAACGTCAGCACGAACACGCCCAGCGCCACGCCCACCAGCTTGAGCAGGCCCGCCGAATTGGACGCCTTGCCGCTCATGCGCTCAGCACCGCGCGCAGGATGAACAGCACGAAGATGGCGAAGGCCAGCCCGCCCACGATCCACGCCGTGCGCAGCACCGCCTTGCGGCGGCGCGCGGTTTCTTCCGGCGAGAGCATCGGAGCGTTCATGGACTCAGCCACCCGTCACCCGGCTCAGTGGGTCACGTCGCCGTGCGCCAGGTCGCCATCCTTGATGACCGGCGGGGTGCTGAAGGTGTGGTGCGGCGCCGGCGACGGCACGGTCCACTCCAGGCCACGGGCGTTTTCCCAGGCGCGCGCATCGGCCTTGGCACCGTTGCGCAGCGAGCTCCACAGGATGAAGGCCATCATGAAGGGCGTCAGGAACATGCCGAACGCGCCGATCGAGCTGACCAGGTTCCAGTCCGCGAACACCGGGTTGTAGTCCGGGATGCGGCGCGGCATGCCGGCCAGACCCAGGAAGTGCTGCGGGAAGAACAGCAGGTTGACGAAGATCACCGTCCACCAGAAATGGAACTTGCCGGCGGTCTCGTTGTACATGCGGCCGGTCCACTTCGGCCACCAGTAATAGGTGGCGGCGATGATGGAGAACAGCGCGCCGGTCACCAGCACGTAGTGGAAGTGCGCGACCACGAAGTAGGTGTCGTGGTACTGGAAGTCCGCCGGCACGATGGCCAGCATCAGGCCGGAGAAGCCACCGATGGTGAACAGGATGACGAAGCCCACCGCCCACAGCATCGGGGTTTCGAAGCTCAGCGAGCCCTTCCACATCGTGCTGACCCAGTTGAACACCTTCACGCCGGTCGGGATGGCGATCAGCATGGTGGCGAACATGAAGTAGATCTCGCCGCCCAGCGGCATGCCCACCGTGAACATGTGGTGCGCCCACACGATGAACGACAGGAACGCGATCGAAGCGGTCGCGTACACCATGGCCTGGTAGCCGAACAGCGGCTTGCGGCTGAAGGTCGGGATGATTTCCGACACCACGCCGAACGCCGGCAGGATCATGATGTAGACCTCGGGGTGGCCGAAGAACCAGAAGATGTGCTGGTACATCACCGGGTCGCCGCCGCCGGCGGCGTTGAAGAAGCTGGTGCCGAAGAACTTGTCGGTCAGCAGCATGGTGACCGCACCCGCCAGCACCGGCATCACGGCGATCAGCAGGAACGCGGTGATCAGCCAGGTCCAGCAGAAGATCGGCATCTTCAGCAGGTCGATGCCCGGGGCGCGCATGTTCAGCACGGTCGCGATGATGTTGATCGCGCCCATGATCGAGCTCACGCCCATCATGTGGATGGCGAAGATGCTGAAGGCCACGTTGGCGCCGCCCTGCAGCGACAGCGGCGGATACAGGGTCCAGCCACCGGCCGGCGCGCCGCCCGGCAGGAACAGGGTCATCAGCAGCAGGGTGAAGGCGAACGGCATGATCCAGAAGGACCAGTTGTTCATGCGCGGCAGCGCCATGTCAGGCGCGCCGATCTGCAGCGGGATCATCCAGTTGGCGAGGCCGACGAAGGCCGGCATCACGCCACCGAAGATCATGACCAGCGCGTGCACGGTGGTCATCTGGTTGAAGAACTCGGGCTTGACGAACTGCAGGCCCGGGGTCATCAGCTCGGCACGGATGATCACCGACATGCCCGCGCCGATGATGAACATGATGAAGCTGAAAATCAGGTAGAGCGTACCGATGTCTTTGTGGTTGGTCGAAAAGAACCAACGCTCGATGAAGCTCTGCTGGTGACCGTGGTGATCGTCGTGGTGATCGACGGCGGTGTGGGCCATGTTCGTGATCTCTTGCAGCTGAAGCGGACGATTAAGCCTGCGCCTGGGGCGCGGCCGGCTCGCTGGTGGGGGCGGCGTCGGTGGCCGGGGCCGGAACGGCCTGGCCATCGGCGGGCACGGCTTCCGCCGGCGCGGCGGGAGCAGCCGGGGCCGCCGGAGCGGGCGCCGGGGCCGGCTTCCTCTCTGCCAGCCACTTCTGGAATTCTTCCTTCGGCACCGCGCGCACGACAATCGGCATGAAGCCGTGGTCCTTGCCGCACAGCTCGGCGCACTGGCCGCGGTACACGCCCGGTTCCTTGATGTCGGTCCAGGCCTCGTTGACGATGCCCGGGATAGCGTCCTGCTTCCAGCCCAGCGCCGGCACCCACCAGGCGTGGATGACGTCGTCGGCGGTGATCACGAAGCGGATCTTGGTGTTGACCGGCAGGACGAGCTCGTTGTCCACGTCCAGCAGGTAGTGCGGGTTCTTGGCCAGATCCGGCTTCTCGCCGCTCTGGCGGATGCGGTCGGACTCGCGGTCCAGGCGGCTGGTGAAGGACACGTCCTCGCCCAGGTATTCGTACTTCCACATCCACTGGTAACCGGTGACCTTGACGGTCATCTCGGAGTCGCGGGTGTCGTACATGGCGATCAGCTTGGCGGTCGCCGGCCAGGCCATGACCACCAGAATCAGCACCGGGATGACGGTCCAGATGATTTCCGCGGTGGTGTTGTGGCTGAACTGCGCGGCCACCGCACCCTTGGACTTGCGGAACTTGAACATCGCGTAGCCCATCGCGCCGAACACGATGATGCCGATCACGATGCACACGATCAGCGCCACCATGTGCGCGTCGTAGGCGTGCTGGGACGAGGCGGTGACGCCCTTGCCCATGTTCAGCTGCCACGGCTTCGGGTCCGCCGACTGCGCCCACGCCAGCGCCGGCGAAGCCAGCAGCGCGCAGGCCGTCATCAAACGCTTCCAATACCCATTCACTTGCGTCATTGCCTAGACCCCAAATGCGTCATCGGTTGCGACCGCTCGCGGCCGCCAGTAAATCCTGCAACTTGTCCGCCAGCTGCCGGCGCTCGCCCGGACCGAGGAAATTGCCCACCTCGACCCGGCGACCACTGGAAGCCAGCGAAATCCTTTCGCCATCCGCCTCGATACGGAGCCGCACCCAATAAGGATGCGCCCGGAACACCGGTCCGGCCTCGGGGGTGCGGCTGACTTCCACGACCTCCGGACCGATGGTGATGTCCTCACCCCGCTCGCCGCTGCGCCATAGCCAACGCAACGCCGCGCCCACGAATGCGCTGTGCAGCAGGGCGAAGGCCGGTGCGAAGGCGTTGCCGGCCAGCCAGCCCAGCAGGGCCACCAGCCACATCGCCCCGGCCAGCGCGGCGAACAAGGCCACGAACTGGCGGGCCGTCAAGGCCCGGGGCGGTCGCAGCCGGAGCCGCGCGCCGTGGATACCCGGCAATGACGGAAGCACTTCGATCATGCTGCCAACCGCGCAACGAGGCCGCGGAAAACCCCTAAATGTTAGCCTCCCCCCCCTGTTGCGGCAAGTTGCAATGATCTCGGTCAATCGGCCGGACCCCGCGCGCGCCGTTTCCGGCGGCCCCGGATGGCGTGAAACCCGCGCCATCCGGTTCCATCCATTCGCGAACGGTGGTCCGGCTCACTACACTATCGGGCTCCATCGCCCGCTTCCGATCACGTTCATGAGCTCCCAGCCCCAGTCCGGCACCGAGGCGGCCCCGCCGCCGGCGACCGCCGGCATCGTTTCCCCCGAACTCCCCGCCCCGCCGTCGGCCCTGCGGGCCGCCATCACCGCGGCCTGGCTGCGCGACGAAGCCGAACACGTGCGCGAACTGCTCGCCCAGGCCCGGCTGCCGGCCGACGAGCAGGCCCGCGCGCAGGCGCTGGCCGCCGATCTGGTCGCGCGGGTCCGCGCCCGCGCCCAGGATCAGGGCGCCATCGAGGCCTTCATGCGCCAGTACGACCTGGGCAGCGAGGAAGGCGTGCTGCTGATGTGCGTGGCCGAGGCGCTGCTGCGCATTCCGGACCAGGAAACCGCCGACAAGCTGATCCGCGACAAGCTGGGCGACGCCGACTGGGAAAAGCACCTGGGCCAGAGCGATTCGGTGCTGGTCAACGCCTCCACCTGGGGCCTGATGCTGACCGGCCGGCTGGTCAATCTCAACGATCTGACCCGCCACGACGTGCCCGGCGCCTTCAAGCGCCTGATCGGCCGCGTCGGCGAGCCGGTCATCCGGCTGGCGGTGCGCCAGGCCATGCGCATCATGGGCCACCAGTTCGTGATGGGCCGGACCATCGAGGAAGCGCTGGGCCGTTCGCGCAAGGGCGACAACGCCAACTACCGCTATTCGTTCGACATGCTGGGCGAGGGCGCGCTGACCTCGAAGGACGCCGCACGCTATCTGGAGGCCTATCGGAAGGCCATCCATTCAATCGGCAAGACGGGCCCCTTCCCCGACGTCTTCGCCGCTCCCAGCATCTCCATCAAGCTCTCGGCCCTGCATCCGCGCTACGAGCACGCCAAGCGCGCGCGGGTGATGAAGGAACTGGCGCCGGGCATCCTGGAACTGGCTCAGCTGGCCAAGTCGTACGGCATCGGCTTCACCATCGACGCCGAGGAAGCCGACCGGCTTGAACTGTCGCTGGATCTGATCGAGGCCACCTTCTCCGACCAGTCGCTGGACGGCTGGGAAGGCTACGGCCTGGCCGTGCAGGCGTACCAGAAGCGCACGCCCTACGTGATCGACTTCCTCGCCGATCTGGCCCGCCGGGTCGGCCGGCGCATGCCGGTGCGGCTGGTCAAGGGCGCCTACTGGGACGCCGAGGTCAAGCGCGCGCAGATCGACGGCCATCCGGGCTATCCGGTGTTCACCCGCAAGCCGAACACCGACGTGTCCTACCTGGCCAACGCGCGACGCATGTTCGAGCACGGCGACGCGCTGTATCCGATGTTCGCCACCCACAACGCACAGACCATCGCCGCGATCCGCTCGATTGCCCGGGGCCGCCCGTACGAGCACCAGAAGCTGCATGGCATGGGCGACGACCTGTACGCGGAAGTGATTCCCGCCGACCGCCTGGGCGTGCCCTGCCGCGTCTACGCGCCGGTCGGCTCGCACGAGGATCTGCTGCCGTACCTGGTCCGCCGCCTGCTGGAGAACGGCGCCAATTCCAGCTTCGTCAACCGCATCACCGACGAGAACGTGGCCATCGAGGACCTGATCCGCGACCCGGTGGAAACCGTGTCCGCGTTCGATTCCATCCCGCATCCCCGCATCCCGCTGCCGCGCGATCTCTTCCGCAACCAGGCAGCCCCCATCCCGACTTCTGACAGGAACAACTCCATGGGCGCCAACCTCGCCAACGACAACGACCTGCGCGTGCTGGCCGAGCGCGTCAATGCCGCGGTCAAGCCGTGGCGCGCGGCGGCGCTGGTGCCGGGCGCGGTGGTCGCGGGCGCGGCGCTGCCGGTGACCAACCCGGCCGATCGCCGCCAGACCGTGGGTGAATGGCAACCGGCCGACGGCGCGGCGGTGGAAAAAGCGCTGCAGAACGCCGTGGCCGCGCAGCCGACTTGGGATCGCACCCCGGCCGCCAGCCGCGCCGCGATCCTGGAGCACGCCGCCGACCTGCTGGAACAGCGCATGCCCGAGTACATCGCGCTGTGCGTGAAGGAAGCCGGCAAGACCCTGCCCGACAGCGTCGCCGAAGTGCGCGAGGCGGTGGATTTCCTGCGCTACTACGGCGCCCAGGCGCGCGCGCAGTTCGGCGCCGCCGAACGCCTGCCCGGCCCGACCGGCGAATCCAACGAGCTGCAGCTGCACGGCCGTGGCGTGTTCGTCTGCATCAGTCCGTGGAACTTCCCGCTGGCGATTTTCCTTGGCCAGGTCAGTGCCGCGCTCGCCGCCGGCAACAGTGTCATCGCCAAGCCCGCCGAACAGACCAACCTGATCGGCCACGCGGCGGTGAAACTGCTGCACGAAGCCGGCATCCCGGAAAGCGTGCTGCAGTTCCTGCCCGGCGACGGCGCCACCGTCGGCGCCGCGCTCACCAAGGATCCGCGCGTGGCCGGCGTGGCTTTCACCGGTTCCACCGAGACCGCTCGCGCGATCAACCGCTCGCTGGCCGCGCGCGATGCCGCCATCGGCGTGCTGATCGCCGAGACCGGCGGCCAGAACGCGTTCATCGCCGACTCCTCGGCGCTGCCGGAACAGCTGGTCAAGGACGCCATCGGTTCGGCCTTCACCTCCGCCGGCCAGCGCTGCTCGGCCGCGCGCGTGCTGTTCGTGCAGGACGACATCGCCGACAAGGTGATGACCATGCTGGCCGGCGCGATGGAGGAACTGAAGGTCGGGGATCCCGGCTTGCTGTCCACCGACGTCGGCCCGGTGATCGACGCCGACGCGCTGAAGATCCTGGAGGACCACGCCGCGCGCATGGCCACCGAAGCCCGCCTGATCAAGCAGGCCAACCTGGGCGAGGACGCCGCCCACGGCACCTTCTTCGCGCCACGTGCGTGGGAGCTGAAGTCGCTGGACCAGTTGCATCGCGAGATCTTCGGACCCGCCCTGCACGTGGTGCGCTGGAAGGCCGATCAGCTCGACCAGGTGATCGACGCCATCAACGCCACCGGTTTCGGCCTGACCCTGGGCGTGCACTCGCGCATCGACGAGACGGTCGATCGCATCGCCGCGCGGGTCAAGGTCGGCAACGTCTACGTCAACCGCAACCAGATCGGCGCGGTGGTGGGCGTGCAGCCGTTCGGCGGCCAGGGCCTGTCCGGCACCGGCCCCAAGGCCGGCGGTCCGCACTACCTGCCGCGCTTCGCCACCGAAAAGACCGTGACCGTCAACACCACGGCCGCCGGCGGCAATGCCTCGCTGCTGACCCTGGGCGACTGAGTTCCGGCAGAGGCCGCCAGGCCGTCGTTCCCCCTCAGGGCCGCCTCGCGCGGCCCTGTTGTTTTGTGACGTAGTGCCGATAACATGCCCATGGGGATCCAGGGGCTGGCAGGCGGATGAGTTGGGCGGTTTTGCTGACGCTATTGAGCGACTGCCTGCTGGCGGTCGTGCTGTTCGTCCTGTTCTGGTACGTGGCGCGGGTGTCGCGCAACATCCAGGGCGCGTTCACCTGGGGCGCCGCGCACCTGGTCTACACGATCGGGGCGACCCTGTTCGACGCCGGCACGGCCACTTTCGCCGACGCCGGCCTGGCAACCGCAGCCGCGTTGTCCACCCACCTGGGTTCGGCCGTCCTGTGCGGCGGGATGGCGGCGCTGGGCTGGGCGGTCGTGCAGTTCGCCCGGCGGCGCGCACTGCACCGGCTGGAAATCGCGGTCGTGCCCATGGCCGTCGCGCCGCCGCTGCTGGTCTGGGGCCTGGGCGGTGGCTGGGAGGCGCAGAGCGTCGTCCTCAATTGCGTGGAATTGCTGGTCCTGTTGTGGATGATCTGGCACCTGCATGTCCTGCGCGAGGATCCCTACCGGCTGCCCGCGCGGATGATGATGCTGGGGTGTGGACTGCTGGCGGTGCTGTACGGCAGCGTGGTGCCCGGGTGGTCGCTCAGCCATTTCGGTTTCGACGAGATCTGGGTCAGCGTGGACCTGTCGATCTGGTTCATGCTCAATTTCTGCATGCTGATGCTATGCAGCTTCCGCGCCGCCGAATCGCTCAAGCTCAGCGCCATGTTCGATCCGCTGACCGGTGCGCTGAACCGGCGCGGCCTGCACGGCGAACTCAGCAGTTGGCCGGATCGCGACCAGCCCGGACTCAGCGTCATCGCCATCGATCTGGATCATTTCAAGGCGATCAATGATCGCCATGGCCACGACACCGGCGATCGGGTCCTGCAACGCTTCAGCGAAACCGTGCGCAGCGGCCTGCGCAGCGATCAACTGTTCGCGCGCATGGGGGGCGAGGAATTCGCGGTGGTCATGCCGGGAACCGATCGCGAAACCGCGCGACACCTGTCCGAGCGCCTGCGCAACCAGATGATGCGGCTGGAGTTCAGTCCTCCCGAGGGGCGCCCGTTCCGGGTGACGATCAGCCTGGGCATCGCTTTCGGGGGAAGCGACGGAGAGCCGTTCGTGGAGCTGATGCGACGCGCGGACGATGCGTTGTACGCGGCCAAGCGCAAGGGCCGCAACCGGGTCGAGATGCAACCCTGAATGCGGCCGTGGCGCTCCGCCGCGCCACTTTCCCGCCGATAGCCGGAATTGGCCGCGTTCTGCGTTGGTACGGGGAACAGGACGTTGCACTGCGCCAAAGGCAAGACCGGCTTGATGACCACCGATTTCTACCATCTGCTGATTAGCGACTGCGCGCTGGCGGCGGTGCTGCTGGGACTTTTCTTCTACGTGTCGCGGGTATCGCGCGGCGTGCGCGGCATCACTGCCTGGGGCGTGGCCCATTTCGTCTACTCGCTGGGCGCGGCCCTGCTCGACGGCACCTCGCAGGTGGCTTCGCGTTCCGGCGCGCAGGATCTGGCGCATGCCATCGCCGGGCTGGGTGGGCTGCTGGCCTGTGCCGGCCTGATTGGCCTGGCGTGGTCGGTGATCCAGTTCGTGCACCAGCGCGCGCTCCTTCCCGGTGAACGCGCGCTCATGCCGCTGGCCCTGGCGTTGCCGCTGGGCGGCTGGCTGCTCTACGGCCATGGGGATATCCAGGACGCACAAGGCGCGGCGATGAGCGCGGTGGAGGTGTTCGCGCTGGCGGTGGTGATCTGGCAGCTGCGCCTGTTGCGGGCCGGCCCGGACCATGTGCCCGCCCGGCTGATGATGACCGCGTGCGTGGCGCTTCTGTACCTCTATGGCCGCGATCTCGCACATGCGCTGACCGGGCGTTATGGCCCGAATCCGTCATGGGTGAACGCGGATCTGTCGATCTGGTTCATGCTCAATTTCTGCATGCTGATGCTGGCCAGCTTCCGCGCCGCGGAAGCGCTGCGCCAGAGCGCGCTGCTGGATCCGCTCACTGGCGCATTGAACCGCCGGGGCCTGGACAGCGAACTGCGTTCCAGCGCCCGCTTCGTCACCCTGGAAGGCGGGCTCGCGGTGATCGCGCTGGACCTGGATCACTTCAAGGCGGTCAACGATCACCACGGCCACGAAACCGGCGATCAGGTCCTGCAGCGGTTTTCAGACGTGGTGCGCGGATGCATCCGCAGCAACGATCTGTTCGTGCGCCTGGGCGGGGAGGAATTCATGCTGGTGCTGCGCGAGACCTCGCCGGAAGTCGCGCATCGGCTGGCCGAACGCATCCGCACGCAGGTGATGTCGCTGGAATTCCCCGCGCCCGCTTTCCGGGTCACCGTCAGCCTGGGCATCGCCCACACCCGCTATCGCCACACCGGATTCAACGATCTGGTGCGGCTGGCGGACGAGGCCCTCTACGCGGCCAAGCGCAATGGACGCAATCGCGTCGAACTGCGGATGCATCCCGCGCCTGTGCTCTAGCTCGGGCAACACGCCCGCATTCAATGGCGCGATCACGGAAAAGAAAAACCCCGCCGAAGCGGGGTTTCCGGTGTCGCGTCGGCAATGCCGGGATTCGATCAGAACTTGTAGTTGATCGAAGCTGCCAGCACGTCGCCCGCCACGTCGTAGGAACCGGACAGCGTGCTGCCGGTCGCCGAGACCTGATCGACGGTCGGGTCCTTGGTGAACAGGTGGGTGTAGCCGAAGCTGTACTCCGCCTTTTCCGACGGCGCCCAGGTCAGGCCGAGCGACAGCCACTTGCGGCTGGTGTCCGGCACGCGCACGTCGCGGTGCTCGGCGGTGGTCGGGGTCTGGTCGTAGGCCACGCCGCCGCGCAGGGTCAGCGTGTCGCTCAGGCGGTAGTCCGCACCGATCGAGCTGAAGGTCGTGTCGCGGTAGTGGAACGGCAGCACGTTGTTCGGCTGGTTCGACTGGAAGTCGACAGTGACCGCGTCGAACGAGGGCGCCCAGAAGGTGCGCGTCACGTCGGCCATGATGGTCAGCTTGTCGTTGACCTGGCGGGTGAAGCTCAGGGTCGCCGAGGCCGGCAGTTCGATGGTCGCGCGGCCACCGGTGTTCACGAACAGGCCGCGCGCGGCCAGCACCGCCTGGCCCTGGGTGGCCCGGGCATTGGTCGCCGTGAAGGTGGCCTTGCCGTTGGTGATCTCGTGCTTGACCTTGGAGCGGTAGCTCAGGCCGATGTGGGTCTGGTCGTTGACGCTGAACAGGCCGCCGACGGTGAAGCCCCAGTCATTGCTGCTGCCTTCGAGCTGGCTGTACAGGTCGGCGTTGCCCGGCAGGAAGCCAAGCGCGCCGCCGCCCTGCGAGAACATCACCGCGCCCAGATCGACGGCGTTGCTCAGGTCCACTTCCAGGCGCTCGACGAACACCGACGCGCCGAAGGACACGTAGGGGTTCACGTCATAGGAAATCGCCAGGCCGAGGTCGGCGGTCTTCAGGTCGGTCTTGACGCCATGGTAGCGGCCGACCCAGTTGCGGTCGTATTCGGTCTTGAAGCCGAACGGCACGGTCAGCGACGCGCCCAGGTGGGCCTTCTCGCCGATCATGGTGTGGAAGTACGCGGCCGGAACCGCCGCGATGGTGCCGGCGTCGCCGCCGTTGCCGCCGGAGATCGGCATGCCGGTGCCCGCGCCGGTCGGACCGGCGAGGCGTCCGCCGCCCTCGAAATCAGCCGAGAAGCTGATGGCGCTGACGTCGGCCTGGAATTGGGTTTCCTTCATGTGGCGCATCGCGGCCGGATTGGTCGCGATCACCGAGGCGTCGCCCGGGGCGCTGCCCGAACCGGCGAACGCGCGGCCGAGACCCTTGGCGCTGTTTTCCTTCAGCTGGAACGCGGCGCCGTGCGCCTGACCGAAAGCCAGAACGCCGGCAATGCCGAAGGCCAGCGCGGAAATACGGGCAAAACTGTTGACGGAATGCATGGTGTCTCTCTCCGGAGGACGTGGGTTACGGTCAATGCGCCGCTGGAAGCGACCGGCGTTATGCCCGCCGGTTCGTCCGCCGGAAGCCCCTCCCGACATACGACGCCGTATGCAGTATACCCATGTCTTCTAACCGAAAGCTAACAAACTCTTGGCACGGTCCGAGGGGTTTTCCTGAACAGGGAAACGACACGGGTGACAGGCGCTGCGAGTTAAAGTGAGGCGGTATGTTCGTCTCCTTGCCCTCCCGCCGGAAGCCTTCGCTGCGCTGGGCCACGCCCGCGCTGCTGGGCCTGTTGTGGCTGGCGTTCCTGTGGGCGGCGATGCAACCGGATCGTCCGTTGCTGCTGCAGGAATGGGGCGCGTTGTCCGGCGGCCTGACCTCGTTGCCGGCCTGGCTGGCCGATCTCCAGGACGGCAGCGTGCTGCGCCTGTTCACCGCCTTGTTCCTGCATGCGGACTGGGCCCACCTGCTGGGCAATCTGGTGTTCCTGCTGATCTTCGGGATGCCGGCCGAGCGGACCATGGGGCCGTGGCGGTTCCTGATCCTGTTCCTGTTGGGCGGCGCGGTCGCCAACCTGGCCGCGGTGCTCACCATCGGTACGCCCGACCGAGTGGTGATCGGCGCCAGCGGCGCGGTCTCGGCGGTGATCGGCGCCTACCTGGCGCTGTTCCCGACCGCCAAGCTCGGCGTGGTGCTGCCGCTCGGGCTGTTCCTGGAATTCGTCAAGGCGCCGGCCTCGCTGCTGATCGGCATCTGGGCGCTGCTGCAGGTGGTGTTCGCCTACACCGGCCCGGCCTTCGGCGCGGTGGCCTGGTCGGCGCACATCGCCGGATTCCTGTTCGGGGTGGTGTTCGCCCTGTTCGTCCGTGCCGCCATCGCCCGGCGCCTGCGCAAGCGGCAGGGCTATTGAAGCGGCGGCGGGGCGGCCTCACTTTCCCCCCATCGCATCGGTTTCCCCACTCCCCGCCCCATGGCAAAGAAGCTCTACAAGGTCACCTTCCTCAACCACAACAAGGTCTACGAGTTGTATGCGGGCCACGTGGGCGCCAGCGGCCTGTGGGGCTTCACCGAAGTGGGCGAGCTGGTCTTCGATCTGCACGACGGGCTGGTGGTGGATCCCACCGAGGAGCGTCTGCGCGACGAGTTCGGCGATACGCGCGTCCTGCACCTGCCGATGCAGAGCATCATCCGGGTCGAGGAAGTCGAGCGCAAAGGCCAGTCGGCCATCCGCGACGCCGCCACCGGCGAGAAGGTGGTCACCCCGTTCCCGCTGCCGGCCAAGCCGCGCTGACCGGAGCCGGCGGGTAACCGCCAGTACGCTCCGCCGTCCCCGCCGACCGCCTATGATGGCGCGTCGAGTCCCGGGGTTGTCTTGATGTCCACGCCGCAGTTGTCCGTCTACTTCTTCCTGCAGGCGGGCATCATCATCCTGGTCTGCCGCCTGGTCGGCCGCCTCGCGCAACGTTTCGGGCAACCGCAGGTGGTCGGCGAGATGATCGCCGGCGTCACCCTGGGTCCCTCGCTGTTCGGCGCGCTGATGCCCGAGACCCAGCTGGCGCTGTTCCCCAAGCCGACCCTGGACATGCTGTATGTCGGCGGACAGGTCGGCGTGGGCATGTACATGTTCCTGGTCGGCACCGAGTTCCGCGCCGACCATTTCCGCGCGCGCTACCGCAGCGCGATGGCGGTGTCCTGGGCCGGCATCGCCGTGCCGTTCCTGCTCGCATTCGCGCTGGCGCCCTGGCTGCAGCACGTGCCGGGGCTGTTCTCGGACAAGACCCGCTTCCTGGAAGTCGCGTTGTTCCTCGGCGCGGCGATCGCGATCACCGCGTTCCCGATGCTGGCGCGCATCATCCACGAGCGCGGACTGACCGGAACGCCGCTGGGTACCCTGGCGCTCACCGCGGGCGCGATGGACGACGCCGCGGCCTGGTGCATCCTGGCGATCGTGCTGGCCAGTTTCGGCGGCAGTTGGGCGCAGGCATGGCTGGCGATCGGCGGCGGCATCGCCTACCTGAGCTTCATGTTGCTGGCGGGCCGGCGCCTGCTGGCACCGCTGGCCACGCGCGTGCCGGAGCAGGGACCGCTGCCGTCCTCGGTGTTGGCCTGGGTGATGGCCCTGTTCTTCCTGTGCGCATGGGGGATGGACGCCATCGGCATCCACGCGGTGTTCGGCGGCTTCATCCTCGGCGCCTGCCTGCCGCGCGGCGTGCTCACCGAACGCCTGCGCGAACTGCTGCAGCCGATGGTGGTGGTGGTCCTGCTGCCGCTGTTCTTCACCTATTCCGGCCTGAAGACCCAACTGTCGGTGTTCATGGATCCGGCGATGCTGCTGCCGGCCATCGCGATCCTGCTGGCCTCGTTCGGCGGCAAGGCGATCGCCTGCTGGGCGGCGGCGCGATTGTCGGGCGAGCCGCCGCGTGACGCGATGGCGATCGGCGCCCTGATGAACGCCCGCGGCCTGATGGAACTGATCATCATCAACATCGGCCTGCAGGCCGGCGTCATCGAACCGGGCCTGTTCTCGATCCTGGTGATCATGGCGATCCTCACCACCCTGATGGGGACACCGTTGTTCAATCGGATCATGCGCGACCGCCGCGCCGCCAGTCCGCCGATGGCCGGGGATCCCTCGCTGCCCTGACCGTGCGGTTCGCGGGGATGGATGGCCTAGAATCGCCACTCCCTTCCCGCTCCCCGATCGGCCATGCGCAAGGATTTGCACGAAGGCAATCGCCATTCCTGGAACGCCGCCACCGTGGCGCACAACAGCCACAAGCGCG
The DNA here is from genome assembly GCF_014192765.1 of Pseudoxanthomonas sp. OG2. NCBI lineage: Bacteria > Pseudomonadati > Pseudomonadota > Gammaproteobacteria > Lysobacterales > Lysobacteraceae > Pseudoxanthomonas > Pseudoxanthomonas sp. OG2. The sequence continues at coordinate 2,524,049 of NZ_JACHYM010000001.1, read as the reverse complement.
ATCAGGCGTCGTTCTTCCGCGCCGGCGGCAGCACGCTGTTCCCGGAAGAGATCGCGCTGCTGGGTGACATCGCCGGCAGGAGGCTCATCCACCTGCAGTGCAACGCCGGCCAGGACAGCCTGAGCCTGGCCGGACTCGGTGCGCAGGTCACGGGCGTGGACATCAGCGATGCCGCGATCGAGTTCGCCCGCCAATTGGCGGGCGACGCGGGCATCCGTGCCGGGTTCGAGCGCGCCGATGTATACGATTGGTTCGAACGGGCACGGGCGGATGGACGGCGGTTCGACATCGCCTTCAGTTCCTACGGCGCGTTGTGCTGGCTGTCGGATCTGGATGCATGGGCAGGTGGATTGGCGGAAGTGCTGGAACCTGGCGGACGCTTCGTCTGCGTCGAGTTCCATCCGGTGGCGATGATTTTCGATCCGCAATGGCAGCCGAAGTATCCCTACTTCGCCCATGGCGAACCGCTGGTCTGGGAGGATGGCGTCAGCGACTACGTGGCACTGTCCGGCGAGGCGCTGGCGCCTTCCGGCAACCAGCCCGGCGTACGGGATTTCCGCAATCCGCATCCGAGCTACGAATTCCAGTGGAGCCTGGGCGAAGTCGTGGATGCATTGTTGCGCGCGGGGCTGCGGCTGCGCCGGTTGCAGGAGTATCCCTACGCCAACGGCTGGCGTGGATTCGACGGCATGCGCGAAGCGCAGGGCCGGCGGATGTATCCGCCGGCGACGATGCCCAGCCTGCCATTGATGTACGGCCTGGTGGCGGAACGCTCCGCCTGACGCCGCCGGCTCAGCGGCGCGCCGGCGGTGCCTTCGCCGACGTGGCCGGTGCGGACGCGAGCTGCTTCTTCAACTCGGCCAGGGCGGCGGCGATCGGTTTCTCGCCGTCCAGCACTTCGCCCGCGGTATAGCCTTCCTGGCCCTCGTCATCGCCACGCAGGTGACCGGGCAGGGTGGCCTCGCTGTAGTCGATGATCCCGGGCTCGCCGTCTTTCGTTTCCGGATGCAGTTCCACGTCCGGGACGATGCCGCGCGCCTGGATCGACTTGCCGCTGGGCGTGTAGTAGCGGGCGGTGGTGAGCTTCACCGAATCGCCGTTGTCCAGCGGCAGCACGGTCTGCACCGAGCCCTTGCCGAAGGTGCGGCTGCCGACCACGCGCGCGCGCTGGTTGTCGCGCAACGCGCCCGCCAGCACTTCCGAAGCGCTGGCCGAACCGGCATCCACCAGCACCACCACCGGCACGCCTTCGAGCAAGTCGCCGGGCGTGGCGTCGAAGCGCGAATCGCTGACCACGATGCGCCCGCGGGTGGAAACGATGTTGCCCTTGTCCAGCAGATCGTCGGCGATCTGGACCGCCGCCAGCAGCAGGCCGCCCGGATTGCTGCGCAGATCCAGCACCAGCCCGCGCAGCTTGCCCTTCGCCTTCAGGTCGGCCACGTGCTTCTGGAAGTCCGCCGCGGTCTCGGTCTGGAACGCACTGATGCGCACGTAGCCGTAACCCGGTTCCAGCATCCGGCTGCGCACGCTGGCGATGCGGATGACGTCGCGCACCAGGCTGACGTCGAATGGCTTGGCGGTGCCTTCACGCACGAGCGTGAGGGTGACCTTGCTGCCGGGCTTGCCGCGCAGCGGTTCCATGCCATCGGTCTTCTCGATCGGCTTGCCGTCGATGGCCACGATCACGTCTCCGGCCTTGATCCCGGCCTTGGCCGCCGGCGTGTCGTCGATCGGCGAGACCACCAGCAGGGTATTGTCCGGCTGCTGCAGCAGGTCCACGCCGATGCCTTCATAGGCGCCGGAGGTCTGCTCGTCGTAGGCCTGCGCGTCTTCCTTGTCGAAATAGATGCTGTGCGGATCCAGATCCAGCAGCAGGCCACGGATGGCGGACTGCATCAGCTTGCGATCCTCGACCGGCTCGACATAGGCCTCCTTGACCGCATTGAACACGGCCACGTACCGGCGGATTTCCTCCAGCGGCACCTTCGAGGGCGCGGTCTCGGCGGCGGAGGGATCGTCGCTGGCGCCCACCTCCGGTTCCTTGGCGGTCTCTTGCGCGAACGCGGGCGCGCCGGCGAGGGCGAGCAACAGGGCCAGGGGCAGGAAAGAACGCATCGAAACTCCGTGGGAAAGCGGCGGAACCATGGACCCCGCGCGGTCCACGGAGTTCGCCCGATTATGCGCGAACCGGCGGTGAATGGCGTTCCGGTTCAGCGCCGCTGCAGCCAACTGCCCGGGTCCACCGGCTGGCCGTTGCGGCGCAGTTCGAAGTACAGCGCCGGCGTGCCCTGGCCGCCGGACGTGCCGACCTTGGCCACCGGATCACCACGCTTGACCTGGACGCCGGTGTCACGCAACAGGCTCTCGTTGTGCGCGTACAGGCTCATGTAGCCGCTGCCGTGGTCGATGATCAGGATCAGTCCGTAGCCGGTCATCCATTCGGAGAACACCACCGTGCCGTCGGCCACCGCGGTCACCGTGCTGCCGGCCGGCGCACCGATGAGCACGCCTGAACTGGTACGACCGTCCGGCATCCGCCCGCCATAGCGGGCCAACAGGTTTCCGGACAGCGGCCAGCCCAGCCCGCCAACCTTCAATGCGGGCGCGTTGGCCACTTCCGGCCGTGGGCGCGAAGGGGTTTGCGCGCCTCGCGTGGCGCCCTGGCGGGCCTGCGCCCGCGCGCGCTCCTCGGCCGCCTTGCGCGCGGCCGCACGGCGCTCGGCTTCGGCGCGTGCCGCCGCCGCCCGCAGGTTGGCGAGCAGGCGCTCCAGCGACCGCACATCCTGGCCGAGCGCCTTTTCGCGGTCGGCACGGTCCTGGTAGCGCTGATCGAGATCGGCCACCAGGCGGGCCCGGCTCTGCCGATCCTTCTGCAACTGGTTCATCTGTCCGCGCAGGCGCTGGCGATCGGTATCCAGTTGCGCGCGCCGGCTGGTGATGTCCTGTTCGACCTGCGCCAGCGCCCGCAGCTCGGTGGTCAGACCGTCGATGCGGGCGGCGCGATCCCGCTGCAGGTAGCGGTGATAGGCCAGGGTACGGCTGGCGTCGGCGGCGCTGTCCTGCGACAGCAGCACCTTCAACGGCGCGTCGCCGCCGGTCATGTAGGCCGAGCGCACCAGCGCGGCCAGTTGTTCCCGCTGTCCACCCAGCCGCTTCAGCATGTCCTCGCGGCGTTGCTGTAGTTCGGCCAATGCGGCCTCCTCGCGCCGCAGCGAGGATTCGGTTTCGGACAGCGTGCGGCTGCTGCGGCCAACCTGCTCGTCGGCCTCGCGCAGTTTGCGCGAGGCATCGCCGCGTTCGCCCTCCAGCTTGCGCCGCTCCTGGGCGATCGATTTCAGTTCGCCGCGCGCCTTTTCCAATTTCTTCTGCGCGTCGCGCTGGCTCTGCGCCGACACGCCTCCGCTGATCACGCCCAGCGCGATCAGCAGGCCGAGGCCGGTGCGGAGCAGGCGACGCGTCATTGCGCGGCGGCGATCAGCGACTGGCCGGACATCTCGGCCGGTTGCGGCAGGCCCAGCAGATCCAGCAGGGTCGGGGCGACGTCGCGCAACGCGCCACCCGCGCGCAGCCTCGCCGCGCGCTCGCCGACATAGACCAGCGGCACCGGCCCAACCGTATGCGCGGTGTGCGGCTGTCCGGTTTCCGGATCCCGCATCATCTCCAGGTTGCCGTGATCGGCGGTGATGATCAGCGCGCCGTGCGCGGCGCGCACCGCGGCGTCCACCGCACCAATGGCCTGGTCCACCGCCTGCGCGGCGAGGATGGCGGCCTGCAGATCGCCGCTGTGACCGACCATGTCCGGATTGGCGATATTGCAGATGATCACGTCGAAGCGGCCGGAACCGATCGCGTCGACCAGCTTGGCGGTCAGCTCGGGGCAGCTCATTTCCGGCTGCAGATCGTAGGTCGCGACCTTGGGGCTGGGCACCAGGATGCGCTCCTCGCCGGCGAAGGGATCCTCGCGCCCGCCGCTGAAGAAGAACGTCACGTGGGCGTACTTCTCGGTCTCGGCGATGCGCAGCTGGGTCAGGCCCTGCTCGGCCAGCAGTTCGCCCAGCGTGTGCCGCAGGTCATCCGGCGGGAACGCCACCGGCGCCGGCAGTTTCGCGTCGTACTCGGTCAGGCAGACGAAGCGCGACAGCCGTGGGCGGCGGGCCTGGAACCCGTCGAAATCCGGCGAGACGAACGCGGCCGTCAACTGGCGCGCGCGATCGGCGCGGAAGTTCATGAACACCACTGCGTCGCCATCGGCCATCGGCTGCGCGCCGTCGATCACCGTGGGCAGCACGAACTCGTCGTTCTCGCCGCGCGCGTAGGCCGCCTGCAACGCGGCCACCCCGTCGGCGGCACGGTATTCGCTCTGCGCCTCGACGATGGCATCCCACGCCTTGCGCAGGCGATCCCAGCGCTTGTCGCGATCCATGGCGTAGTAGCGGCCGCTGACCGTGGCCAGGCTGGCATTGCCCAGGCGTGCGCAGACATCCTGCAGCGCGCGCAGGCTGGGTTCGGCCGATTGCGGCGGGGTGTCGCGGCCGTCCAGGAAGGCATGCACGGCCACCTTCGGCACACCGCGGCGATGGGCCAGTTCCAGCATGGCGAAGATGTGGTTCTCGTGGCTGTGCACCCCGCCCGGCGAAAGCAGGCCGAACACGTGCAGGACATGCCCGCCGGCCTTGGCGGCATCGCAGGCCGCCGCCAGCTCCGCGGTGTCGAAGAAGCTGCCGTCCTCGATGGCGGCGTCGATGCGGGTCAGGTCCTGGTAGACGATGCGGCCGGCGCCCAGGTTCATGTGGCCCACCTCGGAATTGCCCATCTGGCCGTCGGGCAGGCCGACATGGCGGCCCTCGGTGTGGATGAGGGTGTGCGGCGCGGTCGCCAGCAGGCGGCGCCAGTTCGGCAGTTCCGCCTGTGCCAGCGCGTTGTCGGTGGGATCTTCACGGTGGCCCCAGCCATCGAGGATCAGCAGGACGACGGGCTTGGGACGCGGGGAGGCGGACGGCGTTGGGGACACGGTGGGGGTTCCGGTGACTTCAGGCAGGTGAAGATTGTAGCGAAGCGTGCTGCGATGGCGGCGTTACCCTGAACGCGGCGGGAGGTCCCGTCGCCAGGCCCGGTTAAACCCTTTGGGCGGCCCCGGCATCCAACCCGTACTTTCGACGAACAGGACTTCACCATGACCCGTACTTCCCCTGCCCTGCTGCTGACCCTGGCACTGGCGGCCACACCCGCCTTCGCCGGCAACGACATCTCCAAGGTCAACGGCTCCATCACCGCCCAGGCCGGCCAGAGCCACGGCGACCTCAGCACCGTGAACGGCTCCATCGTCGTCGAGGACAATGCCACGACGGGCTCGGTCGAAGCCGTCAACGGTTCGCTCAAGATCGGCGATGGCGCCCGCACCGGCGGCATGGAAACGGTCAACGGCGGCATCCGCGCCGGCAGCAAGGTGCAGGTGGACGGCGACGTGGAAACCGTCAACGGTCCGATCTTCCTGGATCGCGGCAGCCGCGTGCGCGAGGGCGTTTCCACGGTCAACGGCGGCATCGGCCTGGTCGGCACCGAAGTCGGCGGCAGCATCGAGACGGTCAACGGCGACGTCACCGTGGGCGTGGATTCGCACGTGCGCGGCGGGCTGAAGGTCGAAAAGCCCAAGGGCAACTTCAACATCGAGCGCAAGCGTCCGCCCCGCATCGTGATCGGCCCGAACGCAACCGTCGACGGCCCGCTGGTGTTCGAGCGCGAAGTGGTCCTCTACGTCCACCGTACGGCCAAGATCGGCCCGGTCACCGGCGCCACCGCACGCCCGTTCGATACGCCGACCGCGCCGGCCGACTGAGCGCCGGGCACATCGCGCGGGACGATCGCATACACTCGGGATTCCTGGATTTGAGGAATCCCGATGTCCCGCAAGCTCCCTCTGGCGGCGGCCGTGCTGGCCGCCACCACCCTGCTCGCCGCGTGCAAGAAGCCGGACGCCGAAGCACCGGCCGCCACCGCGCCCGCCGCGCCGGCACCCGCGGATCACGCCTTCGCCCCGGCCATCAACGAGGCCGACTTCGCCCAACTGGTGAAGACGCTGTCTTCCGACGAATTCGAAGGCCGCGGTCCCGGTTCCACCGGCGAGGAGAAGACCGTCGCCTACCTGGAAGCGCAGATGAAGCGCATCGGCCTGCAGCCGGGCAACAACGGCAGCTTCTTCCAGGACGTGCCGATGGTGGAGACCACCGCCGACGAAGGCACCGTGCTGAAGCTGGAAAGCAACGGCAAGACGCGCGAGCTGAAGTTCGGCGTGGATTTCGTTGCCGGCACCCGCACCGGCGAGAAGGAAGTGAAGGTCGACGCCAGCGAGATGGTGTTCGTCGGCTACGGCGTGGACGCGCCGGAACAGCAGTGGAACGACTATGCCGGCCAGGACTGGAAGGGCAAGACGGTCGTCATGTTCGTCAACGATCCCGGCTTCCACACCGGCGACGAGAAGCTGTTCGAAGGCAAGCGCATGACCTATTACGGGCGCTGGACATACAAGTTCGAGGAGGCCGCGCGCAAGGGCGCCGCCGCCGCGTTCATCGTCCATGACACGCCCGGCGCCAGCTACGGCTGGGACGTGGTGAAGAATTCCTGGTCCGGCGCGCAGTACGACCTGCCGGCCAAGGACGATCCCGAGCGCCGCATCCCGGTGCAGGGCTGGCTGACCGCCGACGCCGCCCGCCAGTTGTTCGCCGACGCCGGCCTGGATCTGGACACCTCGTACAAGGCCGCCAATCAGCGCGGCTTCAAGCCGGTCACGCTGAAGACCAGGGCCTCCATCGATCTGAAGAGCACCATAAGCGAAAAGAACTCGCGCAACGTGGTGGGCGTGCTGCCGGGCACCGATCGCAAGGACGAGGCGGTGCTGTACATGGCGCACTGGGATCACCTGGGCAAGCATGAAGGCGAGACCGGCGACAACATCTACAACGGTGCGATCGACAACGCCACCGGCGTGGCGGGCATCCTGGAAATCGCCGACGCCTTCGCCCATCAGGAACCCAAGCCGAAGCGTTCGCTGGTGTTCCTGGCGGTGACCCTGGAAGAGTCCGGCCTGCTCGGCTCCAAGTACTACGTCGCCCATCCGACCTTCCCGCTCGCCAAGATCGCGGCGGTGATCAACATCGATGCGATGTCGGTGGCCGGCAAGGCAAAGGACATCACCGTGGTCGGCTTCGGCAGCTCGGAGCTGGAAGACGTGCTCAAGCCGATCGCCACCGCGCAGGGCCGCACCCTGCACGGCGAGACCTCGGTTCAGAGCGGCTTCTACTTCCGCTCGGATCATTTCAACTTCGCCAAGGCCGGCGTGCCGGCGTTGTATGCCGATGGCGGCGAGGATCTGGTCGAGGGCGGCACCGAGGCCGGCAAGAAGGCGGCCGAGGACTACGCCAGGCACTACCACTCGCCGAGCGATCAGTACTATCCGGAAACCTGGAAGCTGGATGGCACGGTGCAGGATCTGGAAGCGCTGTACGGCGTCGGCAAGGACATCGCCGGCGGCGACAAGTGGCCGAATTGGTATCCGGGCAATCCGTTCAAGGCGGCCCGCGACAAGATGATGCAACCGGCGGCGAAGTAAGCCTCCGCGGCATTGACGGCAACGGCGCCCCAGGGCGCCGTTGCTGTTTCCGGGGTGGGGTCCGACCGACGAGTACTTCCGATCGGAACCTGTTTCCCACCGCGGCCCGTTCCGCCGCCGAAGCCGGGAAGTACATCGAAGCGCTCCATCGCGCGGGCTTCGGCTAGGCTATGCGGCAATCCAAGGAGGAATCCATGTCCATCGCTTACTGGTGCATCCTGATCACCGCCCTGCTGCCCTATCTGTGGGTCACCATCGCCAAGCGTTCGGGCGAGCGCTACAACAACCGCGCGCCGCGCGAGTGGCAGGCCAGGCAGGACAATCCGCGCTCGCATCGCGCCCACGCCGCGCACCTCAATGGTTTCGAATCCTTCCCGGCCTTCGTCGCCGGCGTGCTGATGGCGCAACTGGCCGGTGTCGATCCCGCCACCATCAACCTGCTGGCGATCGTCTTCACGGTAACGCGCGTGCTGCACGGCGTGCTTTACATCGCCAACCAGGCTGCGCTGCGCAGCCTGGTGTGGGCGGTCGGATTCGCCAGCGCACTGGCACTGATCGTGATGGCGGCATTGAAGATCGCCTGACCGAACAGCAGCGGAGCGAGCTCGGCTCTACACTCGGGTAGAGCCGAGCTTGCTCGTCTGAAGGGAGTCGGTCAGCGCAGCGATTCGTCCCAGCCGAACAGCGCGAAGGCGCGGCGGAATTCGGCGTCCAGCGGCGCGATGGCTTCGATTCGCGCGCCACTGAGCGGATGCAGGAACGACAGCCGCACCGCATGCAGCAACATGCGATGCACGCCGTGCATGCGGAAATTGCGGTTGTGGCGGCCGTCGCCGTGGCTGCTGTCGCCTATCAGGTGGTGGGACAGGTGCTTGAGATGCCGGCGGATCTGGCGGAAGCGCCCGGTTTCCGGCCGGCAGCGCAGCAACGCGTAGCGTGAACTTGAGAACCCCGCGGACGGCAGGGGCAATTCGCCGGTCGCCAGCCGGGTAAACCGGGTCGACGCAGGTCGCTTCTCCGGCTTGCCGGGTCCGCCATCGAGCGCATAGTCGAGGTCGATCTGCGGTTCCGGCCACCCTCGACAGATGGCCAGGTAGTCCTTTTCCACTTCGCGCGACATGAATGTCCGGCCCAGCGCCGAGGCGACATCGCGATCAAAGGCGATCAACAGGCAACCGCTGGTCGCGCGGTCAAGCCGGTGGATCAGGAAGATCGGCCTGCCGAAACGCTCGCGCAGGCGGTCGGCCAGGAACTCGGTCTCGCCGCGCGCCAGCTTGCTGTCATGGACCATCAGTCCCGCCGGCTTGTCGATGATGGCCAGGTCCGCGTCCTGGTACAGCACGCCGCCAATGTCGTGACCGCTCTCACTATCGCTCATGTAACGTCCGGCTCCCGCAAATCTGCGACACTGCGGGTTGCCGTTTACAGGGAGTCCTGCATGCAACCACGCCGCCTTATTCTCGCATTGGGCCTGGCATTGACGCTAAGCCTCGGCATGGCGCCGGCCTCCTTCGCGGATACCGCGCTGCCCCGCGGCGTGATCGCCGGTCCCAGCGTAGAAGGCATCAGCGAGTACCGGTTGGGCAATGGCCTGCGGGTGCTGCTGTTCCCGGATGCGAGCAAGCCCACGGTGACGGTGAACCTGGTCTACGGCGTCGGTTCGGTACACGAGAACTATGGCGAGACCGGCATGGCGCACCTGCTGGAGCACCTGCTGTTCAAGGGCACGCCCACCCACGCCGACATCAGCGGCGAGATGAAGAAGCGCGGCATCCAGTTCAATGCGACCACCGGGCTGGATCGCACCAATTACTTTGCGTCCTTCCCCGCCGACGACGCCACCCTCGACTGGGTGCTGGGACTGGAAGCCGATCGCATGGTCCACTCCAATGTCGCGCGCAAGGATCTGGACAGCGAGATGACCGTGGTCCGCAACGAACTGGAAGCGGGCGAGAACAATCCCGGCGGCGTGCTGTTCCAGCGCATCCGCTCGACCGCGTTTCTGTGGCACAACTACGGCAACAGCACGATCGGCGCGCGTTCGGACGTCGAAGGCGTGCCGATCGAACGCCTGCAGGGCTTCTATCGCACCTGGTACCAGCCGGACAACGCCACCCTGATCATCGCCGGCCGCATCGACCCGGCGGCGACGCTGGCGCGGGTCGCGGCCCATTTCGGTCCGCTGGAGAAACCCGCCCGCGCGCTGCCCGCCTTCCATACCGCCGAGCCCGCGCAGGACGGCGAACGCCAGGTCGATGTGCGCCGGGCCGGCGACGTGCGCATCGTCGCCGCGGCCTATCACATTCCCGCCGCCGGCCATCCGGACAGCCCCGCGTTGAGCGTGCTGGGCAATGTGCTGGGACACACGCCGGGCGGCCGCCTGCACAAGACGCTGGTGCAGCCGCGCCTCGCCGCCGGCAGCGGCGCCGGCAGCGAATCACTGCGCGATCCCGGTTTGTTCACCGCGTTGGCGGTGCTGCCGAAGGATGGCGACGCGGCCAAGGCCGAGCAGGAACTGCTGGCCCAGGTCGAAGGCGTGGCGCGCACGCCGGTGACCGAGGCGGAAGTCGAGGAAGCCAAGCAGCGCATCGCCAATGCCTACGAACTCTATTTCACCGACGTCAACGCGGTCGGCATGGGCCTGTCGGAGTTCCTGGCGGCCGGGGACTGGCGCCTGCTGTTCGTCACCCGCGACGCGATCGCCAAGGTCACCGCCGCCGACGTCAACCGGGTGGCCGCCGAATACCTGAAGACCAGCAACCGCACGCTCGGCCGCTTCATCCCCACCGATCCGCCGGAGCGCGTCACCATCACCCCGCGCCCGGAAATCGCCAAGCTGGTGGACGGCTATGTCGGGCGCCCCGCCGTCTCGGCCGGCGAACAGTTCGATCCCACGCCGCAGAACCTGGAGGCGCGCACCCAGCGTTTCACCCTCGGCAATGGCCTGCGGGTGGCCCTGCTGCCGCGCAAGACCCGCGGCGAGACGGTGGTGGTGGATGCCAACTTCCGCTTCGGCGACGTCGCTTCGCTGACCGGCCGGCAGGATGCCTCCGGCCTGGCCGGCGCCATGCTGATGCGTGGCAGCACCACGCTGAGCCGGGAACAGATCGATCAACGGTTCGAGGCGCTGAAGACCCAGGCCAGCGTCAGCGGCGGCCTGCAGGGCGCCGGGATTTCGCTGCTGAGCCGGCGCACCCAACTGGCCGACGCGCTGGCGCTGGCGGCGGACATCCTGCGCCACCCGGCCTTCCCCGAGAGCGAGTTCGAACAGTTGCGCCTGCAGGCGCTCACCGGCATGGAAGCCTCCCGCAAGGAGCCCGGCGCGGTCGCGGGCCAGGCGTTGGCGCATCATTTCGACCCCTGGCCGAAGGGCCATCCGTTGCACATCGAAACCCTCGACGAGGCCATCGCCGCGGTGAAGGCGCTCAAGCGCGAGGATCTGGCGGCGTTCCATCGTGACTTCTACGGCACCGCCGAGGGCGAAATCGCCGTGGTCGGCGACTTCGATCCGGTGGCGGTGCGCGCGCAGCTGGAATCCCTGTTCGCGGGCTGGAACTCGCCGCATCCGTATGCGCCGATCAACACCCGTTACACGCCGGTCGCCGCGACCCACCAGCGCCTGTCCACGCCGGACAAACCCAACGCGGTATTGCTGGCACGCAGCAACCTGTCGCTCAAGGTCACCGACCCCGACTATCCGGCGATGCTGATCGCCAACCGCATCTTCGGCGGTGGCGCGCTCAAATCGCGACTCGGGGATCGCATCCGCCAGAAGGAAGGCCTGAGCTACGGCGTCTCCAGCGCGGTTCGCGCCGACGACAGCCGCGAAGGCACCGACGACAATGGCAGCTTCAATATCCAGGCCATCGCCGCGCCTGAAAACATGGCCAAGGTGGAAGCCGCCATCCGCGAGGAGCTGGCGCGGCTGGTCCGCGACGGCATCACCGGGGAGGAGCTGCGCGATGCCGTGTCCGGCACGCTGACCGAGCGGCGCCAGGGCCGCGCCGAAGACGGCGCCGTCGCCGGCATGCTGTCCGATCAGGCGTACTTCGGCCGCACCATGCAGTTCACCGCCGACCTGGATGCCGCCTACGCCGCACTGACGTTGGAACAGGTCAATGCCGCCATCCGCAAGCACCTCAAGCCGGAAACGCTGAGCGTGTACCTGGCCGGCGATTTCGCCAAGGCGGCCGCGACACAATCCGCCCAGTAGGACCGGAAGCCGGGACGGACGGGACCCTGCCCGGGTCCCTCCCCGCCCGTTCTGCCGTGGGCGGATTAAGACGGCTTTAAAGCGCGCGGTTTACCATCGGTTCCCCTGTTTTTCCGGAACCTCGCCGTGACCCCGATCCTGCTGGTGGAAGACGACCGCATGCTCGGCGACGCCGTGGCCGCCGCACTGCGCCAGGATGGCTGGGACGTCGCCCGCGCCGAGGACGCCGGCGCCGCCAAGACCGCGCTGATCGACCACGCCTTCGCCGCGGTCCTGCTGGATCTGGGCCTGCCGCGTGGATCCGGCCTGGATGTCCTGAACGCGCTGCGCCAGCGCTACGACACCACCCCGGTACTCATCGTCACCGCCCGCGACCAGCTCAGCGATCGCGTGCGCGGCCTGGACGCCGGTGCCGACGACTACATCGTCAAGCCGTTCCAGACCGACGAGCTGTGCGCGCGCCTGCGCGCGGTGGTGCGGCGCAGCCAGGGCCGGGTGGCGCCGGTGCTGTCCTACCGCGACGTGGTCCTGGATCCTGCCGCCCGCGCGGTCACCCGCGGCGGCCAGGCGGTGAAGCTGGGCGTGCACGAGTACCGCACGCTGATGGCACTCATGGAACGCCAGGGCCGGGTGGTGGCGCGCGACGCGCTGGAATCGCTGGTCTACGGCGGCGACGGCACCATCGAGAGCAACACCATCGCCGTCTACATCCACCAGTTGCGACGCAAGCTCGGCGACGACTTCATCACCACGGTGCATGGATTCGGCTACCGCGTCGGCGAGGTGGAATGAGGATGAGGCGCCACCATTCGCTCAAGGGCAAGCTGCTGGCCACGTTGATGGGTGTCAGCCTGATCGGCTGGCTGATCTGGCTGGGTTGCCAGTACGTGCAGGTCTCGCGGCAGCAGAACGGGCATTGGGATCAATCGCTGCGCGAAATCGGCCAGCAGATCCTGATGTCGATGCCGAGCGACGTGGACACCGTCGGTGGTCGTTCGCGCCTGCAACTGCCGGCGGATTTGCCCGCCCAGCCCAATTACAAGTTCGACAAGATCCGTTTCCAGGTCTGGAGCCTGCAGCGCCGCGAGAGCATCGTGTCGTCCAATGGCGCGCCGAAGACCCCGCTGCAGCCCAGTTTCCGGACCGGACTGGCCAACACCCGCACCGCGGGCGACAACTGGCGCGTCTACGCGGTCACCGACGCCAGCGGACGCGTGCAGGTGCAGGTCGGCATGTCGCGCAAGCAATTGCGGGCCGAGGTTGCCTGGTGGGTGAAGATCACCCTGCTGTCGGCGGTGGCGCTGATGGTGGGGCTGGCGCTGGCGATCTGGGCGGCGATCGGCTGGAGCCTGCGGCCGGTGAATCGCCTGCGCAATCTGATGTCGCAGCGCGATGCGCTGGACCTGGCCCCGCTGCCCACGGCCGGCATTCCGCGCGAGATCCAGCCGCTGGTGCAATCCTTCAATGGCCTGCTGTCCCGGCTGGCCGACGCGATGCACGGCGAGCGCCAATTCCTGGCCGACGCCGCGCATGAACTGCGCACGCCGCTGGCGGCGTTGCAGACCCAGACCCAGGTCGCGCTGCGCGCCGGCAGCGAGGCCGACGCCCGGCAGGCACTGGGCCAGCTCGCCCACGGCATCGAACGCACGTCGCGGCTGGCGCAGCAGTTGCTCGACTCGGCCCGCATCGATGCCTCGCAGCGTCGCCATGACCACGCGACGGTCGAACTCGCCGACGTGGTGACGATGGTGGTGCGCGAGTTCGAGATCATGGCCTCGCGCCGGCAGCAGACCATCGTGCTGAACACCGCCGTCGCGCCGGTGTCCGGTGATCTCGACGACCTGGGCGTGCTGGTGCGCAACCTGATCGACAACGCCATCCGCTACAGCGGCGAAGGCGGCCGGGTGGTGGTGGCCTGTGGTCGCGGCCTGGACGGCGCGTGCGTGGAATTGACCGTCACCGACAACGGCCCGGGCGTGCCGCGGGAAGAGCGCGCGCAGATCTTCGACCGGTTCTTCCGTGGCAGCAACGGCAATGGCGAGCGCGGCAGCGGCATCGGCCTGTCACTGGTCCGGCGCATCGCCCAGGCCTATGGCGCGGAGGTCACCCTGGACGACGGGCTCGACGGACGTGGCCTGTCGATCCGGGTGCGGTTCCCGGATCCGGGACGCTGACGCCTCCGCTCAACGCGGCAGGCGCCACCACGGCGTGAACGCCTGCGGCGCGTCGACCGCGACCGCCTGCCCGATCATCGGCGTGCTCAAGGCCACGCCACGCTCGGCGGCGATCGCGCTGACCGCTTCCATCGGCGCGTTCCAGTCATGGAAGGCCAGATCGAAGGTGCCGTTGTGGATCGGCATCATCCAGCGACCGCGCAGATCCAGGTGCGCCTGCACGCTCTGCTCCGGCAGCATATGCACGCCTTCCCACAGCGGATCGTAGGCGCCGCATTCGAGCAGGGTCAGATCGAACGGTCCCAGCCGCTCGCCGATTTCGCGGAAGCCGGCGAAGTAGCCGGTGTCACCACTGAAGAAGATCCGTTGGCGCGGCGTCTCGATGACCCAGGAGGCCCACAGGGTGGGATTGCGCTGGAACGGCGCGCGTCCGGAGAAATGCTGCGCGGGGGTGGCAGTCAAGTGCAGGCCACCCACCCGCACCGACTGCCACCAGTCCAGTTGCGTGATCCGATCCTTGGGCACGCCCCAGCGCGCCAGCAGATCACCCACGCCCAGCGGCGTGATGAAGCGTTCGGCACGCGCGGCCAGTGCCCGGATCGTCGCCTTGTCCAGGTGATCATAGTGATCGTGCGACAGGATGACCCCGGCGAGCGGCGGAAGCTCGGACAGTGCGATCGCCGGCGCGTGAAAGCGCCTGGGTCCCGCCCATTGCACGGGCGAGGCACGCTCGGAGAACACCGGATCGGTGATCCAGTAGCCGCCTTCGAGCTTCAGCAGGATGGTCGAATGGCCGATGCGATAGAGCGTGCCATCCGCGGCCGCGTCCAGTTCCGCACGGGTGATTTTCCGGACCGGCAATGCGGCGGGCGGCACGGTGCGATCGGATTTTCCGAACATGAAGCGCCACCACAGACCGGGGATTTCCCGCGTGGCCGGCTGGCGTGGTTCGACCGGATTGTGGAACGCGCGCTCGCGGTACTGCGGTGACTGCGGATAGGGGACGGTGCTGCAGGCGGACAGGGACATGTAGAGCATTCCGGCGATCAGGAACAGGAAGAAGGCGGCGACGCGCCGGCCGGGGCGCCGCCGGGGGGAGGAACGGCGGCGCCCGCGGCTCATGATGCGGTCGGAGTGGACAGGCGGAGCATGCCGCAGCGGCCGTCGCCGATGCTGGCGCCGCTGAGCTGCAGCGGCGGCAGGCCAGCGCCCTGTTGCCACTGCACGGCGAAGCATCCCAGTTGCACCGCCGTCGCGCTCGCCGAGGCCAGCAGGCGTGCTTCCACGTCGCGGCCATGATGCGCCGGATCCACGTACAGCGATTCCAGTCGCAGGTAGTAGCCGCGCTCCAGCAACGAGAAACCGACGGTGGCGGCGGCATAACCGACCGCGGCCTCGCCGTCGCGCGCGATCCAGGCCCAGGCGCGCAGCGGTGGATCGAACAGCGCTTCCATCAGTTCGAGCAGGCCCGCGGACGTCTCCCGGTCGTCCGCCGCCGGACTCCGGCCGCGGTCGCGCTGCAGGTCGCACAACGCCATCAGCACCTCGATATCGCGACGGGAAACCCGGGCGACGGTGTAACCGGCCGTGGCGGGAAAGGTGGGTGGCGATACACGACCGCGTGGCACGAGAGCGGGGAACAGGTTCACGGGATTCCTCCGGGTGGGGGCTGCACTGCGTCGCGGCGCATCCTGCGCCGGCGGCATTAAAAGGGCTTTAAGTCACCCGCTTCCCGTCGGCACCGGCATGCCGGCGTTCATGAAGTCGGCCGGCTGAACACGCGGCTGGCGCGAATGCACTTAGGATTCCGGCCTCCCCTCTTCCGGAGCGCCTCCATGCCTGGTCGTGTCGCATCTGCCGGAGGGTGCCTCCTGGCCTGCCTGTTCGCAGTCGCGCCCGCGCATGCCCAGGTGCTCGGCATCGCCCTGGACGGCAAGGCGCGGATGAACAACGGCGAGGTGGAAATACTCGGGACACCCGCACCGGATCGCGCGGCGTTCTACGACACCACCAACGGACAACTGCGCCTGCTCGGCGAAGTCGAGGTGCCGATCAGTTTCCAGGGACCGCCCTCCAGCATCGCGATCAGTGCGGACGGGCGCGAGGCGCTGGTCACCGCCTTCACCCGCGCCGATCCCGAACGCGCCGGCGCCTTCACCGCCAATCCCGCGATGGCGGTGATCGATCTGGCCTCGACACCGATGCGTGTGTCGCAGACGCTGACCCTGGTGGCGGCCCCTTCGTCGGTGAGCCTGCATCCGGATGGCCGCCATGCCTGGGTGCCGCATACCGGCGCCGACAGCGTCAGCGTGCTGGAGAAACGCGCCGGCATCTGGGAAGTCGTCGAGGTGGTGCGCTTCGAAGCGGGCAGCGCGCCAATCGCGACGGCGTTCAGCGCCGATGGCGCGCATGCGCTGGCAAGCCTGCCAGGCAGCCAGCGGATCGCCTGGCTCGCGACGGACCAGGGCCGACCGGTCCTCCCCGCCCGCCACGAAATGAGCGCCGGCGTCGGCCCCACCGCGCTGTCGTTCTGCGGCGACACCGGACTTGCGGTGGTCGCGAATTACGGCAAGGTGACCGGCGATGTCGACACGATCAGCCTGATCGACACGCGCGGCGCGTTGCCGCGGGTCATCGACACCGCCTCCGTCGGCATGTCACCGGAAGGCGTGGCTTGCGCGCCCGATGGCCGCCATGCGGCCGCCGCCCTGCAGAACATGAGCACGCTCCCGCGCTCGCATCCGCTGTATTCGCCGGACAGCCGGCTGGTGGTGCTGGCCATCGAGTCGGGACGGCTGCGACGCGTGGCGGAAACCGGATTCGGCGGTTGGGCGCAGGGCGTCGGATTCCTTGATGATGCACGCACGGTGTTCGCGCAGAGCATGATCGATCGCCGCGTGCACGTGTTCCGGCTGGACGGTGAGACGCTGGTCGCGCAGCCGGGATTGACGTTCACGTCCGGCTCGCCGGCCGCCTATGGGCTGTCCGGCCGCTAGCGCGGATCTTCCGCGCGGGCGGCGACCCGCTTACTCGCCCGTGGACTGTCGCACCAACGACGCCAGGATGCGCAGATCCTCATCGTCCAGCACGTCGGTCTCGGTGCCGCGGAAGCGCCGATGGAAGGCGCGCACGGTGGCGGCGCGATCGGTCAGCGGATAGCCGATCAGGCGCAGCGCGTTCCAGGGATCGAATCCCGCCGGCGCCGGTGGCGCGTCGGCGGCCGGCCAGATGCCGAAGCCGGCTTCGGCCAGCCGCTTCCACGGGAAGCGCGTGCCCGGATCCTGCTTGCGGGTGGGCGCGAAATCGGCATGCGCGACGATCTGCGTGCGCGGGATGTACAGCCGCTCGCACAGATCCTCCAGCAGCACGATCAGGCTGTCGATCTGCCCGGCGGGAAACTCGGATCGCCCGTCGTTGTCCAGCTCGATGCCGATGGACACGTTGTTGACGTCGGTGATCGTGCCCCAGCGTCCGCCACCCGCGTGCCAGGCGCGCAGTTCATCGGCGACCAACTGGTAGCGTTCGCCGTCGCGGCCGATCAGGTAGTGCGCGCTCACCGGCCCGCCGGAATTCTCCGTCCGCAGGGTCTCCAGGCTCTCGGCCACCGAGTTCTGCTCGGTGGCGTGGATGACGATCAGGATCGGCCTGCGCGCTTCATGGTTCGGCGAGGGCGCCCAGTGCGCGAGCGGATTGTGTTCCGGTTTCGGTACGTGCGTGCAGGCGCTGAGCGCCAGGACCGTCATCGCCAGCAATACTTTCAGGAATACCGGTTTCCGCATCGGGTCATCACTCGCTGATTGCCAAGATCGTCATGGAGCAGTTGTAGGAGCGACGTGAGTCGCGAAAGCGCGGCGGGCATCCGGTCGCGACTTACGTCGCTCCTACAGGGGAGCCGGTTTCCGGTCACCGGCGCGGCCAGGCCGCCAGCAGCGCCCACAGGCCGCCGATGCCAGCGATCCAGGCCGAGGCCGGCACCGAGAAGATACGCGGGCCACCGGCTTCCAGTCCGTACAGCACCGCCGCCACCAGCAGCAGGCCCACGCCGAGGATGGCGGCGACGATCCGGCGCTGCATGCCGCGCAGTGTCGTCGCCAGATCGGCGAGATCGCGCGAGCGCATCGACAGCTCGTGCCTGCCCTCGACCTGCTGGGTCAGCCAGGCGTGCACCAGCCGCGGCATGTCCGGCGCGTGGGTCATGATTTCCGGCAACCGCTTGCGGAATTCCTGCACCGCGCGCTGCGGGCTGTAGCGCTCCAGCAGGATCTTCTCCAGCACCGGCCGCGCCACCGCCCAGATATCCAGGCGCGGATCCAGCTGGCGGCCGACGCCCTCGATGTTGAGCAGGGTCTTCTGCAACAGGATCAACTGCGGTTGCAGGGTCAGCTCGTATTTCTGCGCGGTGCGGAACAGCTTGAGCAGCACCTCGGCCAGCGAGATTTCCGACAGCGGCCGGGTGAAGTAGGGCTCGCACACCGCGCGCGCGGCCGCTTCCAGTTCGTCGATGCGCACGGTCGCCGGCATCCAGCCGGCCTCGACATGCAGCTCGGCGATGCGCCGGTAGTCCTTGTTGAAGATAGCCATGAAGTTCTCGGCCAGGTAGTACTGGTCCTCCGGCGAGAGCTGCCCGGTGATGCCGAAGTCCAGGGCGATGAAGCGCGGATTGGCGCGGCGCGCCGGATCGCTGTCGACCCAGATGTTGCCGGCATGCGCATCGGCGTGGAAGAAGTTGTCGCGGAACACCTGGGTGTAGAACACCCGCACGCCCTTGGCCGCCAGCGCGCGTCGATCCACGCCGGCCGCGTCGAGCGCGGCCACGTCGTCGGACGGGATGCCGTGCACGCGCTCCATGGTCAGCACGCGCTCGCTGGTGTGCGTCCAGATGATTTCCGGTACGTACAGATCGTCGGAATCCTTCCAGAAACGCCGCATCACGCTGGCGTTGGCGCCCTCGCGCTGCAGATCCAGTTCGGCGGCCAGGGTGGATTCGATTTCCGCGACGATCTCGCGCGGGCGGATCTTGTCGGCGCTCGGGTGGGCGCGCTCGACCAGCGCGGCGACCGACTTGAGCAGGGAGATGTCGGCGGCGATCTGCCTCTCGATGTCCGGACGCAGCACCTTGACCACGACTTCGCGGCCATCCGGCAGGGTCGCCGCATGCACCTGGGCAATCGAGGCCGACGCCAGCGGCGAGGTATCGAAGTGGGCGAAGGCCTCGCCGATCGGCCGGCCCAGCACCTGTTCGACGATGGCGCGCGCGGCGTCCCCGTCGAAGGGCTTGACCCGATCCTGCAGCAGCGACAGTTCCTCGGCCACGTCCGGCGGCACCAGGTCGCGGCGGGTGGACAGGATCTGGCCGAACTTGACGAAGATCGGTCCCAGTTCCTGCAGCGCCAGCCGCAGGCGCGCGCCGCGCGGCTGCGCGGCGATCTCGGCGGAGGCGCGCGGCACGAACGGGCGCGCCAGTTTCAGCCAGCGCTCGGCGGGCGTGTCGTCGAGCAGATCATCGAGTCGGTAGCGCAGCAGTACCCGTCCAATCTTGCTGGCGCGCAGCACCGGCCTCATGCGGCGCCTCCGCGCCGGGCCGCCAGCCGCTGCACGCGCGCGGCCAGCCGTTCGACGTCGTCGCGCAGCGCGTCGACATCATCGTGGAAGGCATTCAGTTCCGCGCGCGCGACGACATCGCGCGATTCCTCGGTGAGGTACTCGGCGGTGTTCTCGGCGAATCCGCGCGCGGCGGTGCGCGCCTGGCGCAGTCCGGTGCGAAGGGCGTTGGCGATCTGCACGCCCAGGATGTCGCCGAATACGGCCGTGAAAGGTTGCTGCCAGTCCGGGTCGAAACGCTCGGCCAGCGTCTGCAGGCGGCGCGCCAGATCGGCATCGCCGGAAATGCGCATGCGCCCCACCGGTGCGGCGTTGTCGCGGCGCAGGAACGGCAGCTGCGACAGGACGCCACCGAGGGTGGCGCGCACGGCCAGGTCGGGTTCGTGGACCTCATGGACCGGGCCGACCTGCAGTTCGCCGCCGCCGACCCGGATTTCCATCGCCACCGCGGGCGATTCCAGCGCCAGCGCCACGCGCCGGCCCTCCAGTGGCGCCAGGCCGGCGCGTGTATCGGGATCCAGGGCCAGCGCGCGATTGAGCGCGGCTTCCAGCGCGCGGCCGGCGAAGGGCTTGAGCAGGTCGAAGGGCGAGGCGGACATGCCGCCATTCTACCCATACGCCCGCGCCCGGCCGCGCGCGGGACCGGCGTGCTACACGCTGCGGCCGCGGAACAGGGAGATGATGGCCAGGATCAGGAAGACGACGAACAGGATCCAGGCGATATTGCTGGCGGCGCCGGCGATACCGCTGAAACCCAGCACCGCCGCGATCAGGGCGATAACGAAGAAGATGACGGCATAGCGCAGCATGGGATCTCCTGAAACACGGGCGCGCTCCATTCGGCGCACGTCCATGCTGGAGTCCGCGGAGTCACGGAGAAGTGATGGCGGCGTTGTCGCGGAGTGATGACTTCAGCCGGGTGATGCCTTCGTTAAAGGACACCCTCGGCACATAGCCGAAGTCCTCGCGCGCGGGCGTCATGTCGTACCAGTGGGTGGTGCTGAGCTGCTCGGCCAGGAAGCGGGTCATCGGTGGTTCGCCCTTCAGCGGCAGCACCGTCCACAGTGCTTCGCAGACCCCGCCGATGCGGTAGGCGGCCTTGAACGACAGGTGCCTGTCCACGCCCGGCGCGCCCGCCGCGGCGAGCAGGGTGTTGAGCAGTTCACCCATCGGCTTGGGTTCGCCATTGGAAATGAAGTAGGCCTTGCCGGCGCAGCGTGCACCCGGCGCCAGGTGTTCGAAGGCATCGAAATGCGCCTGCGCGGCGTTGTCGATGTAGGTGGTGTCCACCCGGTTGCTGCCGTCGCCGACGATGCGCAGGCGCCCGGATTTAGCGCGTTCCACCAGCCGCGGCAGGATCTGCTGATCGCCCGGCCCCCAGATCAGCCGCGGGCGCAGCGCCACCGTCGCCAGCGCCGGACCGTTCGCCGCCAGCACCGCCTTCTCGGCGATCAGCTTGGTGGTGGCGTAGGGTGCCTTGAAGCCTTCACCATACGGCACGTTGTCGGCGGTGCCGCCTTCGACCGGATGGGTGGCGCGATGGGTCACGCTGGGTGTGGAGGTGTAGACCAGCCGGCCGATGCCATGCTGGCGGCAGGCGGCCAGCACGTTCTCGGTGCCGACCACGTTGGCCTGGTGATAGAGCCGGTAGGCACCCCAGGCACCGGCCTTGGCAGCGTTGTGGAAGATCGCGTCGACGCCGGCCGCCGCGTGCATCACCGCGTGCGCATCGGCCAGATCGCCCTGCACCTGGCCCACCCCCAGCGCGGCCAGTGCGGGGTAGTGGCCGCGATTGAAGCTGATGACGTGGTGGCCGCGTTCGACCAGCCCCCGGCACAGGGCCTGGCCGAGGAATCCACCGCCGCCGGTGACCAGGATCTTCATGCGTGCTGCTCCAGCTGCTGGGTCGCCCAGACCGCCAGTTTCTCGCGGCCGATCTTGGCGTTGTGGCGAATGTCCACCGGGAAGCCCGGATGGCAGAGGAAGGTCTCGATGCCCGCCGTGTGCGGATGGCGCTGCGCGAGCGTGCGCAGATCGGCGGCCACGGCGTCGCGGCGCATCGCCGCGACTTCCGGCAGCAGTTCGAAACACAGCACCGGTCGCTGGCGTCCCGGTTCGCCCACGCCGACCAGCGCGGTGCGACGCACGTCCGGGTGGGTGTTGAAAATCGGTTCGGCCTGTTCGGTGTAGCGCGGTCCCTGGGCGGTTTCCACCCGCTGGGTCTTGCGGCCGCAGAACCACAGCCGGCCCTCGCCGTCGAAATAGCCGACATCGCCCATGCGATGGACGATGCGTTCGCCGCCATCGCCCAGGCGCTCGCGGATCTTGGCATTCCGGGTGGCGGCGTCGCGGTTGAAGTAGGTGTCGGTGGCGGTCGGACCGGCGACGGTGATCTCGCCCACTTCGCCTGTGGGCAACACCCGCGCCGCGTCCCAGTCGGCGATGGCGCCATCGTCGATGCCGATGATGCGCACCTGGTTGGGCGGCACCGGCCGGCCCACGCAGGTGCCGGCGCCGGCCTCGGTGGCCTCGCGCGTGGCTTCCAGCTCGCGCCCTTCGATGACCGCCACCGGCAGGCATTCGGTCGCGCCGTAGGGTGTCCAGAACTGCGCGTCGTCCGGCAGCAACGCGCGCATGCGCGCCACCGTGTCCGGCGGCACCGGCGCGCCCGCCGAGGTCACCCGGCGCACCGTCGGCAAGGGCTGGCCATGGTCGGCGAGCACCTTCATCAACGCCGGCGAACCGAACAGCTGGGTCACGCCGAACCGCGCGATCGCCGCGTGCAGTTTTTCCGGATCGGCATTGGCCGGCCGGGTCGGATCCATGTCCGGGATGATCGAGGTCAGGCCCAGCGCCGGATCGAACAGCGCGAACGGCGGGAAGGTCGGCAGGTCCACGCCGCCGGGCTGCATCGCGAAGGCCTCACGCAGCAGTTCGATCTGGGCGACGAAATGGCGATGGCGGTACACCACGCCCTTGGGCACGCCGGTCGAGCCGCTGGTGAACAGGATGCCGGCCACGTCGTCGGGCGCGGTCGCCGCCAATTGCGGACCGGCGCCCCGCCCCGCGCGTTCCAGCCGGGCCAGGGTGGTGCCGCCCCAGCCCCAGCGCGTGCCGACGGTGACGATCCGGCGCGCGCTTCGCGCCCAGCCCAGCAGCAGGCGCGCGAGCTGGGCGAGGGGGATGCCGATGAAGGCTTCCGGCGCCGCCTCGTCCAGGCATTGCTTCAGCGCGCGCTTGTCGATGCCCGGATCCACCAGCACCGGCACCGCGCCGGCCTTGAACAGGGCGAACATCAGCAGGAAGAACTCCGGCGTGGGCCGGACCATGACCACGGTGCGGGTGCCGCGGCCGATGCCGTGGCGGCCCAGGCCGGCGGCGAGGGCATCGCTGCGGGCATCCAGTTGGGCATAGGTGAGTTCGGTGGCATAGCGGCCATCGCGGCCCGGGCAGCGCATCGCGACGCGGTCGGGCTGCTCGCGCGCCAGCCGCGGCAGGGAGGCGGCGATGTTGCAGGGTTCGGTCATCCGCCCATTGTCGCCGCTGGACGGTACTTGCGTCAGCCGAGAGAGGCCTCACAATTCCGCACCCCCTGCCCCCTCCTCGCGCACCGCCCGAGCCTTTCCCATGCATCCCTGCCTGACCTGCGGCGCCTGCTGCGCCTATTTCCGCGTCAGTTTCCACTGGAGCGAAACCGACCCGGCCCTCGGCGGCCCGGTGCCGTCCGAACTGACCGAGCCGTTCGACCCGCATCGCGTGGTCATGCGGGGCACCTGGGAGCAGAAGCCGCGCTGCGTGGCGCTGGACGCGGAAATCGGCGTGCGTTCGCGCTGCAGCATCCATCCGCAGCGACCGACCGTCTGCCGCGATGTGCCGGCGTCATGGGAATTCGGCGAAGCCAGTCCGCAGTGCGACAAGGCCCGCATCGCCTGGGGCCTGCCGGCGCTGACCGCGGCGGACTGGCGCTGGCGCGACGGCGCGGCCAACGACGACGACAGCAATCCGGACGATCACGACAACGATCCCTCGACGCCGCTGCCGCCGATACGGGCGGCCTGAGGCGGACAGCGGCGCGTAGCCGGCGCTCAGCCGGCCAGCGGGTGCCGTTCCAGGAAGTCGCGGATCAGCGGCACCAGCTCGGCCGCCTTGTCTTCCAGCACATAATGGCCGGCGTCGTCCCAGGCGTGCGCCTCCGCACGCGGCAGCGCCGCGCGAAAGCCGGCCAGGAAATGCTGGTCGAACACGAAATCCTTCAGGCCCCAACCCAGCAGCGCGGGCCGGTCGGCGAACTCCGGCAGGCGCCGGCCGGCTTCTTCCAGCAACGCCCAGGCCTTGTCGCCGGGACCAAGCGGAATGTCCTGCATGAAGCGGACCGTGGAAATGCGGTTGGCCCAACTGTCGTAGGGCGAGACATAGGCGCGGCGCACCTCGGCCGGCATCTTCTTCTCAACGCCCAGGTAGGACGCGCCACCGGAGAAGGCGTTGAACGCGCGGATGATGAACGCGCCGAATTTCCAGTCGCGGCCCAGCGCGATCTGCCAGGGCATCGGCTTGGCCTTGGGCAGCGGGAAGGCCGCGGTGTTGGTGATCACCAGCCGCTTGACCTGATCCGCGTGCGAGAGGGCCCAGCCGAAACCGATCATGCCGCCCCAGTCGTGCACGGCCAGCGTCACCGGACCGGTAATGCCCAGGTGATCCAGCAGCGACGCCACATCGTCCACGCGCGATTGCAGGGTGTAGTCGTAGCGCTCGTCGGACGGTTTGTCGGACAGGCCCATGCCGATGTGGTCCGGCACGATGCAGCGGTAGCGATCGCTCAGCCCCGACACCAGATTCCGCCAGTAATAACTCCACGACGGATTGCCGTGCAGCATCACCACCACCTCGCCATCGCGCGGGCCTTCGTCCAGGTAGCTCATGGACAGGCCGGGACGGACTTCGAAGCGCTGGGGAGTGAAGGGGTAGCCGGGAAGATTCATCGCACGGTGCCGCGGTAAACAAAAGGGCCGGCGAACCGGCCCTCGGGAAAGGTCAGTGGGCCGGTGTTACCAGACCACTTCGGCCATCGAGCAGTTCAGCCCGGAACCGATGCCCAGCAGGGCGATGCGATCGCCCTTCTTCAGCCGGCCCAGTTCCTTCAGCTTGCTCAGCACGATCGGCACGCTGGCCGGGCCGATGTTGCCGTGCTCGCCGAAGATGGTCAGCACCTTCTTCGGATCGATGCCGAACGCCTTGATGAAGGCGGCGGTGTGCACCTGGCTGACCTGGTGGATGACGAACTGATCCAGTTCGTCCACCGCCCAGCCCAGCGCCTGCTTGGCGGCGATGAAGGTCTTTTGCGCCAGCTTGATGCCTTCAATCAGCAGCATGCGGGTGTCGGTGACCATGCGGTCCAGGTTGCCGCGGCAGAGCTTGTTCCACTCGGTCGCCGAACGGGTCACGCCGCCCTTGTAGCGCGGCGCTTCCGGCACCAGCTCGGCGCGCGCCATGACCATCGCGGCGGCGCCGCAGCCCAGGGTCAGGGTAGCCAGCTCGTTGCGGAACTGTTCCTCGGTGATGTCCGGCGCGACCATCCGCTCGAGGGTCTTCTTGTAGGCCAGGTTGGCGGTCTCGCCGTCCACGACCAGGGCGTAGTCGATCTCGCCGCGCTCGAGCATGCGGGCGGCGATGTCCATGCCGTTGATGAAGGCCAGGCAGGCGTTGGCGACGTCGAAGTTCTGGCAGTTCTCGCTCAGGCCCAGATTGCCGGACACGATGCTGGCGGTGGACGGCTCCAGGTAGTCGCGGCTGACCGAGGTGTTGACCAGCAGGCCGATGCGATCGGCGGACACGCCGGCGTCGTCCAGCGCCTTCCTCGCCGCCAGCGTCGCCACGTCGGACGCCTGCTGCTCGTCGTCCCACAGGCGGCGCGCGTGGATGCCGGCGATGTCGCCGAGCACGTCCGTGCGGATGCCCAGGCGCTCAAGCGTGGGCTTGAGCTGCTCGTTGATTTCCTTGGAAGTCAGCGTGTGCGGCGCATCAACGTGCGCCAGTCCCGCGATGGAGACGTTCTTGAAGAGCATCGAAAGTAGCGCCAAGGCTCAGGCCGAAGGGGGCGACAAGGTTACCGGCTTCCGGACTTCACCGCATCTTTATGCAGGTTCTGACAGAAGGCCGAACGGGCAATTTACGTGATGATTATCACATTTTCCGTACGCTGCCGTTTGGGCGGGCCCCGCCCCAGGTGGCGGCAGCCCCATTCCGACCCGCCGACAGGCACTGCAGGTGCCTGGCCGGCCCTTGCCGGAGCGGGCATCGGCGATGGCCACCGGCGGCTTCATCCGGACGCCGCGCAGCGCCGGCGGCACGGCAAACGGTTGTTCCTTTCAGGAACTTCAGCGCCCGCAGCGATACGCCGCGAAGCGCTGTTCGCCATTGGCGGGGTCGCCCAGCGGCTGGATGGTGTCGGCCTGGATGCCCGGTGCCTCGTTGCGCGCCAGGGTTTCCAGCTCATCGCGCACGCGCAGGTTGTTGCGTTCGTAGAAGGCCACCTTGTCCTTGACCGAGACCGAGACCTCGCCCTGCTTCTGGCAGTTGGCGGGGGCGGCGCCGGCCGCGACGACCCGGATGCCCTTGGCGTTCGGCGCCAGCGGCACCCAGGTGCAGGCCGCCAGGGTGGTGACGGCGGCGAGGAGAATGAAAGTGCGCATGGATTCGCCTCTGTGCGGGAACGGCGGGCATTCTCGCCCAGCCGGGATGAATCATGGGTGGCTTCCGCCGCACGGGCGGCGGAAGCGTGCGGAACATCCTGCAACCACGCGCCCCTCCCCAGAAGGAAGGGGCGCGAAGGAGCTTACTTCCCGGCGGCTATCACCGGCTTGCCATCGGCATCGAGCACGGTGACCTCGCCGATCTCCAGATCCCGGATCGGCTGCTGGATCTTGGCCAGATCGCCGACCACCACGTAGGTCAGCGCGTTGGGTTCCAGGGTCTTCGCCGCCGCGGTCACGTCCTTGGAGGTGATCGCCTCGTTGCGCGCCTTGTAGGTCAGGATGTAGTCGTCCGGACGGCCGTAGCGCAGGTTGCTGGTCACCTGGCCCATCACCGCGGCCGCGGTTTCATAGGCACCCGGCAGCTCCAGCGTGTTGCTGGCGCGGATCTTGGTGACTTCGGCGTCGGAGGCCGGCGCCTCGCCGGTGGCGAAACGGGTGATCTCGGCCTTCAGTTCCTTCACCGAATCCACGGTCTTGTCGCTCTGCACCGCCGCCTGCGCGAACCACGGACGCTGGCCCAGGGTGTTGGTGGCGCCGCTGTAGGAACCATAAGCCCAGTGCTTGTCCTCGCGCAGGTTCATGTTGAGGCGCGAGCTGAACTGGCCGCCGAGCACGCCGTTGGCGAAGTCGAAATCGATCGTGCCCTTGTCGCCGGTCGGCGGAATCAACTGGCCGACATAGATGTTGGACTGGATCGCGCCGGGCTGGTCGATCAGGAACACGCGCGGCGCGCCCGGCTTGGCCACGGTCGGCACCGCCGGCAGCGCCGGCGCGTTGGGCGCGGTCTTCCAGTCACCCAGGCGGGCTTCCAGCAGCGGCACGATCTGGGCCAGGGTGGTGTCGCCCACCACGATCACGCGGGCCTTGTCCGGCTGCAGCCAGTCGCGCTGGAACGCGACCAGATCATCGCGGGTCAGCGACGCGATCGATGCCTCGGTGCCGCTGCCGGTGAACGGAATCGCGTACGGATGTCCCTGGCCGTACAGCAACGGCGGCATCACCCGCAGCGCGGCGGTCTGCGGACGCGCCTTCTCCTGCTTGATGCCGGCGATCCAGGTCGCGCGCACCCGCTCGAGTTCGCCCGCGTCGAAGGTCGGACGGCGCAGCACGTCGGCCAGCAGATCCAGCGATTCGGGCAGCTTGTCGCTCAGCGCCGACAGGCCGACCGAGGCGCTGTCCAGGCCGGCGCCGGTGGTCAACTCGGCGCCCAGCGCCTCCTTGCGTGCGGCGAACTGCAGCGCGCTGTAGTCGCCCGCCCCCTCGTCCAGCATCTGCATGGTGAAGCTGGCGGTGCCGAGCTTCTTGCCCACGTCCGCGGTGTAGCCGCCGGGGAACTGCACCGACAGTTGCACAACCGGTGTTTCATGGCGCTCGGCCAGCACGACTTCCATGCCGTTGGACAGCTTGGCGCGGTGCAGGGCCGGGAACTTCAGATCCGGGAACGAAGTGGTCTTGGGCACGCCCTGGCTGCGGTCGACGTCGGTCTTGACCGTCTTGAACTTCGGATCCACCGCCGGGATTTCCGCCGGCCGGGTCGCCGGTGCGGCCAGCACGGTTTCCGGCAGCGAGGACAGCGGCTTGTCGCTGGGCTGCACCACCAGCGTGTGCGAACCCGCGCCCAGCCACTTGCGCGCGGCGGCCTGGATGCTGGCCGGGGTGGCCTTCATCAATTCATCGAGTTCGTCGCGGTAGCAATCCGGCTTGCCCTGGTAGACCGTGCAGGAGGCCAGCACGTCGGACTTGCCGCCGAATCCGCCGATGCGCTCGATGCCGCGCACGAAACCGGCGCGGCTGTAGGTGCGCGCCTGCTCGACTTCGGCGGCGGTCGGGCCTTCGCTGATCAGGCGCTGGATTTCCTCGTCCAGCACCTTCTCGACCTTGGCCGGATCCACGCCATCCTTGACGGTGGCGCTGACGATGAAGGTACCGGCAATCTCGCTCATCCACGGCGAGGTGCTGACCTGGTCGGCGATCTTGTCGCCATGCACCAGCCGGGCGTCCAGGCGCGAGGAAGCGCTGCCGCCGAGGATCTGCGAGAACAGCTCCAGCTGGGTCGCGTCCGGCGTGCCCATTTCGGCGACCGGCCAGGCGCGATAGATGCGTACCTGCGGCACGCGATCGGGCACCGTCTCGCGGGTGTCCTGCGCGCGCTTGGGAATGTTGGACTTCATGTCGGCCAGCGTCGCGCTGGCCGGAATGTCGCCAAAGTAGCGGGTGACCTTTTCCTTGGCGGTCTTCAGGTCGATGTCGCCGGCCAGCACCAGCACCGCGTTGTTCGGGCCGTACCAGCTGCGGAACCAGGTCTTCACGTCGTCCAGGGTGGCGGCGTCCAGATCCGCCATCGAGCCGATGGTCTGCCAGCTGTAGGGATGGCCCGGCGGATACAGGGCCTCGAAGATCTTGGTGTAGATGCGGCGACCGTAGGGCTGGTTCTCGCCCTGGCGCTTCTCGTTCTGGACCACGCCCCGCTGCTCGTCCAGCGCCTTCTGGTCGATCGCGCCGAGCAGGTGGCCCATGCGGTCCGATTCCATCCACAGCGCCATGTCGAGCGCGGTGGTCGGCACGTTCTGGAAGTAGTTGGTGCGGTCCTGGTTGGTGGTGCCGTTCTGATCGGTGGCGCCGACCAGCTCGAAGGGCTCGAAGAACTCGCCCTTGTGGTTCTCGCTGCCCTGGAACATCAGGTGTTCGAACAGGTGGGCGAAGCCGGTGCGGCCGGGCTGCTCGTTCTTGCTGCCGACGTGGTACCAGACGTTGACCGCGACGATCGGCGCCTTGCGATCGGTGTGCACGATCACCCGCAGGCCGTTGGGCAGGGTGAACTCCTCGTAGGGGATGACGATGTCGGTGCCGGCCGGTTTGGCCTGGGCCAGGGCGGGGACCGGCGCGTAGGCCAGGCCGCCAAGAGCGGTGCCGAGGGCGACGGCAAGCAGCGCGGCGCGCGGCCGACGGGATGCGATCATCGTGTGACTCCTTGTATACAGGTACGGGATTCCCCAAGAACCCCGGATGCTAACCCGGTCGCGGGGGCCATACACTAGGCCTCATGGCACGTGCCCCTCAAAGCGAGGTGTCTCATGGATCGTCGCCACTGCCTGGTCACCGGCGCCAATCGCGGGCTGGGGCTGGAGTTCGTCCGCCAGTTGCTGGCCCGCGGCGACCATGTCATCGCCGCCTGCCGCCATCCCGGCAAGGCCAATGCGCTCAACCTGCTGGCCGGGGAGCACCCCGGCCGCCTGCAGGTACTGCCGCTGGATCTGGCCGAGCCGCGCACGCATGCCGCACTCGCCAACGAAATCGCCCTGGTGACCGACGAGCAGCCGCTGGATCTGCTGATCAACAATGCCGGCGTCCTGCGTGGCGGCGAGCGCTTCGGCCAGGTCCATGCTTCGGATCTGGAAACCAGCTTCCGCACCAATGCCGCCGGCCCGTTCCTGCTGACCCAGACGTTGGCCCCGCAATTGGCCGACGGCGCGATCGTGGCCAACATTTCCTCGGAAGTCGGTTCCATCGCGCTGCGGCAGGAATTCCGCACGCCCAGCTACGCGATGGGCAAGGCCGCGCAGAACATGGCGACCTCGCTGCTGGCCCAGGCGCTGGCGGCGCGGGGCATCACGGTGGTCGCGCTGCACCCGGGCTGGGTCCGCACCGACATGGGCGGTGCGCAGGCCGCGCTTTCCGCGCAGGAATCGGTCGCCGGCCTGCTGCACGTGATCCATCAACTGTCGCCCGGGCAATCCGGCGGCTTCTTCGACTGGCAGGGCCAGCCGCTGCCCTGGTGAAGGTGCCCTGATGAATGTGCCCGGGTGAACCTGTGCCAACGGAACCGGCCCCAGCGCAACCGTTTCCGCCTAAACGGCATCCAAACCAGCAAGTCCCGGAAATGACCGGATGACGGTGGGAAGGGCGTGTTGGAGGTCACATCCCGCCGCCAGGCACGTCCTGATAACCAGAAAACGGACGGCGCCACCCGGACACTGGCCGGACACGGACACGAAGAAAGAAACGGATTTCCTTTTGAATCAATAATTTGCAGTTGGCACGAGTCCTGCTTTACTTCAACTGCGAACAGCAGCAACCCAAGCAATCCTGACTAAACGCTGAACAAAGGAACGACAAACACAAGTTCCGCTTGATCTGTCTGATTAGGTGTACTACCTTACTACCACACCACCCCACAACATCACTACAGAGGCAAAACAATGAACACCAAGACCCTGCTCCCGCTGACCGCCGCCGCCGTGTTCGCGCTGTGTGCCGGTTCCATGGTCCTGTCGGCCAACAGCTACGCCGACAACAACCTCCAGGCGCAGTCCGCCACTCCGGCCAGCACCCACGTGGTCGACCTGCCGGCCGTGACCGTCAAGCCCGAAGCCGCCGACCTGGCGCACTACCTGACCTACAAGGATGCGAAGGTGGTGAACCTGCCGGCCGTGACCGTGACGCCTGATGCGCGCGACCTGGCGTACTACCTGGCCACCCAGACCGCCAGCATCGTCGACATGCCGACCATCACCGTGCGCCCGTCGGCGGAAGATCTGCAGCAGTTCGCCGTGCAGGCGGGTGTACTGGCCCAGCAGCTGGCCGCGCGCTGATTACCGGATTGATTCACGCAACCGCTTCAAGCTTCCACCTGCCTCATCGCTCCATCCTCCGGTAAAGCGCGTTCCAGCCGCTGCAGTACCCGCACTTCCGCCGCGCACCGTCCCGCGACGCGCGCGCAGGCCGCACCACCGAAGCCGTCGATTCCCGTTGAATCCGGCCACGAAGATTTCCGCGATCCACCGGTCGCCAGGACAAGGAAGCCGCATCCCGCGATGCGGCTTCCCTCCAAAGCATGACAGGCACCCACCGGATCGCGGCCGGCTCCCTTCCGCTCGCCGCATCCATGGGAACCTTCCGGTCCGGCCCGTAGAATCCGCGCATGACTGCGCTTTCCCTCGATGTTCTGCTCTACCAGCCGGAAATTCCTCCCAACACCGGCAATGTCATCCGCCTGTGCGCCAACACCGGTGCGCGACTGCACCTGATCCGGCCGCTGGGTTTCGATCTGGACGATCGGCAGTTGCGCCGCGCCGGCCTGGATTACCACGAATACGCCAACCTGCAGGTCCACGATTCGCTCGACGCCGCATTGGCCGCGCTCGCGCCGGCGCGACTGTTCGCATTGAGCACCCGCGGCACGGTCCGGTTCGACCAGCCCCGCTATCAGCCGGGCGACGCGTTCCTGTTCGGTCCGGAGACCCGCGGACTGCCGCAGGACGTGTTGGACGGGCTACCGGCCGAACACCGCCTGCGCCTGCCGATGCGTCCGGACAACCGCAGCCTGAATCTGTCCAACACGGTCGCGGTAATGGTGTTCGAAGCCTGGCGCCAGCAGGGATTTACGGGCGGTGCCTGATTCGGTGATTCAATGGCGCGCGTACGATCCGAAACGCGCCAGGCGGTAGGGCGCCAGCGCAATCGCATTCGCCTCGCCCGTCATCATCCGCGCCATCAATTGGCCGCTGATCGGTCCCTGGGTCAATCCCAGGTGGCCGTGTCCGGTGGCGATGAAGATGCGCTCGTCATCCACGCGGTCCAGGATGGGCAGCGAATCCGGCGTGCAGGGCCGCAGTCCGGACCAATCCGAGGTGGGTTCTCCGACCAATGCCGGAAACAACCGACGCGCCTGCGGCGCCAGGCCGTGGATCAGGGCCGGGCGAGACGGACGCCCCGGCGCGGTCATCTCCTTGAATCCGGTAACCCGCACGCCAGAGCGCATCGGCGACACCACCATGTAGCGTTCCGCCCACAGCGTGGGGCGGCGCACGCCCCCATCCTGTCGCGGATAGGTGGCGTGGTAACCGCGCGCGGCCGCCAATGGCAGGCGCAAGCCGAACGTCTGCAGCAGCGTCCCGCTCCACGCGCCGGCAGCGACCACGACCTGATCGGCATGGAGGTCACCGCCCGAGGTACGCACGCGGTAGCCCGCGCCTTCCCGCTCGATGGCCCGTGCGCTGGCGATCAGGATGTCGGCACCGCGGGCGCTCAGCCAGTTGAACAATCGGCGACAGAACTCGCCTGGCTCGCGCACGAACAGCGAATCGCGTTGCTGGACACCATGGCGCACGAAATCGGCCAGGCCCGGTTCGAGCGCACGCAGTTGCGCGGCGTCCAGCACATCGAACGCGACACCGTGCCGCTGCATGTGGGCACGCCCGCCGGCGGCGCGCTCGAACGTCGCATCCTCGCTGTAGACATGCAGGTAACCCGTATGGCCGACCAGATCCGTCGCACCGATGGCTTCGGCCAGATCCAGCCACGCGCCACGCGCGCCCTGGTTGAGTGCCTGGGTCGCGTCGATGATCGCCGGCAGTTGTTGCGCGCGGCCCGCCCGCAGGAACCGCCATAGCCAGCCGGCGTAGTGTGGCCACGCACCCGCGTCGAGCTTGAAGGGCGCCAGCGGATCGCCCAGCCCGCGCAGCGCCGGCCCAAGCATGCCGGGCATCGATTGCGGCATCAGGTTGCCGACCGATACCGCACCGGCGTTGCCGTGGGAGGCATCGCCCGCCGGTCCGCGCGGATCGATGAGCAGGCAGGACAGGCCGCGGCGCTGCAACTGGAATGCCACCGACAGGCCAACGATGCCGCACCCGATCACCGCGACGTCGATGACGCGCGGCGGGGGCCGCCAGGAATCGGAACTCATTGCACCGGTATGTCGTAGGCGGTGGTGGGCGTGGGTTCCGGCTGGAAGGTGTAGTGCCACCATTCCAGCGGGTAATTGCGGAAACCGCGCCGCTCCATTGCCGCACGCAGGCGCTGGCGGTTGGCTTTCTGCTCACCATCGATGCGCGGGTCGTCGGTGTTGGCCAGGGTATCGAAGCGATCGAATCCGGTCCCCATGTCCAGCAACTCGCAGCGCGCGCGCTCGCATCTTTCCAGGCCCAGATCCACCGTGGCGCCGCGGCTGTGGCCGGAACTCTCGGCGATGTAGCCATCCAGCAGCTTCGACTTGTCCAGGTTCGGATAGAAGCGCGCCTTGGTGCGCTGATCCGCCGGATCCCGCGCCCAGCGCACGAAATCCTTCACCGCGCGCACCGGCCTGTAGCAATCGAACAGGCGCAGGCGATAGCCGTCGGCGGCCAGATCCGTCGCCACCTGTTGCAGCGCTTCGGCCGCCGGCCGCAGCAGATAGCACTTCGGCGCCTGGTAACCGTCCACGGTCCGGCCAACGAAGTTGTCGTCACCTGCATAGCGGATTTCCAGGGTCGCCAGCGGGATCCGCTCGCCCACGTCGACCAGATCGACCTGGTCGAAGCGCGTCGCCGTCGACACCGTCACCTCGCCGGCCCGGGCGGAAGCCACGCCCGCGATCACCAGCAGGCCCACACACAACGACTTGCCGAGACGCATCATGTCAATCGCATCCGCCGGTCCGCTGGAAATCCAGGTCCGCATAGTCATAGCTGAAATCGGCGTCGGGATCGACGTGGGACAGGGTCATGCGTGGCGGCGTCCCCGCCGTGGCCGGATGAAACGCCAGCCAGGGCTCGGCGTCGACGCTGTCATCGTCCCAGTCCACCAGCCAACGGTCACCGACCTTCATCACCCGGCCCGCCAGCATCGGCGAACGCGCCGACTGGAATCTCACACCGTCGTCCTTCATGCACAGGGCTACTTCGCCGAACCACGGATCACGGTATCGCCCCGTCTGTCCCGCCAGTTCCGTTCCGGTCGCGGGTCGACGCGCGGAGGTGTCCGGTTTGCGTTTCTGCGCCGGTATCGCCGCGTCCTCGCGCGCGATGGCCTCGGCGTAGTGGGCCACCGACACCTTCTGCGTGGGTGCGGTGTAGTGCTTGGTCAATACTTCGCCCAACACGGAGCGGGCGTCCTCGCCTTCGCCATTGATCAGGATGACGATGCCGACTTTCCTGTCCGGCAGCAGGATGACCGAGGAATACATGCCGGCCAGCGTGCCGGTGTGCGCGACCTTCCAGACGCCGTCGACATCGGACAGGCGCCAGCCATAGCCGTAGGCGGAGAAGTGGCTGTTGTCCCACTCGCGCATCCGCGCGGAAACCGGCATCGGCATGTGCGCCGTCCACACCGCGCGGCGCTGTTCGGCGCTGAGCCAAGCCGGTTGTCGTTCCGGCGACAGCCACGTGCGCATCCAGGTCAGCATGTCGTTGAGGCTGCAGCGGATGCCGCCGGCGGCCATCGAGGTGATGTCGGGAACGATGGCGCCGTCTTCGCGAATCGGCACATTGCCCGCGGCGGTGCGCATATGCGGCTGGGCGACGTTGCCAACCTTTTCGCGGTTCCACTCGCCAACCTGGCAGCGGGTCATTCCCAGTGGTTCGAAAAGCTCCTTCCGCACCAGAACGTCATAAGGCGCACCGCCCGCGGCCGCCGCCACCTCGCCAGCGACCACGTACAGCAGGTTGTCGTAGGCATAATGCGAACGGAAGCCGTGGGTCGGCTTGAGATGTTGCAGCCCGGCGATGATGTCCTGGCGGGTGAAGTCATTGGGCTCCGGCCACAGCATCAAATCCCCGGCGCCAAGACCCAGGCCGCTGTTGTGGATCAGCAGATCCCGCACCTGCATGTTCCGCGTCACCCACGGATCGTTCATGCGGAACTGCGGCAGGTACTTGGTGACCGGATCGTTCCATTCCAGCTTTCCCTGATCGACCAGCCGGGCCAGCACGGCGGCGGTCATGGCCTTGCTGTTGGACGCGATCTTGAAGAGGGTGTCGGGGTTGACGTGCTGGCCAGTACCCACGGCCAGTTCGCCTTCGGTGCGCTGGTAGACGACCTCGCCGTCTTCGATTATCGCCACTGCCATGCCAGGCAACGCATAGCGCGCATAGGTGTCCGAAAAGGCATGCTCGAACAGGTCGGAAGCCTTCGTGGTCGAACACAAGAAAAGGCCCGCCAGCACCAGGTAGGGAAGCGAGCGAAGCTTCCGGTTGTGAGATGGGAATATGGCCATCGGGCTGCGGCCGGCCCGCGATCGCGGGCCGGCCGGCTCCTTCGTCAGTAGCTCAGCGAAACGGTCAACTGGCCATAGCGAGGAGATTGCAGGAAGCGTTCCTTGCCGAAGAAAGGATCCCGATCGCCAATGCCGGGTTCGAGCTCTTGGTAGACCCAAATCGGCTGCTGCTTGTTGAATACATTGAAAAACGCCAGCTTAGCCTTGAACTTGGCTGCTCCGAAAGATCGTTCGTAGGCTACGTTTGCTCCCACATCGAATGTCCACGGCATGCGGCCCGCTCCACCACGCGGCGAATACTGGTAGACCCGGTCCTGCGACACCTCCGAATCACAATTCGCCACACAGATGTAGTAGCTGTGATAGGGGGTGGCGTCATACGGATTTCCCACACCGAATGCGGTGATTGGACCACCGGAACGGGCATCCAGAGTAGCGCCTACCTGCCAGTAGTCATTCAATGCGTAGACACCACGCAGTTTGATCTGGTGGCGATGATCATTGGCCAATGGTCCGTAGCCTCCAAAGTTCACCCAGGGATCATCAAAGTTTTCGGTACGACCGGTATCACCGAAGTTGGTGTCTGTGTTGACCGGCCCTTCTGCATTGCCCTGGCTCCAGGACATGGTGTACGACGCATTGAACGCCCACTTGCCATCCCACGCCCGATCGAACTGCAGCTCGAGTGCCTTATAGGTGCGCTTGGGTTCCACCCAGCCGCGCTGGCCGAGGTAGTTGCCATCCGCATCGTACATGGCCCAGCCTTCACGCTTGGTATCCACCGTCACCCAACCATCGGCGTCGCCGTCACAGTTGGTATCTCCCCAGACGGTGACTTCCTTGCCGGGGTTCGCCATTACCCAACCGATGTAGCCATCTCCGCCGCACGCACCCGTCGCGGAGATCTCCATATCGTCGATGGCGTTGTTGAGGCGACGATACACACCGCGCAAGGCCCAGGACCAGGTTTCGCTGATCTGCTGCTGGAAACCCATGATCAGTTCGTCCTGGTACACCTGATCCATGTCACGGTCGACTTCTGCACGGAGATCGCCCACGGTGCCGTTGCCCTGTCCGTCATAGAAGCCAAACTGCGGGCCGAGGATCGGAACCGCGTACTGGCTGCCGCCCTGATCGCGGATTTCCCACCCATCGAAGCCATAATAAGTGCGCGCATCCAGCAATGCTCCCGCCTGCTTGATGTTGATCACATTGGCAACCGGCAGGAAGTAGCGTCCGACATTGCCGAACAACTTGGTCGTCCCATCCCCCTTGACGTCGAACGAGAAGCCGAACCGCGGCGCCCACATGTTGTCCATCTTAATGTAACTGCGCCCTTCCGCGTCCTTGTTGTCGAAGGCTTCATTGCGGATTCCGAGATTCAGCATCAGGCGATCAGTGACCTGCCAGTTGTCCTCCAGATAGAACGCGGTATTGATGGTCTCGAAATTACCGGACACCGAATACTGGCGCGTGCGGACGTAGGCTGTATAGCCTGGCGGAACGACACCACCACCAGAGTTCGGAATGGTTGCCCCCGGCGTGGTGGTGTAGACGTTGTATTGAAGCCCACCGGGGCCGGGATAGTACTGATCGAGTTCGGAAACATTCTCCTCCCGGTCATATCCGAAGCGCAGCAGGTGATCACCCAGTTGCCATTCGAAGTCGGCGCGCATCTGCTTGCGGGTATCTTCGCGGTCATAGACCGAGGAGTTGGTGGTACACCCCACCGGCACGCCTGGATTCGGCACCCCTCCCGCCCGGGTCACGTAATTGCACGAGGCATCCAATGGCGACCCCTGCTTGCTTTGCCGCTCATTGCGGCCATACATCAGCTTCATCGAGAGGTCGTCTGTCAGGGAGGAAGACCAGGTCGCGGCCCAGTTGCGGCCACCGGTCTCCTCATAGATCTCGTTTATCTTTTCTCCCTTTCCATTCCCGTCGAAGTCGTAGTCATAGACCTCGCTGTCGACCCGATTCTGGTTGGAGAATGCCATCAGACTCAGTCGGTTCCGGTCGGTGATCTGCCAGTCGATGGTCGTACCCCAGAAACCGTCGTTGCCATCGCCTTCCGTGAGAGTGGCGCCGGCATCATCCGTGTTGACGGGTTCCTGCTTGCGGCCCTCGTACATGGCGAAGAAGAACAGGCGATCTTGGATGATGGGTCCCGATGCCCACACGTTGAGCTTGGTGGAATCAGACTTGTCGCGGCTGCGTGTCAGGTAGCGTTCGCCGTCAAAGTAACTGTCGCGTGCCGACGCCTGCCACTGTTCCGGCGTCCATACCAATTCCGCTCCATAATGGAACTCGTTGCCGCCAGACTTGGCTACCGCATTGACGACACCACCGGTGGTCCGGCCGAACTCTACGGAATAGCCCCCCGTCTTGACCTCGAACTGGTCGTAGAACGAGAACGGCGCTTCGGAGAATCCCACGCGATTGTAGAAATCGGTGACGTTCAGGCCGTTGACGTAGAAGGCGTTCTCCGCGACCGAGGACCCGCCGAATGAAATACCGCCAAAACCGGCATTGCCCTTGCCCACGCCCGGCGCGAGCAATGCCACCGACGCAACATCGCGGTCCACTGGCAGGCGGGACAACTCCTCCGCGCTGATATTCAGTGCGGACTCGGTCGATCGGACGTCCACGGGCGTGATGATGCGCGATCCAACCACCTGCACGGCAGCCATGTCGATGGCGCCTTCGTTATTCAGGTTGATGGTCGTCGCACTGCCCAGGTTGACGGAGATTTGCACGGGCTCCCCAACCGGCCGCCCGCCGCGGACGACCTGCAGAGAGTAATTTCCCACCGGCAATTGGGCGAGGCGATATTCACCGTTTTCGCCTGCAGTGACCGTTCGTGTCAGGCCGGTCGCGGTGTTGGTCACCGTGATCTGATCCCCGGCCGTGGTGCGGCCCACCACCGAACCATTCACGGCCTGCGCCATCACCATCGGCGCCATCGACGCGATGCACGTGCCCAGCGCGATACACAGCGCTGCTTTCTTCAAGGTCTTGCCATTCATCCCCGCTCTCTCCTGCTAGGTGTTGAAGTGATCCCGCCCGGTTTACTGGTCACTGCCCGCGATGGGCAGCATGGTCCATTCGAACTGGTAGTCCCATTGATCGAAATAGAGGTTGCCTCCGCGCCACTCGGCCTCGCCACGCTGCGAATCCACCGTTTCCGAGCGGAAATGCTGCTTGGCTGGCACCAGCGGCTGCGAGAAGTCGTTGTTGAAGCTGATGCGGTAAGCGTCCAGGCCGCCGAAGTAGAAGTCGCGCAGACCCGCGTCGTCGCTCTGCAACGCGCCGGTGGTGACGTCCATCGGTACCCAGCCATAGGGCGCCAGGTACATCCAGCCCCAGTCATGCATGTTGTCGTAGCCGACCTCCTCGTCCGAGTAGGTCCAGCCCGACTGCCAGCGCGCGGGGATGCCGTTGTAGCGCAGCAGCGTCATCAGCAGCAGGGTCTGCTGGCCGCAGTCGGCGTGATCCGAATGCAGGGCGTAGTCGCTGATGTTGGAAATGGTCGAGTATTCGCGCGCGCCACCCCAGGGAATCCGGTCCACCGCGTCGAACAGCTTCCTGGCGATGCGGTAGGGGTTCTTCTCGTCGCCCACCACCTGCGCCGAGAAGCGCTTGATGTCGTCCGTGAATACGATGTGCGGCCCGCGCTCGCCCAGGTAGGGCGCGAGTTCCGGTGTCGCGGCGGTCGCCACGACCTTTTCCGGATCGAGATCGAAGTGGCGCGCGTGGATGGTCAGTTCATAGCTGATGGAGAACCGCGTCGGCTGCCCGGCCCGTGCGGTCTGCTCCATATAGACGGAACGTTGCGGCGTGCCTTCGGGCGCGATCCGCGATTTCTCCGGCGTGCTGCCGATGAAACGGATGTGTTCCTGCTGTCCCGCAATCGCCTGCGGATAAGGAATCCAGGCGCGCACCGTTTCGCCGGCCGGAACGGCATCCGGTTTCACCACCAGTGATTGGGTGACCCGCAAGCGGCGCGGCGCGATGCTGTTGGCACCGGTGGCGCGTGCCTGTTCCAGCGCCTCGCGATGATGCGGGTGCAGGCGTTCGAAGGGGCCCTCGGAGAACGGCTTGACCGGCGGCGCGCGACGCGCGGCGACGTCCGGATACAGGCGGAACAGGTTCGACACCGAGCGGCTGAAGTAGCGCTTCTCGCCGTCGATGGTGAGCCGCTCGATCCGGTTGGCCTGATCCCAGTTGGCGAATTCCTCCGGCTTCAGATCCGGAATCTGCTTGCGCAGCTGTGCCAGTACATCCGCTTCGGTGAGCCGGAAATCCAGCCGGATCCGGCGCATGCGCTCGCGTTCGTATTGCAGCGCGTCACGCTGTTCATCGTCCAGGCCGGGCTGGGCGAGCGCACGCGCGATGGCCTGTTCGGCCTCGGCGAAACGGCCCGCATCCACCTGGGCGACGATGGCCGGTGGCGCCGGCGGCGGCAATTCGCCGGCAACGCTGGACGCGACGAGGGCCATCAGGAGTAATATCGGCCATGCAGTCGCACGCACGCGCACGGAACGCCCGGCACTCCGGTGCTCCCTTCGAATGGAACGGTTTCGCTGGCCCCCGCTGGCGTCCACGTCGATCACTTGCCCCTCAGCCGACTGGTCACCGTTGTGTAACACGACCGGAGAACCCGGTCAATAATTTATTCTTGAATCTTTCAGAAAAAGAAGTAAATATTCCTCGGAATCGACCCGGTCGTTTGCCGTCCGTGCAACACCAGGCCGTCGCATCCGTTCCGAGGGGAGGCAAATGAAACAAGACACCGGTGGTCCGGCCCGGCGACATGCCGCGCCAACATTCGCCTCGCGGGTTGCGCACCCGGCCTCCGGAATGCGGGGCCGTCGCATGCCTGGCCTGCTCCTTTCCGCCCTGTTGGTCCTGCCGACGGGCGGATTGCTGGCCCGCGAACCGGCACCCGCGCTGCCGGTCCCCTCGCACGCCGTCATTGGAGTGGAGGACCGGCACCTGGATCCGGAGTACTGGATCGACAAGCTCGCGCAGCCGGATCGCGTCGTCCTGGAGCCGCGGGCGATCGCCGCCCAGAACGAGCGCCTGCACGAGCTGGACCGCTCGGTCCACGACATCGAGGGATTGCCGGCGCATCTCAGCGCCGAGGAATTGCGCGAATGGGTGGGCAAGCTGTCCAGCCCGCCCACCCGAACGCTGTATGACGCGAAGGGACAGCCGGTCGACAAGGCCGCGCTTGACGCCATCGTCGCCAATGCCGCGCTCGACTCGGTGCCGGCGCGGACCGACGTGCGCTACGCGCTGGTGGTCAGGCGCGCCGACCTGCGTACCTTCCCGACCCGGCTGCGGGTCTTCCGCGAGCCGGGCGACACGGACATCGATCGCTTCCAGGAAAGCGCGCTGTTCCCGGGCACGCCGGTGGTGGTCCTGCACGAAAGCCGCGATCGCCAGTGGTCGTTCGTGATCAGCCCGCTGTATGCGGCCTGGATTGAAAACGCCTACCTGGCCGAAGGCGCGCGCGAACAGGTGTTCGGCTACGCCCATCGCACGCCGACGCTGATCGTCACCGGTCCGACGGTGCATACGGTGCATACGCCGGAACAACCCGGCGTGTCCGAACTGCAACTGGACATGGGCGTGCGCGTGCCGCTGTTGAGCGACTGGCCGGCCGACAAGCCGGTGAATGGCCAGCATCCGTACACGTCCTGGGTCATCCAGCTGCCGGTGCGCGGCACGGACGGCAGACTGGAGCTGGTCCCGGCGCTGCTGCCGAAGAACGCCGACGTCGGCACCGAGTACCTTCCACTTACCCCGGCGCGACTGTTGCGGCAGGGTTTCAAGTTCCTCGGCGAACGCTACGGCTGGGGCCACTCCTACAACACCCGCGACTGCAGCGGCTTCGTGTCCGAGGTCTACCGCAGCTTCGGGGTGGAACTGCCGCGCAACACCAGCGACCAGGGCGTGAGCCCGGCGCTCAACCGCATCGCCTTCACCGACAAGGATGATCGCGAAGCACGCATGAAGGTCATCCGCGATCTGCAGGTGGGCGATCTGATCTACATCCCCGGCCACGTGA
Organism: Pseudoxanthomonas sp. OG2; assembly: GCF_014192765.1. NCBI lineage: Bacteria > Pseudomonadati > Pseudomonadota > Gammaproteobacteria > Lysobacterales > Lysobacteraceae > Pseudoxanthomonas > Pseudoxanthomonas sp. OG2. The sequence continues at coordinate 2,482,656 of NZ_JACHYM010000001.1, read as the reverse complement.
TGATGGTGATCGGCAAGGAGAACGGCCAGACCTACCTGATCCACGACACCACCGGCATCACCTACAAGGATGGCCGCGGCCAGCTGGTCCGCGCCTCGCTCAACGCCGTGTCGGTGACTCCGCTGGAGCCACTGCTGGCCGGTGGTGACAAGACCTTCATCGATCGCATCTACAGCATCCAGAGAATCCGCCCCTAAGGCCCCCATGAAAATCACCGACATCCAGTTCGGCATGCTGCGCGTGCCGCTGAAAACCGCCTTCAAGACGGCCCTGCGCACGGTCGATACGGTGGAGGACATCGTGGTCATCGTGCGCACCGATACCGGCCATGTCGGCTACGGCGAAGCGCCGGCCACCGCGGTGATCACCGGCGATACCCATGGTTCGATCATCGAGGCCATCGCGCGTTTCATCAAACCGCGCCTGATCGGCCAGGAAATCGCCAACCTCAACCACATCACCCACCTCATCCAGACCGCGCTGGAGCGCAACACCAGCGCCAAGGCCGCGGTCGAAATCGCCGTCTACGATCTGTTCGGCCAGCTGTATGGCGCGCCGCTCTACAAGATACTCGGCGGTGGCGATCCGGTGATCACCACGGACATCACCATCAGCGTCGACTACATCGACAAGATGGTGGCCGACTCGATCAACGCGGTCGAGCGTGGTTTCGAATCGCTGAAGATCAAGGTGGGCAAGGACATCGGCCTGGACATCGAGCGGGTCAAGGCAATCTATTCGGCGGTGGAAGGACGCGCGCTGCTGCGTCTGGACGCCAACCAGGGCTGGACCGCCAAGCAGGCGGTCTTCGCCATGCACAACCTGGAAGACGCCGGCGTGGTGCTCGAACTGCTGGAACAGCCGGTCAAGGCGCAGGACATCGATGGCCTGAAGTACGTCACCGACCGGGTACATACACCGGTGATGGCCGACGAGAGCGTGTTCGGCCCCACCGAGGTCATCGACCTGATCAAGATGCGCGCGGCCGACATCATCAACATCAAGCTGATGAAGACCGGCGGCATTTCCAACGCGGTGCGCATCGCCGACATCGCCTCGCTGTACGGCGTGGAATGCATGATCGGCTGCATGCTGGAAACCAGCATCAGCGTTGCCGCGGCGGTGCACCTGGCGGTCGCCAAATCGCAATCGATCACCAAAGTGGACCTGGACGGCCCCTCGCTGTGCCAGTTCAACCCGGTGGAGGGCGGGGTCATCTTCAACGAATCGGAGATCTCCATCACCGACGCGCCGGGGCTGGGCATCCAGACCATCCATGGCCTGGAACTGATTTCGGTCTGACCCCTGGACCGACCCGACACAGGATGGGATAAAGAGCGCACATGCCGCCCCTGGTCAAAATCCGATCCGAACGCGACCACATGTCGGCGATCGAACGCCGCATCGCCGACTTCATCCTCGAGAACGCCCACCTGCTGCGCGACTACTCCTCGCAGCAACTGGCCAGCGCGCTGGGCATCAGCCAGTCCAGCGTGGTGAAGTTCGCGCAGAAGTTCGGCTTCAAGGGTTACCCGGATCTCAAGTTCTCCATCGGCGAGGCCGTGGCCCGCAATGGCGGCGCGCCGCAGCCGCGGCAGGCCGAAGACGCGGGCGACGCGGAAGGCGAAAACAGCGCCTACCAGCGCCTTGAGGCCGGCCTGCGCCGTGGCAAGGCCGCCGCCGAGGAAGAAACCCGGCTGCTCAATCCGCCAGCCAACATCGAACACATCGCCGGCCTGATCCATGGCGCGGGCAAGGTGTTCGTCTATGGCCTGGGCGACGATGGCCTGTTCGCGCGCGAGTTCGCGATGCGCCTGTCGCTGCTGGGCGTGCTGACCGTGCACCATGCCGATCCCATCCTGATGATGGCCAACCTGTCGGCGGCCCGTCCCGGCGATGTGCTGCTGGTGTTCTCCGAGTTCGGCAAACTGCCCACGCTCTCGCAGATCAGCCGGCAGTTCCAGGACGCCGAAGGCAAGGTGGTGTCGATCACCCGGCATACGTCCAACCCGCTGCGGGCGCATGCCGACACATCGCTGGTGGTATCGGCGCATGATTCCGCCCCGCACGTCGAAGCGCTGCTCTATCGTTCCTCGCTGCAGTACCTGCTGGACGTGTTGTTCGTCCTGCTGTGCCACAACCACGACGACCGCCATCGGCAGTTGAACATCAATCTGGAAAGGATCCAGCACCTGCTGGATTCCTGATCCCCGTCCCGGAGCCGCCATGGCCTCTGTGTTCCGCTTCGCGCTGTCGAACCTCGTGCTGGCCACCGCCCTGGCGGCCAGCCTTCCGGCCCATGCGGCGTCCTCCCCGGCGACGGCGCAGGTGGCATCGGCCTGGCGGCAGGCGCAACAACTGATCCTGGTCGTAACGCCAGGCTGGGACGCCAGTGGCGGGAGGATGCAGACGTTCGAACGCCTCGGCGAGGGCTGGCGTGCCACGGAATCGCCGGTACCGGTCACCATCGGCCGCAGCGGTGCCGCGTGGGGACGCGGCCTGCATCCCGCGCAGGCGGACGGTCCGCAGAAACGGGAAGGCGACGGCAGGGCGCCGGCCGGCGTGTTCACCCTGGGCGAAGCCTTCGGCTATGCCGCCCAGCGCGACACCGGATTGACCTACGCGCCGATGCAGGCGTCGCATTACTGCATCGACGTGCCCGCCTCCCCGCTCTACAACCGCATCGTCGACAGCGAGCGGGTCGGCGCGGCCGCGGTCGAAGGCTCGACCGAACCGATGCGCCGCGACCTGCATGCCGATGGCGATGTCCGCTACAAGGAAGGCTTCGTGATCCAGCACAATCCCGACAACGTCAGTGGCGCCGGCAGTTGCATCTTCGCCCATCTGTGGAAGGCGCCCGGCGAACCGACCGCGGGCTGCACCGCCATGGCCGAGCCGATGATGGATCGCCTGCTCGCCTGGCTGGATGACAAGCGGCATCCGGTGTTCGTGTTGCTGCCCGAGGCCGAGTACCGGCGCCTGCGCGCCGACTGGCAATTGCCCGCGATCACGGAGGCCGCCCCATGAGCGACGCCCCCCCCAATCCCGGCTTCGTGCGCGCGGTCAGCCGCTGGCAGATCGTCGGACTGTCCATCAATGACGTCATCGGCAGCGGCATCTATCTGCTGCCGGCCGCCACGGCGGTGCTGCTGGGTCCGGCCAGTGTATGGGCGGTGCTGCTGGCGGGCCTCGCGGTTGCCCTGCTCGTGCTGTGCTACGCGCAGGCAGCCAGCTATTTCGATCAGCCCGGCGGCAGCTATCTGTATGCGCGGGAAGCGTTCGGCCCGTTCGTCGGCTTCGAGATCGGCTGGATGGTCTGGCTGACCCGCATCGCCTCGGCCGCTGCGCTCAGCAACGGCCTGGCGGATGCGACCGCGCGTTTCTGGGCGCCAGCCGCGTCCGGTGGCGGACGCCTGGCGGTCGTGGTGGGCTCGCTGGGCCTGCTGACCCTGATCAACGTCATCGGCGTGAAGTCGGCCGCACGCACCGGCGTGGCGCTGGTCATCGGCAAGCTGCTCCCGCTGGCGCTGTTCATCCTCATCGGCGTGTTCTACGTCGATATCGATCTGCTTCGCAGCGGGGAACTGCCGCCGATGCGCAATCTGGGCGAGGCGGCATTGCTGTTGCTGTTCGCCTATGCCGGTTTCGAGAACATCCCCGCAGCGGCCGGCGAGTTCAAGAATCCGCGGCGCGATGTACCGTTCGCGCTGCTCACGATGATCGCCACCGTCACCCTGATCTATGCGGCGGTGCAACTGGTCGCGCAAGGCACCCTGGCGGGATTGGCCCTGTCGAAGACACCGCTGGCGGATGCCGCCGCCAGTTTCAGCGGCAAGGGCCTGGCCCTGATCCTGACCGTCGGTGCGACCATTTCCATCCTCGGCACGAACAGCAACACCATGCTGTTCGGTCCCCGCGTGCTGTACTCGCTGGCGGAAGACGGCTTCGGCCCGCGCGCGCTCGCCAGCATCCACCCACGCTTCCATACCCCCGCGGTGGCGATCGTGACCCAGGGCGTGCTCGCTCTGGCCCTGGCGCTGTCCGGCTCTTTCGTGCAGCTCGCGCTGCTGTCGGTGGTGGCACGCCTGTGTGCCTACATCGGCACCACCCTGTCGGTGCTCGTGCTGCAGCGCCGCTACGCCGACCATCCAGGCGCGCTGAAGTTGCCCGGTGGCCCGCTGATTCCGCTGGCCGCGCTGATCCTGTCGCTCGGCCTGCTCGCCAGCGCCAACATCGGCAACCTGCTTGCCGCCGCGGTCGCATTGGTGATCGGTGCGGTGCTGTATCTGTTCCGGCGCAGGATGCCGGCGAACGCCTGACGCGGTTCCGGCACAAGCAGGGTCGCCGACGCCCTCATTCCAGCCGGGATTTCATCTGCGTGATCTCGGCTTCCTGGCCGCGGATGATGCCGTCGCACAGGCGGCGCAGATCCGGCGCGTCCAGTTCCGCCTTCCGGCACATCAGGACGGCGCCCGCATGGTGGGGAATCATCGAGCGCAGGAACTGCTGGTCACCGATGGCCCACTGTCCGCGGATTCCCAGCCAGCACACCAGTGCGACGACAAGTGCGCAAAAAGCCAACAGCAGGTTGAGCCGGCGATCCGGATACATGCTCCGCATCAGCAGAACCTCGATCAGCAGCATCGGCGCCGCCATCAAGCCGGCCATGTAGATCTGGTTGAGATTGTGGAAGACGTTGCCGGGACGATCGACCATCGCATACATCAACAGGTACATGACCGCGAAGGACAGCGCGATCATCACCAGCAGGCGCCGGTAGTGCCCCGATGCCCGATGATTGCCGTCGTGCGCTTTTTCGTGCGGGGATGATGCGGCCATGACCTGCTCCTCGTTTCCTTTCCTCGACACCCGCAACGCTAGGTCGTCGCCGGTGTGGGATGCGTGCAGGAATCCCGCACGTGATGAAAGGCTGACTTTGCGCGTCGGCCTGCGTTTTTCGGCCGCCTGCTCATGTGCCGAAAGTTCCGCAAATCACTCTTCAATTTATGTACTGCTCAGTTTGATATTCAGGGCACATTGAGGGCGCTAACGGATAATTCACATCACCAGCAGCGAACGGATCACCTCCTCAGCGCTGGATACCAACTAAAAAAATAGAGGTTTGAGCGTATGAAGAAGTCCTTGCTTGCCCTGACCCTGCTGGCCGCCCTGCCGTTCGCCGCCTCCGCGGCCGATGGCGTCTCCTACAACTACGTGGAAGGCGGTTACACCAAGACGAACATCGATGGTCCGGATTCCGACGGCTGGGCGCTGAAGGGCTCGGTGGCCATCCACCCGAACTTCCACCTGTTCGCTGATTACAGCCAGCAGGAAGTGGACGACGTGAAGGTCGACTTCGACCAGTGGCGCGTCGGCGTCGGCTACAACCATGAGCTGTCCAAGCGCGTGGACCTGCTGACCCGCGTGGCCTACGAGAAGGTCAAGACCGATCGCTTCACCACCCCGTCCGGCATCCGCGTCCCCGGTTTCAGCGCCGATGGCTACAGCGTCGAAGTCGGCGTGAACAGCGCACTGACCAACCGCCTGAACGGCTATGCCCTGGCCGGTTACGAAGACGGCGACGACTATGACGGTGACTTCTACGGCCGCCTCGGCGCGCAGGTGAAGTTCACCCCGAACTGGAGCGCCTCGGCCGACGTGAAGGTCGTCGACGGTGGTGATACCCAATGGTTCGTCGGTCCGCGCTTCAGCTGGTAATCCAGGAAGCCACACCGCCTCCCGCGACGTGTCTCTCTCTCCCCGCGTCGCGACCCGAAGCCCGGCCACAAGCCGGGCTTCTCTTTTCTGGTCCAAGCGGCGCGAATGCCGTTTCTCCGGCCTCGAAGATGGAGATGGCCCGCCATCCGGTGGTTGAGGGGTGGCTACATTTCGCGCCAAGAGCAAATCCCCCTCGGTCCCCCTTCTTCGAAGGGGAGGCGAAGCGGGTTTCCCTACGCGGTCGAGTCGTTGATAGCCCCCTTGATCAGTCATTCGGCTGTTGAAAGCGAAAAAGGGGGCGGGCACCTGCGCAGCAGGTGAAGGAGGATTTGCTCTTGGTAGAAGAGCAAATGCTCCTCAACCACCGAATGGCGAGTCCACTTCCCGGCAACCATAAAAAAGCCCGGCCAATGACCGGGCTTTCTGCATCCTCGATCCGCTCGACGGCTTACTTGAACAGCGTCTCCGGATATTCCGGTTTCTGTTCGCGCGCCAGCAGTTGCTGCAGGCCCAGCGTGGGCGTTATCTCGCCATGCAACACGGCACGGACCGCGCTGGAGATCGGCAGGTCGATGCCGTGCCGCTCCGCCTGGCGCATCACTTCGTCGGCGGCCTGCATGGATTCGACCACCTGGCCGATTTCGCGGATCGCTTCCTGGATCGGCTGGCCACGCCCCAGCGCCAGGCCCAGCCGCCGGTTGCGCGAGAGATCGCCGGTGGCGGTGAGCACCAGATCGCCCAGGCCAGCCAGGCCCATCAGGGTTTCCGGCTTGCCGCCGATTGCCGCGGCCAGTCGCAACATCTCGTTGAGGCCGCGGGTAATCAGGCCGGCGCGCGCATTCAGTCCCAACTGCATGCCATCGGCGACGCCGGTGGCCACGGCCAGCACGTTCTTCATCGCGCCGCCCAGTTCGGCGCCGACCATGTCGTCGCCGGTGTAGGCGCGGAACGCCGGGCCATGCAGCACTTCGGCCATCAACTGGGCGAAGCCGGCGTCATGGCCATGCACGGTGACCGCGGTCGGCAGGCCGAGTGCGACTTCCTTGGCGAAGGACGGGCCGGTGACGACGGCCAGCGGCACGTCCGCGCCCAGGATTTCCTCGGCGACCTCATGCAGGAAGCGTCCCGAACCGGGCTCGAAGCCCTTGGTGGCCCAGGCGACGCCGGCGCCGGCCGGCCGCAGCGGGGCGACCAGCTTCAGCGTTTCGGTGAACGCATGCGACGGCACCACCACCAGCACCAGTTCGGCGCCTTGCATGGCGGTGGCGAGATCGGTGGTGGCGCGCAGGCTTTCCGGCAACGCGATGCCCGGCAGGTAGCGCGGGTTCTCGTGCTGCGCATCGATCGCGGCCGCGACTTTTTCGTCGCGGCCCCACAGCACGACCTGATGGCCGTTGCGGGCCATCAGGGTCGCCAGCGCGGTGCCCCAGGAGCCCGCGCCTAGGACGGCGATCCTCAACGAATCAGCCATGCGTCACCCCCATCGGCGCGGTTCGCGCCACGACGGGATTGTGCCTCATGAATCAGGCGTTGCCCGCCGGTTCCGTGTTGGCCAGTTCGCCGTCGCCACCCTGCTGCGCGGCGCGCTGGCGCAGGGTTTCGGCGTACAGGGCGTCGAAGTTGATCGGCTGCAGGAAGAACGGCGGGAAGCCGCCGGACTGGACCAGGTCGCTGACCAGCTGGCGCACGTACGGGAACAGGATGTTCGGGCACTGGGTGCCGAGCAGCACGTCGACCGCCTGCGGCTCCAGGCCGACCAGGCCGAAGATGCCGGCCTGCTGGACTTCGGCCACGTACGCGGTCTTGTCGCCGGCCTTGCAGGTCAGGGTGACGCCGAGCACGACTTCGAACGCGTTCTCGTTCAGGCGCTGCACGCGCTGGTTGAGGTTGAGCTGCAGGTCCGGCTGCACGTTCTCGGTGAAGATGGCCGGCGCACCCGGGACTTCGAACGAAACGTCCTTGACGTAGATCTTCTCGACGGTGAACGCGGCGCCAGCTTCGGCCGGCGCGACGGCGCCGTTGTTGGTTTCTTCGGACATTTCGAAACTCCGGGAATTCGGTTGAACGGAAAGTAAAGAGGGTGATTATGGCATGTCTTGGCGACGCGCCCGCCCGGAATCAAGGGCGGCTCAGCGGCCCTTGATCAGCGGCAGGTCGGCCTGCTGCCAGGCGGCGATACCGCCATCCAGCCAATACACCTGGGTGAAGCCGGCCTTCTTCAGGCGCTTGGCCGCGTCCGCGGACGCCTGGCCATTGCGGCACACCATCACCACCGGCAGCGCCTTGGCCGGGGACAGCAGCTTGCTCTCCGGGTCGAACTGGCTGGGCGCGACGTTGCGGCTGCCGGCGATGTGCCCCTTCTCGAAATCGCCGGTGGCCGACAGATCCACCACCAACGCGTTCTCACGGTTGATGAGACCAGTGAGCTCGGCCGGGCGCAGGGCCTTGTAGCCGCGGAACAGGCGGGCGATTTCGGTGTAGATGATCACCGCGGTCAGGCCGACGAGCAGCAGCGACAGGACCGGGCTATGGGCGACGAACGCCTGCAGTTTTTCGAAACTCACGGGAATACGCGGGTCTGGGCAAACCGCGATTGTCGCATAGCGGCGCGGACTGCGGCGGGGGCGCTATTCGCCTTCCCAGAAGTCCGGCAGGCCACCGACCAGCCACCAGCGCTTGCCCTCGGCGTCCCAGCGCCAGCGCTCGCGGTAGCGCAGGGTTCGCTCGGCCTGGGTATGGCGGTTGATCACCCGGACCTCGATCAGGCGCACGACCACCTCGTCCGGTTCCACCAGGCTGGACAGGTCGCGATAGCCGGATACCTGGACCTGCTCGTAGCGCCGCAGCTCGAATTCGCCCATCGGGTGCGCCGCGGCGTAGGCGGGCTCGACGAAGGTCCATGCGCCTTCGAAATCGCCCCAGCGAATCGCCGCCGCGTAGGCGTTCTGGGCCTGTTCCAGCTTGGCCCGCTGCCGCCCTCCCGCGGCCTGCACACCGAACGCGGCGATCGCCAGGACCACCAGCAGTACCCAGCGCAGGCTCATCGGCATCGGTTCCCCTCCCCCACAGGTACCTCCATCCTACCGCCTCGCGATGGCAACGAAACGACCGCTCAAGGTGGTGGCCGCGCCGCCATCGGGCAGGTACACCACCGCCTCGACCTGGATCCGCGCCCGCCCGCGCTGGCGCAGGGTGGCCAGGAAGGTCTCCCAGGATTCGCCCGGCGCCAGCCGGGCTTCTGCCTGCAGATCCGAACGCAGCGGCGCGAGATAGCGGATGTTGCTGTCCGCTACATACACTTCGGCGGATTCGCCGGCCAGATCCAGGCCGAGCGTGACCCGTCCCCAGCCGGCCACCGTCATCAGCGAAGTCAGGCTGCCGCCGAACGCAGTGCCCTTGTCATTGACGTTCCGCGCCAGCGGAGCCGTCAGGCGCAATACGCCATCCGCATAGCCGGCAACCTCCACCTGCATGGCGGCGACCGGCGGCATCCCGCGACAATACGCACGCAGGCGATCCAGCGCGGCTTCGGCATTCATCACGGATAATCCGCCCATGGCTTCGGATAAAGACGCAGGATGGTACGTGATCTCGCTGCGGCCGCAGGGCGGGCATGAGGCGCTACGCCGCGCGGCGGCGCGGCGCGGCGCCGGGCTGCTGGCGTTGTCGCCGTGGCGGATCGCCGTGCGCGGGGACGAAGCCGCGCGCGCAGCGCTGGCGCGTGCCCTGCAAGGCGACCTCGTGCTGTTCACCAGCCCGGCGGCCGTTGCCGCCGCCGCGAGCCTGCAGCATCTGCAGGCCGCGCCGGGACAGACATGGCTCGCCGTGGGCAGTGGCACCGCGCACGCGCTGCGTCGCCAGGGCATCGCTCGGGTCTCGGCGCCTGCGCAGATGGACAGCGAAGGCCTGCTGGCCCTGCCCGAACTGCAAGCGATCGCGGGCAAACGGATCGGCTTCGTGACCGCGCCGGCCGGCCGCAACCTGCTGGCGCCCGGCCTGGCGGAGCGCGGTGCCCGCCTGGAACGCGCCGACGTTTATGAACGAACGGACGTGGCCGTGTCGGCGCGCAGCCTGCGTGCGCTGGAACAGTTGCGCGCGCCGGCCTGCGTGTTGATCAGCAGCGGCGGTGCGCTCGAACGGCTGGTGGCGCAACTGCCGTCGACCGCACTCGAAACGCTGCGGCGCCTGCCGGCGATCGCCGCCAGCGAACGACTCGCGACGCAGGCATCGCAAACCGGTTTCGCGCGCGTGCTGCAGGCCGCCGGACCTCGCAACGCGCACATGCTGGACGCCGCGGAAACCGCCCTGTCGCGGCCCGATCCGCTAGCATGAGCCCACGACGCCCGCCAGAACGACAACAAGGACGGTCGAGTGAACGACGAAAACCCTTCCCCTTCTCCTTCCGGTAACCGGGATCGCCGCGGCGGCCGCGGTGCGTTCATCTGGCTGCTGGCGCTGATCGCGCTGGCCGCCGTCGCTGCGCTGGGCTGGCGCGGCTGGAAGGCGCGCGACGCGCAGGCACAGGCGCAAGCCGCCGATGCCGCGCAGCGCCTGGGCGCCATCGAACAGCGGCTGGAATCGGTGCGTCGCGATCAACGCACGCTGACCCAGCGTGTCCAGGACGCGGCCGCGACCAACCGCGTGTTGCGCGATGAAGTGCTGGGCCTGGGCCAGCGCGGCGCCCTGCTCGAGGAAAGCGTCGCCAAGCTGTCCGACCCGAGCCGCCACGGCGCGCAGGCCCTGCGCCTGGACGAAGTGGAGATGCTGCTGTCGCTGGCCGGGCAGCGGCTGAGCGTGGCCGATGATCGCGACGGTGCCCGTCATGCCTACGCATTGGCTGCCGGCGCGCTGGAAGGCATCGACGATCATCGTCTGCTCAATCTGAAGCAGACCCTCGCGCAGGAGCGCCAGGCATTGGAGGCGCAGGGTGCGGGACCACGCGCGCGCCTGAGCCGGCAGTTGGACGCTTTCGCCGCGGGCCTGGCGGGGTTGCCGCAGCGCACGGCAGCGGCGTCGGCGGTGACCGAGCAACGCCGCTGGCAGCGCTGGCTGGCGCCGCTGGTGGATGTGCGGCCGAGCCGCCAGGCGGCGTTCGTCGCTCCCTCCGATCGCAATGCCGGCGAAGCCGCGCTGCGCATCGAGATCAGCCTGGCGCACGCGGCACTGGAACGCGGCGACGCGGCCGGCTTCCTGGCCTCGCTGAACCGCATCGATCAATGGATCACCCGGTTGTGGCCGGATTCACCGGCACTGCGTCAGGGTCGCCAGCAGTTGGCGGCGATGCGCCGGCTGCCGCTGCGCGACGACGTGCTGCTGCTGGGCAGTACCCTGGAACAGCTGCGCAGCCTGCGCTCCGCGGGTTTCACCGCGCCGCCTCCCGCTGCCACGGCGACCCGACTGGAGGAGGAGACCGTGCCATGAAGGTGTTCCGCACCACCGTCATCCTGCTGATCCTGCTGGCCGTCGGCGTGTTCGCCGCGCAATGGTTGGCGCAGGAACACACTCGTGATTTTGGCCGGGTATTCGTGGAGTTCGGCGGCAACGACTGGGAAACCGACGTGCCGCGCGCGCTGCTGTCGCTGCTGCTGGTCGCCGGCGTCATCTGGCTGCTGCTCAAACTGCTGACCCTGCCGTTCCGCGCCTGGGCTCGGCATCGCCGGAAGCAGGCGCGCGCGCGCCTGATCGAGGGCCTGGACAACCTGCATGGCGGCCACTGGAACCGTGCGGAAAAGTTGCTGGAACGCGCCGCCGAGGATGATGAAGTGGGCGCAATCGCGCGGATCGCCGCAGTGCGCGCGGCCGATGCCCGCGAGGACGAGGCCGCCGCCCGCCGCCATCTGGAAGCGCTCGCGCAGCGCAGCGCGGCGGCCCATGCGTTGACCACCGCCGATCGCGCGCTGGCCCGCCAATCCCCGATCGAAGCGCTGACCGCGCTGGAATCCCCTGCCGCGCAGCCGCTGCCGCCGCGCGGACTGTCGCTGCGCGCGCAGGCGCTCGCCCAGCTCAATCGCAGTGGCGAAGCCTATGGCCTGCTGGGCGCGATGAAGCAACAACAGTCACTGTCGGGCGGTCGGCTCGATACGCTGGAAAAGGAACTGGCTGCCCGCGCGGTGCGCGAGGCCGGCGACGCCAACGTGCTGGCGGAGCGCTGGGAAACCCTGTCCAAGCCGCTGCGCAACGATCCCGCGGTGGTCGCCGCCTATGCCGAGCGCGCGGCCGCGATGCGCTGGGAAGATGCCGCCATTCGCAGCCTGGAGTCGGCCATCGACGTACGTTGGGACGAATCCCTGGTCGCGCTGTATGGACGGCTGCCGGTGGGCAAGGCCGATTCGCGCCGGGCGAGCGCGCAGCGCTGGCTGCAGGCGCACCCGGCCAGTCCCGCGCTGCTGGTCACGCTGGCGCGGCTTGCCCGCCAGCAGGGACAGTGGCCGCAGGCGCAGGAATTCCTGCACCGCGCGCTGGCGCAGGGAGCCGGGGCGGACGCATGGGAAGAACTGGGTGAAGGTTTCGCCGCCGTTGGCGACGAAGCCAGCGCGCGGCGCAGTTTCGCCAACGCGTTGCGTGCGCTGCGCGGCGAGCCGGCGATCGAACTGCCGGGGCGCGACATGAAGCAGAAGATTTTCGATGCGGCGGTGGTCGAGGAACGCGACGAACACGGCCTGCCGCGCCTGCGCGGCTGACAAACCGCGCATCCCGCATACAATCGGTAGGAGCGGCCTCCGGCCGCGAGCTGTTCCGCGGGCTCGTCCCCGATTGCCTCGCGCGTCCACGAGAAGGAGCTCGCGCCGGGACGGCGCTCCTACCCGGTCGTGTATGTGCGAATCAGCGCTCGATGATCGCGACCACGCCCATGCCGCCGGCGGTGCAGATCGACACCAGGCAACGGCCGCCACCACGCTGCTTCAGTTCCTTGGCGGCGGTGGCGACGATGCGCGCACCGGTCGCGGCGAACGGATGGCCGGTGGCGAGCGAGGAACCATTCGGGTTCATCTTCTCCGGATCGATCCGGCCCAGCGGCGCGTCCAGGCCCAGCCGGTTGCGGCAGTAGTCCTCGCTTTCCCACGCGCGCAGCGTGCACAGCACCTGCGCGGCGAAGGCTTCGTGGATTTCATAGAAATCGAAATCCTGCAGCGTCAGGCCGTGGCGCTTGAGCATTTCCGGCACCGCGACGGTCGGCGCCATCAGCAGGCCCTCGCCGTGCACGAAGTCGACCGCCGCCACCTGCGCGTCGCGCAGGTAGGCCAGCGGTTCGTGCCCGTGCGTGCGTGCCCATTCCTCGCTGGACAGCAGCACCGCGGCCGCGCCGTCGGTCAGCGGCGTGGAGTTGGCCGCGGTCAAGGTGCCGCGCCCGGAAGTCTTGTCGAACGCCGGCTTGAGCGTGGCGAGCTTTTCCAGCGAGGTGTCCGGACGCAGGATGTTGTCGCGCTCCAGTCCGCGGAACGGCGCGATCAGATCACTGAAGAAACCGCGCTCGTAGGCCGCCGCCAGCTTCTTGTGCGAGGCCACCGCCAGTTCGTCCTGCGAATCGCGGGAAATGTTCCATTCCTTGGCCATGTCCTCGCAATGATCGCCCATGCTCTTGCCGGTGCGCGGCTCGGCCACGCCGGGAAACTCGGGCTTGAGCTCGCTGAACTTGAAGCCCTTCACCAGCGTCTTGATCTTGTCCTGCGTGGTCTTGGCGCGATTGGCGGCGAGGATGCGCGCGCGCAGCTTCCTGCCGTAGACGATCGGCACGTCGGAGGTGGTGTCCGAACCGCCGCCGATGCCCGATTCGATCTGTCCCAGCGAAATCTTGTTGGCGACGGTGATGATGCTGTCCAGGCTGGTACCGCAGGCGCGCTGCAGGGTGATGCCCGGCGTCAGCGGCGAAAGTCCGGAGGACAGCGTGGCTTCACGGCCCAGGTTCCAGTCGCTGGAATGCTTGATCACCGCGCCCATCGCCACTTCGCCGAGTTGCTGGCCATGCAGGCCGAAGCGCTCGACCAGCGCGCCGAGCGTGCGCACCGACATGCCCAGGTTGCCCACATCCGCATAGGCGGTGTTCTGCCGGCAGAACGGAATGCGGACGCCACCGAGGATGGCGACGGGACGGGCGGCTGGCATGGAGGACCTCATCACGGTGCGGTGGTTCGGAAGCCGCGGCGGCGGCAGGCATAATGCGAGAGTGTAATGCCCCCCTCCATCGCCGCCAAACCTTGATATGACCGCATCCGCAACGACCGCCGACGTGAAGGGATTCCTGGCGCTGGAACTCTCCGCCGGAAACGCCCCTGCGCAGGCCGCGCTGCGGCCCGCCGACGCCGCCATGCTGGTGGAGCGGATTGGCCGCGACCTGGCTGCGCTGGTGCCCGCCATCCGCGATCTGGATCTGACCCTGGCCGCGGCGCATTTCGACCCCGCCGAGGCGCTGCGCCCGGGCTGGCCGCTGCATCGTCGCCTGCAGGAGCTGCAGCAGCGCGCGCCCGGCCGCAACAGCGGTCCGCGGATGATCGCCTTCGGCGCGGATGAGCACGGGGAAGTCCCGCTGCCATTCGCCGCCGAGAACGATCTGGCGGGCGGGCCGCTGCGCGTGCTGCCGTTCCTGCTCAGCGGCGAGAACCATACGGTTTCCGAAGTTGCCGAACGGTTGGAAGCGATCCTGCTGGAGACCGGCATGGCCCAGGCCGATACCGCGCTGCTCGCGCAGCAGGCCTTCGGCGCGCAGATCGAACACGCGCGCTACCTGACCCTGCATGATCTCGCCGCCATGACCGCGATGCAGTATGGCCACGGCGGTCTCGATTCGCTCTGGCCGATCATCGAGACCGCGCTGCTCGCGCCGGATCGGGAAGAATGGCTGGACGCATCGCCGGAGCCGCTGCTGCGCTACCTGGACGGCGAAGTACGCATCGCGCTGTTCGAGCCTTCCGCCTGGCGTGCGCGCTACGCGCCGCAGGAAGCCACCGAAGAACGGCTGGAGCGCGCCTACAACCATTTCCTCGCCCGCCAGCAGCAATTCGCCGCGGTACTGGAAGCGCACGGCATTCCGGTGCTGTTCGCGCACTGCGCCGGCTATGCGGATCCGCGCGACGCCCTGGGCCAACCCTGAGCCGGGCGATAGCGGGAACGACGCGTTGCGCCGTTCCCGCGTGACCGTCACTGGGTGACGGTGATGATCCCGCAGGCCACGCGCGCGCCGGCGTTGCCGGCGGGCTGGCTGGTGTAGTCGTCCGGCGAGCCGTGCACGATCAGCGCCCGCCCGGCGATGTCGTTGGGCGCGCCGCCGCCGAGAGTCACGCCGGTCAGGTGCACGTTGATGCGGGCCACGCCTTCGGCGTTGGCGGTGACATTGTCCATGTCGCCGGCATGGTGCGCGCCACCGCCGGCCTTGCCGTGGGTGGTCGCGGTCGGATTGAAGTGCGGGCCGGCGCTGCTGGCGTCCACCGCGCTGCAATCGCCTTTCTCGTGCACGTGGAATCCATGCGCGCTGTTGGCCGGCAGTCCGCCGACTTCGCCGGTCAGGTGCACGCCATCGGCCATCGGCACCAGCGTGATCTTGCCGCTGACCAGGCTTCCCGACGCCGAGGCGAGGTTCGCGATGCCCTGCTTGGCGGTGCTGGTGGCGGCCGGGGCGGCGGGCTGTTCCGCCGGCTTCGGGTTGCTGCCGCAGGCGGCAAGCGCGACGGCGGTGACGGTGGCGAGCAGTGCGGTACGCATGGCGATCTCCTGGAAGCGTGAGCACGCAAACGTAACCTCAGCTTCATTCAGGTGCAATGAATTCAGCGCCGCTTGCGTCCCGGGCCCAGCTTGCGCGTCACCGTGTTGCGCCCCACGCCCAGCCGCGACGCGGCCTCGGCGCGTCGGCCCTGGGTGAATTCAAGGGCCACTTCCAGCAGGGTCCGATCGAAGCGTTCGCGCGCCTCGGCGTGCAGGCCATCGGCGCCTTCGACCAGGCGCGCGCGGGCCCAGCCGGCCAAGGCTTCGTCCCACTCGCCCGCGGAGGTGGCCGGCGGATTGCGGATTCCACCACGCGGCAACACCGCTTCCAGATCGGCGCCGCTGATGACATCGCCCGGCGCGAGCGCCGCCAATCGCCAGCACACGTTTTCCAGTTCGCGGACGTTGCCGGGCCAGGCATACGACTGCAACTGCACCTGCGCCGCGTGCGAGAAGCGCTTGGGCGCGATGTCCAGCTTGCGGGTGGCGGCGGCCAGGAAGTTGTCGGCCAGCTGCGGCACGTCGGCCAGGCGTTCGCGCAATGGTGGCAACTGCAGGCGCACCACGTCGAGGCGGTGCAGCAGGTCGGCACGGAAACGGCCTTCGGCGACCAGCGTTTCCAGATGCTGATGGGTCGCGGCGATCACCCGCACATCGACCCGGATGAGCTCACGCCCGCCCACGCGGAAGAATTCACCCTCGGCGAGCACGCGCAGCAAGCGGGTCTGCAGGGGCAGCGGCATGTCGCCGATTTCGTCCAGGAACAAGGTGCCGCCGTCGGCCTGCTCGAAGCGGCCGATGTGGCGTTTCTGCGCGCCGGTGAAGGCGCCGGCCTCGTGGCCGAACAATTCGCTCTCCAGCAGTTCGGCGGGAATCGCGGCGGTGTTGAGCGCGACGAACGGCTTGCGCGCACGCGGCGATTCCTGGTGCAGCGCGCGCGCGACCAGTTCCTTGCCGGTACCGGTTTCGCCATTGATCAGCACCGACAGCGGCGCCTGCGCCAGCCGCCCGATCGCGCGGAACAGCGCGCGCATCGCCGGGGTGTCGCCAATCAGGCGGGGCGGGCCCGGCACGGAACCGGCCGGTTCCATGGCCGCGGAGACATCCTGCTCGGCATCCGGCAGCGCGCGCGCAGCCAGGGCGACGGCATCGTCGAGATCGAAGGGCTTGGACAGGAACTCGTGCGCGCCGCCGCGGAACGCGCCGGCAGTGCTGGCGACGTCGGTGTAGGCCGACATCACGATTACCGGCAATTGCGGATGCGTGGCCTTGAGCTTGTCCAGCAGCACCAGCCCATCGTCGCCGGGCATGCGCACATCGGTGAACAGCAGGTCCGGTGCGCCACGCGCACCCAATGCCTGCAACGCCGCGGCGGCGCTGTCGAAACCATCCACGTCGTAGCCCGCGTCGCGTAGCGCGGTGGCAAGGACGAAGCGCACCGAGCGGTCGTCGTCGACCACCCAGATGCGTTGCAGATGGGGCGTGGCGCTGTCAGTGGACATGGCGTTCCTCTTCCTCGTCGCTCCCCGGCGGCAACAGCAGGGTGAAAACGGTATGGCCGGGACGCGAACGGTAGGTCAGGGTGCCGCGATGTTCGCGCGCCACCTGCTGGGCCAGCGCCAGGCCCAGCCCGCTGCCTTCGGCGCGCCCGCTGACCAGCGGCAGGAACAGGTGTTCGGCCAGTTCCTCGGGCACGCCACGGCCGTCATCGATGATTTCCACGCGCAGCGCCATCGTGTGCAGGTGATCGTGGATGCGCAGGCCATGTTCCACCCGCGTGCGCAGCACGACGCTGGCGGCGCCGGCCTGGATCGCGTTGCGCACCAGGTTCCAGACTGCCTGGGTCAGCCGGTCCGCATCGCCGGGCAGTTCCGGCAGGCTGGGGTCGTAGTCGCGTTGCAGGCGCACCGACCAGCCGCCCTCGGTTTCGGCCAGACGCAACACGCGCTCCAGCACCGCATGGATGTTCAGCGGCGCATGCGGCCGCTGCGGCGCCGGCGACAGCAACTGATCCAGCAGGGTGTTGAGGCGACCGATTTCCGATTCGATCAGGTCGATCAGTTCGCGCTCGTCCTCATTGTCGGTGCGCTGCCCGGCCCGCCGCGCCAGCAGTTGCGCGGCGCCCTTCAGGCCGGCGAGCGGGTTGCGCAGTTCATGTGCCAGCCCCTTGAGCGCGGCGCCCAGGGCGCTCGGCAGCACCTGGGTCGGATCCGGGGCCGGGAATTCGTCCACCGGGTGCGCCTCCAGCAGCCAGCCGCCGCCGTCCAGCCGCGACAGCCAGCCCTCGGCGAAGCGCGGCGCCTCGCCGCCCGGCATGCCCAGCGCCATGCGGTGCAGGCGCAGCACGTCATGATCGGTGTTTTCCAGGAAACGCGCCATCGCGTCACCCTCCATTTCCAGTGCCGCCAGTGGCTGTCCCTGCAGGCGCCGGGCGCTGACGCCCAGCCAGCGGGCGAACGCCGCGTTGACCCCGGCGATGTGGCCGCCGGCATCGGCCCAGGCCACCGGCGTGCTGAGCGCATCGGGAGCGGGTGCGGGAAACATGGGGAAAGTCACCGGGGCCGGCATTGCACCAGTTTAGTGCAAAGCCGGCCCGGTGGCGGGAATCAGGCCTCGTAGGCCGATTCGCCGTGGGACGTGATATCCAGGCCCTCGCGCTCGGCTTCCTCGGCCACCCGCAGGCCGAACACCAGCTTGGCGATCAGGAACGAGACCACCGACACCACGCCAATCCAGACGATGGTGATGCCGACGCCCAACGCCTGGATGCCGACCTGGCTGGCGATGTCGTAACCCTCGCCCTTCACCCCGCCCAGCGAGGCGGCGCTGAACACGCCGGTGAGGATCGCGCCGACGATGCCGCCCAGGCCATGCACGCCAAACACGTCCAGGCTGTCGTCCGCGCCCAGCAGGCGCTTGAGGCCATTCACGCCCCACACGCAGATCACGCCGGCGGCCAGGCCGATGACGATCGCGCCGAACGGTCCGACCGTGCCGCACGCCGGGGTAATACCGACCAGGCCGGCGACCGCGCCGGACGCCACGCCCAGCGCCGAGGACTTGCCCTTGGTGAACTTCTCGGTCGCCGCCCAGCCCAGAATCGCCGCGGCGGTGGCTAGCAGGGTGTTGAGGAAGGCCAGCGCCGCGCCGGCATTGGCTTCCAGGTTGGAACCGGCGTTGAAGCCGAACCAGCCCACCCACAGCAGCGAGGCGCCGACGAACGTGAAGGTCACGTTGTGTGGCTTCAGCGCCTCACGCCCGAAGCCCACGCGACGGCCGACGAAGTAGGCACCGACCAGGCCGGCGATGCCCGCATTGATGTGCACCACGGTGCCGCCGGCGAAATCCAGCGCGCCCTTCTCGAACAGGAATCCGCCCGCGGCCCACACCATGTGCGCCAGCGGCAGGTAGCCGAAGGTGAACCACAGCACCGAGAACAGCACGACCGCGGCGAACTTGGCCCGTTCGGCAAACGCACCGACGATCAGCGCGCCGGTGATGCCGGCGAAGGTCGCCTGGAATGCGACGAACACGTACTCCGGCAGGCTCACGCCGGCACTGAAGGTCGCCGCCAGCGATTCCAGCGTCACGCCTTTCAGCAACGCCTTGTCGAGATTGCCGATCCACGGTCCCTCGCCCGAGAACGCCAGGCTGTAACCGTAGAACACCCACAGGATTACCAGCAGCGAGAACACGGTGGCTACCTGGATCAGCACCGACAGCACGTTCTTCGAACGCACCATGCCGCCGTAGAACAGCGCCAGGCCCGGCACCACCATCAGCAGCACCAGCAGGGTGGAGGTGAGCATCCAGGCGACGTCGCCCTTTTCCACCACCGGTGCGGCTTCGGCGGCCGGAGCGGCTTCGGCGGACGCGGTGGCTGCGGGCGTGGTTTCGGCGACCGGCGCCACAACTTCGGTGGCGGCCGGTGCCGCGGTTTCCTGCGCCGATGCGGATGCCGGCGCGGGCGCCGGATCCTGGGCCGAAACGCCGGCCGCGAACCCCATCGTCATCACGCCGCATACGGCGGCCAGGCACAACGCTTGCGCACGGGCTTTCCACCCGTCGAACAGTCGAGTCTTCATGTGGGGCTCCGAGTGTTAGAGCGCGTCCGCGCCGACTTCGCCGGTGCGGATGCGGATGACCTGGTCGATGGTGGTCACGAAGATCTTGCCGTCGCCGATCTTGCCGGTGCCGGCGGCCTGCTGGATGGCCTCGATGACCGCTTCCAGGCGTTCGTCGGTGACGACGGTTTCGATCTTGATCTTGGGCAGGAAATCGACGACGTACTCGGCGCCGCGATACAGCTCGGTGTGGCCCTTCTGCCGGCCGAAGCCTTTCACTTCGGTGACGGTGATGCCGGACACGCCCGCCTGCGACAAGGACTCTCGGACCTCGTCGAGTTTGAACGGCCGGATGATGGCGGTGATCAGTTTCATGCGCATACCCCGATGGTGGATGGAACCGGCCGGCCGCAGCCGGCCGGTGGTTTCAGGACACCCGTGCGCGCAGCCCCCTGGCGGCGGACACGTTCTCGGTGCGGAACAACCCATGAGCCGCACAAACCGTCGCCGCGATGCATCGCGGTGACGGTAGGTGACGTGGGAGGGAGTGGCGGCTCATGGTTCTCTCCTGTGTTGCTCTGTGTTGCGTTCCCCTGTGTTGCCGGTGTTGCGATCTCCTTGAAGCGGTGCGGCTCCCCGGCTCCCCAGCCGGGTCGAGGTGCGGCGATGGCGACGGGTGGGAGGGGATTCCGTCGCCATCGCCGCGGTTGCTCAGTTGCCGTAGTACAGCTGGTATTCCAGCGGGTGCGTGGCCGCGCGGAACTTGGTCACTTCCTGCATCTTCAGCGCGATGTAGCCATCGATGAAGTCGTCGCTGAACACGCCGCCGGCCTTGAGGAAGTCGCGGTCCTTGTCCAGCGCTTCCAGCGCCTGGTCGAGGCTGGAGCAGACCTGCGGGATGTTCTTCTCTTCTTCCGGCGGCAGGTCGTACAGGTCCTTGTCGCTGGGCGCGCCCGGATCGATCTGGTTCCTGATGCCGTCCAGGCCGGCCATCATCAGCGCGGCGAAGGTCAGGTAGCCGGTCTGCAGCGGATCCGGGAAACGGATCTCGATGCGGCGCGCCTTCGGGTTGGACACCCACGGAATGCGGCAGGAAGCCGAACGGTTGCGGGCCGAATAAGCCAGCATCACCGGCGCCTCGAAGCCCGGCACCAGGCGCTTGTAGCTGTTGGTGCCCGAGTTGGTGAAGGCGTTGATCGCGCGGGCGTGCTTGAAGATGCCGCCGATGTACCACAGCGCCATCTGCGACAGGCCGCCGTAGCCGTCGCCGGAGAACAGGTTGGTGCCGCCCTTGGCCAGCGACTGGTGCACGTGCATGCCGCTGCCGTTGTCGCCGACGATCGGCTTGGGCATGAAGGTGGCGGTCTTGCCGTTGCGGAAGGCCACGTTCTTGATGATGTACTTCATCGTCAGCAGCTCGTCGGCCTTCTTGACCAGCGAGTTGAACTTGGTGCCGATTTCGCATTGGCCGGCGGTGGCGACTTCGTGGTGGTGCACTTCGACTTCGATGCCGACCTGCTCCAGGGTCTTGCACATTTCGGCGCGGATGTCGTGCAGGGTGTCGGCCGGGGCGACCGGGAAGTAGCCACCCTTCACGCCCGGACGATAGCCACTGTTGCCGCCCTCGTACTTGGTGCCGCTGTTCCAGGCCGCTTCCTCGGAATCGATCTTGAAGAAGGTGTGGCCCATTTCATTGGCGTAGCGCACGGAGTCGAAGATGAAGAATTCCGGTTCCGGGCCGAAGAACGCCTGGTCGGCGATGCCGCTGGACTTCAGGTAGGCCTCGGCGCGCTTGGCGACGCCGCGCGGGCAGCGCGAATAACCCTGCATGGTGGCCGGATCCAGCACGTCGCAGGTCAGCACGATGGTCGGATCGGCGGTGAACGGGTCCAGGAAGGCGGTGCTGGCGTCGGGCAGCAGCACCATGTCGGATTCGTTGATGCCCTTCCAGCCGGCGATCGAGCTGCCGTCGAACATCTTGCCGTCCTCGAACAGCGAGGGCTCCACGATGTTGACCGGGAAGGTGACGTGATGCTGCACGCCGCGGACGTCCGCGAAACGCAGGTCGACGAACTCGACCTTGTTGTCCTTGATCAGCTTTTCAACATTGTCCGCAGACATCTTGGAACCTCGGGTTGGTAGGAACGTGCCTTCTCTTCAGCAAACAGTGTGCCAACCCAGGGAATCCGATAAGCGATTGTTTTTAAAGGACTGAAATTCACCTCGCATTGGCGGAATGCACCTTTGTGGTGCCAACTTAGCAAGCAACGCACCAATATGTGACATCGGGAATCCTCTATCCTTGTCGCTTCCCGCCCACCTGTCCGCGTCCCATGACCGACCTGCTCGCCGCGCTCCTGCTCGGCATCATCGAAGGCATCACCGAATTCCTGCCCATCTCCAGCACCGGTCACCTGCTCATCGCCGAGCGCTGGCTCGGCCATCGCTCCGACTTCTTCAACATCGTCATCCAGGCCGGCGCCATCCTCGCCATCACCCTGGTGTTCCGCGATCGCCTGTGGGAACTGGCCCGCGGCTGGCGCGAACCGGCCAACCGCGACTACATCGCCAAGATCATCACCGCCTTCCTGGTCACCGCCCTGGTCGGCCTGCCGGTGCGGCTGGCCGGCTGGGAACTGCCCGAAACCCTGACCCCGATCGCCTGGGCGCTGATCATCGGCGGCGTGTGGATGCTGGTGGCCGAGCATTTCGCCGGCAAGCGCGGCGACCAGCCCAACATCACATGGAAGGTGGCGGTGCTGGTGGGCCTGGCGCAAGTCGTGGCGGGCGTGTTTCCCGGCACCTCTCGTTCGGCCGCGGCCATTTTCATGGCGATGCTGGCCGGCACCAGCCGGCGTTCGTCGGCCACCGAGTTCGTGTTCCTGGTGGGCATCCCCACCATGTTTGCGGCCAGCAGCTACGCGTTCCTGGAACTGGTCAAGGACGGCGCCATCGGCAGCGAGAACTGGGGCGAGGTCGGCCTGGCCTTCGCCGCCGCCACGATGACCGGTTTCATCGTCGTCAAATGGTTGCTGGGCTATATCAAGTCCCACCGCTACACCGGCTTCGCTTTCTACCGCATCGTTTTCGGCGCGCTCCTGCTGCTGTTGATGCCCGCCGGAAGCTGAGCCATACCAGCGCCCTGCGGTGACCCGGGGATCGGCGCTTCCCCGAACGGTTCCTGAGCGGTACCGCCCGGCGTCGCGCCGGTTTCACCCCGTTCCAGGCGTCCACGCGTTTGCACTGGTCACCCTTCAAGGAGAACCCCATGAAACGACTCATCCTGCTTGCCCTGCCGATCGCCCTGGCCGCCTGCGCCAAGCCGACCCCGGATGCGGCGCCTCCGGCCGGCACCGAACCGCCCGCCGCGACCACTCCGGCCGCCGCCACGCCGGCCGCACCCACCGGTGCCGCCGCGCTCGGTGCGTACCACTGGCGCCTGCAGGACGCCAAGGACGCGCAGGGCAAGCGCATCGATGCGCTGTTCGCCCGCGCCGATCATCCGCTCACCCTCGACTTCGCCGAAGGACGCCTGGGCGTCAGCAACGCCTGCAACCGGATGGGCGGCGGCTACACCCTGGAAGGCGACAAGCTGACGGTGTCTCCGATGGTAGCGACCCAGATGGCCTGCGCCGACAGCAAGCTGATGGCGCTGGAAGGTGAAGCCGGCAAGCGCCTGGAAGGCAGTTCCACCGTCGTGGTGCAGGGCGGCGACGAAGCCCGCCTGACCCTCACCTCCGCCGGTGGCGACGTGTTGACCTTCGCCGGCGAAGCCACCGCCGAAACCCGTTACGGCGGCCCCGGCGAGCAGGCCTTCCTGGAAGTCGCGGCCGAAACCAAGCCGTGCAGCCACCCGCTGATCCCGAACAAGCAGTGCCTGCAGGTGCGCGAGATCCGCTACGACGACAAGGGCGTGAAATCGTCCGAAGGCGAATGGCAGAACTTCTACGAGGACATCGAGGGCTATACCCACGAAGCCGGCATCCGCAACGTGGTGCGGGTGAAGCGCTTCAAGCGCAACCCGGTGCCGGCCGACGCGTCCGACACCGCCTACGTGCTGGACATGGTGGTCGAGTCGGAGAACGTGAAGAAGTAAGCCGCGCGGCAAAGCGTGGAAAACAAAAGGCCGGATCCGTCGGGATCCGGCCTTTTTGTTGCCTCATTCGGCGACGGCCACCGGCGGCAATGGTGGCCGCGATCGGCGCATCACCACCCGCGTGCGCGGGAGCGAGTCGTGCCAGCCACGCGGATTGGCGTCGTCGCTGACCAGCAGCGAGAAGATCTCGAAGGGAATCAGCCGGCACAGGCTGCGCAGCAACGCGCGCGGGAACGCCACGCGCTGGCCATGTTCGTCGACCACCCGGGTGCCGGTGATCAGCTTGCCGACGGTGACGCCGAACAGGCCTTCCATCAGCGTGTAGTAGATCAGGACCAGTACACAACCAAACACATAATCCGCCCACCAGGGTGCGGTCATCAACCACGCCATCCACGTGTCATCCACGAAAGTGGCATTGAGGATGCCCACGAGCATGGCCAGGCCCCAGATCATCACCTTGTCGATGAGCCAGTTGAAAAACCGCCGTACCTTCGCCGCCGGTTCACCGAGGGCCTCCGGGGAAATCACAACTTCGGTGGCAGCGATGGGCGCGCGATAGGGATCCTGCGTGTCGTGACCTTCCATGGCCCGCCTCCTTCAGCGCAGTCGCGGGTTGAGTGTGTAGGTTCCTTGCACCGCGGCCTCGGCCAGCGCATGCCCCTGCACCGCGCGCTGCACATCCGCGGCGGTGAAGCGATCCGGCAGGTCCAGCGAAGCCACGTCCAGCGCGTAAAGGCGGAAGAAATAGCGGTGCACGCGCGCATCGTTGAACGGCGGATACGGACCGTCGTAGCCCAGGTAGTCGCCACCCATCTGCGCGTCACCGGCGAACCAGCCGGTATAGTCGTTCAAGCCCTGGCGTGCTCCGGCAGGCCCTTGTGGCGACACCTTTCCATGCGCGGTGACGCCGTCACTGCAACTGCCGGCGGCGATTTCGCGCACATCCGCCGGGATGTCGATCATTGTCCAGTGGACGAAATCGGCGCGCGGCTGGTCGTGCGGAATCTCCATGTCCTCGCGGCCCACCGTCTCGGCGACCGTCGGCGCGTCGGGATCGATGCACAGCAGCGCGAACGAGCGCGCGCCGGCCGGCACGTCGTCCCAGGCCAGGTGCGGATTGCGGTTGCCGGCGAATCCATCCGGCTGGCCCATGGCGAATTCGGCGGGAATGGCTTGCCCGGGTTCGAAACTCCGGCTCCAGATGCGCATGCGCGGGACTCCTTGGATGACGTTGGATTCAGCCGCCATGGTAACCGCGCGGCACTCAGGCGTCGGCCAGCGCGGCTTCCAGCCGATCGGCGACCCAGCGCTCGGCGAACCCGTCGCAGGCGGCGTTTTCGATGAACCCGCAATGCCCGCCCCAGGGCGCGATTTCCAGATGCGCGGTGGCCGGCAGGTGCCAGTGCTCGAAGTCCTCGAACGGGATGACCGGATCGTCCTGCGCCATCAGGATGTCCGACGGCACCTGCAGTCCGGCCAGGCGTTCGCCGGCGATCGAGTAGCCATCGAAATAGGCTTCCAGGGTGCCGAAACCGGTGTGGCGCTCGGCCACCCAGCGCATCAGCCCGCGCATGTCCTGCGCCAGCACGGCGTCATCGTAGGCGTGGCGTTCCGGAAACAACTGGCGCTTGCGCAGCAGCGAGCTGCGCCACTTGCGACGGAAGTACCAGTCGTAGATCTGCAGCCCGTTCTCGATGTAGTCCATGGTCCGGTGCGGATCCAGCAACGGGCAGACCGCGGCCACCCGTCGCAGCGGCAGGCCGGCCTGCTGCGCGCGCAGGGCCACCCGCAGGGCGAAGTTTCCGCCCAGCGAATAGCCCGCCAGCACCATCGGCCGGGGCGGGAAGCGGGCCGCGACATCGCCGACCGCATGGACGACCTCGTCGATGCGGTTGGAATGGAACAGTTCCTCGTTGAGGTGATGGGTATCGCCGTGATCGCGGAAGTTCAGCCGGAACACGTCGAAACCGCGCAGCAGCAGTTCGGCCGCGGTCATCCGCATGTAGCTGGAGTCGGCGCTGCCTTCCCAGCCATGCAGGAGCACCGCCAGCGCGCGCGGCGCGCGTCCCGGCACCTGGCTGTGGAAACCCTGCAGGCGCACCCCGTCGCCGCCATCGACGATGACCTCGGCGTTCGTCGCGCCGACGCGCTGCAGCGCGTGCACGCCACGCCTGCGGCGGATCAGGCTGGAACCCAGCACCGATTGCAGGTGCGGATTGCGCAGCCAGCGGGGAGGTCGGTAGTCAGCAGCGGTCAACATCGACGGCAAGCCATGCCCGTGGGAGGGGATGGCGGCATTGTCGCTCCAAAACCGCCGCCGCGCGGCCCCCGCGCGGCGGCATGCAGCGTTCCGTCAGGCGGCCCGGCGCGCCGCATCGTCCTCGACCAAGGCGGCCAGCGCGCGCAGGCGCGCCAGCCGGACCCAGGCCAGCGCCGCGACCACCAGTTGCGCGCAGAACACCGCCAGCACGAACGCGCCCCAGCCAATGCCGGCCACGCGGCTGCGCAGCCACGCCAGCGCCAGCGCCACCGCCAAGCCGATCACGCAGACCAGCAGGTACAGGCCCAGTACGGCGAAGGGGCGGCGCAGGAACAGCTTGAAGCTGCGCCACCATGCCCGGAGCACCGAGCGGGTGTCGTCCAGCACCGCGATGCGCGCCCGGGTCAGTTCGATACCGGCGTGTGCGAGGATGAACACCAGCACCGCGCCGACCAGCGCCAACCGGTCGCCATTGCGGGCGCTGGAAGCCAGCACCGCTTCCTCGGCATGGGTGGCGGCGATGTCCATCCACCACGACCCCAGGCCGATCGCGATGCCCAGCGGCAGCAGCGACCAGATCATCAGGCGCAACTGGCGTCCGTACTCGCGCATGCCTTCGCCGGCGAGCACGCCCAACCGTCCCGCGCGACCGTAGCGGATGCCGGCGAGCATCACCCCGGTCAGCCAGGGCGACAGCAGCAGGCTCAACACCAGGCTGACCAGCACGCCGAAGCCCACGCTGGTGTCCTTGTCGAAGACCCGGGTGAGATCCGCCAGTGCCAGCGCGTCCAGACCGAACGCGTGACGGGCGGCGTCGATGGTGTGGCCGAGCGCGCCGTCCAGCGCGCGCCAGACCGGGAACGCCGCGATCAACGCGACCACGCCGAGCGCGATCATCCACAGCACCAGCACGCGCCACTGCAGGGCGCCGCCGAACGCGCCGAACAACTGGCGCCAGAAACCGAAACGGGAATGGGTGCTCATAGGCTCACCAGGAAGGTCTGCAGGGCTTGGAACAACGCCGCGAAATCGGCGCTCCAACGGCGGGCGGCGCTGCCATCGCTTTCCAGCGTGCGGCTGTCGTCCAGCTTGTTGGCGTCGAGGTAATGCAGCTTCTGCGGATCCAGTTGCACCGACACCGCCTTGCTCGGCCCCTCCCACACGAACCGCTTCCAGGCCGCGTCGTCATCCCATTGCACCGTCTTGCGACTGCCGTCGGCGAAGGTGACCACCAGTGTCTGCGGCACCGCCGCGCCGTCGCGGCGCACCAGCACCGTGGTCCGCCACGGGAACGGCCCGCTGCCGGGCCTGGCCTTGGGATTGGCCTTGTCCCACGCCTCGCGCTGCCGGCTGATCCGCTTGTCGCGTTCGGCCTCGCTCACGTCCACGCGCTTGCCCTTTTCCATCTGGAACCCGGCCAGCGGCAACACCTCGGTGCTGGTGAAACGCTCGATGCGATCATCGACCTTGCGGGTGGCATACACCTGCTGGGCGAACACCCGCTCGACGACGTCGCGGCGGCCGGTCGAGACCGCCAGCGATTCGCGCAGATCCGCGATGCTGGGATGCCTGAACTTCCAGGTGGCGTAATAATCCTTGAACGCCTTTTCGATGGCCGGCGTGCCCAGTTGCGCTTCCAGGTCCCGCATCACCGTGGCCGTGCGCGAATACACCGCGCCATAGCTGCTGCTCGACAGCCGGCCCCAGGAATTGGCGCCGGTGCCGTCGGCCGGATCATCCAGCCGCGCGCCCAGCCGCTCCAGCTCGAACTCGCCCAGGTGCGGCCGCACGCCCAGCCGGCGCAGCCACTCGGGCGCGACGATGTAGCGGTTGCCGGCCTCGCGCAGCATGCGCTGGTCCCAGTATTCGTTGAGGCCTTCGTCCAGCATCGGCTCCTCGAATTCGTTGGAAGCGAGGATGCCGTAGAAATAGCCGTGGCCGAACTCGTGGATGGTGACGAAATCCAGCGCCAGCGCGTTCAGGCCCAGCGCCGGCACCTGTTCGAACGAATCGGCGGTGAAGAAGGTCGGGTACTCCATGCCACCGGCTTCAGTCGCGTTGTGGGCCGGAATCACCACCGTCACGGTGCGGTACGGATACGGCCCCAGCGTGCGCGAGAAATAGGTCAGCGAATCCTGCGTCGCCTTCAGCGCGGGCGCGGCGCTGGCCTTGAATTCCGGCGGATACAGCACGCGGATCTTGACCGGAGGGCTGCCCGGACCCGTCCAGTCGCCCAGCAGCGGTTCGGCATAGTTCTTGTCCGCCGTCCAGGCGAAGTCGTGCACATCATGCTGGACGTAGCGATGCCGGGTGCGTCCGTTGGCGGTCGTGGGCGTACCCTGCAGCTCGCCGGTCGCGCCCACGCGATACTCGCTGGGCACGTCCAGGGTCACATCGTAGCTGCCGAAGTCGGCGTAGAACTCGCTGTGCAGGTGGAACTCGTGCACGTTCCAGCGCGGCGCGGTGGCGCCCCGCTCGCCCGGCAGTTCCAGCACGCCGATCTTCGGGAACCACTGCGCGATCAGGTGGAAACTGCCGAAGTAGCCGGTGCGCGCGATCACGCGCGGCAACTGCGCGTCGAAATCGATGTCCAGCGTGGTGCTGACGCCGGGCGCGACGGCCTGCGGCAGATCCAGCCGCACCACCGTCATGTCGGTGGACGGACCGTTGTCCGGCTGCACGAAGGTCTGCGGCACCGGGGCGCCAGCCTGCATGACCCGGGTCATGTCGATCCAGCCCCACTCGCCATCCTTCATCGGCACGTCGGAACGGAAATCGAAACCCAGGTTGCGCTTCTCGCTGAAGAAGGTGCTGCCCTCGTTGCGGAACGCATTGAGGTAGAGGTGCAGGTAAACCGAACGCACCGGTCGATCGCTGCGGTTGCGCCAGGTCAGCTGCTGCTTGCCCTTGAGCGTGTGCTTGTCCGGATCCAGGCTGACCTGGATCCTGTAGTCGACCACGCGATCGGAAAGCGTCGGTTCCTGCCCGGTGCGCGGCCCGCCCCAGGCCTGCGGCGAACTCGGCACGCTGACCGCCGCCGCATCGGCGGCGGCGAATGGAATGTCGTCCTCGGGAGCGCTCGCGGCGGCAAGCGGTGGAGACGCGGGCATTGCCCTGGGTGGTCCGTCCGCCATCGCGAGCGCGGTCATCGCCGCGCCGACAAGCACCAGACCCGTTGCCTTCCACCAACGTGCTGCCATGGTCTCCCCTTCGAGTTGTCGTGGGCGGGCCCCTCACCCGCGCCGAAGCGACCGAGCTTACCGCATCGCCGCGATGATGCGCTCGCGGGCAAGATCGGCGATGCGCCGGCGTCCTTCGACGTCGCTCACCCGAATCGGCTCGAGGAAACAGATCGCCGCTTCGCGCGACGGTTCGCCCAGCAGGCGCAGGAAATTGGCGAAGAAGCTCTCGCGGGGGGCGAACGCCACCACCGTCTGCGCGCTCGCATGCGGGCCGTAGCGCAACGCCACCGGCTGCACCGGCACCTCGGCTTCGACCGCGGCCAGGAAAATGCGCGCATGGAACGGACCGACTTCCTGCCCGTCGCGCGTGCGTCCCTCGGGAAACACGCCCACCGAACGCCCGGCGCGCAGTCGCAGCAGCATTTCGTGCAGCACGCCGCCGAGTGATTCCTGGCTGCCACGCTGATGGAAAATGGTCTCGCCACGCTCGGCCAGCCAACCCACCACCGGCCAGCCGCGGATTTCGCGCTTGGCGACGAAACCCATCATCCGCTGGCTGTGCAGCATCTCGATGTCCACCCAACTGACGTGGTTGGCGACGAACAGGGTCGCGCCCGCCAGCGGCGCGCCTTCGCGGTGCAGGCGGAAACCGAAGATCCACATCAGCCCCGCCGACCAGGCGCGAACGACGCGATGCTCCAGCCGCTCGCCGCCCACGTCCAGGCCGGCCCAGAGCGGCACCATCGACAGCAGGGTCAGCGGCAGGAGGACCAGCAGGTGGATCAGCAGCAGCGGCACGCGGTACAGGTAGCGGAACGCACGCGCCACACCGCCGCGTCCCGCGGCAGGAGTGGGGGTCAGGCTCATCCGCCCACGATACCGGATGCCCGCGTTCAGCGAAACGGAGACGGCGCGCGGCGACGCCGGAACCGGGGCGAGGTCAGGCGCCCGGCCCGCCCACCGGCACCACCGCCAGGGTGATGCGGGAGACGCAGACCAGCTTGCCGGCCTCGTTCTCGATGCGGATTTCCCACACCTGGGTGCTGCGGCCGACATGCAGCGCGCGCGCGGTGCCGGTCACCGTGCCCTCGCGTACGGCGCGCACATGGTTGGCGTTGATCTCCAGACCGACCACCATTTCCCGGCTGGTATCCACGGTGAGGTTGCCGGCCATGCTGCCCAGGGTCTCGGCCAGCGCGACCGAAGCGCCGCCATGCAGGATGCCGAACGGCTGGTGGGTGCGCGCATCCACCGGCATGGTGCCGCGCAGCCAGTCCGCGCCGGCCTCGGTCAGCACGATGCCCAGATGGCCGACCAGGCTGTTGCGGGCGTGGGCGTTGATGGCGTCGAGATCGACGGGCTGGCGAAAGGCCATGGGCGATGTCCTGTTGATTGGGGGAGCGCGAGAAGGCCAGTTTAGGCCAGCGTCGCCGTCGTGGCCTTGCGCGGATGCGGTCGCCGCTGGAAGGGCGCCGCTACAGGATCGGCACCAGGCCGGCGCCGAAGGCGGTCAGGATGCGCGTGTACAGCCACTTCGGACCGATGTTCACTTCCGGGAAATCGCCCACCGAGCGATAGCACTGGTGGAAGCGTGGATCTCCCGGCGGCAACGGTTCCGGGCAATCGGGCCCCGGCACGTATTCGTAGCTGGTGGCATAGCGCCAGGGCCACAGGTCGAACAGCGGCAAGGCTTCCGACACCTTGCCCAGGCTGTAGTCCAGCCCGGAGAACACCGGCGGCTTGACCTTGCGCGCCACCAGCCAGGAATTCTCCGGCTTCATGTCGCGGCGGATGCTGTCGGCAAGCGCCTGTGCGAACGCCTCGTCCTCGATGATCACCACGCTCTCGGTATTGTAGGTCTCCGAGCGCGGATCGAAGTTGTGCGTGCCGATCACGCCGATGCGCCCGTCGATGACCATCGATTTGGCATGCAGGCCCATGCGCACGCCGGCGCGCTTGAGCGGCACCGGCCCGGTCGCCGCGCCGCTGCTGAGGAACGACGGCCGCGCCTCGGTGCGCTGCAGCTTGCGGGTGGTCTCGCCCGCCGATTCGCGCCGCTCCCCGGACGACGACGACGGTCCGATCGAGCCCGACGGTCCGCGCGGACGACTGCGCGAGGAAGGATCGGCGGGCGCCACCGGCGGCCCCTCCGGCATCAGCGTGGCGTAGTCGACCGGCGCGTCCTCGGGAAACGGCTTGTACTCGTGGATCTCGAAGCCGAACTCGCGCAGGTAGCGGCGCTTGTACTTGAACGACATCGAGTAGACGACCGGGTTGTCGGTCGCCGCCAGGCTGTTGGTGGACACGATCACCTTCGGCGGCGGCTGGCGCTTGCGCATGTCGCGGAAGATCTCCTGCGCCTGCTTGGACATCACCAGGTAGGGCGTCTGCAGCAGCACTTCCTGGCTGGCATTGCCGATCAGGGTTTCCAGCTCCGGTGCGGAAGGCGCCGCATCGCTGCCATGCTCGCGGCGATGCTTCTGCGGCAGATCGGCCACGTACTTGACCTCGCCGACCGGCAGCACCGATTCCACCAGCCGCTCCTGGATCACCGCCGGATCGGCGGCGTCCTGCGCCATCGCCGCCACCCGTTCCGGTCGCAGGAAGCGCGCCGGCGGCATCTCCGGCACGCCTCCGCGCAGCAGGGTCCGGCCAACGTCGTTCAGCCGCTCGGCCGGGATGCTCCTGCGCGCATCCCAGAACGCCTGGAAATTGACCGCCATGTCGCGTGCGGCCGGCCCGGCCACCAGCACGTCGCGATCGCGGAAGTTGTACTCCGCGTCCCAGTCGTAATAATCGTCCTGGTAGTTGCGCCCGCCGGTGATGCCGATTTCCCCGTCCACCAGCAGCAGCTTGGTGTGCATGCGCTGGTTGAAGCGGCGGAAGCAGCACAGCACGCTGCCGGCGTAGTCGAAGTAGTTGAGCTTGGCCTTGCCGAAACTGGGGTTGTAGATGCGGATGGCGAAGTTCTGGTGCGCGCCGGCCAGGGCGCCGAGGATCTGCAGATCGGCAATCGCCGAGAGCTGATCGATCAGCAGCCGCACCTTGACCCCGCGCCGGGCCGCGGCCAGCAGTTCGTCGATGACCAGCCGCGCGCTGTCGTCCTTGTCGAAGATGTAGGTCTGCAAGTCGATGTTGCGGCGGGCGCTGCGGATCAGGTTGAGCCGCGCCAGCAGCGAGTCCTCGCCGCGATCCAGGATCAGCGCGTAGTGCCGCGGCGACTGCGGTGTGGACGCCGACAGCGCGCGCGGTCCCAGATCATGCAGCGGCGAAGGCAGCGCGCAGGCATCGGGCTGGCGGCAGTCCACGATCTCCGATCGCGCGGCGGCGGCGATTCCCGCCGCGCGATCGCGCTGGGCATCGCTCAGGCCGGCGCAGGCGGTGCACGCCAGCGACAGCAGAATCGCCGCGCAGCGCGCGGCGTCGCGTAGCAGGGACAGGTTCACTGCGGGGCCCCGTCCCTGACCCGGGCGCGCAGCACGAACACCACGCGGTCATTCACGGCCAGCTTCCAGTCGTCCATGTCGTAGTCGCTGCGACGCACCGCGCCAGTGGCGACCACGTCGCAGTCCACCGCCGGGCGCGCGCAGGTGGCCGGTTCCACCGTCAGGCTGCGCGGGCGGCTGATGCCGCGGATGCTCAGGTCGCCTTCCAGCAGGCCGCCGTCGCGCAGCAGTTGCGGCACATAGGGCTTGGAGATGAAGGTCACCACGGGATAACGGTCGGCCTCGAAGAACTTCTCGCTGCGCGCCCACTGGGTGTAGCGCGGGTAGCCGACAATCTCGACGTTGCGGGTATACATGCGCAGGTGGACCTGCTGGCGACCATCCGCCAGCACCCGCACCTGTCCTTCGTATTGCGGAAACAGTCCGTCCAGCCGCTGTCCCCAGCGCGTGCGCAGTTCGAAACCCAGCCGCGTGTGCGCCGGGTCGAAATTCTTGTCTCCGCCCGCCCAGACCGGCCAGGCGCACAACAGGCCGAGTCCACAGACACCCAGCCAACTCTTTCCGGACAGCAGCGTCATGGCCACCAGAACGAGGACAGGGTGGCGACACCGGGTTCGATGGTGGCGTCGACGGGCAGGCTCAGCACCACCACTGCCGAGGTGGGCATGCCGCGATAGTCGCCGGACTGGCCGCTGTGCATCAGCGCCGCCAGCCGCTCGAAGCCGGGGTTGTGCCCGACCAGCATCAGGCGCTCGACCTCGCGGTGGCCGTCGGCCACTTCGGCCAGCGTGCCGGCGGTCGCCTCGTAGATGGCGTCCTCAAGACGCTGCTCGACGTAGCCGATGGCTTCCAGCACCGCTTCGAGGGTTTCGCGTGCGCGGCGCGCGGGCGAGCACAGCACCCGGTCCGGCACCAGCCCGTGCTCGGCCAGCCAGCGACCGGCGGCCTCCGCCTCGGCCAGGCCTTGCGGGGACAACGGCCGATCGAAGTCGGACTGCCCGGCGATGGCGGGCTCGGCATGCGCGTGGCGCAGCAGGATCAGTTGACGCATCGGGCAGGGACTCCTTCCTGGTCAGGCTTTCTTGATCCACTTCAGCAGCGGATCCCAATCGGACTGATGATCGCGGACCTGTGCCGAACGGTAGTCGAACAGGCTGCGCCCCAGTCCCGCCAGCACCACATAGGCCTGGGTGTCGCGCAGCTGCGCCACCACCGGATAGGGCCAGGTGGACAGCATTTCGACCGCCTGCTGCGAGGCGTTGGTCCAGGGTTTGCTGCGGTTGACCACCAGTCCCACCGGCAGTTTGCGCTTGTGCACGCGCGGCACCTTGGCCAAGGTGTTGAGGAAGCCGACCGTGGCCTCGATGTCCATCGCCGACGGCAGCACCGGCACCACCACCGCGTCGGCCTTGTCCAGGAACGATTCCAGATCCGCCGCCATCGCGCCGGCGGCCGCGTCGATGACCACCCGGTCGGCGTCGTCGGGCACCGCGTCGCGCCATGCGCGCCGCCCGGTGCCGTCCACCGGCAGCACCGCGCTCTCCAGCTCCGCGCGGCGTTCGGCCCAGCGGGTCGAGGACCCCTGCGGGTCGGCGTCCACCAGCACCGTGCGCTTGCCGTCGAGGGCGAAGGTCGCCGCCAGGTTCGTGGCGATGGTGCTCTTGCCTGCGCCGCCCTTGGAGCTGGCGACCAGAATCGTCTTCATGCGCTCACCTCGTTGCCCGGGAAGCCGCAGGGTACACCGGCGGCCGGCGGGCGGGAATCGCCGGGCTTGTCCACGCGGCGTGAATCGCTTTGTTATCTTTCGTCCCCCGAGGGAACGACCGCTTTCATGAACGAACTCCAGGATTTGACCGCGCTGATCCGGGCCAACACCCCGCTGATCGTGATCGAGACCCAGGACGAAGCCCGCGCGGTCGACCTGTTCCGGCAGACCCTCTCCCAGGTCTGGCGGGCCCTGTACCGATGGACGATCACCGAGGGCCTGCGCCGCATCGACATGGACCGCGAGGACGAGCCGGAAGGGCCGCCCGACGCCAGCGCCGCGTTGCAGGCCATGCGCCAGGCCAGCCAGCGTGGCGTCTACCTGCTGCTGGATTTCCATCCCTACCTGGGCTACGCCAGCAGCCAGCGCGCGCTGCGCGACCTGATCCAGCGCCGCCACTGCCTGCCGCACGTGATCGTGCTGATCGGCCACAAGATCGAGCTGCCGCCGGAACTGGAATCGATGGCGGTGCGGTTCAGCCCGCGCCTGCCCGATGCCACCGCCCTGCAGAAGATGCTGGGCGAGGAAGCCGATGGATACGCCCGCGAGAACGGCGGCCGCCGGGTCGAGGTGGACGGCGACGCGGCCCGCCAGGTCCTGCGCAACCTGCAGGGACTGAGCCTGTCCGACGCCCGCCGCATCGCCCGCCAGCTGATTCATGCCGACGGCGCCCTCAACGCCGACGACCTGCCGCAACTGACCCGGCTCAAGTTCGAACTGCTCAACCGCAGCGGCCACCTGCACTACGAATACGACACCGCGCGCTTCGCCGACGTGGCCGGGGCGCGCCGGCTCAAGCGCTGGATCGAGCAGCGCCGGGCCGCCTTCACCGGCAATGTCCCGCCCGGGCTGGATCCGCCGCGCGGCGTGCTGCTGCTGGGCGTGCAGGGCTGCGGCAAGTCGATGCTGGCCAAGGCCACCGCCGCCGGCTTCGGCGTGCCGCTGCTGCGGCTGGATTTCGGCACCCTGTACGACAAGTACCACGGGGAGACCGAGAAGAACCTGCGCGCCGCGCTCGCCTCGGCCGAGCAATTGGCGCCCTGCGTGCTGTGGATCGACGAGGTCGAGAAGGGCCTGGCCAGCGGCGGCGAGGACGGCGGCGTCTCGCGGCGGGTGCTGGGCTACCTGCTGACCTGGATGGCCGAACGCAAGGCGCCGGTGTTCCTGGTCGCCACCGCCAACCAGGTCCAGGATTTGCCGGCAGAACTGCTGCGCAAGGGCCGCTTCGACGAAATCTTCTTCGTCGACCTGCCCGACGCCGATACCCGCGTGGAGATCCTGCGCGTGCACCTGCAGCGCCGCCAGCTGCCGCTGGACGAGTTGCAATTGCCGGCGCTGGCGGCGGCGGCGAACGGCTTCTCCGGCGCCGAACTGGAGCAGGTCATCGTCTCCGCGCTGTACACGGCGCACGGCGACCAGCGCATGCTGGACACCGAACTGCTGATGGACGAGATCCGCAACACCCGCCCGCTGTCGGTGCTGATGGCCGAACAGGTCGGCGCGCTGCGCGAGTGGGCGCGCGAGCGGACCGTGCCGGCCGATTGATGCCTCGGACAGGCGGCATCCGCAAGGCGCCCCACGGCGCCCGGCGCCATCGCCTCACATGCCGCTGTCGCCGCACTCGCAGGCCGCCAGCGCCGGACGCAAGGCGCGCTGTTCCAGCGCCGCGCTGAGCGCGGTCAGGCCCAGCCCCACCGCGGTCACCATCGCCGCGGCCACGCCCAGCCACGGATAGGCGGCGCCGTTCGCCAGCAGGCTGGCGCCAATCCAGGCGCCACCGGCGTTGCCGAGGTTGAATGCGCTCTGGTTGAGCGTGGACGCCAGCAGCGGCGCGTCCTTCGCCTGTTGCACCGAGCGCGCCTGCAGGCCGGGACCACCAATGAAGCCGATGAAGCCGATCAGGAACACGCCGGCGATCGCGAACGGCTTGAGGTGCATGGTCGCGGCGAACAGCAGGAAGAACACGCACAGCGTCGACAGGGCGATCATCAGCGCGCGCATCAATTTCCAGTCGGCCAGGCGCCCGCCCAGCAGCGTACCCAGGGTCGCGCCCAGGCCGAACAGCACCAGCACCGCGCCCACCGAATGGCTGGCGACACCGGCTTCGTCGGTGAGGATCGGCACGATGTAGGTGAACACCGCGAACACGCCGCCGAATCCGAACACCGTCATGCCCAGCGCCAGCAGCACCTGCGGCTCGCGCAGCACCCGCAGTTCGCGACCCAGTCGCGGCGGCGCCAGATCATGCAGCGCGGGGACGTAGCGGGCGATGGCGATCAGGGCCGCCGCGCCCAGCGCCACCACCGCCCAGAAGGTGGCCCGCCAGCCCAGCGCCTGCCCCAGCCAGGTCCCCGCGGGCACGCCGAGGATGTTGGCGACGGTCAGGCCGGTGAACATCAGCGCGATGGCCTGCGCGCGCTTGCCCGGCGGGGCGATGTGGCCGGCCACCACCGCGCCGGCGCCGAAGAAGGAGCCATGCGCGAGCGCGGCGATCACCCGCGCCGCCATCAGGGTCGGATAGTTGGGCGCCAGCGCGCACAGCAGGTTGCCGAGCACGAACACGCCCATCAGCACCAGCAGCACCGCCTTGCGCGGCAGCCGCGCGGTCGCCATCGCCAGCAACGGTCCGCCGAACACCACGCCCAGCGCGTAGCCGGACACCAGCATGCCGGCGGAGGGAATCGAGACATCGAGGTCCCGCGCCATCTGCGGCAACAGGCCCATCACCACGAATTCGGTGGTGCCGATGGCGAAGGCGCTCACGGCGAGCGCAACGAGGGGAAGGCGCATGCGGGCGGAAATCCCGGCAAAACCGGGCATCGCGGGCGGGAGGGACCAGCGATTGTGCGCCGCAACAATGACGACCGCAAGACGGAATCATCGAACGCAGCGTCGCACGCGCGCCCGCATGCGGACCGGCGCGGACGGGGCGAAGCCTTATCATGTAGCCATGTCGACACCCGATTTCCCCCGCCAGACCGCCAATCTCGAACTGCCCGGCCCGGTCGGTCCGCTGGAGGTCGCCGTCGAGTGGCCGGACGACGACGTCACCGCGCTGCCGCTGACCGCGATCGTCTGCCATCCGCTGCCCACCGAGGGCGGCACCATGCACAACAAGGTGGTGGTGATGACCGCTCGCAGCCTGCGCGAGCTGGGCGCGGTGACGGTGCGTTTCAACTTCCGCGGCACCGGCGGCTCGGCCGGCAACTTCGACCATGGCGATGGCGAGTCCGAGGATCTGCAGGCGGTGGTCGAATGGGTGCGCGCGCATCGACCGGGGACGCGGCTGTGGCTGGCCGGTTTCAGCTTTGGCGCGTATGTCTCGCTGCGCAGCGCGGAAGCGCTCAAGCCCGACGCGCTGATTTCGATCGCGCCACCGGCGGGCCGCTGGGATTTCGCCGCCATCGAACCACCGTCCTGTCCGTGGCTGGTGATCCAGGGCGAGCAGGACGAGATCGTCGAGCCGCAAGCGGTCTACGACTGGATCGACAAGCTCCGGAATCCGCCGGAGCTGATCCGCATGCCCGAGACCAGCCATTTCTTCCACCGCAAGCTGATGGACCTGCGCGGGGCGATCAAGCACGCGATGAAGGCCTGGCTGCCGGAGGCGTGATGGCGGACGGCGATACCCCGGTGCCCCCGACGCCGTCGCAGGCCTATGCGCGCGGCGTCGCCGAAGGCCGCTGGCGCGACGATCCGGCGCAGTACGACGCGTTGCGCGAACTGGATCGGATCCACCTGGCCCTGCTCGAAGATGCGCAGGATGGCTGGCTGGATCGCCTGTCCTCGTTCTGGAAGAAACCCGAGCCGGTGCGCGGCCTGTACCTGTGGGGCGGCGTCGGCCGCGGCAAGACCTTCCTGATCGACCTGTTCTACGACGGCCTGCCGCTGGAACCGTTCCATCCGGATTCGGCGCGCGCGGAAGGCGGCAAGTACCGCACCCACTTCCACCGCTTCATGCGCGGCGTGCACGAACGCCTGCGCGAACACGCCGGGCAGAGCGACCCGCTGGCGAAGATCGCGCAGGAATGGCGGGATCGCCTGCGCGTGCTGGTGCTGGACGAGTTCTTCGTCACCGACATCGGCGACGCGATGCTGCTGGGACGCCTGCTGGAACGCCTGATCGCCGAGGGCGTGACCCTGGTGACCAGTTCCAACACCGCACCCGCGAATCTCTACAAGGATGGCCTGCAGCGCGACAGCTTCCTGCCGGCAATCGCCCTCCTGCAGAAGTACTGCGTGGAAGTGCATGCCATCGGCGCGGAGGACTATCGCCTGCGCGCGCTGACCCGCTCGCCGGTCTACCGCGCCCCGCTGGACGCGCAGTCGGATGCCTGGCTGTGCGAACGCTGGAAGGAACTGAGCGCCGGCAGCGCGACCCGCGACGGCAACATCGTCATCGACGATCGCCGGATTCCGGTGCGCGGGCGCGGCAAGGGCATCGTCTGGTTCGACTTCGCCGCGATCTGCGAAGGCCCGCGCGGCACCACCGACTACATCGAGGTGGCGCGCGAGTTCCACACCGTGCTGCTGGGCGGGATCCCGCGCTTTGATCGGCTCAACGAGGACGCCGCGCGCCGTTTCGTCAACCTGATCGACGAACTCTACGACCGCCAGGTCAACCTGGTCTGCACCGCCGACGCCGTGCCGACCGATCTATATACGGGCGAGCGCCTGCAGGGTGCGTTCGAGCGCACCGCCTCGCGCCTGATCGAAATGCAGAGCGCCGAATACCTGGGAACCGGGCACCGCGCCTGATGGCGCGGTCTACCCGGAATCAGACTTCGATGTGCGTGGTGGCGGGGGCCGTGGAGGGTGCGGCCGAACCCGCCGTGGTCATCATCTGCCGCCACGCCGTGTACATGGCACCAGCCAGCACCGGGGTCAGCACCGCCAGCAGCACCAGTTGCCACAGCAACGCGGCGATGATCGGACCCGCCACCAACTGGAGTATCACCAGCAACAGCATCGAACCGAAAGTGATCGCGAAAATCGCGATGCCGGCCAGCAGGTAGAACACCAGCATCGCGGTCCAGTTGTGCACGCAGGCACGCAGGCTGTTGCGCATCGCCGTGATGGCATCGGCGCGGGTGAACAGGATCTGCGGTGCGGCGATGAACGTCATCCACTTGATGCCCACGAAAGTGATCGCGACCAGCAGCAGCCACAGCAGTAGGCGACCGGCCGGCAGGTCCTTCACCAGTGACGGATCCGGCTGACCGCCCTCGGCGGCGACGGTCTGCATCTGCACCCACACCTCGCCCAGGTGCTTGAGCTGATCCGGGCCGATCATCGCCAGCAACAGCAGGCCGAGCGCGAACGAGGCGAGCAATTGCGGCAACAGGGTGATCAACAGCGCCAGACCATGCCCGTCGCGGATGGGTTGCAGGAGGTGGGCGGGCTGGGCCGGGCGGCCCTGGTCCACTTCCCGCGCCGCCCAGATCATCGCGCCGAAGAACAACGGACCGGCGAGGATCAACAGGAACTGCGCGGCGTACAGCAACACGGTCAGGCCGGTCGCGCCCGCCAGCGCCATCAGCACCGTGGAGCCCAGGCCCCACAGGATCGCGAGGGTGCCCAGTGCGACCGGCGCCCGGCGCAGCAGCGCGAATCCACCCAGCAGCCATTCCGCGCCGGCGCTGGCCGGCACCTTGTTGATCGTGCTCATCGGTAATCCGTGGAAGGGAAGCTCAGCGGGCGTGCAGCCCGCGCGCGTGCGCGACGAAGCGCCGCAATAGTTTGCGGGCTTGCGGCGCCGCCGTCACGCCGCGGGCGATGCTGCCGGGGCAGCGGCCCTCGTTGCGCAGGTGTTCGGCGCGCGCGTGGACGTAGCCGCGCATGTGGTGGGTGGCGAATTCGGGGTGGAACTGCACGCCCCAGGCCCGGTCCCGCCAGCGAAAGGCATGACATTGGTCCTGCTCGGAGCGGGCCAGCACGGTGGCGCCGTCCGGCGCCCGCAGCACCGTCTGAACATGGGTCGCGTGGGCGGCGAAGCTGGCCGGCAGCCCGGCGAACAGCGGATCGGCGTCGGCGTGCGGATGCAGATCGATGGTCACCGTGCCGGACTCGCGCCCGGCCGGGTTGTAGGCGACCTCGCCGCCCAGCGCGTGCGCCAGCAGCTGGTGGCCGTAGCAGATCCCCAGCACCGGCACGCCTTCGTGGGCGGCCTCGCGCAGCCAGTCGGCGCTGCGCTCGCTCCATTCGGCGCGGTCGGTGACCATCGCCGCCGAGCCACTGACGATGACCCCGGCGAAACCCTCGCGGCGCGGCAGCGCATCGCCACGCTCGACGTTGCTCACCACCGCCTCGTCCGCCTCCAGTCCGGCCGCCACCCGGATCCAGTGCGGAAAGCCGCCATAGCGTCGCATCGACGGCACCGGCTGGCCGGTTTCGACGATGAGGAAAGGCGCTTTCAGGGGAACGTCCACGGCGGGCAAACGAAGGTGGGGCGGGGGTTCCCCCGTATACTAGCCCGCTTTTCCGCAGTGCACGATAAGCCGATGGCCGCCACTTCAACCCCCGCCGTCACCTTCCAGGGCCTCATCCAGACCCTGAACCAGTACTGGGCCGCGCAGGGCTGCGTGCTGATCCAGCCGCTGGACCTGGAGGTCGGCGCCGGCACCTTCCATCCCGCCACTTTCCTGCGCGCGCTCGGCCCGGAGCCGTGGAACGCCGCCTACGTGCAGCCCAGCCGCCGTCCCACCGACGGCCGCTACGGCGAGAACCCCAACCGCCTGCAGCGTTACTACCAGTACCAGGTGGTGATGAAGCCCAATCCGGACAACATCCAGGAGTTGTACCTGGAGTCGCTGAAGGCGCTGGGCATCGACCCGCGCGTGCACGATCTGCGCTTCGTCGAGGACAACTGGGAGTCGCCGACCCTCGGCGCCTGGGGTCTGGGCTGGGAAGTCTGGCTCAATGGCATGGAGGTCACCCAGTTCACCTACTTCCAGCAGGCCGGCGGCCTGGAATGCCGGCCGGTGCTGGGCGAGATCACCTACGGCCTGGAGCGGTTGTGCATGTACCTGCAGAACTGCGACAACGTGTACGACCTGGTGTGGACCGAGGGACCGCAGGGCATCGTCACCTACGGCGACGTCTACCACCAGAACGAAGTCGAGCAGAGCACCTACAACTTCGAGTACGCCGACGTCGCCGAGCTGTTCCACCGCTTCGACGCCTGCGAGGCCGAGGCGATGAAGCTGGTCGAGGCGGGCCTGCCGCTGCCGGCCTACGAACAGGTCTGCAAGGCCTCGCACAGCTTCAACCTGCTGGACGCCCGCCGCGCGATCTCGGTGACCGAACGCCAGCGCTACATCCTGCGCGTGCGCAAGCTGGCCCAGGCGGTCGCCGAGGCCTACCACGCGCAACGCGAGAAACTGGGCTTTCCCGGACTGAAAAACCGGACTCCATGACACACGTCCTTCCCCGCCCGCGGGGGAAGGTGCCCGAAGGGCGGATGGGGGCAAGCCCCGTGCCCTACCCACCGCTTCGAAGCGGGACAGGCAAGACACCAGGTTGCACAACATGAGCGAACAAAAATCCCTGCTGATCGAACTCGGTACCGAGGAACTGCCGGTCAAGGCGCTGCCCGGACTGGCGCAGGCCTTCTTCGACGGCGTGCTCGGCGCGCTGGAAAAGCGCGGCATCGACTTCCAGCGCGGCGACGCCAAGCCGCTGTACACGCCGCGCCGCCTGGCCGTGCTGCTGCCGGGCGTGGCGGTGGAGCAGCCGGAACAGAAATCGGAAGTGCTGGGGCCGTATCTCAACATCGCGCTGGACGCCAACGGCGAACCCACCAAGGCGCTGCAGGGCTTCGCCGCCAAGGCCGGGCTCGACTGGACCCAACTGGAACGCACCACCGACGGCAAGGGCGAGCGCTTCGTCCATCGCGCGATCAAGCCGGGCGTGAAGACCGCCGGCCTGCTGCCGGACATCGTGCGCGAAGCCA
Source organism: Pseudoxanthomonas sp. OG2 (assembly GCF_014192765.1). NCBI lineage: Bacteria > Pseudomonadati > Pseudomonadota > Gammaproteobacteria > Lysobacterales > Lysobacteraceae > Pseudoxanthomonas > Pseudoxanthomonas sp. OG2. Next base: position 2,440,475 of record NZ_JACHYM010000001.1, on the reverse strand, counting down.
TCGCCGCCATGCCCATTCCCAAGCCGATGCGCTGGAGCGATCACGACTACGCCTTCGCCCGCCCGGTGCACTGGCTGGTGCTGCTGCTCGGGGGCGACGTGGTCGACGCCGAAGTGCTGGGCGTGAAGGCCGACCGCATGAGCCGCGGCCACCGCTTCGAGCATGACAAGCCGGTCTGGATCGGCCAGCCGGGCGACTTCGTGGACGCGCTGCGCGCGGCGCGGGTGCTGGTCGACGCCGGCGAGCGCCGCCAGCGCATCGTCGCCGAGGTGGAAGCGGCGGCGCACCAGGCCGGTGGCGTGGCCCGCGTCACCGACGACAACCTGGAACAGGTGGTCTGCCTGACCGAATGGCCGACCGCGGTGCTGTGCAGCTTCGAACCGGCGTTCCTGGCGGTGCCGCAGGAAGCGCTGATCGAAACCATGGAGATCAACCAGAAGTTCTTCCCGGTGCTCGGCGAGACCGGCAAGCTGACCGAACACTTCATCGGCATCGCCAACATCGAATCGCGCAATCCCGCCGAAGTCCGCAAGGGCTACGAACGCGTGATCCGTCCGCGCTTCTCCGATGCCAGGTTCTTCTTCGACGAGGATCTCAGGCAGGGCCTGGCGTCGATGGGCGAGGGCCTGAAGACGGTCACCTACCAGGCCAAGCTGGGCAGCGTGGCGGACAAGGCCGCGCGCGTGGCGGCGCTGGCCGAGGCGATTGCCCCGCAGGTGGGCGCCGATCCGGCCGAAGCGCGTCGCGCCGCCGGACTGTGCAAGAACGATCTGCAGTCGCGCATGGTCAACGAATTCCCGGAACTGCAGGGCATCGCCGGCCGCCACTATGCGCTGGCGGCGGGTGAACCGAAGGAGATCGCGCTGGCGATCGACGAGGCCTACCAGCCGCGCTTCGCCGGCGACGACATCGCGCTCTCGCCGCTGGGCAAGGTGCTGGCCATCGCCGAGCGCCTGGACACCCTGGCCGGCGGTTTCGCCGCGGGCCTGAAGCCGACCGGCAACAAGGACCCGTTCGCCCTGCGGCGCAATGCGCTGGGCCTGGCGCGCACGGTGATCGAATCCGGCTTCAATCTTGATCTGCCCAGACTGCTCACCCATGCCAACCAGGCATTGGCCGCGCGCGGCGTGCAGGCCGACACATCCGAACTCTATGACTTCATCCTCGATCGCCTGCGCGGCTACTACGCCGACAAGGGCGTGCCGGCCGCGCACTTCAACGCGGTCGCCGAACTGAAGCCTGCCTCGCTGTACGACTTCGACACCCGCCTGGATGCGATCGGCACCTTCGCCAGCCTGCCGGAAGCCGAAGCGCTGGCCGCCGCCAACAAGCGCATCAACAACATCCTGAAGAAGGCCGACATCGCGATTCCGGCGATGGAGGATCGCGCGCTGTTGAAGGAGCCGGCGGAAAGCGCGCTGGCCGAAGCGGTGGAGGCCGCGCTGGGCGACACCGACGACGCCCTGCACCATCACGACTACGTCAGCGTGCTGAACCGGCTGGCGCGCCTGCGTCCGCAGGTGGACGCATTCTTCGACAACGTGATGGTCAATGCGGACGATCCGGCCATCCGCGCCAATCGCCTGGCCCTGCTCAAGCGCCTGGCCGATCGTTTCCGCGCGGTCGCCGCGATCGAACATCTCTCGGTCTGATCCGACGGCCTCCCCGCGCCCGCGGGGAGGCCTGGCATCGCCGCCATGCACGGGCGGCCCTCGATGCAACCGCCGGTGGCGAAGCTTCCCTGATCCACGGCCATCGCCCTTCGCGACGGGCTCCATCATTCAGCATCGGCCCGGACCATGCATCGAGGTCCGAACGAGCCCCTCATGTTCCTTTAACCCGAAAATCCCTTCGCCGGTTATCCTGCCCGCATGCGACGAATCGTCCCCCTCGCCACCCTGATCGCCTTGCTTGCCGCCAGTGGCTCCGCCTGGGCCGCGGCCACCATCGACAAGGTCCGCATCGAAGGGGTCGAGGACGAGGCGATGGTCGAGAACATCAACGTCGCCCTGTCGCTGAACGACACGATCGGCAAGCGCCTGGGCGAATCGCGGCTGGAGTACCTGCTGAACGAAGCCGTGGCGCAGACGCGCGAGGCGCTGGAACCCTTCGGCTACTACTCGCCCGACATCCAGGTGCAGGCCAACCGTACCGGCGATGGAGAAAACGAACGGGTCGAGGTGGTCATCCGCGTATCCAAGGGCGAGCCGGTGCGGGTCCGGCGTTCGAGCCTGAGCATCGACGGCGAAGGCGGCGACGATCGCTACCTGAAGGAGGATCTGGCCGCGTTCGCGCCGCGCACGGGCGAGATTTTCGATCACACCACCTACGAAGCCAGCAAGCTCAAGATCGTGCGGCGCCTGGCCGATCGCGGCTACTTCGACGCCGACTTCACCCAGCGCCGGGTGGAAGTCACCCGCGCCGAGCATGCGGCCGACATCGACCTGGCCTGGGTCAGCGGCATCCGCTACGACATGGGGCCCACCACCTTCCACCAGAGCAAGTTCGAACCCGGACTGCTGGACAAGCTGGTGTACTGGGAGGAAGGCAGCTATTTCCACCAGGGCAAGCTGGATCGCCTGCGCGAGTCGCTGGTGGGGCTCGACTACTTCAGCAACATCGATATCCAGGCCAATCCGGACAAGGCGGAAAACGGCCGCGTGCCGATCGACGTCAACCTCAGCCTGGCCAAGCGCACCATCTACACCGCCGGCGTGAGCTATGGTTCGGAGAGCGGCGCCGGTATCCGCATGGGCGTGGATCGGCGCTACCTCAACTCGCGCGGACACAAGCTGTCCACCCAGCTGGACTACGCGCAGAACCGCAAGACCCTGCTCACCCAGTACCGCATTCCCGCCTTCAAGTGGCTGGACGGCTGGTACACCCTCGCGGTGCAGGCCAGCGACGAGCAGACCGACTACATCGATCTGCGCCACATCGAATTCATCGGTAGCCGCAGCGGCCAGATCAACGAGGACTGGACCGCCGTCGCCTCGATCCACGCGCTGCGCGAGCGCTGGGCGTATTACGAGGACGAGGACGGCAACGATCTTGAATCGCCGGAATACCGCTACGCCACGTTCACCTATCCCTCGCTGCAGGCCGATTACCTCAACGCGCCGGTGGGTTCCAACCGCCCCGACCGTCTGGCCGGCTCGGTCCTGCTGCGCGGCGGCGTGGAAGGCGCCGGCTCCGATGCCAGCTTCCTGCAGGCGCACATCCGCGCGCGCTGGTCGCGCGAGTTCGGCCGCAACAGCGCGCTGATTTTCCGTGGCGAGTATGGCCACACTTTCACCAGCAGCCTGGTCGGGATGCCGCCCTCGCTGCGCTTCTTCGCCGGTGGCGACCGCAGCATCCGCGGCTATGCCTGGCGCGAAGTCGGCCCGCGCATCGGCAAGTACGCGCTGGGCGCCAAGAACGTGGTCACCGCCAGCGCCGAGTACGAGTACTACCCCGGCGGCGGTCCGTGGGGCGGCGCGGTGTTCGTCGATACCGGCAGCGCCTTCGACGGCGGCATGCCGGACCTGAGCACCGGCGTGGGCGTCGGCTTCCGCTGGCGTTCGCCGATCGGCCCGGTGCGGCTGGATCTGGCGCACGGCCTGAACGACCCGGATTCGCAATTCCAGATCTACCTCAACATCGGAACCGACCTGTGAGCCGGCCCGCCGACGACATCACCCCGGAAGAGCGCGAAGCCCGCATCGCCGAACTGCGGGCGCGACGCCGGGCGCGCATGCGCGTGCTCGCCATCCGCAGCGCGATCGGCACCGGCGTGCTGGTCCTGCTGCTGTGCTTCGGCCTGTACTGGTTGCTGCAGACCGTGGCCGGCCGCGATGTGCTGCTGGCGCAGGTGGTGGCACGGCTGCCGGCCAACTCCTCGCTGACCTGGAAGAAGGTCGAAGGTCCGCTGGCCGGACCGCTGACCCTGCACGGTGTCGACTTCCGCTGGGACAAGATCCATTTCACCGCCGAGCGCGTGTACCTGGATCCGGATCTGCGTCCGCTGCTGGGCAAGCGCCTGCGGCTGGACGCGCTGGAGATCCGCAATGCGACCCTGGACGTGCCGGAAAGCGACGAACCGTTCGAACTGCCACGCTGGCCCGAATCGCTGCCGCAGATCCAGATGCCGCTGGCGATCCAGGCCGACACCCTGGTCATCGACGGGTTCAGGATTTCCCAGGCCGGCGAACCGGTGATCGACATCCGTCGCGGGCGTGGCGGCATCGATATCGGCAACGGCTACTTCACCGCCGAGAAGCTCGCGCTCGACACCGACCGCGGCCGCTTCAACGCGAACGGCAGCTATGCACCGGGCAAGGGCTACCGCACCGACCTGATCGCGACCGGCGTGTTCCCCGCACCGGCCGGCAAGGCCCCGGCTCGATTGGGCCTGGTCGCGCGCGGCGACATCAACAAGATGGAGATGGCGCTCGCCGGCAACGCACCCGCGCCGGTGCGGGTGCTGCTCACCCTGCAGGGCGCCGAGAATCCGACCTGGCATTTCACCGGCAAGACCGATCTGCTGGATCTGGCGTCGTTGGCCGTCACCGAGGACAGCCTGCCGCTCGCCTTCGATCTGAAGGCCGATGGCGCGGGCGGCAAGGCAACACTGCAGGGCCGCGTGGTCCAGGATCAGACCACGCTGGTGATCGATCCCTCGCAGGTGGCCATCGCCGACGAGGTACTGACGGTGGAACCGCTGGTCGTGCGCGCGTTCGAAGGCATCACCACCCTGCGCGGGCGCGCCGACTTCAAGGATCCGGCCAATCCGCAATTCCGGTTCGCGGTCAACGCGCGCGGCCTGCGCTGGGGCGACAGCGCCGAGACCGCCATCGGCGCCAACGCCGATCTGGGCGTGGCCGGCCAACTGGAGAATTGGGCGGCGGTCGGCAAGGCCGGCTTCACCCGCGCCGGCGAGAAGGCGCAGGTCGAATTCGATGCGGCCGGCAACGGCGAGCGCGCCACGGTGAAGACGCTGCGCGCGAAGATGCCGACCGGCCAATTGGATGCCGATGGCGAAGTGGCGTGGACGCCGGTCCTGAAGTGGGACATGAAAGCGAAGCTGGCCGGCTTCGATCCCGGCTATTTCCTGGCCGACTGGGACGGCAACCTGTCCGGTGAATTCAGCAGCCAGGGCCAGGCGCGCGAGGCCGGCGGCTTCGACGCCACCCTGGATCTGCCCAAACTGGCGGGCCGGCTGCGTGGGCGGCCGCTGGATGCGCGTGGCAAGTTCGCGCTGCACGGCGAGGACGGCGAGGGCCAGTTGGCGATGACGCTGGGCGGCAGCCGCGTGCAGGCCAAGGGCAAGGTCGGCGATCGGCTCGCGATGGATGCTTCGCTGTCGCCGCTGCACCTGGCCGATCTGCTGCCCACCGGCAGCGGTACCCTGCAGGGCACGGTCAAGCTGACCGGCGCGCGCACGGCGCCGGACATCGAGGCCGATCTGTCCGGCAACCAGCTGCGCTGGAACGACTGGAGCGCCGATACCGTCAGCCTGCGCGGACGTCTGCCCTGGCGCAGCGGCAACGGCGAACTGGCGGTGCGCGCGAACGCGGTGAACGTCGGCATGGTGCTGGACGAGCTGCGCCTGGATGCGCGCGGCGCGGTGGAGGACCTGCGGGTGGACGCCGATGCCCGCAATCCGATGGGCGCGATCGCCCTGACGGGCAGCGCGCAGCGGCGCGGCGAAAACTGGCAGGGCGGACTGGATGCCTTGCGCATCGCTCCGTCCAAGGGCAGCGCATGGCAGTTGCAGCAGCCGGCCCGGTTCGCCCAGCGCGGCGCCAACTGGACGCTGGGCAGTACCTGCCTGGTTTCGAACGACGGTGGCGCGCTGTGCGCCGAGGCCGACTGGCCGCGCCAGGGATTGAGCCTGCATTCGGATTCGCTGCCGCTCACGCTGGTGCATCCGTGGCTGCCGCAGAACAGCGGCCGCCCGCTGGTCCTGCGCGGCAACCTGGCCCTCGACGCCAGCCTGCGGCCACGCGGCAACGCCTGGGAAGGCAAGGTCCACCTGGCTTCGCTGGAAGGCGGCATGAAGCTGGGCAACAACGCGCGCGGCGAGCTGATCAGCTACGACAACTTCACCTTCGACGCCGACTTCAACCCGCAGCGCATCCAGGCGCGGCTGGGCAGCGGCTTCAAGGGCAACGGTTACGTCGACGCGACCGTCAACACCGGCTGGGACGAGTTCTCGCCGCTGCGTGGCGATCTGTATTTCCACAACTCGCGGCTGTTCTGGCTGGAACTGTTCTCGCCGGACCTGGTACGCCCGCGCGGCAAGCTGGCCGGCCACATCGGCCTGGCCGGCACCCGTGGCCGCCCGGCGCTCACCGGCGAAGCGGATTTGACCGAGTTCACCGGCGAACTGCCCGCGCTGGGCATCACCCTCACCGACGGCACCGCCCGCCTGGTCGCGCTGGCCGACGGCAGCGCGCGCATCGACGGCAGCGTGAAGTCCGGCGAAGGCGTGCTGCGGGTCGACGGCAGCCTGGGCTGGAACAACGACACCACGCCGCTGCAATTCAACGTGCGTGGCGACAACGTGCTGGTGTCCGACACCACCGATCTGCGCGCCATCGCCTCGCCCGATATCCAGGTCGGCTTCGCCGACAACACCATCCAGGTACGCGGTGACGTCACCGTGCCGTCGGCAAGCATCGACGTCGAAAAACTCGACGATGGCGTTTCCGCATCCGAGGACGTGGTGGTGCTGGATCCGGCGGATCCGGAACGCACGCCGAGTTCGCGGCTGGATCTGGATCTGGGCATCACCCTCGGCGACAAGGTCGCGCTGAAGGGCTACGGGCTGGAAGGCACGCTGGGCGGCAACATGCGGGTGCGCTCGCGCCTGGGCCGCGAGATGGTCGCGACGGGCCGGCTGGACGTGGACGGACGCTACGAGGCCTACGGACAGAAACTGCAGATCACCCGCGGCGAGCTGACCTGGAGCAACAATGCGGTGAGTGATCCGCGCATCAACATCCGCGCCCAGCGCGAGGTGATCAGCGCGGGTGTCACCGCCGGTATCGACGTCACCGGCCGCGCCAGCCAACCGCGTGCGAAGGTGTGGTCGGATCCGGCCAGCTCCGAATCCGAGGCACTGTCTTACCTGGTGCTGGGTCGCTCGCTCAACAGCGCCAGCAGCGACGAAAGCCAGCGCATCAACGCCGCCTCCTCGGCGCTGTCGGCGGGCGCCGGCCTGCTGGCCTCGCAGCTGGGCGCCAAGATTGGCCTGGACGACGCCGGCGTGCTGGAATCGCGCACGCTGGGCGGTTCGGTGTTCGGCGTCGGCAAGTACCTTTCGCCGCGGCTGTATGTCAGCTACGGCGTTTCGATGGTCGGCTCGGGTTCCGCGGTGACGCTGAAGTACCTGCTGCGCAAGGGCTTCGATATCGAAATCGAGTCCAGCACGATCGAGAGCCGTGGCTCGATCAACTGGCGCAAGGAAAAATAGAACGGGTTCATCCACTTCGCTGGAAAGGGAGATTGCATGCGTCAGGTTTTTCTTGCCCTGTTGTTCGTCCTTGCCGCTCCCACCTTCGCCGGTACTCCGCTTCCCGACACGCCGCACATCGTGGTGTCGGGCGCGGGCGAGGTCACTGCCAAACCCGACAGCGCTCGCCTGAGTTTCCAATTCGAATCCCGTGCCGCGCAGCCGCTCCCCGCCAAAAAGGCCGTGGACCAAGGGGTCAACCGGTTGCTTGAAGCGCTTTCCCGCTTCGGCATCGCGGACGGAGACATCGAGGCGGGAAGCCTGCAGGCTTCCGAGGACGTGGACTACACCGACTCCGGAAAGCGGGTTTCCAATGGTTACGAGGCCAGCCGGACCGTCACCGTGCTGCTGACGCGGATCGACCAGCTCAATGATCTGATTGACACGGGACTCGCTGCGGGTGCCACGAATTTCCGCAACCTTCAGTTCGAGTCCTCGCGTGCGGCCGAGTTTCGCGCCGAGGCCAAGCGCAAGGCCATCCAGAATGCGCACGCGCAGGCACGCGACACTTCCGTAGCGTTCGGTGCTGCACTCGGCCCCATCTACAGTATCGACAGCATCACTTCACAGGTGGAATTCGGATACCAGGGAGGAACGCTGGACACGGTCGTGGTCACCGGAAGCAGCGCATCCGGGCGCTACGTCCAGCCCACCGTGGAATACCGCGAGAACGTCCGGGCGGTCTTCGAGCTCAAGCGCTGAGATGGAAGGCCCTCCCTCGGTTGCCGGATGGCGGCTTCACCGGCAAGGCATCAGCACGCCGCTGGGCGACGATCCCGCCGACACGGTCCGCCACCTGCTGGCGGTGCAGGCGCAGGATTATTATGGGTCGTTGTGGGCGGTGGGCCTGCGCACCAAGGGTGCGCGCGAGGTTGATGTCGAACGGGCCATCGCCGAGCGCCGCATCGTGCGCACCTGGCCGATGCGCGGGACGCTGCACCTGGTGGCGCCGGAGGATGCACGCTGGATGCTGTCGCTCATGGCAATTCGTGCACTCGACCGCGACCGTGCGCGCCAGGAGCGCGAGTTCGGCCTGGATGCGCGCACGACGGGCCGGTGTGCCGAGGTGGTCACGCGACTGCTCGAAGGCGGCAGGCAGCTGACCCGTGGCGCGCTCTACGAAGCATTGGCCGAACGGAAAGTCGACACCGAAGGGCAACGCGGCCTGCACATCCTGGGTCGACTCGCCCATGAGGGCCTGATCTGCCAGGGGCCACGCGAGGGCAAGCAGCCGACGTTCGTGCTGCTGGACGAATGGATTCCACGCACCGCGATCCTCGACCGCGATGCGGCGCTGGCGGAACTGGCGCGGCGCTACTTCGCCGGACACGGTCCGGCCACCGTGCACGATCTGGCCTGGTGGTCGGGCCTGACCGTGCGCGATGCACAGGCGGCGGTGGATGGCGCAAAGCCGACCCTTTCGCACCATGATTACGACGGCGTCCGGCATTGGTTCACCGAATCGCCGTCGGCGCCCGCGCGAGCGGTCCCGGCGGTGCACCTGCTGCCGCCGTTCGACGAATACCTGGTCGGCTACAAGGACCGCAGCGCCGCGCTGGACGCCGCGCACAACCGGCAGGTGGTCGGCATCAACGGGCTGGTCAACCCCAGCCTGATCGTCGACGGGCGCGTCAATGCACTCTGGAAGCGCACGCTGGACCGGCAGGGCGCCACGCTCTCGCTGACGCCGTTGCGGCCCCTGCGCAAGGCGGACCGGCCTGCGCTCGCGCGGGCCGCCAGACGCTACGGGAAGTTCATCGGCCAGCCGGTGGTGCTCGCCGCGGACTGAGGCGCCCATGCGGCGATCGCAATTGCCCCGCGCGGCGCGGGCCGCTATCGTCGCAGGCTGTCTTTTCCGAGGATTCCCGCCCATGAGCGCACGCACGCCCTTCACCGCCCTGGCCCTGGGCATAGCCCTGGCCCTGCCCGCGCAGGCCAACGAGGGCATGTGGATGCCCTCGCAGCTGCCGCAGCTGGCCGCGCCGCTGCGCCAGGCGGGTTTCGAGGGCGATCCGGCCGCGCTGGCCGACCTGACCCGGCCGCCGCTCAACGCGGTGGTCAAGGTCGGCGGCGCCACCGGCGCGTTCGTCTCCGCCGATGGCCTGGTGCTGACCAACCACCACGTCGCCTACGGCGTGATCCAGTACAACTCCAGGCCGGAGAAGAACCTGATCGATCAGGGCTACATCGCCGGCGATCGCGCCGCCGAGCTTCCGGCCAATCCCGACTACCGGGTGTTGGTGACCGTCGGTTTCGATCGCGTGACCGATGACGTGATGCGCGATGCCGCCGGCAAGACCGGTCGCGAGTACTACGACGCGGTGGATCGCGCCAACAAGCGCATCGTCAGCGAGTGCGAGCGCGAGGCGGGCATGCGCTGCAGCGTCGCCACCATGTACTACGGCGCCGATTTCTACCGTATCAAGCAGCTGGAACTGCGCGATATCCGCCTCGTGTACGCACCGCCACGCGCGATCGGCAACTACGGCGACGAGATCGACAACTTCATGTGGCCGCGCCATACCGGCGACTTCACCCTGCTGCGCGCCTACGTCGGCAAGGATGGCAAGCCGGCGGCGTACAGCCCGGACAACGTGCCCTACCGCGCACCCGCGCACCTGCAGGTCGCGCTCGATGGCCCGAAGGAAGGCGATTTCGCGATGCTCGCCGGCTATCCCGGCATCACCTACCGCCACCGCTTCGCCAGCGAATTCAAGGAGCGCATCGAATGGGGCCTGCCGGCCAACGTCGAAGTGCTGGATGCGCTGATCGGCATCGTCCAGCAGCGCGGCAAGGCGGATCCGGAAGCCGGCGTGAAGTACGCCAGCCAGCTGTCCGGCCTGAAGAACAGCAGCAAGCGCTTCAGCGGTGAACTGGAAGGCCTGCGCCGCAGCAACGCCATCCAGGTCCGCGCCGACGCCGAGAAGGCGATGTATGCGTGGCTGGCGAAGTCGGGCGGCGACGCCACGTCGACGCGCGCGCGCATCGATCAGGCGCAGGCGCTGCTCGACCAGGCCAGCGCCATGCGCGAGCGCGACACGCTGGTCGGCATGATCGACGGCCGCACCCAGCTGCTGCGCAGCGCGATTACCCTGCAGCGGCTGGCGCTGGAACGCGGCAAGGCCGACGCGGATCGCGAAGGCGGCTACCAGGATCGCGACCTCGCCCTCATCGAGGGCCAATTGAAGCAGGTCCAGCGCCGCTACGACGCCGGCATGGAGCGTGCCTTCCTGACCGAGCTGGTCGGCCGCTACCAGAAGCTGCCCGATGCGCAGCGCCTGCCGGAATTCGACGCGGCCTTCGGTCGCGACGCCGCCAGCCTGGAAGCCACCCTCGCGCGTGTCTACGGTGGCACCGCGCTGGGCGAGGAAGCAACCCGCGTCGGCCTGCTGAAAGCCGAACCGGCCGCGATCACCGGCTCGACTGATCCGTTGCTGGCGCTCGCCGCGCAGCTGCAGCCGGCGCTGCTGCGCATCGAGAACGAGCGCAAGCAGCGCGACGGCGATCTGCTGCGCCTGCGCCCGGCCTACATGCAGGCGCTGACCGGCTGGTACCGCAGCCAGGGACGTTCGGTCTACCCGGACGCCAACAGCACCCTGCGGGTCAGCTACGGCAAGGTGGAATCGCTGCATCCGCGCGACAGCGTCACCTACTCGCCGGTGACCACCGTGGCCGGCATCGTCGAGAAGAACACCGACACGGTACCGTTCGATGCGCCCAAGCCACTGCTGGCGGCGATCGCCAAGGGCGACTTCGGCAGCACCGCCGATCCCGCGCTGAAGACCCAGACGGTCAACTTCCTGACCAACCTGGACACCACCGGCGGCAACTCGGGCTCACCCGTGCTCAACGCGCGCGGCCAGCTGATCGGCCTGAACTTCGACAGCAACTGGGAGTCGGTCAGCGCCAGCTGGATGTTCGATCCGCGCTACAAGCGCGCCGTGCACGTGGACATGCGCTACATGCGCTGGTTGATGTCCAAGGTCTACGCGGCCCCGCACCTGCTGAAGGAAATGGGGCTGCCGGCGGAGTAAGCCGGCAATGGCGGGTTCGGCCCCGGCCGAGCCCGCCACTAGCGCGCGGAGAAGCCGATTGCCTGGCGGAAAAACCTGTCGAGTGGCTCTTCATCCGCCTCGCGCACGGGCAGGTGCACAGCATCCCGCCCCATTCGTTCCAGTTGCATTTCGATGAAGTCGCTGATCGCCGGAACGCGCGGCCCATCGGCAATCTCGCCGCTGGTCCGCTTCACCACCAACAGCGCATCAATGGCCTCGCGTACCGGCCCATGCGGCAACAGCTGATCCAGCAAGGTCTCGAAGGCCATCGGCGGCGGTTGCTCCGACTTCTCGATCCACAGGCAGGCCAGGATCGGGCGCAGGACGTACAGATACTTCTTCGTGCGGATGCGATCGCCGCTCAAATGGCTACGGAAAGTGGTCTTCGCCATGCTGTGATAGTGATGCCACGCCGCAAGCCGTGAATAGTGGCTCTGCGCCAGTTCGCGGAGTCCTCCGACGATCTTTCCGTCCTCAAGATAGACGATCGGCGAACGCAGCCATTCGGACAGCGTGGGATTGCATTTGGACAGCAGGCGCAGTGCCTTGCGCAGATCCCAGCCGCTGACGTCCAGTTCACCGTCAATCGGAAGCTCGATCACATCCCGCTGGGGAGCCCCCGGACGCGTCCGCTCGTTCACGGTCAGGTACCACTCCGCGCGATGCACATAGATGAAACGCGCGTCGTAGTCGCTGTCCGGCGACGAAAACCCCCAGCCACGGCTGCCGGATTCGCAGGCGAACACGACCCGGACATCGTGTTCTCGTTCGATGTCCGCCAGGGCTGCGAGGATGGCGGCCCGTTTCTCCGGCGCAATGGGGTGGATGTCCGTTTCCGTTTGCGTCACGTGGTTTCCTGTTCGATATCGGCTTGCGTTCAAGCCTCGTGCTTCACGCCACCTGCGCGCGCCGCGCGCGGGTGAGATGCACCAGCAGCAGCGAGATCGCGGCGGGGGTCATGCCGGGGATGCGCTGGGCCTGGCCGACGGTCTGCGGCTGCACGCGCGCCAGTTTCTGCTGCACCTCGGCCGACAGGCCGTGCACGCCGGCGAAGTCGAAACCGGCCGGAATCGGGGTGGACTCGTTGCGCTGCTGGCGTTCGATTTCCTCGCGCTGGCGGTCCAGGTATCCGGCGTACTTGACGCCGATTTCCACTTGCTCGGCGACCTTGGCGTCGTCGACCGCCGGTCCCAGCGCGGGTACCCGCATCAGCTTGGCGTAGTCCAGTTCGGGACGCTTGATCAGATCCAGCGCGTTGGTCTCGCGGCTCACCGCCACGCCCAGCACCGCTTCCAGCTCGCGCCCCAGCGCGTTGTTCGGCGTGGCCCATAGCGCGCGCAGGCGCGCGGTCTCGCGCTCGACCGCTTCCTGCTTGGCGCTGAAGCGCGCCCAGCGCGCGTCGTCGACCAGGCCCAGTTCGCGGCCGACGCCGGTCAGCCGCTGGTCGGCGTTGTCCTCGCGCAGCTGCAGCCGGTATTCGGCGCGGCTGGTGAACATGCGGTAGGGCTCGTTGGTGCCGTGGGTGATCAGATCGTCGATCAGCACGCCGATATAGGCTTCGTCGCGGCGCGGCGACCACGCCTCCCGCTGCTGCACGAAACGGGCGGCATTGAGGCCGGCGATCAGGCCCTGCGCGGCGGCTTCCTCGTAACCGGTGGTGCCGTTGATCTGGCCGGCGAAGAACAGGCCGGCGACGGCCTTGGTCTCCAGCGAGGACTTCAGCCCGCGCGGGTCGAAGAAGTCGTATTCGATGGCATAACCGGCCCGGGTGATGTGGGCCTGCTCGAAGCCACGGATGCTGCGCACCAGATCCAGCTGCACGTCGAACGGCAGCGAGGTGGAAATACCGTTGGGGTAGATCTCCACGACGTCCAGGCCCTCCGGCTCGACGAAGATCTGGTGGCTGGCCTTCTCGGCGAAACGCACCACCTTGTCTTCGATGGACGGGCAGTAGCGCGGACCGATGCCCTCGATCTGGCCGGTGTACAGCGGCGAGCGGTGCAGCGCGTTGCGGATGATCTCGTGGGTGCGCTCGCTGGTGTGGGTGATCCAGCACGACACCTGCGCGGGATGATCGGCGACGTCGCCGATGAAGGACATCACCGGCATCGGATCGTCACCCGGCTGTTCCTCCATCACCGCGTAGTCCAGCGTGCGGCCATCGATGCGCGGCGGCGTGCCGGTCTTCAGCCGATCGACGACGAAGCGGCCTTCGCGCAGCTTGTGCGCCAGCGCGGTGGCCGGCGGGTCGCCGGCGCGGCCGGCGGCGTACTGGGTCTCGCCGACGTGGATCTTGCCGGCCAGGAAGGTGCCGGCGGTCAGCACCACCGCGGGTGCATGGAAACGCAGCCCGGTCTGGGTGACCGCACCCCGCACGCTTTCGTTCTCGATGATCAAATCATCCACCGCCGCCTGGAACACGGTCAGGTTGGGCTGGGCCTCCACCGCGCTGCGGATGGCGCGACGGTACAGCGCGCGGTCGGCCTGGCAGCGGGTCGCCCGCACCGCCGGACCCTTGGACGCGTTGAGGGTGCGCCACTGGATGCCGGCACGGTCGGCGGCCCATGCCATCACCCCGCCCAGCGCGTCGATTTCCTTGACCAGGTGACCCTTGCCGATGCCGCCGATGGCCGGATTGCAGCTCATCGCGCCGACGGTCTCGACGTTGTGGGTCAGCAACAGCGTGCGCGCGCCGGCGCGGGCCGCGGCAAGCGCGGCCTCGGTGCCGGCGTGGCCGCCGCCGATGATGATGACGTCGTAGCGGTAGAAATCGTGGTTCATGGTTCGTGTTCAGCCTGGGAGGCCGGCGTTCGCGGTGGAGTCGCCGGGCCGGGTGGTGCCGGATTGGCACGCTTCCTGCGAAATACCCGTGGCACCCGATGTGGCAAGCGACAGGGGCGTGGGCTGGGATTGGAACAGGGGCCAGCCATGCGCACAGCGGGGATGCCGGGGGCCGGTAGTCGGGGGACTGCCGGCCCTTTTTTGTGCGCGAAGGATACCGCGTCGGCCAATGAAAAACCCGGCCGGAGCCGGGTTTGAAGGGGCGCCGACGCCCGGCAGGGACCGGAACAGGGGGGATCCAGAACTCCCCACCGGACGTCGACATGGAACCTTTATCGCCTGTGACGTCAGAAAGCGACGCAACCGGTCAACTTCGGTTCCAACGGCCCGACGGCCGGCGGCCTGCCCCCCTGGATCAGTTCTCGATGACCCGGACCCGTCCGCCGCGGGGCTGGATTCGCGGCGCCCCGGCCGGACGCTCGTTGATGCTGCGCGGCATCGACTGCGGCCGCGACGGCGCGCCCGGCGAGACCCGGGGCGGAGCCCCTGGCGAGACCCTCGGCGGCATGCCGGGACTCACCCGTCGGGGCGGCTGGCCCGGGACCGCCGGCTGCTGGCCGTGCTCGCGCCAGGCGCCCCGGGTCGGATCGCGCCAAGGCGCCGGACGGTTGCCGCCCGGACCGCTGCCCGGCGGCGGCCGGTAGCCGCCGTGGTCATGGCCCGGACGCGGACGATGCACCGGCGGCGGGTAATAGGGGTAGTACGGACCGTAATAGCCGTAATACGGCTGACGGCCGTAGTAGGAGGGCCGGTTGTAGTAACCGCCGTAATAGCCGCCGTATACCGGATAGCCGTAGGCGTCGTAATAACGGACCACCGGGCGGCCCTGGTAATAGCCTCCGGCCGCGCTGGCGCCGACATGGTCGTACGTCGCGCAACCGCTCAGTGCGGCCGCGGCGAGCGCAGCGATGATCAGCAGTCTTGGTTTCATGTGCGGCCCCTGACTTTTCCAGCGACTGCCAGCATCGGGCCGGCGGATTGAATCCGTGCTTAACCCTGGCCATCGCGGGCCGGGGGCTTTACCTGCCGTTGCCCGTTCCCTCCATCCAGCCGGGCCGGGCGGTGCGTTAACCTGTTGCCATGCCGCACACCCTGCCCACGTTCGACGACATCCTGGCCGCCGCCGCGCGCATCGCGCCCCACGCCCACACCACGCCGGTCCTGCACTCGCGCGAACTCGACGAACTGGCCGGCTGCTCCCTGTTCTTCAAGGCCGAACCGTTGCAGCGCAGCGGCGCGTTCAAGTTCCGCGGCGCCTGCAATGCCGTGTGGTCGCTGCCCGAAGCCGACGCCCGGCGCGGTGTGGTCACCCATTCTTCCGGCAACCACGGCGGCGCCCTCGCGCTGGCCGCGCGCACCCGCGGCATCCCCTGCCATGTGGTCGTGCCCGAGGGCGCCGTGGCCGCCAAGCTGGCTTCCATCCAGCGCTATGGCGCGACCATCCATCGCTGCGCGCCCACCCAGGCCGCGCGCGAGGCGGCCTGCGCGCGGGTGCAGGCCGAAACCGGCGCACAGCTGATCCATCCGTTCACCCATCCGGCGGTGATTGCGGGGCAGGGCACCGCCATCCTGGAATTGCACAACAGCCACGGCGCGTTCGACGCGGTGATGACTCCGGTGGGCGGCGGCGGCCTGAGCACCGGCACCGCGATCGCCACCGCGCGGGTCGCACCGGATTGCCGGATCTATGCGGCCGAACCGACCGGCGCCGACGACACCGCGCGCTCGCTGGTGGCCGGTCGGCGCGTGGACGCTTTCACGCCGGACACCATCTGCGACGGCCTGCGCACCCTCGTCGGCGAACCCAATTTCGCCGCCCTGCGCCAGCACGGGGTGCAGGTGCTGGTGGCCGACGATGCGGAAACGATCTCGGCGATGCGCCTGCTCTGGCAGTGTCTCAAGCTGGTCGTCGAACCCTCCTCGGCGCTGGTCTTGGCGGCGCTGCTGAAACATCGCGGACGCTTCGCCGGGCAACGGGTCGGGCTGGTGTTGTCCGGCGGCAATGTCGATCTCGACGCCCTGCCCTGGGGGCCGGCGTGAGCATGGGCGGGGCGCGCCGCAAGCGGCGCAGGGGATTCTGGGGCTGGACGTGGCGCCTGCTGATGTTGCTGCTGCTGTGGCTGGCCGGCGTGGCCGGCTACATCAGCTGGGTGGGCCAGCGCGATCAGGCCGCCCCGGCCGACGCCATCATCGTGCTGGGCGCGGCCGCCTACGACGCCAAGCCTTCTCCGGTGTTCGAAGAGCGCATCCGCCACGGCATCGATCTGTACAAGCGGGGCATGGCCAGGACCCTAATCTTCACCGGCGGCTACGGCGGCTCCGGTGCGCGTTTTTCCGAATCGCAGGTCGGTCGCCGCTACGCCATTCGCCAGGGCGTGCCGGCCAGGGCCATCCTGATCGAATCGGTGTCCCGCAATACCCATGAGAACCTGCGCCAGGCCGCGGCGCTGATGCAGACCCATGATCTGCGCAGCGCGATCGTGGTCAGCGATCCGCTGCACATGGCGCGCGCTTTGCGCATCAGCCACGAACAGGGCATCGACGCGCTGGGATCGCCCACGCCGACCACCCGCTTCCGCAGCTTCACCACCCGCTGGCGTTTCCTGCTGGCCGAGGTGTACTTCTTCCACCGCGATCGGCTGCCGCAATCACGATGAGCGCCGTGGACGCATGCCGGGAGTATCATCCGGGTTTGCTCCGGACGAGGCCACGCCCATGAAGATCGACGGCAACCGCAGGCAGGATCGCGCCACCGAACTGGTGCTGACTTACTACGCGGCCTTCAACCGGGGCGACTGGGACGGCATGCTGGCGCTGCTTGCCGACGATGTCGTGCACGACCTCAACCAGGGCGCGCGCGAAACCGGACGCGAAGCCTTCGCGGCGTTCCTGGGCCGGATGAACGCCAGCTACCGCGAGAAGTTACGCGACATCGTGGTACTTGCTTCGCTGGACGGCGATCGTGCCGCCGCCGAGTACGTGGTGCATGGCGAATACCTCAACACCGACGAAGGCCTGCCACCGGCCAAGGGACAGGCCTACGTGCTGCCCGGCGGCGCGTTCTTCGATATCCGCGATGACCGGATTGCCCGGGTCACCAATTACTACAACCTGCAGGACTGGATAGCGCAGGTGAGCCGGTAGTACGCGGCTGGTTTCGGCGAGAGCGAACAGCAAATCCCCCTCGGTCCCCCTTCGCAGAAGGGGGAGGAACGGCGGGTACTTCGGTTCGGACGCAATCTTGGAGAGCCCCCTTGATCAGCCATTCGGCTGTTGAAAGCAAAAAAGGGGGCGGGCGCCCGCGCCAGCGGGCGACGGGGATTTGCGCGGGATCAGGGAAGGCGCCGCATCTCCATGCCGTGCATGACGGCAAAAACCGGCATCCGCCATGCGCCTCACCCGACACCGTGGGCGCAATCCGCCAGCGCTACTCCCCGCGTCGGCGGATCGGAATCCGCGACACCGGCACGCTGGCGATTTCCTCGCCCTGCCCGCGGATCGGCGCTCCGGGTTCCGGTGCCCAGGCGTGGGCGTAGATGACTTCCCAGGTGCTGGGCAGCTTGCCGTCGGCGCCACGCAGCGGTTCGTACGCCGCGCTGGCGGCGGCGAAGCGGCGGCGGCCGGTCAGGGTGTGGCGGCGCGCACTCATCGCGTTGGTCGCGCCCATCGCGCGCAGTTCGCGCATCAACGCCGGCAGGTCCGCATAGGTCAGGGTGAAGCGATCCCGATCCAGCACCGGATCGCGGAAGCCCGACATCATCAAGGCGTCACCGAACTGCGCGATCGGGGTGAAGCGGCTGACGTGCGGCGTGTCGTCGGCGTGGGCGAAGGCGTCGCGCAGTTCCTGCAACGTATCCGGACCGAACGTCGAGCACAACAGCAACCCGCCCGGCCTGAGCACGCGGCGGAATCCGGCGAACACCGCCGGCAGATCCTCCACCCATTGCAGGCACAGGTTGGAGAACAGCACGTCGACGCTGCCCTCGGCCAGCGGCAGCGCGCGCGCGTCGGCGCATACGCGCGCGAAAGGTTTCCACCAGCCCGCCTGCTTCTTCGCCTCGCGCAGCATCGGCAGCGCCAGGTCCAGTGCCACCACCTGCGCCTTCGGCCAGCGCTTGTGCATCGCCGCGGCAGCATGGCCCGGCCCACTGCCCACGTCGACCGCCAGCTTCGGCGCGCGCTCGCCCAGATAGTCCAGCGATTCCAGCAGGCGTTTCTCGACTTCGTGCTGGAGCACGGCGACGGCGTCGTAGCCGGCGGCCGAGCGCGAGAAGGCGCGACGGATGTGGCGGTGATCGAACTGGGAACTCATCTTCGGATTGTAATCGGGTGCGGGGAATGACCTGGACGGGTCATGTCCTGGAGCCGGCGGACGCGTGGCCGACGGCGGAGAGGAAGTCGATCAACTCGCGGGCGACCTGATCGGCATGGCCGAGGAAGGGCGCATGCCCCCCACCGGCGATGTCCACGTGCAGGCCCCACGGCGCCAGCGCCGCGGCGTCGCGCATGCCCGCCGCCGACACCAGCCGGTCGCGGCGGCCGGAGATCCACAGGCTGGGCATCGCCAGGCCGGCAAGCGCATCGCGCAGATCGACCTGTTCGAGCAACCGCAGGCCCTGCTGCAACGCTTCCGGCGCGGGCTCGCCGCGCGCGTACAAGGTCTGCTTGAGCGTGCGCAGTTCCTCGCGCGCATGTTCGGAACCGATCGTGTCCAGCGCCAGGAAGCGTTCCAGCGTGCCGCGATAGTCGCGCCGCAGTTCCTCGCCGAACTGGTGGAACACCGTGGACTCGACCGCGTGCGGCCAGTCCGCGTCACGCACGAAGCGCGGGGTCGCGGCGATCAGCGCCAGCCCCAGCACCTGCGGCGACGATACCGCCGCCTGCATCGCGAACAGGCCACCCAGCGACCAGCCCAGCCAGATCGCCGGCGGCGTGCGCGCGAGGATTTCCGTCGCGCATGCCTGCAGTTCCAGCGGCGTGGCCGACTCCCGGCTGTGGCCGTGGCCCGGCAGATCGACCAGATGCAGGGTGCAGCGATCCGCCAGGCGTTCGACCAGCGGCGCGAACACGCCGCCGTGCAGGGCCCAGCCATGAATCAGAACCAGCGAAGGGCCGTGGCCCACGACTTCGATATGCATGCGTTACGGAGCTGGAAGCCGCCGGCGCAACCGACGGGAAAAGACGGCGCCCATTGTCGCCGATTCGGGAACGGCGGCCGCGCGGGCGGCCACCGCGGGTTCAGGTGCCGACGTTGCGGATGCGGCGCACCGCTTCCCACGAACGCGCCAGCACATCGACCAGTTGGTCCACGTCCTGCGGCGCGTGCAGCGCCGACAGGGTGACACGCAAGCGCGCCTTGCCTTCCGGCACGGTCGGCGGCCGGATCGCCGGCACCCAGAAGCCGGCGCTTTCCAGCGCCGAGGACAGTGCCAGCGCATTGGCCTCGTTGCCGCACAGCACCGGCTGGATCGGCGTGTCCGAAGCCATCAGCTCCAGCCCGCGCCCCTGCGCGGCGGTGCGGAAACGGTCCACCAGGCCTTGCAGCTTCTCCCGGCGCCAGTGATCCCGGCGCGCATGCCGCACCGCCACCCGGGCGGCGGCGGCCAGCGCCGGCGGCAGCGCCGTGGTGTAGATGTACGGTCGCGCGGTTTCCGCGAGGTGCTGGATCAACGTTTCGCTGCCCACCACCACCGCGCCGTAGCCGCCCAGCGCCTTGCCCAGCGTCACCAGTTGCAGCGGCACCTCGTCCACGCCCATCCGCGCCTCGGCGACGCTGCCGCGCCCATCCGGGCCGCGCACGCCCACGCCGTGCGCGTCGTCCACGTACAGCAGGGCCTGCTGCATCCGCGCCACCAAACTCAATGCGCGCAGCGGTGCGACATCGCCATCCATGCTGAAGACGCCATCGGTAACCAGCATCGCCGCGCCTTCCGGCGCCTGCCGCAGCTGGCGCATCGCGCCTTCCGGATCCAGGTGCGGGTAGCGGCGCAGCTTGCAGCCCGCCAGGCGGGTCGCGTCGATCAGGCTGGCGTGGTTGAGCCGGTCCTGCACGCACACGTCACCATCCTCCAACAAGGCCTGCTGGACGGCGAGGTTGGCCAGGAAGCCGCTGCCGAACAGCAATCCGCGCGGATAGCCCAGCCAGTCGGCGACGTCCTGTTCCAGTGCCTCGTGGGCGAGGTGGTGCCCGGTGATCAGATGGGAAGCACCGGCGCCCGCGCCTTCGCGGCCGGCCGCGTCCTGCAGTGCGCTCTGCACCTCGAACTGCCGCGACAGGCCCAGATAGTCGTTGCCGGCGAATTCGGTCAGCCAGCGGCCATTGACCTCCACCCGCACGCCGTCGCGGCGGGTGACGGTACGGCGCACGCGCGAGCGTCCCTGCGCGGCGCGGAGCTTGCGCTGGTTCTGGACGCGTTCAAGCAGATCGGGACGGGTCATGGCGGACGGCAGCCTGGCATCGGAGCGGCGAAGGGATTTCCTCAATTGCGCCGCACGGCCGGAAACACGACGCACGCCGACGACGCCGTTGCGGCGCCGTGCCTGTTTGCCAGATTCCCCCTGAGCACAACCGACTACGCCGCGTGGTCGCAGCAGGCGGCCGGCGCGGTGATGTCGGCGTGCACCGTAGCGCCGCCGGTAACATTACTTCTGTGACTGTCGTCAAAATTTTCCACCTGTACCGCCATCGGCCGCAGGCCCAGCCGGGCAAACAGGGCAAGGTCGCGCTCCGTATCGGGGTTGCCGGTGGTCAGCAGTTTCTCGCCGTAGAAGATCGAGTTGGCGCCAGCGCTGAAGCACAGCGCCTGCAACTCGTCGCTCATCGCCTCGCGACCCGCCGACAGCCGCACCATCGAACGCGGCATCACGATGCGCGCGACCGCGATCGTGCGCACGAACTCGAACGGGTCCAGTTCCGCCGTGCCGTGCAGCGGCGTACCCGCCACCTGCACCAGCCGGTTGATAGGCACCGAATCCGGATGCGCCGGCAGGTTGGCCAGCGCCTGCAGCAGGCCGGCGCGCTGGTCGCGCGATTCGCCCATGCCGACGATGCCGCCGCAGCAGGTCTTCATGCCGGCATCGCGCACGTGCGCCAGGGTGTCCAGGCGATCCTGGTATTCGCGGGTGCGGATGATGTCGCCGTAGAACTCCGGCGCGGTATCCAGGTTGTGGTTGTAGTAGTCCAGCCCGGCGTCCCTCAGCGCGCTGGCCTGCGGGCCGCTGAGCATGCCCAGGGTCGCGCAGGTCTCCAGTCCCAGCGCTTTCACCTCGCGGATCATCTCGGCGACCTTCGGGATGTCGCGATCCTTCGGCGAACGCCAGGCCGCGCCCATGCAGAACCGCGAGGCGCCGGCGGCCTTGGCCTGGCGCGCCCTGGCCAGCACCTCATCGGTTTCCATCAGCTTCTGCGCGTTCACGCCGGTGTCGTAGCGCTGCGCCTGCGGACAGTAGGCGCAGTCCTCCGGGCAACCGCCGGTCTTCACCGACAGCAGGGTCGAGACCTGCACCTCGGCCGGGTCGAAATGGGCGCGATGCGCCGTCGCCGCCCGGAACAGCAATTCCGGAAAGGGCAGATCGAACAGGGCCAGCAGCTCCTCGCGCTGCCAGTCATGGCGGAGTTCGGGCGTTTCAATGTGAGCGGACATCGCAGGCTCGCGGGGATAAAGTCGGTCAGTCTGGAAATCCCGCCCCACCCTGTCAACCGCAAGGACGCGATGAAAGTTGACAACTGGCTGACCTCGCTGGGCCATGCCCTGCTCCCTCCTCGCTGCCTCGTTTGCCGCGAAAATGGCGGCAACGGCGTTGATTTGTGCCCCATCTGCCTCGATTCCCTTCCATGGAACCAAACCGCCTGCGACCGTTGCGCGCTGCCGCTGCCGACACCCGGCCGGTGCGGCCAATGCCTGCGTCGGCCACCGCCGCTGGAAGCGACCCACGCGGTATTCCTGTACGCGGCTCCGCTCGACCGGCTGCTGCCCCGGCTGAAATTCCACCGCGATCTGGCGGCGGGGCGACTGCTGGCCGGGCTGATGGCCGCGTCGCTGGCCGCACAGCCCAGGCCGGACGCGCTGGTGCCGGTGCCACTGCACCGCGATCGCCTGCGCCAACGGGGCTATGACCAGGCGCTGGAGCTGGCCCGGCCGCTGGCGCGGCGGCTGGATCTGCCGCTGCTGCCCGGAGCGCTGCGGCGGGTTCGCAATACCGCGCCGCAGTCCGAATTGGATGTCCACGGACGTTGCCGCAACCTGCGCGGGGCCTTCCAGGCGGCAGACGCCGCGAAGCTGCCGGACCACGTGGCCCTGGTCGATGACGTGATGACGACCGGACAGACCCTGCATGCCGCCGCCACCGCGCTGCGGCGAGCCGGGGTCGCGCGGGTCGATGCCTGGGTCTGCGCGCGCGTGCCGTGACCGGACTTCCGGCAGGTGCGCGGACGCACGCGGTGGCGCACATTCCGCGGGACATCCCCGGGAGTTTCCCTCCATGAAGGTTCGCCCGCTGTTGCTTGGCCTGTCGCTGTGCGTGACGTCCACCGCCACCTTCGCCGCCGATGACGACGCCACGTTGCGCGCATTGGCCCAGTCGGTGCTCGATGCCCAGATTCGTTTCGACGTTCCCGCGCTGGACAGGGTGCTGGCATCGGACTACGTGGAGGTCTCGCCGGTGGGCGATGTCGATACGCGCGACGAGGTACTGGGCTTCTATGCGCCGCAGGCCCGCGAACAGATGCTGACCAAGGGCGTGGAGCCGGTGTCGGCGAGCCTGGGCGAACCACAGGTCCACGTCGACGGCGATCACGCGCGACTCATCGCCTTGAACACCGCGAAGCTGCGCATCCAGGGCGCCGAGCAGCAGAAGCAGTTGCGCACGGTATTCGAATTCCGCCGCGACGGCGGCCACTGGAAGCTCGCCAGCGCAACCTACGTGCCGTATCGCGCCAAGCCCTGATCCGGACCGGGCCGCCCACAGTTTCCCTGCGGGACGGAAGCCACGACTTGACGCCTTCCCGCACCGGGCGTATTCGTGGCCCGGCTTTCCCGGAAAGGAGAAGGAAATGGGCAGCAATCTGTTGGCGAATGCCGCACGTGGCTGGTGGGTGTTCCTGCTCTATGGCGTGCTGGCGCTGGTATTCGGCGTGGTCACCTTGTTGTGGCCCGGCCGCTCGGTGCTGGCATTGGTGCTGGCGTTCGGCGTGCTGTCGCTGGCCGATGGCATCGTCAGCCTGCTCAGCATTTTCCGCAAGGACATCGCATTGCCGAACTGGCTGCTGATTCTCTATGCATTGATATCCATCGGCTTCGGCGTGCTGGCCATCACCCAGCCGGCGCAGATGGCCGAAACGATGCTGTGGCTGCTGGCCATCTGGCTGATCATCGCCGGCATCGCCCGCATCGTGTTCGCCATCCAGGTACGCAAGCTGATCAATGGCGAGTGGTTGCTGGCGCTCAGCGGCGTGCTGGCGATGCTGCTGGGCGTGCTTTTCCTGGCGCGGCCGGGCATCGGAATGATCACCATCGCGGTGTGGATCGCCGTGGGTGCGTTGATCTACGGCGTATTGCAGCTGATCGTCGCGTTCCGGCTCAAGCGCCTCCAATCCGTGGGCTGATCCCGCCCGCCCGCGCCGGAGGCGGTGACCCCACCTTCGACGCGTCGCCCTAGCCGCTGCCTAGCGCGAAGTGCAGCGCGATGCCCGCGAACACCGCCGCGCCCACCCAATTGTTGTGCAGGAATGCGCGGAAACACGGCCCGCGCTCGCGGTGGCGCGCGATGAAGAATTCGTAGGCCACCAGCAGGACCGCCACGCCCAGCCCGGCCCAGTACCAGAGTCCCAGATCCGCCTGTCGACCGACCAGCGCCAATGCCAGGAACACCAGCGCGTACAGCACGCCCTGGATGACCAGATCCAGATCGCCGAACAGGATCGCGGTGGATCTGGAACCCATGCGGATGTCGTCGTCGCGATCGACCATCGCGTACCAGGTGTCGTAGGCGGTCGACCACAGGATGTTCGCGCCATACAGCACCCAGCCAATCGGCGGCACTTCGCCCTGTACGGCCGCGAACGCCATCGGGATGCCCCAGCCGAACGCCATGCCCAGGTACACCTGCGGCAGATGCGTGTAGCGCTTGAGATAGGGATAGCTGGCCGCCAGGAACAGCCCGACGACGCTCATGCCGATGGTCAGCGCGTTCATCGTCAGCACCAGCGCGAATGCGGCGATCATCAGCACCGCGAACACCATCAGCGCCTCGCGACCGCTCACCGCGCCGGTCGCCAGCGGTCGCCCCTTGGTGCGCTCGACATGCGGATCCAGCCAGCGGTCGGCGTAGTCGTTGATCACGCAACCGGCCGAACGGGTGAGCCAGACGCCGGCGGTGAACACGAACAGGATCCACCACGGCGGCGTGCCGCCGGCCGCCAGCCACAGCGCCCACCAGGTCGGCCACAGCAGCAACAGCACGCCGATCGGCCGATCGCCGCGGGTCAGTTTCCAGTATTGGCCCAGACGCTCGCGCCAGCGCGGCGTCGGGGAAGCTTCAAAACGTTCGTAGCCCATCTTCGGCGCATGTCGGTGGAGGCGATGGCGCCCGCCTGCATCCTGGCCGGCGGGGCCATCGGCCGATCTTACCGCCCCGGGGACAGCGGACCGCCGTCCCCGCGTTGCACGGCCCCGGGATTTCACGCGTTCCGCCACCGGCCATTGGGCTGCGCGCTGGGTTCGGGTAAGCTATGCCGTCTGCGCGCCCGTAGCTCAGCCGGATAGAGTAGTGGCTTCCGAAGCCATTGGTCGGGGGTTCGAATCCCTCCGGGCGCGCCATTTTCTCCCAGCCCTCGGCGGCAGGGACGCCGACCGGACGCAAACGCCCAGCCTGTGGCAATGCCTGCGGACTCTGGCAGCACCCTTGGCGCAACCCATCTTCTCCTGGTTCCCCCGACCTGCCTGGCTGTCCTGTCCGCTTTCGGCTCACTGACGCCGTTGGTGACTTGTACACCGCCTGGGGAGACCGCGATGATCCGTCGTTCCTTGCTCCTGCCGCTGCTGGCGACGCTGTTGCTGGCCGGCTGCGATTCAACCCGCGAGGCGGCCACCGAGGCCGCGCCCGCGCCCCGCGCCTCCGCAGCCCTGCCCCTGTTCGACACCTTCGGCGATCTGCATCGCGACGTGGCCACCCGCGTGCCCGCGGCGCAACGCTACTT
Organism: Pseudoxanthomonas sp. OG2; assembly: GCF_014192765.1. Classification (NCBI taxonomy): domain Bacteria; kingdom Pseudomonadati; phylum Pseudomonadota; class Gammaproteobacteria; order Lysobacterales; family Lysobacteraceae; genus Pseudoxanthomonas; species Pseudoxanthomonas sp. OG2. Next base: position 2,414,887 of record NZ_JACHYM010000001.1, on the reverse strand, counting down.
CGACCAGGGTCTGCGCATGGCCTACGGCTTCAACCATGAGGCGGCCGGACGCGCATTCGCCGAGGCGGCGCGGCTCGATCCGCAATGCGCGATGTGCGTGTGGGGCCAGGCGCTGGTGCTGGGGCCGAACATCAACCTGCCGATGGCTCCCGAGCAGGCGAAGGACGCCACGGCCCTCGCCGCGCGCGCCGCGCACCTCGCCGGTTCGGCACGCCCGGCCGATCGCGCGCTGATCCAAGCCTTGCAGGCACGTTACGCCGATCCGGCGCCGGAGGATCGCAAGCCGCTGGATCGCGCCTATGCCGACGCGATGGCGCGGGTGGTCGCGCAGTTTCCCGACGACGACGACGCGGCGACCCTGTACGCGGAAGCGCTGATGGATCTGTCGCCCTGGGCATACTGGAACACCGACGGCACACCCACGGAATTCACCCCGCGCCTGCTCGGCGAACTGGAACGGGTACTGGCGCGCAATCCGCGCCATATCGGCGCGATGCACTACTACATCCATGCCGTCGAAGCCTCGCCCGCGCCGCAGCGTGCCGAACGCTACGCCGATGCGCTGGCCGCGCTGGCGCCCGGCTCGGGCCACCTGGTGCACATGCCCGCACACATCTACATCCGCGTCGGCCGCTACCAAGATGCGACCCTGACCAATTTCGCCGCGACCACCGCGGACAAGGATTTCCTGGCGGTGTGCCGCGGCAGCAACGGCGTCTACCCGTTGGGCTATGTGCCGCACAACTGGCATTTCGCCACCATGACCACGGGCCTGACCGGATCCCGCACCTTGGCGCTGCAGGCGGCGGAACAAACCGCCAGTCGCGCGGATCGCGCCGCGATGGGACAGGCGCCGATGGAGTTCATGCAGCAGTTCGTGGCCACGCCCCTGCTCACGCGGGTCCGTTTTGGTGACTGGGATGCGATCCTGGCCGACGCCAGCACATCGCCGGAGCCACCCTACCTGGCCGCCATCCGGCACTTCGCGCGCGGCATGGCGCACCTGCGCAAGGGCGCGCCGGCCGATGCCGTGCGCGAGGCCGATGCCCTGCACGCGCTCGCCATCGATCCGGCAATGACGAAGGTGAGCTTCTTCGACATCAACCACGCCGATGGCGTGTTGCGGGTCGCTGACGCCCTGCTGCGCGGGGAGCTGCTGCGTGCACAGGGCAAGACCGCGGATAGCATCGCCGCGTTGCGCGAGGCTGTCGCCGCCGAGGACGCCCTGGCCTACAACGAACCTGCCGACTGGCCACTGCCGGCACGGCTCTATCTGGGCGCCGCACTGCTCGAAACCGGCGACGCCCAAGGTGCCGCGGAAGCCTTCGGCCAGGATCTGAAGACCTATCCCGATAATGGCTGGTCGCTGTTCGGCCTGGCACAGGCGCAGGCCAAACTCGGCCAGGCCGATGCCGCGCGCGAGACTTCGCGCCGGCAAGCCGCGGCCTGGCAGTGGGCGGATGCGCCGCTGACCGCGGCGCGCTACTGAACGCCTTCCGCGGGAGGATCAGGCTGGCGCCTGTCAGGCCGCTTTCGACTCACTGCTGCGGTCGGATGTGCGCCAGGCCGCCCTCGCGCCAGCCACCACCCAGCACCTTGTACAGCGCGACCTGATTGGATTGCTGGGCCAGCCGGGTGTTCACCAGCGTCTGGCGGGCGCCGTAGGCGGCGCGGCGCGCGTCGAGCAGGGTGAGGAAGCTGTCCAGGCCGGCGTCGTAGCGCGCCTGCGACAGGCGCTCGGCCTGTTCGGTGGCGGATACCAATGCGCGCTGCGAGGCCAGTTGCCCGTCCAGGCTTTCGCTCAGCGCCAGCGCGTCGGCGACTTCGCGGAAACCGGACTGGATCGCCTTTTCGTACTGGGCCAGGGCGATGTCCTGATCGGCGGTAGCCATGCCCAGGTTCGCGCGCAGCCGCCCGCCCTGGAAGATCGGCAGGGTGATCCGGGGGATGAAACTCCACGCGCGGGTGCCGCCGTCGAACAGGCCGGACAATTCGGTCGAGGCCGAGCCGATGGCGCCGGTCAGCTGGATGGAAGGAAAGAACGCCGCGCGCGCGGCGCCGACATTCGCATTCGCCGACAGCAACACATGCTCGGCGGCCATCACGTCCGGGCGTCGCAGCAGCACATCGCCCGGCAGGCCGGCCGGCAGCGGCCGCAGTGCGGCGATGTCGGCGAGGTTGTCCTGCGGCAGCAGATCTTCCTCGACCGGGCCCCCCGCCAGCAGCACCAGCGCGTTGCGATCCTGCGCGACCTGGCCGGTGAAGCGCGCCACGTCGGTGCGCGCGGTTTCGACCAGGGTGCGGGCCTGGCTCACGTCGAGCGCGGACGAGCCGCCGCGCTGGTGGCGTGCCTCGATCAGGCGCAACGAGTCCTCATGCGCGGCCAGGGTGGCCTGGGCGATCCGCAGTTGTTCCCGATCCGCGCCCAGGGTCAGCCAGGCGTTGGCGACTTCCGCCACCAGCGTCAGCTGCGCCCCGCGCCGGTTCTCGGTCTCGGCGAAATACTTCTGCAGCGCGGCGTCGCTCAGATTGCGCACGCGGCCGAACAGATCCAGCTCGAACTCGGCCACGCCGAGATTGGCGCTGAACTGTTCGCTGACCGGGACGTCGCCGCCGCTGCGGGTCATCTGTCCCTGCACGTTGAACGAAGGCATGCGGTCGGCGCGCTGGATGCGGTACTGCGCGCGGGCGCGCACCACGTTCAACGCGGCCACGCGCAGGTCGCGGTTGTTGTCCAGCGACTGGGTGATCAGCGTTTGCAGGCGCGGATCCGGGAAGAACTCGCGCCAGCCGATGTCGGCGACATCGGCCACGGCCCGGGCCGGCGAGGCATCGCCGGCCGCGAGCGACGCCGGCCATTGCGCCGGAATCGACGGGGTCACTTCGCTGCCGCGCGGCGCGAGCGTCGCGCAGCCGGACAGCACCAGGACCATCGCCAGCGCCAGGCCGGCGGTCGAATGCTTATGCATGGGTTTCTCCCTGGATCTCCGCGTTTCCGACATTCGCGGCGGCCTTCTTGCGACTGAAGACGCGCTGCACCACCACGAAGAACAGCGGCACGAAGAACACGCCCAGCACGGTGCCCACGATCATGCCGCCGAGCACGCCGGTGCCGATCGCCCGCTGTGCGCCGGAGCCCGCGCCCGCCGCGATGGCCAGCGGCAGCACGCCAAGGCCGAACGCCAGCGAAGTCATGATGATCGGGCGCAGGCGATCGCGGACCGCGTTCATGGTGGCTTCGATGAGGCCGATGCCCCGCTCCAGGTTCTCCTTGGCGAACTCCACGATCAGGATGGCGTTCTTGCTGGTCAGGCCCACCGTGGTCAGCATCGCCACCTGGAAGTAGACGTCGCGCTCCATGCCACGGAAGGTGTTGGCCAGCACCGCGCCGAGGATGCCCAGCGGCGCGACCAGCAACACCGCGGTCGGCACGCTCCAGCTCTCATACATCGCGGCCAGGCACAGGAACACGATCATCAGCGACAGCGTGTACAGCAGTGGCGTCTGCGCGCCGGCCTGGCGCTCCTGGTACGACAGCGCGGTCCATTCGATGCCGAAGCCCGGTGGCAATTGCGCGGCCAGGCGTTCTATTTCGGCCATCGCGTCGCCCGAGGCCACGCCGGGCGCCGGTTCACCCTGGATTTCCATCGCCGACACGCCGTTGTAGCGTTCCAGGCGCGGCGAGCCGTAGTCCCAGTGCTTGGAGGCGAACGCGCTGAACGGCACCATCCGGCCCTCTGCATTCTTCACCGACCACAGATCGAAATCCTCCGGCACCATGCGGAACGGCTGGTCGGCCTGCACGAACACGCGCTTGACCCGGCCGCGGTCGACGAAGTCGTCGATGTACTGGCTGCCCCAGGCGGTCGCCAGGGTGCTGTTGATCTGCTCGATCGACAGGCCCTGCGCGCTGGCCTTGGCCACATCGATGTCGATGCGGAACTGCGGCGTGTCCTCCTGTCCGTTCGGACGCACGTTGGCCAGCTTGCCGCTTTCGGCGGCCATGCCGAGCAATTGGTTGCGCGCGGCCAGCAGGGCTTCGTGGCCCTGCCCGCCGTTGTCCTTCAGGAAGAAGGTGTAACCCGAGGCGGTGCCCAGTTCCGGAATCGCTGGCGGCGGGAACGCGAAGATGAAGGCGTCCTTGATCCCGCCGAGCGCGGCCATCGCACGGCCGGTCACCGGCATCACGCCCTCCTCGGTGCCGCGCTCGCCCCAATCCTTGAGCTTGACGAAGGCCATGCCCGCGTTCTGGCCCATGCCGGCGAAGCTGAAGCCCTGCACCGAGAACACCGACTCCACCGCGCCCTTCTCGTTTTCCAGGAAGTGGTTCTCCAGCGCCTGGATCGATTCCATCGTGCGCTCCTGGGTGGCGCCCACCGGCGCCTGCACCAGCGCCATCAGCACGCCCTGGTCCTCGTTGGGCAGGAACGCGCTGGGCAGGCGCACGAACAGCACGCCCATCAGCACGAACATGCCCAGCACGATGCCCATGAAGCGCCACGGCCGCGCCAGGATGCCACGCACGCCGCGCTGGTAGCTTTCGCTGGAACGATCGAAGCCGCGGTTGAATGCGTTGAAGAAGCGACCGGCCAGGCCGCGGTGGGCGACATGATGCTCGCCCTTCTTCAGCGGCTTGAGCAGGGTCGCGCACAGCGCCGGGGTCAGCACGATCGCGACCAGCACCGACAGCGCCATCGCCGACACGATGGTGGCGGAGAACTGGCGGTAGATCACGCCGGTGGAGCCGCTCATGAACGCCATCGGCACGAACACCGCCGACAGCACCAGGCCGATGCCGACCAGCGCGCCGGTGATCTGGCCCATCGACTTGCGGGTGGCCTCCAGCGGCGACAGTCCTTCCTCGGACATGATGCGCTCGACGTTCTCCACCACCACGATGGCATCGTCGACCAGCAGGCCGATTGCCAGCACCATCGCGAACATCGTCAGCATGTTCACCGAGAAGCCCAGCGCGGCCAGCACGCCGAAGGTACCCAGCAGCACCACCGGCACGGCGATGGTGGGAATCAGGGTGGCGCGGAAGTTCTGCAGGAACAGGTACATCACCACGAACACCAGCACGATCGCTTCGAGCAGGGTCTTCACCACGCCCTTGATGGACACCCGCACGAACGGGGTGGTGTCGTACGGCGTCTCGGCCTTCAGGCCCGCCGGGAAGAACGGGGTGAGTTCGTCGAGGGTCTTCTGCACGCCGGCGGCGGTGTCCAGCGCGTTGGCGCCGGTAGCCAGGGTGATCGCCAGACCGCTGGCCGGCTGGCCGTTGTAGCGGGTGATGAAGTCGTAGGACTCGGCACCCAGCTCGACCCGGGCCACGTCGCTCAGGCGCAGTTCCGATCCGTCCTGCGCGCTGCGCACGACGATGTCGCGGAACTGCTCGGGCGTCTGCAGGCGCGACTGCGCGTTGATAGTGGCGTTTAGCTGCTGGCCCTTCACCGCCGGCGCGCCGCCTAGCTGGCCGATGGCGACCTGCGCGTTCTGCGCCCGGATCGCGGCGACCACCTCCGGTACCGAGAGGTTGTAGGTGTGCAGCTTGTTCGGATCCAGCCAGATGCGCATGGCGTACTTGCCGCCGAACACCTGGATGTTGCCGACGCCCGGCACGCGGCTGAGCTGGTCGACGACATTGGAGCCGACATAGTCGGCGATGTCGTTCTCGTCCATGCTGCCGTCTTCGGAGACGAAGGCGAGTACGTTGAGGAAGCCCGAGCTGGACTTGGCCACGTTGATGCCCTGCCGCTGCACTTCCTGCGGCAGCAGCGGCATCGCCAGCTGCAGCTTGTTCTGCACCTGCACCTGGGCGATGTCCGGGTTGGTCCCGCTCTCGAAGGTCAGGGTAATCGTCGCCATGCCGTTGGCGGAGCTGTTGGACGAGAAATAGATCAGCCCGTCCAGGCCCTTCATGTTCTGCTCGATGATCTGGGTCACCGAATCCTCGACCACCTTGGCCGAGGCGCCCGGATAGGTCGCGCTGATTTCCACCGCCGGCGGCGCGACGTTGGGATACATCGAGACCGGCAGCTTGAACAGGGCCAGGCCGCCGGCGAGCATGATGATGATGGCGATGACCCACGCGAAGATGGGTCGGTCGATGAAGAAGCGTGCCATGGGATTCTCCGCTTACCGCGCGCCGTGGGCGGCGGCCGGCGCCGTGGACGTCGCGGTCCTTGCCGGCCTGGCATCCCGCTCGGTGGCGTGCACGGGCATGCCGGGGCCGATCTTCTGCAGGCCTTCGACGATGACCTTGTCCCCGGCCTTGAGGCCGTCCTCGACCAGCCACTTGTCGCCCAGCGCGCGGCTGACCTTGACCGGCCGCACTTCGACCTTGCCGTCCTTGCCGACCACCATCGCGGTGGTATCGCCCTTCGGGTCGCGGGCGATGCCCTGCATCGGCACCAGCAGCGCGTCGTTGCGCACGCCACCGCCGATCACCGCGCGCACATACATGCCGGGCATCAGCACGCCCTCGGGATTGTCGACCTTCACCCGCAGGCCGAAGCTGCCGGTGCCGGGATCGACGCTGACTTCGGAGAACTCCAGCGTGCCCTTGTGATCGAAGGTGCTGCCGTCTTCGAGCAGGATGCTCACCGGCAGTTGCTGGTTGTCCTGCAATCGCCCGGCCACCAGTTCGCGGCGCAGTTGCAGCAATTCGGCCGAGGACTGGCTGAGGTCGACGTAGATCGGATCCAGTTGCTGCACCGTGGCCAGCGCTTCGGCCTGGCCGGCATTGACCAGCGCGCCCTGGGTGACCGTGGACTTGCCGATGCGGCCGCTGATGGGCGCGGTGATCCGCGCATAGCCCAGGGTCACGTTGGCCGCGTCCAGCGAGGCGCGGGCGGCACCGACATCGGCGTCGGCCTGCTGCTGCGCGGCGACGGCGTTTTCCAGATCCTGCTGGCTGACCGCGTCGATCTTCGCCAGCTCGCCGATGCGGCGCGCGCTCAGGCGGGCGGCGTGGGCGGTGGCCTCGGCGCGCGCCAGCTGCGCGCGGGCGGTGTTGGCCTGGGCGCGATAGCTGGCGTCGTCGAGCTGGTACAGCGCCTGCCCGGCCTTGACCACGCCGCCTTCGGTGAACAGCCGGCGGGCAACGATGCCGTTGACCTGCGGGCGGACTTCGGCGACCAGGAACGCCTGGGTGCGGCCGGGGAGTTCCCGGGTCAGGCCGACCTGTTCGGTCTTCAAGGTGGTCACGGTGACCTGGCCGGGGCCGCCCTGGGGCGCCTCCGGTTCACCACCGCCACAGGCGGACAGGGACAGGCCGATCGCCAGCGACAGGGCGAGGAAGGGGAGCGGGATTCGGGACATGGCGGTGGGGTCGAAGTAGGGATTCGGGCGCCAATTGGCGGCTAAAAGGCGCCTTATCGGCGCCAAGTGGCTGTCAAAGAGCGGGAAACGAAGCACCGGCCTGGCTACTCGCGGAGCGCGGCATCCGGCTGGGTCCAGTGCAGGGCGCGAAATATACATGCATGAATGTTTGTTTGTAAACCGGTACAATTCAGCCCGGTTTCACCCAGCGAATGCGCAAGGCAGATGGCCAGAAAAACCAAAGAAGAAGCGCAGGCGACGCGGGAAGGCATCCTCGACGCCGCCCAGGCCTGTTTCCACGAACACGGGGTCGCCGGCACCACCCTGGCGATGATCGGCGCCCGCGCGGGCTATACCCGCGGCGCGGTCTACTGGCATTTCAAGAACAAGACCGAGGTGCTCGAGGCGATGATCAACCGCGAGCGCGTCACCTTCATCCAGCGCCTGCGCCGCACCTACTCTCCCAAGCGCACCACGCCGGTGCTGGATCTGCGTTCGGCATTGCTGGTGTCCATCCAGGAACTGGCGGAGGACGAGCGCGCACGCAACATGATGGAGATCATGTTGCGCAATGACCTGTCGGCCGAAAGCCAGGCCATGCAGGACCTGCAGCACGAAAGCACGCTCGAGGAACTGGAGATCATCACCCTCGCCTTCCAGCGCGCCCGGGATCTGGGCCAGCTCCGCGACGACGCGAATGCGGCCACGGCATCGCGCGTCCTGCACGCCAGCCTGTCCGGCGTGCTCTACAGCGCGATGCTGGAACCGGAGCTGTTCGATCTGATGCGCGATGGCGCAGAAGTCATCGACATCGTCTTCGCCGCATACGTCAAACCAGGCGAGTTCACGCCAGGCGCTCCTGCATCGCCGTTGCCCGATCACGACGACGAGTGATGGCGCGATCGCCGCGGCATTGATTCTCGTCGCCCGCCCCGGTTCAATGCCTGGACCGGAGATCGAGGGAGAGAAGGATGCGTGGTTTTCTTTTCGCCGCCGCATGGCTGGCGACCGCGCCTGTACTGGCGTCGGAACCCCGTGACCTGTGTCCCGATCGTCCGGGCCTTGGCACGCCGGCCTGCACGGTGGAACGCGGCGACACGGTGTTCGAGATCGGCCTGGCCGACTGGACCCGCGACAGTTCACCCGGCCTGCGCAGCGAACAATTCCTGATCGGCGACGCGCTGTTGCGCTTCGGCCTGAACGACACGCTGGAGGCGCAGGTGGGCTGGACCGCCTACGGCCGTGTGCGCGAACGCGACACGTTGTCCGGCGCGACCACGCGGGCCTCGCGTTTCGGCGATGTCAGCCTCGCCCTGCGCCAGAACCTGCGCAATCCCGACGGCGGCGGCTTCTCGCTGGCGCTGATGCCCTACGTGAACCTGCCCAGCGGCCGCACGCCGGTGGGCGCGGAAGACTGGAGCGCCGGCCTGCGGCTGCCAATGAGCATCGAACTGGGCGCGGTCTCGCTGGGTTTCACCCCACAGATCGAGGCCGCCGTGGACGGCGACGGCGATGGCCGCCACCTGAGCTATGGATCCGTGGCCGGGCTGGGATTCGGGGTGAGCGATACGGTGTCCGGCTCGTTCGAAGTCTCGCTGATCCGGGATCGCGATCGCGCAGGCCACGTTACCGAGGCGCTGGCCGGGTTGTCGTTCGGCTGGCAGCACGGCGAAGACACCCAATGGGACGCGGGCGTCAACGCCGGACTCAACGACGACAGTCCCGACGTACAGATCTACGTCGGTTACGCGCGGCGCTTCCGCTGATCGTAGAGCCGAGCTTGCTCGGCTGCGCGCGATCCATCTTTCCCGGGGAGCCGAGCAAGCTCGGCCCCACCTGCGCGCGATCCATCTTTCCTGGGGGGCCGAGCGAGCTCGGCTCTACCTGCGCGCGATCCATCTTTCCCGGGGAGCCGAGCGAGCTCGGCTCTACATCAATACTTCGCGTCGAAGGCGAAGATCGGCTTGCGGGACTTCCACAGGCCCTGGGTGAAATCCGGGAATTCCAGGGTCTTGAAGCCTTCGGCGATGGACTGCTCCGACAACGGCGTGATCGCGCTCCAGGCAAGCGCGTCGTAGATGTCGATCGGCATCGGCGCCTCGGCCTTCACCGCCTCGACGAAGGCGTGGATGACGAAGTAGTCCATGCCGCCGTGGCCGGCACCTTCCGCATCCTGCGCGTACTTGCGCCACAACGGATGGTCGAACTCGTCCTGGTAGGCCTGGAACGGTTCCCACTTGTGCCCCGGACTGCGGCCCTCGATGTGGATGGACTGGTTGAGATCCATCCACAGGCCCCTGGTGCCCTGCACGCGGAACCCCAGCGAGTACGGACGCGGCAGCGAGGTGTCGTGCTGGAGGAGGATGGTCTCGCCGTTCTCGCAGGCCAGGGTGGTGGTGACCACGTCGCCGAGCTTGAATTTCGCCTGCGTGCTGGGATGGGTCGTGCCGCCGCTCTTGGCCACGGTGTACTCGTGCAGGCCACGCGCCTTGGTGGCGAAACTGTTGATGTGGGTGAAGCGGTTGCCGCGGTTGATGCCGGTGTACATGGCGCACGGGCCGATACCATGGCTGGGATACAGCTCGCCGTTGCGGCGGACCGAATGCTCGGTGCGCCAGCGTGCCTCCGACCAGCCCTTGGGACCGAATTCCACGCCGCTGCCATAGGGTTCGGCCGGATTACCGGAGTTGAATTTCACCGCGCGCAGATCGTGCTGGTAGCCGCCCTGCAGGTGGACCAGTTCGCCGAACAGGCCGGCCCGCACCATCTGCAGTGCCGCCATCACATCGCGGCGGTAGCACACGTTTTCCAGCAGCATGTAGGGCGTGCCGGTGCGCTGCTGCGCGGCCAGCACGTCCCAGTGATCCTGCAGGGTGATGCCGGCGACGACTTCGCAGCCGACCGCCACCTTGGCTTCCATCGCCTCGATCGCCATCGGTGCGTGCCATTCCCACGGCGTGGCGATGATCACGCCGTCCAGGCCGCGCTGCTGGAGCAGGCGACGGTAGGCATGCGTGTCGCCGTCCTGTCCGTATGCCTTCGGCGCCGGCTTGCCCGCCTTGGCGGCCATGTCCAGCGCCTGCTTGAGCATGATCGGCTCGATGTCGCACAGCGCGGCCACTTCCACGTCCTCGCGGCGCAGCAGCTCCTTCAGCAGGACCTGGCCGCGCATGCCGGTGCCGATCATGCCCAGCCGGATCTTGCGCTTGCTGGCCCAGGCCGGCGTGCTCGGCAGCAGGGTGGCCGCGCCGAGCGCGGCTCCCGCGAGGATGAACTCTCTACGTTTCATTTGCAGTGGGACTCCCTGTGACAGGGCGCCGGCGGACCGGCGCGTTTGTTTCGTCAGAACTTGTAGCCTACGGTAAAGCTGTAGCTGCGGCCGAAGATGCTGGCATAGTCGCTGGAATCACCCAGGAAGCTGTTCGGATCGTAGAACGGCATCCGGTTGAACAGGTTCTTGATGGTGAAGCCGGCGTGCCAGTGGTCATCCGGACGCCAGGACAGGCCCAGGTTGGCGGTCCACCAGGCCGGCACGCCATTGCAGTTGTCCGGATCCACCGGCAACGATCCGGCGGTGCAGGTTTCCGGCGAGTTGTCCTGCGCGTCGACCCGGTCCCATGCCCACTTGGTCTTGCCGACGTAGTTGACGAAGAAGCTGGTGGTCACCTCGCCGTAGGTCCAGTCGGCATTCAAGGTGGCGCGAAGACGCGGGTTGCCGTAGTAGCCGATCGTGTTGCCGTAGTACCAGCGGGTTTCATCGTCCAGATACGCCTCGTTGCGGCGCGCGATGGTCGCGGCCACGCCGACATTCAGCTCGCCCCACTGGCCCAGCGGGAAATGACCGCGCGCATCGACATCGAAACCATCGATCAGGGTGCGGCCCTGGTTCTTGTACTGGCCTACCACGCTGGCCACGTTGCCCACGCTGTAGGTGGGCAGCGTGCCCGGGCAGGTCACTCCGCTGGCCGGATCCGCGCACATCGCCGCCACCGCGGCTTCCGCGGCGCGGTCGCTATCGGTGATCGGATTGCGGGTCATCGACACGATGTCGGTTTCCTTGCTGTAGTCCGGCGCGGCGATCTGGTTGCGGCGGTAGATGAACCAGTAGTCGGCCGACACCGACAGCCAGTCGAACGGCTCCAGCACCACGCCCAGGGTGGCGATCTTGGCTTTCTCCGGCTGCAGGTTCTGGTTCGGCTGGGTCATGCGCGCCACGGTGCGACTGCAGTCGGCGTTGAGCAGCGAATTGCCGAGATCGACGTCGCCCGGGCGATTCGACTGCAACAGCAGGTTGGCGATCGCGTTGGTCTCGTCGCAGCGGATGTCGTCCTCGAATCCGCCCAGCTGGGCGAACACGCCGCCGGTGCCGGCTTCAGCCAGGCTCGGTGCGCGGAAGCCTTCCGAGTAGGTGCCGCGCAGCATCACCGTCGGCAGCGCCTGGTACTTCAGGCCGATCTTCGGCGCGATGTTGGCGTCGAAGTTCGGGTACTTGTCCACGCGCAGCGCCGCGTCCAGTTCCAGCTTCTCGGTGAGCGGGGCCACGACTTCGGCGAACAGCGCGCTGGTGGTGCGCTTGCCGTCGAACCACGAACCGCCCTGCTGGGTGATCTTGCCGTTGGCCGCATCCGTATTGCCCGGCGTATAGAAGGTCTCGCGGCTGACGTTGAAGCCGAAGGCCGCGCGTACTTCGCCGGCGGGCAGGTTGAACAGCGGGCCTTCGACCTTGCCGTCCAGGGTGTGCAGGCGGGTCCAGGACTGGATGTCGAAGGTCGGGTAGGCCTCACGCAGCAGCTTCGCGTTGGCCTCGCTGATCTCGCCGAACCGGTAGGCGGGATTGTCCGAGATGATCACGCGGCCGGTGCCCGGATCGACGGTGAACGGACCGAACGCCCGGGCGAAGCCGTCCAGGTTGACGTTGACGGTCTGGTAGGTGACCGAATGCGTGCCGGCGGTGGCGAACGCGGTTTCCCAATTCCAGTCGCCGAAGCTGCCGCGCAGGCCGGCCAGGCCTCGGTAGCTCTTGTCGGTATTGCGCTGGCCGAAGTGGTTCTTGCCCACGTCCTGCATCAGGTACTGCAGGCCGACCACGCCGCCCATCAGCGCGCGCAGTTCGGGACTGGCATGGTTGTAGACGTTGTTCGGGCCCAGGTAGGGGTAGAAGAACTGGTTGACGTTGGTGCCGGTATTGCGGGCGAACCAGCTGGTCGGATTGCCGGTGGTGGTGCCGAACGCGCGCGGCGTGCCGCCGTTGGCGCGCAGATCGATGTCGGTGTAGGTCGCCTCGGCGAAGGCCTCGGTGGTTTCGCCGATCAGGAAGTGGGCATTGACGTAGGCGGTGATGCGCTCGGACTTCGCGCCCGCGTCAATCTCGTTGTTCATCCAGGTCTGCCAGATGCAACGGGGACCGGCGGCCTCGACGACCACGTTCTGGCAACCCGGCGCGGCTTCCTGCACGCGCCGGCCGGTGACCGGATCGAAGGCGAAGTAGCTGCCGGGATTGAACGTGCCCGGCGCACTGCCGGTACCCAGGCGGAAATTGTTGATGTAGTTCGGATTGTTGACGTAGTACTGGCCGGGCTTCTTGTCGTACCAGTCGCTCAGCGGGATCGGGTCGCGGCGATACAGGTTCAGCGAGGCGTAGACGTTGTAGCGATCCTCGTCGAGGTTGCCGAAGCCGCCGGTGATGCTGGCCTGGTGCTCGCCGTAGCTGGTGATGCGCGAGGAGCTGTCGGTGGTCAGGTTGACCTCGAGGCCCTGGTAGGACTTCTTGGTGATGACGTTGATCACGCCGGCGATCGCATCGGTGCCGTACACGGCCGAGGCGCCGTCGGTCAGCACTTCCATCCGCTCGATCGCCGCGGCGGGAATCGCGTCGATGTTGACGAACTGGGTCTGGAAACCCGCCGGTGCGCCGTAGTACGACAGGCGGCGGCCATTGAGCAGCACCAGCGTGCCCTGCGCCCCCATGCCGCGCAGGTTGGCCTGCGATGCGCCGTCGGAACCGGTGAACAGCGACTTGAAGTCCTGCTGCGCCGGGCGCGCGGCCGGCAGGTTGTCCAGCACCTGCAACAGGGTGCGCGCACCCATGTTCTCGATGTCCTGGCGGCTGATGATCTGCACCGGCGAAGCGGTCTCGACGTCGGTGCGCTTGATGTTGGAACCGGTGACCTCGATGCGGGCCAGTTCGGTGGCCTTGCCGTCTTCCTTCGGCGTCTCGGCGGTCTGCGCCGCGACCGTGCCGGTCATGGCGAGCGCCGTGCCCAGCGCTAGGGCCAGTGGCGTGATGGATATACAGCGTTGGCGGCGGCTTGCGGACGACATCGGGTTCTCTCCTCGTTTCGGGGGTGCAGCGCGCGGCGCTGCTGTGGTGGATGGGCTTGCGTGAGGCAACAGCGGTCCCGGGCCACGGCCAACGGGCCGCAGTCACTAGGCGGGGGAGACGACGTGAAACTTTTTTGTGGAGCGGGTTATGGCGGGGAAATGGTGGCGGTATCGCCCTCCTGTCCCATCAGGACAGCATTGGCCCAGTTGCCGCAGACCTGCGCCGGCCGCGCACCCTGCGCGCCGAGGGTGCGCAGGCTCAGGCGGTGCAGGCCGCGGATGTCGAGTTCGGGTTTGACCACGCCCGGCGCGCGCACCATCCCGCTGTCGTACAGCAGGCGATCGTCACCCCAGACCTGGAACTGCATGCCGCCGGCCTCGCGGCAGCTGTCGTCGATGCCGAGGTCGGCGCGCAGCAGGCGCCAGCCGCCTTTCAGTTCGATATCGATGCGGCTTTCCGCGCCCACGCCCAGGCCGCGGCGGAAATGCAGACCGTTCATGCGCATCTCGGCCTGGCCGCCGAAGGCGCGATCCCGCGCGACGCCGGCCGGCGATTCGAGTTCGGACAGATAACGCTGCTGCGCCGGACGCTCGGCATCCTGGTGTTCGAGCACGCGGAAGGTGGACAGGGTGATCGGCCCGACCTCGCGCGGCTGCAAGGCATCGAATGCGCGCGCGGTGCCGGCCTGCGCCGCCGTCACCATCGGATCGCTGCCGGCGGCGCCGTCACCGTCGGGATTCTGCGTGCTCAGCACGCGGAAACGCAGCAGGCGGCCGGCGCGCGGCGCGAAACTGATCGTCTGCGTGCCCTGTTCCAGCTTCAGGCGGCCACGCGCGATCGGCTCACCCCATTCGCCGTTGCTGTCGGCCAGGTAGATTTCGTAGTCGCGCACCTGGCCGTGTTTCCAGTGCTGATCGGTACGCGGCGCCAGTTCAATGCCGTCGATCAGGCGGCGTTCGCCGAAACCGAGCGTCCACTCGTGCGCACCGGTGCGCACGGCCTGGTTGCGCACGGTGCGGAACCAGGTAGCCGGATCGTCGTCGAAGGCGTTCTCAAGCGGATGCCCGGGTTCCTCGGCGGGACGATTGACCACCAGCAGGCTGTCGGCCGGCAACGCGCGGCCCAGTTCCGGCGCGGCCGGGAAGGCATCGTCGGCCGGCGCCGCGGCGACCGGGATGTCCAGCCGGAACGCCAGCGCGCGGCGGATGTCGGTGGGCGCGCTACGCACATGCACGGTGCCGCGACGCTCCTTCGCATCGAAGTACCAACCTTCGGCGCCGACGTCGAAGGCGGCGCGATCGGCCAGTGGCGGCAGCGCGCGGCCGTCCAGTTCCACCGCGTTCGGCTTTGTCCGGCTCAGCACGCGCAGCGCATAGCGGCGCTGCGGCAGTTGGCCGGCGTACTGGCCACGCACCGGATCGATTTCGACGCGCACCTCGCCGCTGCCCTGCGCGGGCGCGCGCATGCGGATGGCCTGTTCGCTGAACTCGCCCTTGGCGTAGCGGCGGGTGTTGCCGTCGTCCTCGTACAAGGTGTAGCTCGACTCGCCCTGCGGATACAGATCCAGGGTCAGTTCGTCCAGCGGCTTCTCGCCGTCGTACAGCATCTCCGGATACATCGGCAGGATCGCGCCGGCGCGCACGAACAGCGGCAGGGTCGCCAGTTCCACCTGGCGATCGATGCGTCGGCCGTTCGCGTCGGCTTGCAGTTGGCGGCCATCCCAGTAGTCGATCCAGCGGCCCTGCGGCAGATGGATGTCGCGGCGCCAGCCGCGGCTGGCGGCCTGGCTGCGATAGACCGGCGCGACCAGCAGTTCGCGGCCGAGCAGGAACTGGTACTTGTGCGCCTCGGTCCACGCTTGCGGATCGGCCGGGTAATCCCACATCAGGCCGCGCACGATCGGCGCGCCGGTGGTTTCCGCGTCGCGCGCCAGCCCGTACATGTAGGGGGTCAGGCGCATCTTCAACTTGAGGTAGTCGCGATTGATGCTGCGATACGGCTCGTCGAACCACCACGGATGCTTGCGCGCGCCGGAGGACCAGCCGGACATGCCCATCAGCACCGGGGTGAAGCTCTTCCATTGCAGATCGCGGGTGTAGGTCTCGGCGCTGCCGCCGAAGATCGCGTCCACATCGCCGGTGGCGTAGGCCATGCCCGACAGGCCGGAACCGATCAGGGTCGGGATGTGCCAGCGGATGTAGTCCCAGCTGGCGCTCTGGTCGCCGGTCCAGGCCACCGCATAGCGCTGGATGCCGGCCCACCCCATCACCGTCCACAGGAACGGGCGCGAGTCGGAGTTGTCCAGGATGCCGTTGTAGGCGGACTGGTTGGCGTCCATCGCGAACTGGTAGCCCTTGCCGGTCCAGGCGACGTCCAGCTTCTGCACGCGGCTGCCGGCCTTGCCGACTTCCCATGCAATCTTGTCGACACCGTTCTCGGTCCACAGCCCGGTCCGGAAGCCGTAGCGCGCCAGGCCCTGCACGACCTTGGGCAGATCGGTGTAGCCGCAGCCGTAGCCATCGTTGGGCAGGATCCAGCCGCCGGGCATGTCGTGCTCGCGGTATTTGCGGGCGACGCTGTCGATCACGTCCGGCGTGGTACCGGTCGGGCCATCGCTCCAGCCTTCGGGCACGGTACCGGGTTTCTTCCTGTTGTCGCCGTCGTTGTAGCAATCGGCGTCGCCGTAGGAGAGCGCCCAGCGCGGCAGCAATCCGGGACGACCGGTCAGCGCGGTGTAGCGATCCAGCAGTTCGTGCAGGCCGGCGCCGACAAAGTAGTAGGCATCGAAACGGTCCTCGCGGTGCAGCAGGGTGGCCTGGTCCGGTTGGCGCAGATCGTAATTGCCGTCGCTCCAGGTATTGCGCAGCATGCCCCAGCCGCGCGAGCTCAACAGCATCGGCGCGGGACTCGGGCGATCGCCTTCCTCCCAGCCACCGGAGTAGGCGATTTCCAGTTCGCGACCCTTGAATTCAAAGCGGCCGTTCTGTTGCCCGCCGCCGTAGAAGTGTTCGCCTGCCTCGCTGGACAGCACCTGCACGCTCTGCTGTGCGTCCAGATCCAGCGGCTGCAACTCGCGCCACAGCGGCGTGACCTGATCGCCGGCCACGCGCCCAAGCGACAGGCGCAGCGGCTGGCGCTGGATACGCAGCACCAGCTCACCGGTGCGGATGCGCGCTTCCTGCGCGTCTTCCTCGAAAGCGAAATCGACCTTGCCCGCCGGTTGCGGCAACACGATCGGCGCGGCCTTGTCGCCGGCGGGCGTCAGCTTGCCCTGGCGGCCGGCCTGCACGCGCAGGGTGTCGGCACGCAGCAGGTCCACGCGTACCCGTGCGCCGCTGTCGGTGGTGATATCCCAGCCGGGCGTGCCATCACGTGCCGGTGCGGCCTGCAGGGTGCGCACGTTGCCGACGTTTTCGGCAAAGGCGGGCGCACTCGCGGCGAACGCCAGCAAGGCGAGGGCGACGAAGCGGTTGCAGCGATGCCAAACGTGGGTTTCCAACTTGCTCCCCAGGCCCGCGTGAGCGGGAGTACGAAACCATTGCGGCCGACTCTAGGGCAGCGTCTCGAAATATGTCAACAAATTGCAAAGAAAAAAGAAGGATATTTACTGGATATCGAAAGTTGTTGCGAAGCAATACTTTCAGAACCCGCTATTCATTTTCGCCACAACCCCTTCAAGACGCTTAACAGGACAATCTCCGATCGCACCCGTAGGGCGATTTCGATCCCGAAAGTGGAAAAATGCTAGCCGCATCTAACTTTCTAATATCTTTCGATATTTGACATTTCGAAAGAAAACGCAGATCGTGCGCATGCCCAACAGGAACGATGAATGGACGCTCCTCTGCTTTCCGACTTGTCCGCCTGGCAGCCCCTCGGCGGACACCACACCGCCGAAGAAATCGCCCAGCAACCCGCGTTGTGGGATGCGCTGGCGGAAGCCCTGGCCGACCGGCAGGCCGCCATCGATGCGTTCCTCGGCGACTGGCTGCGCCAACCCGGCCATCGCGTGATCTTCACCGGCGCCGGCAGTTCCGGTTTCATCGCCGAAATGGTCGCCGACATCATCAACGCGCAGTGGCCCGCCGACGTGCGCGCACTGCATACGACCAATCTGCTGACCCATCCGGATCTGTACCTGGAACGCGAACGCCCCACCCTGCTGGTGTCGTTCGGCCGCAGCGGTTCCAGTCCGGAAAGCATCGCCGCCGTGGATCTGGTGCGCGAACGCGTGGCCCTGAGCCGTTTCCTCGACATCACCTGCAACAGCGAAGGCGAACTCGCGCGCCGCGGACGTGGCCGCGACGACACGCTGACCCTGCTGATGCCGCCGGCCAGCTGCGATCGCGCGTTCGCGATGACCAGCAGCCTGACCTGCATGCAACTGGCGGCGCTGGCGGTGTTCGATCGTGCTCCCTGGGAGCAACGCCTGGAACAACTGCACACGGTGGCCGCGCTGGGCCGGCGCGCGCTCGCCGACTGGGAACGCGCGGTCACCGCGCTGGCCGGTGACGGCGCCTTCTCGCGCGTGATCTACCTGGGCAGCGGCCCGCTGGAAGCACTCGCCCGCGAAGCGGCGCTGAAAGTACTGGAACTGACCGCGGGCCGCGTGCTGGCGCTGGCCAATACGCCGCTCGGTTTCCGCCACGGACCGAAATCGACGCTGGACGCCGACACGCTGGTGGTCATGATGCGCAGCGCGCAGCCGGTGGCCCGCCGCTACGAACAGGATCTGCTGGACGAACTGCGTCGCGACGGCGTGGCCGGACGCGTGCTGTCGGTCGGTCCACGCGCGGAGGACGGCGCGGCGGACGATTTCCCGCTCGCGGTGCCGTCGCTGCCGGATCCCTGGCTGGCGCCGGTATGGCTGACCCTGGCGCAGCGCTACGCATTGCGCCGGTCGGCCGCGCTCGGCCTGACCCCCGACAACCCCTTCCCCGACGGCACGGTCAACCGTGTCGTGCAGGGCGTGGTCATCCACGCTCACGGCTGATCCGGAGCTGGCCATGCAGCACTACTACGGCATCGACATCGGCGGTACCAAGATCGAACTGGTTGCCTGCGATGCGCACCTGCAGGTGTTGCACCGCCGCCGCATCGACACGCCCACGCGCGACTATCCGGCCTTCCTGCACGCCGTCGCCAGCCTGATTGGCGAAGTCGGGACGGAACTCGGCCAGCCGGCGCAGGCGATCGGCATCGGCCTGCCCGGCGTGGTCGATCGCGCCAGCGGCCGCCAGCTCAGCGCCAACGTGCCGGCGCTGAGCGGCCAGACCGTCGGCCGCGATCTGCAGGCGCGAATCGCGCAGCCGCTGCACTTCGGCAACGACCTGCAATGCTTCGCCCTGTCCGAGGCCCATGGCGGCGCGGCCGATGGCCAGCCCAGCATGTTCGGCGCCATCCTCGGTACCGGCGCAGGCGGCGGTTATTGCGTGCAAGGCCGGCTGATCGATGGCTACAACGGCATCGCCGGCGAATGGGGTCACTGGAGCGTCGCCGCACACCTGCTGGCGAAACACGGCCTGCCGGTGATCGATTGCGCCTGCGGCCTGCGCGGCTGCGTGGAGCGCTACGTCTCCGGCGGCGGACTGGCGATGATCCATCGCCACCTCGGCGGCGATGGCGACGCCGCTGCCGTCATCGCGCGCGCCGGCCAGGGCGATGCGCTCGCCACGCAGGCGCTCGACGTGCACCGGGATCTGCTCGGCCACGCGCTGGCCAGCCTGATCCTGGCCATCGACCCGCACGTCATCGTGCTGGGCGGCGGCCTGTCCAAGGACGAGCGCCTGTACCGCGAACTGCCGGCGGCGATCGTCGCCCATCTGTTCACCGGCGTGCGGGTGCCACCGATCCTGCCGCCGGTGTTCGGCGATGCCGGCGGCGCGCGCGGCGCGGCGCTGCTGGCGCGCCAGCACCACCCGATTTCCTGATATTTCCCGGAGGCTGTTCCGTGTCCGCTGTCCAATCCCTGATTGCCGCGCATCGCAAAGGCGAAAACGTCGGCCTGTACAGCATCTGCTCCAGCAACGAGCAGGTATTGCTGGCGTCGATGCAGGTCGCGCGGCGGTACGACACGGTGCTGCTGGTCGAAGCCACCTCCAACCAGGTTGATCAGTTCGGCGGCTACACCGGCATGAATCCGGTGCAGTTCCGCGCCTATGTCGAAACGCTGGCACGCCAGCAGGGCTTTCCCGCCGATCGCCTGATCCTCGGCGGCGATCACCTGGGGCCCAACGCCTGGCAGAAGCTCCCGGCCGAACAGGCGATGGCGCACGCGCGCGATCTGATCGCCGCCTACGTTGCCGCCGGTTTCCACAAGATCCATCTGGACTGCAGCATGTCCTGCGCCGGCGATCCGCATCCGCTGCCGGACGAAATCGTCGCCGCGCGCTCGGCCGAGCTGGCCGTCATCGCCGAGCGCACCGCCGCCGACGCCGGGCTGCCGCCGCCGGTCTACGTGATCGGCACGGAAGTGCCGGTGCCCGGCGGCGAGGCTTCGCTGGAAGGCGGTCTGGCGGTCACCACGCCGGCCGCCGCCGCGAGCACGCTGGAAATCCACCGCCAGGCATTTTCCACGCTGGAACTGATCCCGGCCTGGGGACGGGTCATCGCGATGGTGGTGCAGCCGGGCGTGGATTTCGATCACAGCCAGGTGCATGGCTACGACCCGGTCGCCGCCACCGCATTGTCGGATTTCGTCCAGACCCAGCCGCGCATCGTGTTCGAGGCGCACTCCACCGACTACCAGACCGAAGCCGCGCTGCATGCGCTGGTGCGGGATCACTTCGCCATCCTCAAGGTCGGCCCGGCCGCCACCTTCGCCTATCGCGAGGCGTTGTTCGCGCTGGCGGCGATCGAGGACGAACTGCTGCCGGAAGCCGAACGCTCGCATCTGCCCGAGGTGCTGGATCGCTGCATGGTGGAGAAGCCGAAGCATTGGCAGAACCACTACAGCGGCGACCCGGCCGAACTGCGCCTGCTGCGCCGCTACGCGCTCAGCGATCGCTGCCGCTACTACTGGGGCGAGCCGGAGGTAAGGGCGGCGGTGGATCGCCTGGTTGCCAACCTGCGCCGGCACGCGCCGCCGATGATCCTGCTCAGCCAGTTCCTGCCCGAACAGCAGCGCGCCATCGAAGCCGGCACCCTCACCGCCGATCCACTGGCGCTGATCCAGCACCGGATTGCCCTGCGGCTGGGCGAGTACGCCCGTGCCTGCGCCCGCAACCAGGCGGGTTCGCGGTCCGGAAACGAAACTTCCGCAGCCAGCGCGCTTTCGGAACGGTAAGCTTCCGGTTCCGCTTCCGAACGTCCACAGGTCCGTCATGCGCAATACCCGCCAACGCCGGCAACAGATCCTCCAGCTGCTGGTCCAGCACGGCAACGTGCAGGTCGCGGATCTGGTGGATCGCTTCGAGGTGTCGTCGGTGACCATCCGCGCCGACCTGACCCACATCGAATCGCAGGGCCTGGCCACCCGCAACCACGGCGGCGCCACCCTGGTGCGCACACCGCCGACCGAGCAGGACATACACGAGAAGGACGCGCTCAACCATCCGCTGAAGGAGTCCATCGGCACGCACGCCGCGCGCCTGGTCAAGCCCGGCGACAACATCATCATCGACTCCGGCTCGACCACGATGACCCTGGCGCGACACCTGCGCGATCATCGCGACGTCACCGTGATGACCAACGGCCTGAACATCGCCTGGGAACTGGCCAACGCGCCCGGCGTGGAGCTGCTGCTGACCGGCGGATTGCTGCGCAAGCAGTCGCTGTCGCTGCACGGCAGCCAGGCCGAGGCCAGCCTCAACACCTACAGCTTCGATACCGTGTTCCTCGGCGTGGACGGCCTGGACCTGCAATTCGGCCTGACCACCCACCACGAGGCCGAAGCCAGCCTCAACCACCGCATGGTCGAGCGTGCACGCCGCATCGTGGTGCTGACCGACGCCTCCAAGTTCGGCCGGGTCAGCCTGCATCGCATCGCCCGCCTGGATCAGATCCACACCATCATCACCGACGAAGGCATCAGCGCCGAGTACCGCGAAGGACTGCAGCGACTGGGCATCGAAGTGATCATCGCCGAGCCACCACCGCCATGACCGCGACACGCGCGTTGCAGGGCCGCATCCTCACCGCCGACGGCTGGATGCGCGGAACCATCGAGTTCGACCAGCGCGTGCGTGCGCTCCATCCCGCGCCGGATGCCGGCGAAGGCGACGGCGACGAGCCGCTGATCCTGCCCGGCTTCGTCGACCTGCACGTGCACGGCGGCGACGGCGTGGACATCATGCAGGGCGGCGACGCCGCGCGCACCGTGGCCCGCGCGCATGCGCGCCACGGCACCACCGCGCTGCTGGGCACCACCATGACCGCGCACGAGGACGACATCGTGCAGGCGCTGGAAGGCCTCGCGCCGGCCATCGCCAAGCGCGACGAAGGCATGGCGCGGGTGCTGGGCGTGCACCTGGAAGGCCCCTACATCAGCATCGAGCGGCTGGGCGCGCAGCCGCCGCTGGTGGTCGAGGCAACGCTCGACCAGGTCCGCCGCCTGCACACGCTGGCGCCCATCCGGGTACTGACCCTCGCACCGGAAATCGGCGCGCACCAGGCGCTGATTCCGCAGCTCAACCAACTCGGCATCCGCGTGCAGCTGGGCCACAGCGCCGGCAGCTACGAGGATGGCGTGGCCGCGCTGCAAGCCGGCGCCGCCGGTTTCACCCATCTGTTCAACGGCATGACCGGCGTGGACCACTATCATCCGGGCATCGCCACCGCCGCGCTCGCGCATGCCGAGTACGCGGAACTGATTCCGGACCTGAAGCACGTGCATCCCGGTGCGATCCGCACCGCACTGCGGGCGATTCCACGCCTGTACTGCGTCACCGACGCCACCGCCGCCACCGGCATGCCCGATGGCGAATACGCGCTGGGTTCGCAGCGCGTGTTCAAGTGCCTAGGTTGCGTGCGGCTGGCGGCCGGTTCGCTGGCCGGCAGCGCGCTGACCATGGATCAGGCGCTGCGCAACCTGGTCTCGCTGGGACTCGATGTCGCCGATGCCTCCAACCGCCTCTCGCGTTATCCGGCCGACTACCTGGGCCTGATCGATCGCGGCCGCGTGCAGGCCGGTGCGTGGGCGGATCTGGTGGTCCTGGATCCGCAACTTCAGGTGCGGCAGGTGTTCGTCGAAGGCGACGCGATTCCGCTGGGCTGATCCGCTTTCGTTCTCCGCACCGGTACGCCCGTGCCGGTGTTTCCCGCGCCTTGCGCGCATGAATCGACAGGACCGGCATCCGAATGAACGATCCCTCCGCCACCCTGGCCGCACCCGCACATGACGCCTCTCCGCGCTGGCAGGTACGCTACCTGCTGTTCATCGCCGGCATGGGCGGCCTGCTCTATGGCATCGACATCGGCATCATCGCCGGCGCGTTGCCGTACCTGGAGGCCACGGCCACGATCAGCTGGCATCTCACCAGCCAGCAGCTCGGCTTCGTGGTGGCGGCGGTGCTGCTGGGCAGCGTGCTTTCGTCGCTGTTCGCCGGCGCCATCGCGGATCTGATCGGCCGGCGCGGCGCGATGTTCCTGGCCGGCCTGCTGTTCACCCTCAGCATTCCGATCATGGCGCTGGCCTCCGGCTATACACCACTGCTGCTCGGCCGGTTGCTGCAAGGCGTGAGCGGCGGCCTGATCGGCGTGGTGGTGCCGCTGTACCTGGCCGAAGTGCTCGCGCCGGAACGGCGCGGGCGCGGCGCGGCGATGTTCCAGCTGCTGCTGACCATCGGACTGGTGCTGGCGGCGGTCATCGGCCTGTACCACGCGCACGCGGTGGATGCGGCGGAAGCCTCGGTAAGCGGACTGGCCGCCGCCGAACAGCAACGCGTGCTGTTCGCCGCGAAGGATCACGCGTGGCGGACGATTTTCTGGAGCTGCCTGCTGCCTGGCCTGGTGTTCACCACCGGCGTGCTGCTGCTGAGCGAATCGCCGCGCTGGCTGGTACGGCGTGGACGGATCCAACGCGCACGCGACGCGCTGTGCCGGACCGTTCCCGCCAGCGAGGTCGAGATGACACTGGCACGGATGCAGGCGCCGGAAGACGCCGGCGGCCCGCAGGCGCGCGACCGCCTGCTCAGCCGTCGCTATGTGTGGCCGTTCCTGTTGGCCTGCACGGTGCTCGCCTTCACCCAGGCCACCGGCATCAACTCCGTGCTGGCCTACGCGGTCAACATCCTCAACCAGGCCGGTCTGCCCGGCGCGGTCGCCAACGGCGCCGACGTGGCGATCAAGGTGCTCAACGCGGTGATGACGGTGGTGGCGCTGGTGCTGGTGGATCGCAAGGGACGCAAGTTCCTGCTGATGCTCGGCAGCGGCGGCATCGCGGTGGCGCTGCTGGCCGCCGCCTTGCTGTTCGTCCGCGCCGAAGGCGGCCAGCGCGATGTCTCGCCGGTGCTGCAATCGCAGATTGCCGGCGATGCGCTGAAGCTGGAACTGGACGCCGCGCAATGGCGCCGCCTCGGCGTGGACGGCGCGACCGGACCGCAGCAGCTGACCATCGCCTACGCCTACGGAGGTTTCAGCAACGTGCGGTCGCTGCGCAGCGATGCGCCCGGCGTGCCCGAGGTGGTCCTGCGTCGCGACCAGACCGTGCAGGCCGACAGCGTCATCGGCGCCTTCTTCCGCCGGCTGCACCTGAATCCGTTCCCGGATCCGGCCGAAGCGGCACACGCGTCGCTGGTGATCGAGCGTGCCAGCCTCGGCGCGGTGCCATCGCCGGCACACGGCTGGGCGGTCGCCGCCTGCATCCTGGTGTTCGTGGCCTTCTTCGCGGTCGGCCCCGGCGTGTGCGTGTGGCTGGCGCTGTCGGAACTCATGCCCACCCGCATCCGCTCCAACGGCATGAGCATCGCCCTGCTGATCAACCAGTTCGTCTCCACCACCATCGCGGCGATCTTCCTGCCCACCGTCGGCCACTACGGCTACGCCAGCATGTTCTTCTTCTGGGCTGCCTGCACCGTGCTGTACTTCCTGGTGGCGGCATTCCTGCTGCCGGAGACCAAGGGGCGGACGCTGGAGCAGATCGAGGCGCATTTCCGGGGTGCCGGGAAGGTATCGCCGGGCGGTCCCGGACGCTGACGTATCACCATCCCAACCCCAAGGCCGTCATTCCAGCGGGAGCTGGAATCCACCTTCGCGCGGTGCTTCAGTCCTCAAGGGCCATTCACCATCGCGGCAAATGGATCCCGGCTTGACCGACCAGCGGATCGTCAAAGGCCGCCGGAATGACCACGGTCGGTGACGGAAACGAGGGGTCGGTTTAACGACCCCTCATCCTTCGGAACGATTCGTGGCAATTACTTGCCGCACTTCACCGCATCGGCATCCGCCGCCGCACCGGCCACCACCTTGATGTTGGTGAAGGCGGCCGAGAACGGGGCGTCGGCGTCGATGGCGAACGGCATGTCGATGCCGCCCAGGTTGGCGCCGCGATCGGCGAAGCAGGACAGCGGCACCTTCACGGTGTGCTTGTCGCCGGGCTTGTAGCCGGCCAGCTGCGGAGCCAGATCGATGCCGTCGCCACAACCCTGCGTGCAACCGAAGCGCAGCGTGACCTTGCCCTTCGGTGCCTGCACGAGCTTGATGTCGAACAGCAGCGCGCCCTTGTCCTGCGCGATCGACGCCATGCTGGTGCCGCCCGGGCTGCGCGCATAGAAGCGCGCCGGTGCCAGCCAGGTGACTTCCTTGGCGTCCTGCTGGGTATTGACCTGCACCGTGCGCACGCGCAGCGCCGGCTTGTCCTGCGGCCACTCGACGGTCTGGTTGAGATCTGCACCGAGCGCGCGCTCCTGGCCCGCCGCCGACAGGTGCAGCGCGTAGGGCGCGGCATCGGCGAGGTTGAACACCGCCACCGTGGTGGCTTCGCCACAGGTCGCGGGCGCGGCTTCCGCCAGCTTGGCAACCTGGCCGGGCTTGGCGTACGACAGACCGTAGCCGAGTCCGAATTGCGCGGGCTTCTTCGGATCCGGATGGTTCGACGGCGCCGGGCACGCATCACCCGGCCACGGGAAGGTCAGGCGGCCACGGAAGTCATGCGCCGGCTTGCCGTCCGCACCGGCGAACAGCACGTCGGCCACGCCCTTGCCTTCGGTGCCCGGCAGCCACGCGGCGACGAACGCGCTCGACAGGTTGATCAGATCGTTGACATACAGCGGACGCCCGGACAGGAACACTGTCACGACCGGCTTGCCGGTGGCTGCGGCGGACTTCAACACCGCCAGATCCTCGGGGCTGCGCTGGCTGTGGGCGACGGTCTGGTACGGCAGGATGTCGCCCATCATCTCGGCGTACGGCGTTTCGCCGATCACCGCAATGACGGTGTCGAAGCTGGCCGGATCCACGCCTTCGGCCGATTCGCGCACGGTCACGTTGCCTTCGCCGACCGCTTCGCGGATGCCGGCCAGCAGCGTGTCCGCGTTCGGGTAGTCGGCGTTGGTGTTGTCGGTGCCCTGCCAGGTCAGCGACCAGCCACCGGCCTGGTTCGGCACGCTGTCAGCGTTCTTGCCGACGACCAGCACGCGCTGGTTGCGCTTGAGCGGCAGCGCGGTGTTCTCGTTCTTCAGCAGCACCAGCGACTCGCGTACCGCCTGGCGGGCCAGTTCGCGGTGCTGCAGCGATTCCGGCTTGCCGGCATGCGGGCTGTCGGACGGCTTGCGCTCGAACAGGCCGGCACGCAATTTGACCCGCAGGATGCGGGTGACCGCGTCGTCGATGCGGGCCAGCGGAATCTCGCCGCTCTCGACCTGCCGGAGGGTGTTGGCGATGAAAGCCTTCCAGTCGTCCGGCACCATGATCATGTCCATGCCGGCGTTGATCGAAGCGGCGCAGCTGGCGTTGCTGCAGCCCGGCACCTGGCCGATGCCGTTCCAGTCGGACACGACGAAACCGTCGAAGTCCATCTTCTCCTTCAGCGCGCCGGTCAGCAGGTCCTTCGTTCCATGCATCTTGCCGTAGTCCTTGCCGGCGGCGACGTCATTCCAGCTGTTGTAGGACGCCATCACCGTCTGCACACCGGCTTCGATGGCGCCGTAGTAACCCTGGCCGTGGACGTTGATCATGTCGGCCAGCGGCACGGTCGAATTGCCCTGGTCCTTGCCGTTGTCGGTGGCACCGTCGCCGATGAAATGCTTGGCGGTGGCGACCACGTCGCCGTCGCCCTTGAGCGTGCCCTGCATGCCCTTGACGTAGGCCGCGCCGTATTCGCGGATCAGCGCCGGCTCGGAGGAGTAACTCTCGTAGGTGCGGCCCCAGCGCGCGTTCTGCGCGACCGCCACGGTCGGCGCGAATGCCCAGCCGATGCCGGTGGCACGGGTGGACTGCGCGGTGGCCGCGCCGATCTTCTCGATCAGCGCCGGGTCATGCGCCGCGCCCAGGCCGATGTTGTGCGGGAAGATGGTCGCGCCGAACACGTTGCTGTGACCGTGCACGGCGTCGGTACCCCAGATGATCGGCACCGGGATCTTTGCATCCGTGCTCATCGAAGCCGCGTAGTAGGCATCGGCCAGCGCCAGCCAATCCTTCACGTCGGCATGCTTGTTCTTGCCCGGCCAGGAACCGCCGCCATTGAGCACCGAGCCGATGTAGTACTTGCGGACTTCCTCCGGCGTAATCGACTTGATCTCCGCCTGGGTCATCTGGCCGACCTTCTGGGCCAGGGTCATCGACGCCAGGATTTCCTTGATACGCGCTTCCAGGGCCGGATCCTGCGCCACGGCGCTGGTCAGGCGTGGCCAGTCGGCCAGCTTCGCCGGCTCGGCGGGTTTCTGATCGGCAGTGGCCGGCTCCTGCTTGGCGCAAGCCGCCAGTCCCATGGCCAGGCAGATCCCGCTCAGGAGTGCGATATCACGGATTCTCACGTCTTTACCTCCGGATGTTTCGAAGAAGAAAACGGCGGATCGCTCCGCCGTGCACAACATCGGCGGCCGGCAGCGCCCTTTCGGGACACCGCCGGCCGGATTTGCATCAGTTGAACTTGTAGCTCACACCCATCAAGTACTGGCGTCCATACTCGTTGTATTCCTGCGGCGCCATTGCACCGCCGGGGAAATTACTATCTTGCACCGTGCGATAAGGCGAGTTGTTGAGATTGTTGACCTGGAACAACAACGACAGGCCATTGAGCGCTGACGATTCACCGAATTCATAACTCAATTGAAGATCGAGCTGACGTTCGCTCATCGAGCGCATGATTGCGCGGTTTCCATGGATATAAGCGTACTCACCTCGATAGGAATCGCGGTATCTCTGGCTGATTCGCGCACCAAACCCATTCTTTTCGTAGTAAACGGTTGCGTTCGCGACGATTTTTGACAGCCCTGGCAACGTTGTGGTTTCCGAGGTACCGGGGCCGTTGGGTTTGATGGATGTTTCCGTGTACGAGACATTCAACTGGGCGCCAAACCCATCCAGGGCCGAATGGAACAACTCGCCCTCCAGCGCAGTACTCAGCTCCGCGCCGCGCATGTAGCCGCCTTTGCCATTGCCCCAGGTGGTGAAAACACCCACATTGGATATCGGAGTGACGCCAGAATCATTGGGATAATCACTGAAGTCCCAGCCTTGGATCGCTTGCTGATATACGTAGCTTTCAAGATGCTTGTAGAACACAGCGAGGCCGACGTAGCTTGCTGTTCCGAAGTATTTCTCCACAGAGAGGTCCCCGGCGCGGGCGCGGTAGGGCTCAAGCAAGGGATTGCCGCCGCCGCCGGACCATTCTCGGGTCGTGGGATCCACACCTGCGCCACTGGCCGCATTGAGCCAGTTGATGGGTGCACGCATCAGAGTCTTGGCACCGCCAAGACGCACCATCCAGCCGCCCCCAAAGTCCGCAACCAGATTCATGCTCGGCAGCAGATCGTCGTACTCTGTTCCACGCGTGAAGCGGTCCGCATTCCCGTTTTGTACGTTGAATGCCGTGGATGACTGTTTGGATTCGATCCATTGCATGCCAAAGTTTCCGCGGAGGCGAATCCGATCGGTAAGGTCAGTGTCGATATCCATCTTCATGTAGAAGGTATCCACATCCTCCTCTACGACGAAATCCTTGCGAACGTCGTCGTCGCTCATCTGTCGCGTGACATCGTAATAGCGACCAAGCAGAGCACGTGGGTCATAGGAAAGCACGCCGCCGACTCCCGAAAAACCGAGCGATGTCGGGCTTCTCAGCAGACCTGGATCGACAAGTACTGGCGCGCGGCCGTTCTTGAGATCCGCGAAGAATACTTCGGCCGTTTTTTCTTTCTCGCGGCGGTTGAAGTTTGCGCCCACTTGGAACTTGCTGAAAAAGTCAGAGTCGAGGTCACGGGAAAGGTCGAATCTCGCCGCGCGGATGCGATCGACCTGCTTGGAGTTCTCCATGCGGCCGTCATGATTCCAGCCAGCCGGGTCGCTGAGATAGACGGTATTCGGATCGGCGAAATTTGGAGCGGAGAACCACGCGAAATCTGGTGTTGTCGGCAGTGAGAATTCGATACTCTGATTGCCCAAGGGGCCCGCGTAGGTCTCGAGATTCGATTGTTCCCGTTCGGCGCGCGAATAGTTGAGGTCCGCCGATAGCACCCATCCTCCAATGTTGAAGGCGTTGTTCCACCCCGCAGCCACAATCTTGTCGTCGCGCAAGTTGCTGTCGTTGCGCACAACCGGACGGACGTTGTTCATGGTGCCACTGGTAACCAACGTGTCACCGCCCACCTGGCTGGTGCCCACGCCGGTGTAGTTGACGGTGCCATTATTGGCCCAAGGACTGTTGTCCCACATGACACCACGCATGGTCTCATCCTGGTCGAACTTGGAATAGTAGACATCCAGGACGCTGTGATACGTATCGTTTGGCTTGAACTCGAATACACCCATGACGCCGTCGCGGGTGAGATTGCGTGACTTGATCCAGTTCTCGGCGCCGTTAAGGCCGATGGCGCCGGCGGGACGCCCAGCCTGCGCGTCAGCCGACCACCACCACGCCTTGTAGTGCTTTTCCTGGAATGGCGAGTCGAGGCGGGCGACACCGATGGCGATGCCAACCGTGTCGTTGGCGAACTGGTCGACGTAAGAAGCACTTGCACGATAGCCCTTGTCGTCCGCACCGGCAGTCAGCTTACCTAGAGTGTTGTACTCGCCATTGGCATTGAGCACGATGCGGCGCTGCCCGTAGCTGAGAGGCCGGATGGCCTGCAGGTCCACAGTGCCGGCAATACCTTGCCCAATCAGGGCAGCATCTGGTGTCTTGTAAACCGTCACCGCGTTGATTAGTTCGGCTGGATATTGGTCGAACTCCACGCCGCGGCTATCGCCGGTGCTGACCTGTTCGCGGCCATTGAGCAGCGTCGAGGAGAATTGCTCCGACATGCCGCGGATGTTGATGACCTGCGAGCGACCGTCCACACGCTGCGCGGCCAAGCCCGGCAGGCGCGAGATGGAATCCGCGATGCTGATGTCGGGCAGCTTGCCAATGTCCTCCGCTGAGATGGCCTCGACTATGGAGGTGGATTCGTTCTTTACCTCGACGGCTTTGGCGACAGCGGCGCGGATGCCGGTCACCTGTACGGTGCCCAAGGTGCTGACATCCTGATTCTGCTGCTCGGAAACCTGACCCTGCTGCGCATCCTGGGCATGGACCGCGAAGGTGGACACGAGCGCCAGCGCGCAGGCGGAGGCAAGCAGTTGCTTGCGGGGGACGAAGCGAAGTTGGGAGCCGGCGGCTCCCCGAGCGTGTGCCTGGTGTGTCATGCGGCCCTCTCCAGCCTGTATTGACAGCGCTGTCATACTGTCGCTCAATGCGACTTGTCAATATCGCGTTACGCGACTTGGCGGCAACTGCCGTCGTTGTTGGCGCATGGCGCGGGATACGTGGCGGCATCGCTGCAGCGCAGCATTGAAAATGCGCGGAAACATGGCGTTTTTTTCGCCACCGCGAACCGAGGGAGAGTTCCATTGAAAACGACCATCCGCTGGCGCATGCCGTTCACCTTGTCCGTTCTGTTCGCGGCGATGTTCGCCGGTGCGGCCGGCACCGCGCACGCAGGGCCACGGGCGCAGGTGTGGATCACCACCTCCGACCATCGGCAGGCGATGCAGGCGCAGGCGCCGGTGGAGTTCGGCGACGACTCCGATCGGCGGATCCACATCGAAGTGGATCCGGAGCAGCGCTTCCAGCGCATGGTCGGTTTCGGCGCCTCCATCACCGATTCCTCCGCCTGGTTGATCCAGCACCGCATGTCGCCGGATCAACGCGATGCGCTGCTGCGCGAGCTGTTTGGCCGGGACAACGGCGGGCTCGGCCTGAGTTTCACCCGCCTGACCATTGGCGCCTCCGACTTCTCGCGCCACCACTACAGCCTGGACGATCCGCCGGGCAACCAGCCGGACCCGGAGCTCAAGCACTTCAGCATCGAACCGAATCGCGGCGACGTGGTGCCGGTGACCCGCGCCGCCCTGGCGATCAATCCGCAGTTGCAGGTGATGGCCTCGCCCTGGAGCGCGCCGGCGTGGATGAAATCCAGCAACAGCCTGATCCAGGGCACGCTGCGGCCGGAGTACTACGATGCCTTCGCCCGCTACCTGCTCAAGTTCGTCGACGCCTACGCGGCCGAGGGCATCCCGATCTTCGCCCTCACCGTGCAGAACGAGCCGGATTTCGAACCCAAGGACTACCCCGGCATGCGCCTCAATGCGCCGGCGCGGGCGCGCTTCATCGGCGATCACCTGGGACCGTTGCTGGCGAAGCGCAGGAACGCGCCGCAGATCTTCGACTGGGACCACAACTGGGACAAGCCGCAGGAGCCGCTGGGCGTGCTGAACGATCCGGCCGCCGGCAAGTACGTGTCGGCGGTCGCCTGGCATTGCTACGGCGGCGCGGTGGAGGCGCAGACCCCGGTCCATGAAGCCTTTCCCGACAAGGACGCCTACCTGACCGAATGCTCCGGCGGCGACTGGGAACCGATCATCAGCGGTGGCCTGACCCTGCAGGCGCGTGGACAGGTCATCGGCGCGACGCGCAACTGGGCCCGTGGCGTGCTGTTCTGGAACCTGGCGCTGGATCAGGATGGCGGCCCGCACGCGGGCGGCTGCGATACCTGCCGCGGCGTGGTCACCATCGACTCGCGCACCGGCGAGGTCAGCCGCACCGACGAGTACTACGCCCTGGCCCATGCCAGCCGCTTCGTGCGGCCGGGCGCTTCCAGGGTCGCGTCCGAGAGCGAGGGTGGCGATCTGGATCACGTGGCGTTCCGCAACGAGGACGATGGCTCGCTGGTGCTGGTGATGACCAATTCCGCCAACCGTACCCGCCGCTTTTCGATTGGGCAGGGCGGCCGGACCCTGCGCTACGCCCTGCCGGCGCGCAGCCTGGCGACCTTCGTGTGGACGCCGGAGGCGCCGTGACGCAGCGCGCAAGGCCGACGCCGCGCGCTCTGGCAGAATGACGCCCTGGAAGAGGTGAAGGAACCCCAGCGCCATGCGCATTCGGATTGAGGACGTGGCCGCCGCCGCCGGTGTTTCGATGAAGACGGTATCGCGCGTGCTCAACCACGAGCCGAACGTGCGCGAGGAGACCCGGCGCCGGGTCGAGGATGTCGTCGCCCGGTTGCAGTACCGTCCCAACCCGTCGGCGCGCAGCCTGGCCGGCCAGCGGTCCTACGTGGTGGCGCTGGCCTACGACAACCCGTCGCGCAACTACCTGATGGAAATCCAGAGCGGCGTGCTGGAAGCCTGCCGTGCCCAGCACTACACCCTGGTGCTGGCGCCGGTGACCTTCGGCCAGCGCGGCTACACCGCCGACATAACCTCGCTGGTCGAACATTTCGGCCTGGACGGGGTGCTGCTGATCCCGCCACTGACCGACGACAAGGCGCTGATGGCGCAGCTGGAGGAACACGAGATCCCGTTCGCCAGCATTTCCCCGCGCGTGCGTCGTGGCCGTATCGGAGTGACCGTGGACGAGCACGCCGCGGTCTGTGACCTGGTGGCCGAACTGGTCGCCCTCGGCCATCGCCGTATCGGCCACATCAAGGGCCACAAGGCGCATGGTGCCTGCGCCTGGCGTTTCGCCGGCTATCGCGACGCGCTGGAACGCGCCGGCATCGACTTCGATCCGAACCTGGTGGTGGAAGGCGAGTTCACCTACGAATCCGGCGTGCATGGCGCCAACCAGCTGCTGGATCTGAAGGATCCGCCGACCGCCATCTTCGCCGCCAACGACGACACCGCCGCCGGAGTGATCCGGGTCGCGGGCCTGCGCGGGCTGAGCGTGCCACGCGATCTGTCGGTCTGCGGCTTCGACGACACGCCGATCTCGCGCCACATTTTTCCGGCCCTGACCACGGTCCGCCAGCCAACCCGCGACATGGGCCGGGTGGCGACCCTGGAACTGCTCAACAGCATCCGCGATCCCGATGCGGGCCGGATGGTGCCGATCCAGTACTCCCTGGAACTACGCGAATCCATCGCCCCGCCCCGCCGCAAGCGATGACGTAGAGCGGAGCTTGCTCCGCTGCTTCTTTGCGCCATCCCCCCAGCCGAGCAAGCTCGGCTCTACACGTAGAGCGGAGCTCGCTCCGCTGCTCTTCGCGCCATCCCCAGCCGAGCTCGCTCCGCTGCTTCTCGCGCCATTCCAAGCCAGGCAAGCGCGCGCCTGCGAATCACCAGAAGATCGTGTACAGGGCGAACAGGATGATGATCACGCCCACCGCGCCGATGTTGAACACGCCCGGGGTGCGGTAGTCCACATCGTCGGTGCGGATGAAATCCTTGCCTTCGGCCCGCGCGGTGGCCAGCGACACCACCACCGCCAGCACCAGCGCGGCCAGGAACACGATGCCGACCCGGTCCATGAACGGCAACAGGTAGACGCCGGTCTTCTGTGCCCAGAAGAAGGCCGCCGACAGCAGCACCGAACCCAGCGCCGCGGCCAGCGCGCCGGCCTCGTTGGCGCGCTTCCAGAACAGGCCGAGCACGAAGATCACCACGATGCCCGGAGTGAAGAAACCGGTGAATTCCTGGATGAACTGGAAACCCTGGTCGAAGCTGCCCAGCAGCGGCTTGGCCGCCAGGATGCCCAGCAGCACGGCGACGGCGGCGGCGATGCGACCGACCTTCACCTGGCGTGCCTCGCTCGGCTTGCTCTTGGACTTGGCGTAGAAGTCGAGGGTGAAGATGGTCGCCACCGAATTGATCTTGGACGCCAGCGACGCGACGATCGCCGCCACCAGCGCGGCGAACACCAGGCCGAGGATGCCGGTGGGCAGCAGGCGCATCATCGTCGGGTAGGCCTGATCAGGTTTCTCCAGTCCCGGCGCCAGCACCACCGCGGCGATGCCCGGCAGCACCACGATCACCGGCATCAGCAGCTTGAGGAAGGCGGCGAACAGCACGCCCTTCTGCGCCTCGGCGATGTCCTTGGCGGCCAGCGCGCGCTGGATGATGTACTGGTTGAAGCCCCAGTAGCTGACGTTCATGATCCACATGCCGCCGATCAGCACGCTGATGCCGGGCAGATCCTTGTAGAAGGGGTTGTCCTTGCCGAGGATCATCTCGAAGTGCTCGGGATGCTGCGACCACAGCTTCTGGAAGCCGGCGACGACGCCCGCGCCTTCGCCGATATGGCTCAGGGTCAGGCCGGCGACCAGCAGGCCACCCAGCACCAGCAGCGACACCTGCACGATGTCGGTCAGCGCTACCGCCTTCAGCCCGCCGTATAGCTGGTACACCAGCGCGAACACGCCCAGCAGGGTCAGCGCCAGCATCTGATCCATGCCGGTTACCTGGCTGACCGCGATCGAACCCAGCCACATGATCGAGGTCAGGTTGACGAACACGTACAGCAGCAGCCAGAACACTGCCATCAGGGTGCGGATGCGGGTGCCGTAACGCTGCTCCAGGAACTGCGGCATGGTGTAGATGCCGTTGCGCAGGAACACCGGCAGGAAGAACTTGCCGACGATCAGCAGGGTCAGTGCCGCCATCCATTCGTAGGAGGCGATGGCCAGGCCGATGGCGTAGCCGGAACCGGACATGCCGATGATCTGCTCGGCGGAAATGTTCGCGGCGATCAGCGACGCGCCAATCGCCCACCATGGCAGCGACTTGCTGGCCAGGAAGTAGTCCTTGGCGTCCTTCTGGTGGCCGCCCTTCTCGCGGGACACCCACTGGGCCAGGATGAAGATGCCGGCCAGATAGACCAGGACGATGCCGATATCGAGTGCGGACAGTTCCACTACGGGCTCCCGTGGTAATGGATGGCGCATCGTCGCGCATCGGGATCCGTGGAAACACGCGCGCTGTCGCACGATGCGCGGCCAGTCGCGGCTCCATGGGATCCACCCGGCGGACGACAGGCGGAATCGCGGCATCACACGCCGGCAAGCACAAGGTTTCCCGCCGCTGATGACAGCGCTGTCAGCTTACGCAACGGGATCGTGTTTGCATCGTGCGATGCACCAATCCGGTGATTGGTATTTCTTTGGTGGTGAGGCAGGCCGGTTTAGATCGGTACAAACCCACTCGCGATGAAAGCGGCACCCGCCGCGCCGCGGCCGGATGCGCGAGGTGCCCGGAAGGCTCGTTCGCTACCGGTGGGCCTTGGCGCAGGCCAACACGTGGTTGTAGTCGCTGGACATGCAGCGATAGAACTCCCGGCGCTCGCCGGTCGCGCCTTCACAGTCGGCGAGCGTCAAGCCCTCCAGCTGCGTCCTCAACGGCGCCGCCATGCGATCGAAATCCGCACGGGCCAGGTAGCCACCATCGAGATTGCGCTGGCCGACTTCCAGCATGGTTTCCACGCCCGAGCGCGCGTTCTCCACCGCCCTGGTGCAGGACAGCTCATTGTCGGCGTCCCGCACCTGCAGGAGTTGCCGGGTGATCGCGTCGACATCCTCCCGCACCCGCGGCGGCAGCTCGCGCGTCGCCGTGGTTTGCTCGGGCGAATCCGGCGTGGCGATGGCGGCGGCGCACGCCGTCAGCAACCAGGCCCCGGCCGTCAGCACCGATGCACGGCGTTTCCCGTTCCCTTCCATGGCATCCCCGTCCCCTCGTTCGAGGGGCGCGAGTATAGCCGCGTCAGCGTGGCCGCAGTCGCTCGTCATCCAGGCGCAGGTTCTTGCGCAACGATTCGCGCAAGGCCGCATCCGGCGGCAACGGCGCGCGTCCGCCCAGGTGCCGGTGCAGCATGGTCTCGACGAGATAGAGATAGGCTTCGCGGGTGACCGGATTGACCAGCTGGTGGCGTCCCTCGGCATCGACGAACAAGGTGACGTCCTTGCCCATCGATTGCAGTTGCGCGGCGTAATGCAGCACGCTGCGGATCGGCACGCGTTCGTCGTCCGCGCCGGCCAGCAACAGCACGGGCCTGCGCAGCGAGGCGGCATTGGCGATCGGCGACTGCGCGCGCAGGCGTTCCATCACGCCGGCATCGGCCGGATCCAGCGACAGCATCCGCATGGTCGCGGCCATCGGCACGCCGCGGGTCATCTGGTCGCGCCCGCGCGCGTACCAGCGCAGCACCCAGCCGAAGTCCGCCGGCGGCACCGCGGCGATGCCGACCTTGAACAGATCCGGCTGGAAGGTCACGCCCTGCAGCGCCGAGTAGCCGCCAAAGGAGGCGCCGAGGATGCCGACGCGCTGGCCGTCGCCTATGCCCTGGGCAAGCAGGTGGCGCACGCCTTCCACGATGTCCTGCTGGACCCGGCCGTTGCCGAAGTCGCCATTGCCGGCGAACAGGTAACGGCGACCGTGTCCGGTGGATCCGCGGAAGTTCGGTTCGAACACCACGTAGCCACGATTGGCGAGCATCTGCGATTGCCCGCCGAACTCAGGCCGGAACAGGTTGAACGGACCGCCGTGGACGTTGGCCACCAGCGGCGCGCGCGCGGGATCCACGCCGGGCGGCACCAGCACGAAGCCATGCACGCGCATGCCGTCGGACGCGCGCCAGCTGAAGGCGATCTTGCGCGCCATCGCCGACTCGGGAAGCCGCCGGACCGGCGTGCGGTCGTGGCGGAAACCCAGATCCCCCAGCACTTCGCGCAGCAGGCCGTCGCGCGGGTCGAACAGGTACAGGCGTTCTCCCTTCAGGGAGGCGGCGCGCTCGTGCACCAGCCAGCGCGCGGCGGGACCGCGCCCGACCTCGATGCGCAGGTCGCGGTGCGGAAGGCGTTGCTGGAGCAAGGCGAGGGATCGCGCCGCCTCCGCCTGCAGGCCATAGGCCATGGCGTCGGTGCTGCGATAGGACGCGAACAGGGGTTCGCGGGTCACCGGATCCAGGGTGACCTGCGCCAGATCGGCTTCATTGCGCGGGTCGGCATGCAGTGTGCGCAGTTTTCCCTGCGCATCCAGGCGCGCCAGTCGGCCGAGATCACCGTCGGCATCCGTGTTGAGCAGGAGATCGCGTCCCTGCTCCAGCGTGCCCAGCATGGAGCAGCGCTGCAATCGCTCGCAGCGCAGCACCGGCCGCGCGCGCCCCTGCTCCACGCGCAGGATGACGTGCGCCTCGCCTTCCACCCGGGCCATCCAGGCCAGCCTTCCCAGCGGATCCACTTCGAAATCGATGATTTCCCGCGCGTCCTCGTGCACCAGCGTCTGCTTGCCCTGCACGTCCACGCGCTGGATCCGCCAGCGCCTGGGCTGGCGCGTG
This sequence comes from Pseudoxanthomonas sp. OG2, assembly GCF_014192765.1. Classification (NCBI taxonomy): domain Bacteria; kingdom Pseudomonadati; phylum Pseudomonadota; class Gammaproteobacteria; order Lysobacterales; family Lysobacteraceae; genus Pseudoxanthomonas; species Pseudoxanthomonas sp. OG2. The sequence continues at coordinate 2,377,565 of NZ_JACHYM010000001.1, read as the reverse complement.
ATCGCGGGGGGACTCTCCATCACGAAGGCCGCGGCGGGCGACGCAGGATCCACGGCGACAAAGCGGCGCTCGAAGGTCCCGCCCAGGCGATCGATCGCCCCGGAGCCGGACTGCCCCGCCACCGCCAGCGCGAACAGCTGGCGGGAGGACGCCAGGAACAGCCAGCGGCTGTCGCGCGACCACGACAGTTCGTCCGCGTCGGTGTGTGCGAGCACCCGCTTCGGCGTACCGCCCGCGGTTGGCAGCAGCCACACGCCCCGGTTGGCGCCCTCATCCTTGAGGAAGGCGACCTGTTTTCCATCCGGCGAAAGCCAGGCGCCGATCAGGATGGGACGGGCGATGAAGTCGATCCGCGCGAACATCGGCGCGGCGGGCCGCGCGCGTTCGGCGGCGACGGCGGCGCGCAGCGCGGCGTCCTCGTCGGCACGGGCGGGCGCGCACAGCGTCGCGAGAATCATCAACCATGCGAACCGGCAACGAGGGCGGAACGGCGAGTCGGACGCGCGCGCGACCGGCGCCGCCAGCGGCAGCGATGACAAGCTCATCAGCATTCTCCTGTGTCCGGCCGTCGAGACGGCCGGAGAACGATACGGTTCAGGCCAGCGCGGGTTGCGCCACCAGTTGCGGTTGCAGCACTTCGCGGCGCGGGTGGATCAGCCGCAGGCTCATCAACGCCGGCAGGCTGAGCACGCCGCAGGCGACGATCCAGGCAATCCGTGCGGGCATGGACAGATCGGTCTTCCGCGTCCACCACACCGCGCCCAGCAGCGACAGCAGCATGAGCACGCCAGCGATGACGGCCACCTGGCGAGGCACCGGCGGGCGCGCGGTGTCGTCGGTGATCTGGTAACCCGCGAACAGCCGGCGTGCGGCGCGCTGCAATTCATAGATCACCGGCGCGGGGAACCAGTTCTGGTAGCGCCACAGCGCGGGGAAACCGCTCTTGAGATCCCGTCGCATGATCGGCATGGCCCTGCCCTGATCGTCGATTCGCGTCATCTGCTGGTAGGGCAGCGCACCCTCTGCGTTATGGGCACTGCGACTGAACAGGAACGACACCAGATAGCCGTCCAGCAGTTCGATCGCGTCGGCACGATACAGGTCGCCGACCTTGCCCGGAATGGCCAGGCGCTGGCGCGGCGTGAGCATGCCGTCGCTGGCCGCGAGGTCGCGCCCGTCGTAGAAGTACACGGCGCGGTCGCTGAGCAGGGCCAGATCGTCACCCACCCGGTCATAGCCGGTGATCCGCTCCCCCGCCGGCAGCCGCAGGCGCGGCACCACCCGCTTCTGGTCGCTGTCGTACTGGTAAACGCGGGTGGTGCCGATCAGGCTGTTCTCCGGCCCGGGCATTACCGGCTCCGGGAACGGCGCGTCGCCCTCCACGCCGAGTTCGCCGACGCTGCGGTAGTCCACCAGGCTGTAGCCTTCCAGGCGCATGCGATCGTGGCTGAACACCCAGCGGATGCGGTGCAGCTCGTCGTCGAATTCCATCGGCACGATATTGACCAGCTCGTTGCGCACCGGCGTCGCGCGCAGGCCCGGACCAAACGAGAAGACCTCCGAAATCTGCGCCTGTTCCCGCCACAACTGCGCCTGCGGGTCGCGGCTGCCGCGCAGGCCCATCACCATCAGATCCTTGCCCTCGGCGTTCTCGGACTCCTTCTCGCCGCCAGCGGCCGGCACCGGCGCGTTGTTCGGATGGGAGCCCTGCGCGATCCACAGGAATTCGATACCAAAGCCCACCATCACCAGCGCCAGCCACATCGCCAGTTGCAACGGAACCGCGGTGAAGAAGGTGCGTGGCAGGGTGTGGGGCGCCGCGCCGAGATCCGGTTTGAATGCGACCCACACCATTCCCGCCAGCATCGCCAGGGTGATCAGCTGCACCGCGATCGCGCCCAGGCCGGTGGCCTGGCTGAACACCAGCCAGGACAACAGCGCGATTCCGCTGTATCCATAGCGGCGGTTGGCCAGCATCGCGTAGGCGCCGGCGAGGTAGGCGCAGACCGCAATCAGCCACGCCGATACGCCGAGCAGCAGATGGCGATGATCGACCACCCGCGCGGTCATGAACTCCTGCCAGCCGGCCAGCAGCCACAGTGGCAGCACGACCGCCACCGCCAGTTGCAGCGCGCCCGCGCCTACCAGCACGGCCGCCAGCTTTCCATGCGGAATCGGCCGGTGCAGCAGGTTCATCCAGGTGTTCGGCTTGCGGTAGCCGCCCATCTGATAGAGCCCCAGCAGCAGGCCGGTGACGGCGTAGACGCCGGCCAGCACTTCGTAGACCAGCCGTGGTTGCTGGGCCAGATCGACCACCCGGGTCATGAACCCGAGGATCACCAGTTGCAGCACCGCGTAGGCGATCGCCCAGATACGGAAGCGCTGCATTTCAGCCTTGAACATGTCCCACATGATCGTGTCCTCTCCGTGCGCTCAGTGCTGCCGTTGCGGTTGCGCCGGCGCGGCGTGGTTCTTGGTCAGGAAGCCGTTGACCGCGCGATCCAGGCTGACCGGCATGCACTGGATCGAGCGCGCGCCGCTGGCGCGCAGGAACTCGGCGAAGTCCTCGTCCTGGTCCAGCACCAGGTAGTGGTGCAGGCCGTCCAGCCGCTGCAGTTGAAGCAGGCCGGGAACGGTCGCCGGATCCGGTCCCTTGAACGGGATGTCCGCCACCCAATGGGTGACCCGCGCGCAGAATTCCTCCGGCGCGGACATGTTCTTCAGCTGGCCGCGTTCCAGGATGATGAGGTTGTCGGCGATGCGCTCGATCTCCTCCATCTGGTGGGAGCAGTAGATCACCGTGCATTGCTCGGCCGCGTTGGAGTACATCAGCGATTCCAGGAACGCGCGCTTGGCGACCACGTCCAGGCCCAGCGTGGGTTCGTCCAGCACCAGCAGTTCCGGTCCCTGCGCCAGCGCCAGCGCCAGGTTCAGTCCGGCGCGCTCGCCGCGCGAGAGCTGGGCGACTTTTTGCTCCGGCAGCACGTGGTAATGGCCCAGCACCTCGTCGTAGGCGTGCTGGTTCCAGCGCGGGTACTGGTGCCGCTGCATCGCGGTCACCGCGGCGACCTTCATCCAGCCGGGCAGGGTATGTTCCTCGTTGACGAAGCCGATGCGTGCACGGTCCTCCGGACGCAGCCGCTGGCTGTCGCGGCCGAGGATGCGCGCCTGCCCCACCGTCGGCGGCAGGAAGCCGAGCAGAACGCGGAACAGGGTGGATTTGCCGGCGCCGTTGGCGCCGACGATGGCGTGGATGCGCCCGCGCGGAATGCGCAGGTCGAGGTGGTCCAGCGCCAGCTTGCGCCCGTAGCGCTTGCTCAGCGCGACGGTTTCGATCACGTAGTCGGAAGCGGGAGTGCTCATGGTCGTCCCAGGGTCGGGTGACGGAACGCGGAAGGGGGACGCGCGGATGCGCGTCAGGCGGATTTCTTTTTCGGCGCGATCACGCGCAGTTCCTCGTCCAGCCGCGCCAGCGCGCGATCGGGCGGGTAGTCGAGCGCGATCACTTCATGCACGAACGCCTGCACGGCGTCATCCATGCGCCGCTCGCGTTCGGCGTCGCTCAGGCGCTGGCGCGGCGTGGCCACGAACAGGCCCAGGCCCTGGCGCGATTCCAGCCAGCCTTCACTGGTCAGTTCGGCGTAGGCCTTGGCGACGGTGTTGGGATTGATCATCAGCTGCTGGGCCAGTCCGCGCACGCTGGGCAACTGCGCACCCGGCTTGAGTTCGGCGGTGGCGATCTTCATCCGCACGCCATCGACGATCTGCTTGCTGATCGGACGCGCGTCGCCGGTGGCGATCTGGATCATCAGGGCCTGGGTACGGGCCATGGGACACCTCAATCAACTGTACTAGTACGAACAGTACAGTTGGCTTGCAAGCGGCGTCAAGCGTCCAGAGGTCATGGTCCGACGAAGGCCCGGATCCGGCGACGAAAGCCCCGTCCGCGCGGACGCGCATACCGGAACGGCGTAGGAGCGGCGTCCCGCCGCGAGCCTTTTGCGCGGTCACCCCGGCCATCGCCGTCACCATCGCGATCATCGCAGCCGAGCATCACGCGGAAGATCTCGCGGCCGGAGGCCGCTCCTACCTGGGGTGGTGGGCATTCGCGCCGTGGGTGGCGCCTTGACGGCGTCAGCGCGTTCCAGTCACGCGATCCCAAAGGAAGCGAGGTAGGAGCGGCGTCCCCGCCGCGAGCTTTTTGCGCGGTCACCACAGACATCGCCGTCGCCATCGCCATCGCCATCGCCATCATCGGAACCGGGCATCGCGCGGGAGAGCTCGCGGCCGGAGGCCGCTCCTACCTGGGGTGGCGGGTATTCGCCCGTGGGTGGTGCGTTGACGGCGTCAACGCGTTCCAGTCATGCGGTCCCAAAGGAAACAAGGTAGGAGCGGCGTCCCCGCCGCGAGCTTTTTGCGCGGTCACCACAGCCATCGCCGTCGCCATCGCCATCATCGGAACCGGGCATCGCGCGGGAGAGCTCGCGGCCGGAGGCCGCTCCTACCCGGCGTGTTCGCGGCAGCGGGAGCCGGACGTTATTCGCTCTGCAGTTCGGCGACGAAGTCGTAGGCGTCGCCGCGGTAGTAGGAACGGGTGGATTCGACCACGCGGCCGTCTTCCAGGAAGGCGCGGCGTTCGACCAGCAGTCCCGGGGCGCCGACCGGCAGTTCCAGGTGGCGGGCGGCCTCGTCGTCCAGCGCGACCGCGCGCAGGCGCTGCAAGGCGCGGCGCGGTCGGTTGCCGTGCGCATCGAGCGCCTCGTACAGCGAGGTGGTGACGGTTTCCGGATCCGGCAGCAGCGACAGCGGCACCAGGGTGCGTTCGATCGCGATCGGCGCGCCGTCGACGTGGCGCAGGCGGTACATGCGGACCACGCCGCTACCCGGCGACAGGTTCAGCGCCATCGATTCTTCCGGTGTCACTTCGCCGACGCTGCGTTCGAGGAATTTCACCTGCGGATTGAGGCCGCGCTCGCGCAAGTCGTCGGTGAAGCTGGTCAGGCGCGAGAACTGGCGCAGGATGCGCTCGGCCACGAAAGTGCCCGCGCCCTGCCGCTGGACCAGCAGGCCGGCTTCGATGAGTCCGGCCAGCGCCTTGCGGATCGTCACGCGGGACAGACCCAGCAGGTTGGCAAGATCGCGTTCGCTGGGCAGGGCCTGGCCCGAGCGCAGCACGCCGGCGTCCATCAGGTTCTGCAGGGCGCGGCGCAGGCGCAGGTAAGCCACGGCGCGGGTGGACTCGCCAGTCTGCAGGCGCTGGTATTCATCGAACAGGGCTTTTTGCATGGCCCTGAACATACCACTCACGTACCAATAAAGGCAATATCAGCCGACAAATGGTTACATTGGCCTGATTCATTGGTCAGCGTGGTAGCCCGGTGGTATTGTTCCTCCCCACCTGACAAGCGAACGAGATGACGACGTGACCGCCAAGACCCTGCCCGTCGACCCTTTCGATCTGGTGATCTTCGGAGGCACCGGCGACCTGGCCCTGCGCAAGCTGCTGCCCGGCCTGCTGCGCCGCTATGCCGACGGCCAGATCCGCGAGGACAGCCGGATCATCGGCGTGGCCCGCGACAAGCAGTCCGACGCCGACTACCGCGCCAAGGTGGGCGACGCCCTGCAGCGCGCGGCCGGCAACGACGAGGCGCTCAAGGCCAAGCTGCCCGCCTTCCTGGAGAAGCTCGGCTACCACGCGCTGGACGCGACCAAGGACGAGGGCTGGGAGGAGTTCGCCAGCGCGCTCAAGGCCCATGGCGACCGCATCCGGGTGTTCTACCTGTCGACCAGTCCCAGCCTGTTCGTGAACCTGTGCGACCGCCTGCGCGCGCACGGCCTCAATGGCGGCCAGTCGCGGGTGGTCATCGAGAAACCGATCGGCCATGACCTGGCCAGCGCGACGGTGATCAACGATGCGGTCGGCAGCGCGTTCGCGGAAAGCCAGATCTTCCGCATCGATCACTACCTGGGCAAGGAAACGGTGCAGAACCTGCTGGCGCTGCGCTTCGCCAATATCCTGTTCGAACCGTTGTGGAACGCCAACCACATCGATCACGTGCAGATCACCGTGGCCGAGACGGTCGGCCTGGAGAAGCGCGCGACCTACTACGACACCTCCGGCGCGCTGCGCGACATGGTCCAGAACCACCTGCTGCAGCTGCTGTGCATGGTGGCGATGGAACCGCCGGCGGCGCTGGAAGCCGACGCGGTGCGCGACGAGAAGCTGAAGGTGCTGCGCTCGCTGCGCCCGATCACCGCCGACGAGATCAGCCACATGACCGTGCGTGGCCAGTACCGCGCCGGCGCGGTCAACGGCATGGCGGTGCCGGGCTACCTGGACGAACTGGGCCGCGAGGACTCGCGCACCGAGACCTTCGTGGCGCTGAAGGCGGAAGTGGACAACTGGCGCTGGGCCGGCGTGCCTTTCTACCTGCGCACCGGCAAGCGCCTGCCCGAGCGCGTGTCGGAGATCGTGATTGCGTTCAAGCAGATTCCGCATTCGATCTTCGAGCACGGCGCCGGCCCGGTGATGGGCAACAAGCTGGTCCTGCGCCTGCAGCCGGACGAGGGCGTGAAGCTGTGGCTGATGATCAAGGATCCCGGTCCGGGCGGCCTGCGCCTGCAGCATGTGCCGCTGGACATGAGCTTCGCCGAGGCGTTCGGCGTGCACCAGCCGGAGGCCTACGAGCGCCTGCTGATGGACGTGGTGCGCGGCAACCCGACCCTGTTCATGCGCCGCGACGAGGTCGAGGCGGCATGGAAATGGATCGACCCGATCCTGGGCGCGTGGGAAAACCAGCGCGAGACGCCCAAGCCCTACACCGCCGGTTCGTGGGGACCCAGCGCGGCGGTCGCGCTGGTCGAGCGCGACGGCCGGACCTGGCACGAGGATACGGTGTAAGCGCGTGACCCAGTCCCTCCTCCCCCCCGTCCCGACCGAACTGGTCACCTTCGCCGACAGCGAGGCGCTGGCCGGCGCCCTGGCCGCGGCCGTCGCCGCCGATCTGCGCGCGGGAATCGATGCCCGCGGCGGCGCGCTGCTGGCGCTGTCCGGCGGCACCACACCCAAGCGGTTCATGCAGCGACTGTCGGAACAATCGCTGGACTGGGACAAGGTCACCGTCACCCTGGTCGATGAGCGCTGGGTGGCGCCGGACAACGAACGCTCCAACGCCCGCCTGCTGCGCGAGCACCTGTTGCGGGGCGAGGCAGCGGCGGCGCATTTCCTGCCGCTGTTCCGCGACACCCCGGAGCCGGAGGACGCACTGGCCGAACTGGAACGGCGCTTTGCCAGCCTGCCGCCATCGTTCGACGCGATCGTGCTGGGCATGGGCAGCGACGGCCATACCGCCTCGTTCTTCCCCGGCGGCGATCACCTGGCCGCGGCGCTGGATCCGGCCTCGCCGGCACGCCTGCTGCCGATGCGTGCGCCCGGCGCCGGCGAAGCCCGCATCACCCTGACCCTGCCGGTGCTGCTGGCCGCGCGCCACCTGTACCTGCATATCGAAGGCGCGGAAAAGCGCGCCGTGCTGGATCGCGCCCTCGCGGGCGTCGGCGCCGACGGCCAACTGCCGATCCGCATCGTGCTGGCGCAGGCCGCCACGCCCGTGGTGACTTACCTGACGCCCTGACCCGCCGTCGCGGCGCGGTTGGAATGCCCGCACGCGCCGCGTACAGTAGCCCGCATCGAGAGGATTTCGGGGGCGCCATGCTGGCTCGGTTAGTGAACGTGTTCCGTGGTTTCTTTGCGCAGTTCGTCAAGGGGATGGAAAAGCGCAATCCGGAAGCCCTGCTGGAACTGGAACAGGAAAACCTGCGCAAGCAGATCGGCAGCTACAACCAGAGCCTGGCGACCCACGCCGGCCTGGCCGAGCGCCTGATCGGCCAGGTGCGCAAGCTGGAGAACGAAGAACGCGAGCTGCGCGCGCGCACCACCGCCCACCTGCGCGCGGGCAACCGCGATGCCGCCGCCCAGCACGCCCTGCGCCTGCAGACGGTCAGCCGCGAGTTGCAGGAAAACCGCGACCAGATGGAGCAGGCCGAAGCCACCTACAAGAACCTGGTGAAGGCGCGCGACGTCGCCGTGGCCGCCGCGCGCGCCAAGATCGAGAGCCTGAAGGGCGCCATCAACGACATGCGCATGAAGCACGCGCTGGCGGAGATGAACGAGATGGCCGCCGGCATGGTCACCACGATCGGCGGTTCCGGCGACACCCTCGATCGCCTGCACGAGATGGTCGAGGAAGAGCGCAACAAGGCCGCCGGCCGCGCTCGGGTCGCGCGCGATGCGCTCGACATGAACCAGATCGAGGTCAAGGAAGCCGAGCAGAAGGCGCTGGCCGACCAGGCACTCGCGGATTTCGCCGCGGCCGAGGGCATTTCGCTGCAGGCCGAACCGGCGGCGACGCCAGCCGCGCCCCGCAGCATGGGCGCCGCCGAGGCTGCCAAACCGGTGTCGGAAAACGACGCGGGCTGATCGCCCCGCCCTTGCCCGGAGGATGGCCGCCATGCAGGCGAAGGCGCACTGATGCCGCTCGATAGCAACGCCCCGGCCTGGGCGCACGAACTGGCGCTGGCCTATGAAAGCGGCGCGCACGGACAGTTCGTGCTGTACGGCAACGTCGGCGATCGCCTGCCGCTGTCGGGGCGACTGGTCAGCCTGACCCGCTGGCTGGAATCGCAGTTGCTCACCGGTTTCGACGTGGTGTTCCAGTACGACCCCGGCAACGGGCTCACCGTGCTGCGCGGCAGCGATCGCCTGCGCCAGTGGCTGGCCGGTCGCGATGACGCCGCCTGGCCGCGCGAACCGCGGGCGGCGGTCGAACGCGTTTCCCACTACCTGCGCTACCTCGCCAACCTGAAGGCGCTGGGACAAGGCGACGGCGAGCACGTGGCGGTGATCATGCGCGGCATCGATCAGGTGCTGCCGGGCGGGCGCGCCGGCGACTTCGAGATCGCCAGCCTGGCCAGCCTGGTGCGCGACTGGGCCAGCGAATCTCCGTTCACCGACCAGGCCTTCGCCAGTTTCCTGATCGCCGACAACCTCAACGACCTGCACCCGCAGATCGCTTTCCATCCGCGCGTCGCGCGCATCCGCGTGCCGCTGCCCGACGAGGCCATGCTGGGCCAGGCGCTGGCGCAACTGCGGCTGGATCACCCGGGCGCCTTCGCCGGGGCCGACGACGGCATGATCACCGGCGCCCTGACCGGCGTCAGCATCAGCGCCCTGCAAAGCCTGGTGAGGACCTGCGCCCACCAGGGCCGCGCGCTGGGACCGGCCGACTGGTTGCGGGTCAAGAAGCAGCTGGTCGAGGGCGATGCCAGCGGCCTGGTCGAGTTCATCGACTCCCATCGCACGCTCGACGACTACGAGGCGCCGCCGGCGCTGAAGGAATGGTTGCGCCAGGACATCGCGCTGTGGCGCGCGGCCAACCTGCGCGCCCTGCCGATGGGTTACCTGTTCTGCGGTCCGGTCGGCACCGGCAAGACCTTCCTGGTCGAATGCCTGGCGGGCGAAGCCGGCGTGCCGGTGCTGAAGCTGAAGAACTTCCGCGATCGCTGGGTCGGCTCCAGCGAAGGCAACCTGGAAAAGGTCTTCCGCCTGATCCGCGCGCTTGGCCGCTGCATCGTGTTCATCGATGAAGCCGACCAGACACTGGGCAAGCGCGACTCGGGCAACGGCGACAGCGGCCTGTCCGGCCGGCTGTATTCGATGATCGCCCAGGAGATGTCCGACACAGACAACCGTGGCCGGGTGATGTGGGTGCTGGCTTCCTCGCGCCCGGACCTGATCGAAGTCGACCTGAAGCGGCCGGGCCGCATCGACGTCAAGATCCCGCTGCTGCCCACCACCACCGCCGCCGAAAGCGCGGCCCTGCTCGATGCCCTGCTGAAACGCTTCGGCATGGCGCCGGGCGCTGAGGCATTGCTGGCGCTGCCGTCCCCGTTGCCGCTGTTGCTGACTCCCGGCGCCGCCGAAGCCTTCGCGGTGAAGGCCTACCGGCAGGCCCAGACCACCGGCGTCGCCCCGCTGGAGGCGATCGCCGCGCTGCTGGCCGGCTACCAGCCGCCGGTGCCGCTGGAGGTGCTGGAGTTCCAGATGCGCATCGCCGTCGCCGAGGCCACCGATCTGCGTTTCGTGCCACCCTCGCTGCGTCCGCTGGCGGCCGGGAGCACAACGCCATGAATGCGTTCCGCTACGCCTGGGCCGCCTTCAATGCGCGTCCGCTGGGCATGCCGGTTCCGCCCAACTGGATTGGCCTGGCGGCCTTCGCGCTGGCCGGCATCTTCCTGACGCCGGGTTTCTTCGTGCTCGGCGCGGGCGCGGAAATCGCCTATCTGTACTGGCTGTCGAACCATCGCCGCTTCCGCGCCACGGTGGATGCGCAGGCGTTGCCGCAGGAGTCGGAAGCGGATCGGCGCTACCGCGACCTGCGGGATCCGCTGCCCATCCCGCAACGCCGCCAGCAGGACGCGCTGGAGCACAAGGCGCGCGTGATCATCCAGATGCTGGACAAGTCGCCGGTGATGGCGGCGCATGCGGACAGCCTGGAACAGTTGGTGTGGCTGCACCTGCGCCTGCTGGCCGCGCGCACCGCGATTGCCGGCGTGGTGCACACCGCGCGCGAGGAAAGCGCGGTGCTGGACAAGCAGGAAGCGACCATCGAGGCGCGGCTGGGCCGCGACGACCTCAGCGAGGAACTGCGGCGCAGCCTGCAGCAGCAGAAGACCGTGATCGACCAGCGCCAGGCCGCGCATGCCGATGCCGGTCGCCGGCTCGAGCATGTCGACTCCGAGTTGCAGCGCATCGGCCAGCAGGTGGCGCTGTTGCGCGAGCAGGCGCTGCTGGCCATCGATGAAGGCAGCATCGGCAGCTCGCTGGATGCGCTCAGCGCCTCCTTCGCCGAAGCCAATCGCTGGCTGGAAGGCCAGCGCGACCTGTTGGGCGTCCTCGACCTGAACGCGCAGCCCCGGTTGCCGTCGGCCGTGCTGCGCCCGCCCGTTCCCCGTACCGTGATCGAAGAAGGAGAGTCGTCGTGAGCCGATCCGTTTCCCCGCCGCGCCGCCAGGCCGGCAATGCCAGTGGCAAGCTGATCACCGCGGTGCTGGTGCTGGCGCTGCTCGCGTTCGGCGCATGGCTGGTGATGCGCGACATGGGCAAGGACGAGCCGGCGGGCGCGACGACCTCGCAGGCGGCTGCCGGCAACACCGACGGCAAGGCGCCGGTGCCGGTCGAACCGCAGGCCGGACTGCCCAACCTGGATGCGGCGGCGACCTACCAGCCCAAGGGCAACGTGGTCGACGTCGACATCAGCGAGTACGCCGGCTATGCCGGCCTGATCGCGGCCAACGGCGGACTGGAGCCCAATCCGGATTCGTTCTTCGCGCGCGAGTACGGCTTCCAGGTCCGGCTGAGCCTCAACGAGGAGGAAGGCTGGTCCAAGCTCAACAACGGGCGGGTCGCCGCCTCGGTGACCACCGCCGACACCCTGGCCGTGCTCGGCCGCCAGTTCGACGTGGTGGTGCCGGCGCAGATCGGCTTCTCGCGCGGCGCCGACCAGGTGGTGGTCGACACCGGCATCGCCAGCATCAACCAGCTCAAGGGCAAGGTGCTGGCGGCCTCGCAGTTCAACGAAAGCGAGTTCTTCATCCGCTATCTGGCCTCCGAGGCCGGCGTGCCGGTCAAGGTGCTGCGCGACCTCGACGGGCGCCCGGGACCGGGCGAACTGGGCCTGGTGTTCTACGAGGACGCCTTCGTCGCCTGCGACGCCTACGAGCACGAACTCCAGGGCGGGTCACCGCGCCTGAACGGTTGCGTCGGCTGGTCTCCGCGCACCGACGAGGTCGTCGCCGCCTCCGGCGGCCGCGCCAAGACCCTGGTCAGCAACCGCAACCTGCTGATCATCGCCGACCTGCTGCTGCTCAATCGCGGCTTCGCCGCCGCCCATCCCGACTGGGCGCGCGGGCTGGTGCACGGTCTGCTGGAAGGCAACCGGCTGGTCCGCGACGAGGCGGCCACCCAGATCCCGGTGATCGCCAAGGCCTTCAAGTGGAACGAGGCCGACACCCGCGCCGAGCTGTCCAAGGTGCATCTGTCCAACCTGCCGGAGAACCTGGCCTTCTTCGAAGGCACCATCGATTCGGCCGGCTCCTTCCAGGGCATCTTCCAGTCCTCGGTGCTGGTGTACGGCAACCTGATCAAGAACCCCGCCGACCCGGCCCGCTTCGTGGACACCGCCGCCCTGCAGGCACTGAAGAAGAAAGGCCTGTACGCCAACCAGAGCATCGCCATCGCGCCGATCCGCAGCGGCAACGCGCAGGTTTCGCTGGAGGGCGATGCCCTGCTGAGCAAGGACATCCGGTTCTTCTTCCAATCCAATTCGGCGGTGCTCGACAAGTCCGCGCCGGCCAATGCCGGCTACCTGGACACGATCAAGAACTTCCTCCAGGTCAGCCCCGGCTCGGTGGTGCTGCTGCGCGGCCACGTCGATGACGGCCGCCGCAACGAGTTCCAGAAACAGGGCGGACAGGAACTGGTCCGGAGCATGTCGCTGAAGGCGATGGAGTTGTCGCGCCAGCGCGCGCAGGCGGTCCGCGATGCCCTGCTGGAACGCCATCCCAAGCTGGACGCCAACCGGATCGAACTGGTCGGCCGCGGCTGGGAGGAGCCGGCGGGCACCGACAGTGACCTGAACCGCCGCGTCGAGGTCCAGTGGTTCACCCTGGAATAGCCGGGACGGCGGACCGGGTCTCCTGGAATATGCCGGAAACCGCCACCCTGCTTATAATAGGCCCCCTGTCCGTGGCGTCCGCGCCCGGCACTTGCCGCGAAACCCGCCCTGGTGGCGGTTTCCGACCCCGTTTTTCGTAGCCAAGCACGGCCCGCCGCCGTGCTGCCAAAGGTGGAACGTGCGTAATTACGACCTCGAATTCCTCAAGCATTTCTCGATGGTGATCGGCTTCCTGGTCGTCGTCACCCTGGGCCTGATCATCGGTGCGCATTTCCTGCACTCCTCGATCCCGGCGGAAGTGAACCCGCAGGCCGCCAAGCGCACCGAGGGCCGCATCGCCCCGTCGGGCGCGGTGTACGCCGGCGCCACCGGTGCCGCGGCCCAGGCCGCCGCGCAGGCCGCCGCCGCCGCCGCCGCGGCTTCGCAGGTCGCCTACGGCGGCACCACCGACGGCCAGGTCATCTTCGACAACCTGTGCGGCGCCTGCCACAAGAACGGCACCGGCAACGCCCCGATGCTGACTGCCGCCGGCATGGGCGCGCGCGCCGCCAAGGGCAAGGACACCCTGTACAAGCACGCCATCGAAGGCTTCACCGGTCCGGACGGCGGCATCATGCCCCCGAAGGGCGGCAACCCGGCCCTGACCGAAGAACAGATCCACGCCACGGTCGACTGGATGCTGGCAAACGTGAAGTAAGCCTCCGGCTTGCGCGCGTCACTGAAAACGCCGCCTTCGGGCGGCGTTTTTCGTTGGTGATCCGAACTCCGCGCCAAGAGCCAATTCCCGCTCGCCTCCGGCGCCCGCCCCCCTTTTCAAAAGGGAGCTGACAACACCGCTCCCGATCGCCCCGATGTCTTGCCTCCCCCTTTGTTGCGCTTCACGACCGCCGAGTGGCTGGTCAAAGGGGGATGACCCGCCATTTGGCGGTCGAGGAGCGTTGGCGCTTCCCCATCACCCGTCATCCCCGCTGGCTATCATGTCCGGCTCGACAATCCGCCAGACATCGCCATGCCCTTTCGCCGCGCCCTGCTCGCCACCGCCCTGCTGACCTGCGCCGCGACGGCGGGGGCCGGAGAGGCGGACCTCATCCCCATCGGCCAGGTCCAGGGCGCCGGTACGGCCAGCCCGCTGGTGGGCCAGGCGGTCACGGTCGAAGGCGTGGTCACCGCCGATTTCCGCCAGGGGCTGGGCGGCTTCTTCCTGCAGGATGCCGGCGACGGCGATCCGGCGACCTCGGACGCCGTGTTCGTTCCGCTGGCCTTCGACGCCAACGCGGATGAGGGCGAGATGCCGAAGGTCGGCCAGCGCTACCGGGTGCGGGGCGAGGTCACCGAGCTGGAACCGGGTCGGCAGGGCAGCCGCCTGACCGCGATCACCCCGGGTGACATCGAGCGCCTCGGAACTCCGGTGCCCGCGATCGCCCCGGTCGTGCTGACGGCCGCGCCCGCGGACTGGGAAGCCCTGGAAGGCATGCGCGTGCGCATCGCCGCCCCGCTCACCGTCAGCGGCACCGATCAGGTCGAGCGTTTCGGCGAGCTCACCGCCGCGTTCGAAGGCCGGCTGTGGCAGCCCAGCGAGGTGGCGGCGCCCGGCAGCGAGGCGTTCAAGCAGGTGCTGAAGGACAACGCCCGCCGCCGCCTGACCCTGGACGACGGCAGCGGCGAGCGGGATCCCAAGGCCATCGCCTGGCTCGGCGGGCAACCGATCCCGCGCGTGGGCACCGTCCTGGAGGGCGTCGAAGGCATCGTCGACGAGCGCCATGGCAGCCATCGCCTGCAACTGACCGGTCGCCCGGCACTGCCCGCTCCCGCCTACCCGCTCGCGCCCCGCGTGCCGGGCACGCTCAAGATCGCCGCGTTCAACCTGGAAAACCTGTTCAACGGCGACGGCCACGGCGGCGGCTTCCCGACCCCGCGCGGCGCCAAGACCCCCGAGCAATTGCAGGCGCAGCTGGCCAAGCTGGTCGCCACCGTGCGTGCGCTCGACGCCGACGTGGCGGCGCTGATGGAACTGGAGAACGATGGCTACGGCCCCGACTCCAGCCTCGCCCAGTTCGTCGCGGCCTTGAACGCGAAGGGCGGCGACTGGCGCTTCATCGACGCCGGCCAGGGCCCGGGGCCGGACACCATCCGGGTCGGCCTGATCTACCGCGCCTCCCGGGTCACGCCGGTCGGCCAGCCCGCCACGCTGGCGGGCGGTCCCTTCGGCGACCGCAGCCGGGTGCCGCTGGCACAGGCGTTCCGACGCGGGCAAGGGCCGGCGTTCGTGGTCGTGGCCAATCACTTCAAGTCCAAGGGCTGCTCGGAAGCCACCGGCGCCGATCAGGATCAGGGCGACACCCAGGGTTGCTGGAACGCGCTGCGGCTGGATTCGGCGCGCCGCCTGGACGCGTGGCTGAAGCAGGACCCGACCGGCCAGGGCGGCGCGATGACGGTCATCCTCGGCGACTTCAACGCCTATGCGATGGAGGACCCGGTGCGCTGGCTGCGCGAGGCCGGCTGGCGCGACGCCTTCGCCGTGGCCAGGGTGGAACGGCCCTACAGCTACGTCTACAACGGCCTGAGCGGCCGCCTGGATCACGCCCTGCTCACGCCCGCGCTGTCGGCGCGCCTGCGCGGCGCGGCCGAGTGGCATCTCAACGCCGATTCGGCGGACAGCGCCGGCTACCTCCACGGCGATGCCGGCCAGCCCTGGCGCAGTTCGGATCATGATCCGCTGCTGCTGGGGTTTGATCTTTGAGCAATGAGATGGTGGGTGTTCTTCAAAGGTAAAAGCAAGAACAAGGGGGTCTTGTTCTCCCCGCCAACAGCAAGCGCCTTTCAACAGCCTCATAGCTGGTCAATCCCCCGTCGCCTTCGGCGCCCGCCCCCTTTTGCGCTTTCAACAGCCGCATGGCTGGTCAAGGGGGCAAAACGGCGCGCGATGCCTGAACTCTCCGGCTTTTACCTCCCCCTTTGAAAAAGGGGGATTGAGGGGGATTTGCTCCTGAACCAGGCCCGCAGGACCCCGCTGCTACAATTCGCGCCTTTCGCGTCCGGCCGCCTTGGCCGGATCACGCCAGCCGCTCCAGGGGCCAGCCCATGACCAGCACCGCCGAACTGACCTCGCCGTCGTCCGCCAACACCCCGCAGATCGGCGTGCTGGACAACGACTACACCCTCGAACACAAGTACACCCGCACCGACGGCCGCATCTACCTGAGCGGCGTGCAGGCGCTGGTCCGGCTGCCGCTGATGCAGCGCCTGCGCGATCAGGCCGCCGGATTGAACACCGCCGGCTTCATCAGCGGCTACCGCGGTTCGCCGCTGGGCGGTTTCGACCTGGAGCTGTGGCGCGCGCGCAAGCATCTGGAAGCGGCGGCGGTGAAGTTCACCCCCGGCCTCAACGAGGATCTCGGCGCGACCATGGTCTGGGGCACCCAGCAGACCAACCTGTTCCCCGGCGCCAAGGTCGATGGCGTGTACTCGATGTGGTACGGCAAGGGACCGGGCGTGGATCGTTGCGGCGACGTGTTCAAGCACGGCAATGCCGCCGGCACCTCCCGGCACGGTGGCGTGCTGGCGCTGGCCGCCGATGATCACGCCTGCCGCAGCTCGACCCTGCCGCATGGGTCGGAAGACGAATTCGTCAGCGCGATGATGCCGGTGCTCAACCCGGCCGGCGTGCAGGACATCCTCGACATGGGCCTGGTCGGCTGGGCGATGAGCCGCTACACCGGCCGCTGGGTCGGCTTCAAGACGATTGCCGAGACGGTGGAATCCTCGGCGTCGGTGGAAGTGAATCCGTTCGCGCGCACCATCCTGCTGCCGGAGGATTTCGACATGCCCGCCGGTGGTCTCAACATCCGCTGGCCGGACCCGCCGCTGGATCAGGAAATGCGCCTGCACCGCTACGCGGTCAAGGCCGCGCAGGCGTTTGCCCGCGCCAACGGCATCGATCGGATCGTGCTGGATTCGCCGCGCGCGCGATTGGGCATCGTCACCACCGGCAAGAGCTACCTGGACGTGCTGCAGGCGCTGGAGTACCTGGGCCTGGACGAGCGCGCCTGCGCCGACATCGGCATCCGCGTATACAAGGTCGGCATGACCTGGCCGCTGGAGCCGATCGGCATCGCCGAGTTCGCGCGCGGACTCGAAGACATCGTGGTCGTGGAAGAGAAGCGCGCCTTCATCGAGCGGCAGATGAAGGAGTACTTCTACAACTGGCCGGCAAGCGCGGGCCAGCGCCCGTCCATCGTCGGCAAGTACGACGAGGCCGGCGAGTGGATCCTGCCGTCCACCGGCGAACTCACCCCGGCCACCATCGCCGGCGTGATCGGCCGGCGCATCCAGCGTTTCTTCACCAATGAATCCATCGAGCAGCGCCTGCGCTGGATGGAGGACAAGGAAGCCGAGCTCGCGTTGCCGCGCGCCAGCTTCCCGCGCGTGCCGCACTACTGCAGCGGCTGTCCGCACAACACTTCCACGGTGGTGCCGGAAGGCTCGCGCGCGCTCGGCGGCATCGGCTGCCACTACATGGTGACGTGGATGGATCGCGACACCGACACCTTCACCCACATGGGCGGCGAAGGCGTCACCTGGTCCGGGCAGGCGCCGTTCACCGAAACCGAGCACGTGTTCCAGAACCTCGGCGACGGCACGTTCTTCCATTCCGGTTCGCTGGCGGTGCGGCAGTCGGTCGCCACCGGCGTCAACATCACCTACAAGATCCTCTACAACGACGCGGTCGCGATGACCGGCGGCCAGCCGGTCGACGGCACCCTGAGCGTGCCGCAGATCGCCCACATGATGCGCGCCGAAGGCGTGGATACCATCGTCGTGGTCAGCGACGACGTGCGCAAGTGGAGCCGTCGCGAGCTGTTCCCGACCGGCATCGAGTTCCATGATCGCGGCCAGCTGGAAGAGGTGCAGAAGCAGCTGCGCAAGGTGAAGGGTGTTTCCATCCTCATCTACGACCAGGTCTGCGCCACCGAAAAGCGCCGCCGCCGCAAGCGCGGCAAGATGCCGGATCCGGCCAAGCGCACGATGGTCAACACGCTGGTCTGCGAAGGCTGCGGCGACTGCGGCGTGAAGAGCTTCTGCGTGTCGGTGTTGCCGAAGGAAACCGAATTCGGGCGCAAGCGTGAAATCGATCAGTCCAACTGCAACAAGGATTTTTCCTGCGTCAACGGGTTCTGCCCCAGCTTCGTCACCGTCCACGGCGGCAACCCGCGCAAGGGCAAGAAAGTCAGCGCGGCCGAGAAGCTGGAGAACCTGCCCGCACCGGCCTTCAAGTCGGATCTGGCCCAGCCCTGGAACATCCTGATCACCGGCGTCGGCGGCACCGGCGTGGTGACCATCGGCGCGCTGCTGGGCATGGCCGGGCACCTGGAAGGCAAGGGTGCGAGCGTGCTGGATCAGACCGGCCTGGCCCAGAAGGGTGGCGCGGTGACCACCCACATCCGCATCGCGCGCACGCCGGAGGACATCCACGCCGTGCGTATCGCCGCCGGCGAAGCCGATCTGGTGCTGGGTTGCGACATGGTGGTGGTGAACGACTACTGGGTGCTGTCGAAGGTGCGCGGCGAGCGCTCGCAGGTGGTGCTCAATACCTACGAGGCGATGCCCGGCACCTTCACCACCCGTCCGGACATGCAGTTCCCGGCCACCGACATCATCACCGGCGTGAAGGTGGCGCTGGGCGGCCGCGATCCGATGCTGGTCGACGCCACCCAGCTGGCCACCGCGCTGATGGGCGACGCGATCGCCGCCAACCTGTTCATGCTCGGCTACGCCTGGCAGCAGGGTCTGGTGCCGATTTCGTTCGACGCGATCATGCGCGCGGTCGAACTCAACGGCGCGGCGATCGAGATGAACCGGCGCGCGTTCGCCTGGGGCCGCCTGGCCGTGGTCGATCCGCAGGCGGTACAAGAAGCCGCCGGCTTGATCCGCAATGCCCAGACCGAGTCCGAACGCACCCCGCGCAACCTGCGGATCCTGCCGCCGGGCGAATGGGAAAGCACCGAGTGGGGCGCCAACGCCGCGCCGCGCAACCCGGACAACGAGAGCGAACTGCGTGGCCTGCCGGAAGGCGGCGCCATCGGTGGCGAAGTCGCGTTCCTGCCGCTGGACGACCTGCGCCTGTCGCGCTCGCTGGACGAACTGATCGCGCGCCGCGTGGCCTTCCTGACCGAATACCAGGACGCCGCCTACGCCAGCCGCTACCGCGATCTGGTCACCCGCGTGCGCGCCGCCGAGAACGTGAAGGCGCCGGGTTCCACCGCGCTGACCGAGGCGGTCGCCCGCTACTTCTTCAAGCTCATGGCTTACAAGGACGAGTACGAAGTGGCGCGGCTGTACACCAGCGGCGAGTTCCAGCGCCGCCTGCAGCAACAGTTCGAGGGCGACTATGAAGTGCACTTCCATCTGGCGCCGCCGCTGTTCGCCAAGAAGGACGCGCAGGGCCGCCTGATGAAGAAGGAATACGGCCCGTGGGTGTTCAAGGCCTTCGGACTCCTGGCGAAGCTGCGCTTCCTGCGCGGCGGTGCCTTCGACGTGTTCGGCCGCACCGCCGAGCGCCGCGGCGAGCGCCAGTTGATCAGCGATTACGAACGCACCCTGGATCAGCTGCTCGGTTCACTGGATGCCGATCGTCTGGGCCTGGCAGTGGATATCGCCAGTATTCCCGAGCACATCCGCGGCTATGGCCACGTCAAGGAACGCCACCTGCACGAGGCCAAGGCGCGCGAGGCCGAACTGCTCGCGCAATGGAACAACCCCAGGGCGCTGCACGTCGTCCAGGTCGCCTGACCAAAAACCCCGCCTCGGCGGGGTTTTTTCTTTTCCGAACCGATGCGCGCGGTTACCGCCGGCGCACCGAGGCCAGCGCGGCGCGCAACGGTGGCTTCAGCGGCAACGCCAGCTTGCGATAGAAGAACGACAGCATCCGGCGCGAACGCGGCACCCGCCACGCCAGGCCTTCCTCGATCGTGTATACGCAAGGCGCGCAGGCACCGCAGGGCTTGCCGTTCACCGGCCGATGGCAGAACCAGGTCATGTCCATGAGCCGGTGCCAGCCGGCGGCTTCGGCTTCGCGCTCCATCGCCCGCTTGTCGATCTGGAACAGCGGGAAGCCGAAATGATGGAACAGGGTGTGTTCGGCGGTGCCCGCGTGGCGCGATTCGACGCGGTGGCTGCGATAGCCGCCGGCGGTCTCGAACGGCTGCACGAAGTCCGCCAGCAGCGCCTGCACCTTGTCGTCCACGTGCACGCTCAGTTCGATGCCCGCTGGCGCGTGCTGGCGGCAGAACAGCGCCAGCCATTCGTACTGGCTGCCGATGTAGACCCGCGATCGGACCTCGCGCAGCGCCTCGGTGATCACCGGGTCCCGCGCCAGTTCCGCCACCTGGAACACCCGCAGTGGCCGCAGCAACGCGCGGGTTTCCGGATGCGATTCGTGCAGCGCCGCGGTGATGCGCTGGATGCTGCGGCGTTCGGTGGCCGTCGACGCGCGCGAAGGATCCTCCAGGTAGTACGGCGTCACCGGCAGGCGATGCAGGAGCAGCAGCCGCAGCAGCTGGAAGGTCGAATCCCAGCCGCTGGTCCACAGCAGCGGAACACTCCTGACGGTGTCCGGCGTGGTGGCGGTGGTCGAATCATTGCGGAATATCGGTTCTTGCATGTGCGCGGGAACTCCATGCCGATCGCCTCGGCGGGTTGGGCAACGCATCCACGACCGCAAGCAAGGGACTCCCGGTGCAGCGCGCGCCGATGCTAGCGTGGCCGCGCACGCGCAAGGTGCAATTCTCTTCACTCCGCTGGCTGAACAGGCGATGGCGACGCGAGTCTTCATGCGCGCCTCATGTTTGTCACGCCTCGTGGCGATTCGGTCCACATCGATGAATGCGCATCCGTTGAACGTTCGTCGCGCGATCGGCACGGGCATGTCGCCAGCATGTGAAGGCACGCGGATCTTTGCGATGCGTGCACGTTCTGCTCACGTCTTCGCTACCCATCATCGTCCACCGGGGTCGACGGCAGAGATTGCCGCGCCCCGGCCATTTTCCTTCCCCCAGGAACGATTCATGCAAGCCCAATCGATGACCCGCGATCAGTTCTGGCAGTTCGCCGACAAGGCCAAGGAGGCGACCGAATCCCTCGCCGCGCAACGGATGCAGGTACTCGCCGATCTCTCCCCGGACGCGCTGCGCCAGGTGTGCATCCAGTACCGGTTCTTCACCATCGACTACATCAGCGATCTCGCCCTGCTGGTGGCGCGCCTGCCGTTCGGCGGACTGCGCAGCCTGCTCGGCCAGATCCTCGCCGAGGAACTGGGCGAAGGCGATCCCGAGCGCGCCCATCCGGCCGTGTACGACCGCTTCCTCGCCACCATCGGCGTCGCGCCCGAGGAACTGGAACGACCGCTGATGGCCAACGAGCGCATCCTCAAGGGGCTGACCCGCGACATGGCCAACAACCCGATCGCCTTCGGCGTCGGCCTGCGCGGCATGGGCGGCGAATGCCTGTGCCAGACCTACCTGTCGGTGATGTTCGAGCACATGCGCCGCAATCCGTATCTGGTCGCCAACGCCGACCGCGTCGACTGGGAGTTCTGGACCATCCATACCGGCGAAGAGGACATCATCCATGGCGAATTGACCCGCGCGGCGATCGACGAATACCTGCGCCACGATCCCGGCGTGCTGCCCGAACTGGCGCGCGGCTACGAGCGCAGCATTTCCGCCTGGAACCTGTTCTGGCAGAACATCCTCGACGCGTACACGCCACAACTGGAAGCCGCGTCATGAGCAACATCACCCAGTTCCATCTCGCCTTCCCGGTCCGCGACCTGGACGAGGCGCGCCATTTCTACGGCGACATCATCGGCTGCCCGCAGGGCCGCAGCGACATCTCCTACCAGGACTTCGATTTCTTCGGCCATCACCTGGTCGCGCACATCGGCGGCGACGGCCAGCCGTTGCACAACGGCCGCTTCGACGGCGAGGCGGTGCCGGTGCCGCATTTCGGCATGAACCTGGATCGGCCGGCCTGGGAAACGCTGGCGCGGCGGCTGAAGGACGCCCAGGTCGACTTCCACGAAGAACCGCACCTGCGCCTGAAGGGCAAGCCCGGCCAGCACGTCACCATGTTCCTGTTCGACCCCTCCGGCAACGCGCTGGAGTTCAAGTCCTTCGACGATCCGGAGCAGACGTTCATCCCGTGACCCTGTCCGCTTTGCGGCACTTTGTAGGAGCGACGTCAGTCGCGACCGTAGATTTCCCTCGTCCGTACGTACGTGGTCGCGACTGACGTCGCTCCTACAGGAAAGCGGGCATCAGCGCGGCGCCAGGATTTTCGACAGCCGGTCCTCGGCACCGGGGATGCGTTGCAGGTGCGGGTAGCGCAGACCGTCGCGGTAGTCGATGCGGACGCTGCGGTACTGCTCGCCCTGGCGCACCAGCAGTTCGATCGGTTGCGGCGATGCCTTGGCGGCGATGATGGCGCGCTTGAGGCGCTCGCCGGTGTAGGCCAGGCCGTCCACCGCGATCACCGTCATGTCCTTCGCGAGTCCGGCGGTGAAGGCGGGCGAGTTCCAGATCGCCTCCTGGATTTCGCCGTCGGAGGCGACCTTCAAACCGATCGAGAAACGCAGGTCATCATTGCCGCCCGCGCCCTCCGCGTCGGTGATGGCCGGATTCGGTTCATCGGTATAGGCCAGCCGCCAGCCGGCACGCTCCAGTCCATCGAGCGGCGAGGCGGCACCCTGCCCATCCAGCCGCTCGCGCAGGAAGCCGCGCCAGTCGCCGGGCTGCACTTCGTCGAGCACCCGCACCACGTCGTCGAAGCCGTACAACGAAATCGCCGCGTCGGCGCTGGCGCCGGCGTGGAAGCGGCGGGCGAAGTCGTCCAGGCTGCGGCGGCCGCGCGACTGTTCGCGCAGGCGCGCGTCCACCGCCAGCCACAGCAGCGAGCCTTCCGAATAGAAGTCGTAGCCGCGTTGCCAACTCGACCAGGCTTGCGGTGCATCGTTGTAGTCGACGATGCCCTGGTGCACGGTGTCCTGCAGGTCGCGCCAGTCGCGGCCCGGCTGGGTGGCCGCGGTCGCCAGCGTGTTCGCCAGCACCGCGCGCGCCTGCTCGGGCGTCCACAATCCGGCACGCGCGGCCAGCACCACCGCCCAATACTGGGTCTGTCCCTCGTAAACCCACAGCAGCGAGTTGTCGATGGCGCTGTTGTAGTGCGGCGCCCAGGTGGTGTCCGGACGACGGAACTTGCCGCTCCAGGCATGCACGTATTCGTGCGGCAGCAGATCGTTGTCGATGAAGGCCGCATCGCCGCGCAGGTAGTCGGCGTAGGTGCCGTTCTCGCTGGACTGGCGGTGCTCCAGGCCGATGCCACTGAAGCTGTCGGACAGCGCCAGCAGGAAATCGTAGTGCGCGAACGGACGCGGGCCGAACACCCGATCAGCCTGCGTCACCAGCGCGCGGTGCGCCTGCAGCATCGCCGGCGAGGCGTCCAGCTGCGCGGCGGTGTCGGCCATCGCGTTGAGGCGCACCGGCGTGGTGCCGGTATCCAGATCGAAGCGGCGGAAATGCTGGCCTGCGTAGACCGGCGAATCGATCAGGGTCAACAGATCGGTGGTGGCGTAACGCTGTTCGGCGCCATCGCGTGCCTCCACCGCGAGCGCGGTCGCCGACTCCCAACCCGCCGGCAGGCGCAGGGTCGGGGTGACGCGGATGCGGCGCGCATCATGGCCCGCCGGATACAGCAACACGCGATGCCATTGCAGCGACAGCATCCGTGGCGTCATCGCCACGCGGCCCTGCGACGAGGAGGTCGGCGACAGATACTGGAAGGCGACCTCGATCTCCGCCACGCCCGCCGGCACGTCCAGCTGGAACGCATACATGTCGCCAGGATCGCGGCGCCAGGCGATGCGCTGGCCGTTGCCGGTGATGACGAGCCCGGCGATCTGGTTGATCGGCCCGGTCGGCGCATGGTTGCCGGGAATCCACTTCGGATACCACAGGGTCAGCGGCCCCGCGGCGACCGGGATGCGCTCGCGCACGCGCTGGATGCGCCGGTCGATATCGCTGGCGTCGACGTCGAGTCGCAACGTGCCGGGATAGTCCTGCGTGGAGAGGGACATCGAAGCGGGTGCCGGTATCGAGGCCGGCTGCGCGGCAAGCGGACCGCCCAGGAAAAGACCGAACGAACACAACAACCCCAATGGCAACCTGGACATTCCGCGCGCGTTCCCCTGTGACGTTGCATTCATCCTAGCCGTTCGCCATGAACGCGGCGACCCGCCGTGACGCGTCCGGTCCTCGTCAGACCTTGCGCCAGACCAGGCAGCGGTTGTTCGCCGGCATGGCGACATCGTCGATCAGCAGGAACCCCTGGGCCTGAGCCAACGCATCGACGGACTCGAAGTCGCGGATGCCCGAAGCCGGATCGCGCGCTTTCAGCCATGCGTCGAACTCGCGGTTGCTCTCGCTGGTGTAGCGGCCTTCGTAGTTGAACGGACCGTAGACGATCAACGAGGCGCGCGCCCCCAGCACGCCGCCCAGGCCGGCGAAGAACGCCTGCACCGAGGCCCAGCCCATGATGTGCAGGGTGTTGGCGCTGAAAGCCGCGTCGAAACGTTGCGCCGGCCACTGGCCATCCACGTCCAGTTCCAGCGGCGGCGGCGTGTTCGGCAGATCCGTTTCGTCCAGCCACTGGCGGATGCCGGGCAGGTTGTCGGCGACGTCCGAGCACTGCCAGACCAGGCGCGGCAGTTTCATCGCGAAGTACACCGCGTGCTGGCCGGTGCCACTGCCGATTTCCAGGACCCGGCGGGCTTCGGCGAAGTGATGGCGCAGCACCGCCAGGATTGGATCGCGGTTGCGATCGCAGGAAGGCGCATGGGGCTTGTCTTCCATCATCGCGCCGCTCCCGGGGTCAGTCGCGCCAGCGCACGTAGAAGCGCCGGCTGGCGCCGCCATCCCCGCCGCGCTCTTCCACTTCGAAGTGGCGGGGATGCTGCTTCAGCAGGTCGCTGAGTTTCTTCTGCCCGTACAGGCGCGGATCGAAGTCCGGGCGGATCTTGATCAGATAGCTGCCAACCGTGCCCAGGAACGCCCAGCCCTGATCGTCGGAGGCTTCCTCGATGGCCTGGCGGATCAGTCGCAGCGGCAGCGCTTCGCCGCGCGCCGGTTCCGGCGGCGGCGCGGCGGTCGGCTCGGCCTGGGTTGGTCCGTTCTTCGGCGCGCCGGCTTTCTTCGCCGCCTTCTTCGCCGGTTTGGCGGGCGGCGGTGGCGCGGCCGGTGTTTCGCTGCGCAACACCTCGGTGTAGACGAACTTGTCGCAGGCCTGGACGAAGGCGTCCGGCGTCTTGCGTTCGCCGAAGCCGTACACCATCAGGCCTTCCTCACGCAGGCGCTGGGCCAGACGGGTGAAATCGCTGTCGCTGGAGACCAGGCAGAAGCCATCGAAGCGCTGGGTGTAGAGCAGATCCATCGCATCGATGATCAGCGAGCTGTCGGTGGCGTTCTTGCCGCTGGTGTAGGCGAACTGCTGCACCGGCGCGATCGAATGCTTCAGCAGCGCCTGCTTCCACTGGGTCATGCGGGTGCTGGTGAAATCACCGTAGATGCGCTTGACGCTGGCCACGCCGTATTTGGCGATCTCGCCCAGCAGTCCTTCGATGACGGCGGGCTGGGCGTTGTCGGCATCGATCAGTACCGCCAGCCGGCGCTGTTCGTCATCGGGTTCCGGACGGGAGACCGGTCGGTTCTTCATGGCGCTCCTGCGTCGCTTCGCATGCCCGGCGGACTATGCCTGTCCGCGCACGCCATCGCAATCGGACCCGGCGGCGCGCGGTGAAAGGGAGACATGAAAAAGGGCGAATGTCGCCATGCTCTCTCAACGTGCAGAACAATTGCAGCGATTCGGCGCTTGCCCCTTCCCCCGCTGGCGGGGGAAGGCCGGGATGGGGGCGCCTCCAGCAATCGCTGTCTGATCGACGGCAACGGTGTGCAGGCTTGGCGGCTGATGCCAGGGCGCAGTTTTTTTCCGGCTGGCCCCCTCCCCAACCCTCCCCCGCAAGCGGGGGAGGGAGCAGTCTGCCTCTCCGCTCTCTCAACGTGCGGACCAATTGCAGCGATTCGGCGGTTGCCCCTTCCCCCGCTGGCGGGGGAAGGCTGGGATGGGGGCACTTCCAACGATCGCTGTCTGATCGACGATGGCGGTGTATGGGCTTGGCGGTTGCAGCGATTCGGCGGTTGCCCCTTCCCCCGCTGGCGGGGGAAGGCCGGGATGGGGGCGCTTCCAGCGATCGCTGTCTGATCGACGATAGCGGTGTGCAGGCTTGGCGGCTGATGCCAGGGTGCGGTTTTCCGGCTGGCCCCCTCCCCAACCCTCCCCCGCAAGCGGGGGAGGGAGCGGTCTGCCTCTCCGCTCTCTCAACGTGCGGACCAACTGCAGCGATTCGGCGGTTGCCCCTTCCCCCGCTGGCGGGGGAAGGCCTGGATGAGGGCGCTTCCAACGATCGCTGTCTGATCGACGATGGCGGTGTGCGGGCTTGACGGTTGATGCCAAGGCGCGGTTTTTTTCCGGCTGGCCCCCTCCCCAACCCTCCCCCGCAAGCGGGGGAGGGAGCGGTCTGCCTCTCTGCTCTCTCAACGTGCGGACCAATTGCGGCGATTCGGCGCTTGCCCCTTCCCCCGCTGGCGGGGGAAGGCTGGGATGGGGGCGCTTCCAACGATCGCTGTCTGATCGACGATGGCGGTGTATGGGCTTGGCGGCTGATGCCAGGGCGCGTTTTTTCCCGGCTGGCCCCCTCCCCAACCCTCCCCCGCTAGCGGGGGAGGGAGCGGTTTGCGCTTGCGGGATTTCCAGCGAGGCGATGCGGTGCTGGCGCCGGTTTACCAGATCTTGACCCGGTCCTTCGGTTCCAGGAACAGCTTCTCGCCCGGCTTGGACGGGAACGCCGCATACCAGGCATCGACGTTGCGCACGGTCTGGGCGCGGTAGCGGCCCGGTGCGTGGCCGTCGCCGATCACCTGCGCGCGCAGCGCCGCGTCGCGGGTCTTGGTGCGCCAGGCCTGCGCGTAGGCGATGAAGAAGCGCTGGTCGCCGGTCAAACCATCGATCACCGGCGCTTCCTTGCCGCCCAGCGACTTCTTGTAGGCGGTGTAGGCGATGGCCAGGCCGGACACGTCGGCGATGTTCTCGCCCAGGGTCTGCTCGCCGTTGATGTGCAGGCCCGGCAGCGGTTCATAGGCGTTGTACTGCGCGATCAGGCGATCACCGGCGGCCTTGAAGTGCGCGGCGTCCTCCGGTGTCCACCAGTTGCGCAGACGGCCCTGGTCGTCGAAGTCGGCGCCGGTGTTGTCGAAGCCGTGGCTGATCTCGTGGCCGATCACCGCGCCGATGGCGCCGTAGTTGGCGGCCGGATCGGCCTTGGGATCGAAGAACGGCGCTTCCAGGATCGCGGCCGGGAAGTTCATCGCGTTCTGCAGCGGCAGCTGCACGGCGTTGACCGTCTGCGGCGTCATCCACCACTCGGCGCGATCGGCCGGCTTGCCCAGCTTGGCGGTCTGGTGGCGGTACTCGAATTCCTCGGCGCGGCGCGCGTTGCCGAGTGGATCGTCGGCCTTCACTTCCAGCGAGGCGTAGTCGCGCCAGGTTTCCGGATAGCCCACGCCCACGCGCATGGTCGCGGCCTTGGCCTTGGCTTTTTCCTTGGTCGCCGGGGTCATCCATTCCAGCTTGTCCACGCCTTCGCGGAACGCGGCCAGGATGTTGTTGACCATCTCCTCGACCTGCACCTTCGACGAGGCCGGGAAATACTGCTTCACGTAGATCTGGCCGATGGCGTCGCCCAGCGCGCCGTTGGTGGCGCCAATCGCGCGCTTCCAGCGATCCCGCTGCTTGGGCGTGCCCTGCAGGGTCTTGCCATGGAATTCGAAGCTGGCGTCGGCATAGGCCTTGGGCAACATGCCGGCACTGTGGTCGATGGCGTGGAAGCGCAGGTAGTCCTTCCAGGTCTGCAGCGGCTGGCTGGCGACCAGCGCGGACAGCTGGGTGATCGCCTTGGGCTGCCAGGCCACCAGCGTCTTCTGTCCACTCAGGCCGGCGCCATCGAAGAAGGCCGCCCAGTCGATGCCCGGCGCCTTGCTCGCGAACGCCGCGGTCTCCCACGGATTGTTCGCCTTGTGCACGTCCTGGCTGTCGACGATGTTGGCGTGCGCGTGGGCGATCTTCATTTCCAGATCAAAGATCGCCTTGGCCTTGGCGGCCGCGTCGGCGTCGCTCGCACCCGCCAGCTTCAGCATCTGGCCGATGTAGGCCTGGTACTTCCCGCGGTTGGCGGCCATGTCCTTGTCGGCGGCCAGGTAGTACTCGCGATCCGGCATGCCCAGGCCGCCCTGCATCAGGTAGCCCACGTTCTGCGACGGATCTTCCAGGCCCTGGGCGACGAACAGGCCGAACAGGTTGTCGGTGGCAAAGTTGGTCGCGTTGAGCGGATCGGTGTCGGCGCGCACGGTGCTGCCGATGTAGCGCGACAGGTCGGCCGGCGTGGCGATGGCATCGATCTTGTCCAGCCATGGCTGCAGCGGCGCCAGGCCGCGCTGCTCGATGCCGGCCTCGTCCATGAAGGCGGCGTAGTAGTCGGCGATCTTGCGCTCGGGCGTGCCGGCGGCCGGGTTGGCCTTGGCCAGGCCCTGGACCAGATCGGCGTTGCGCTTCTCTGCTTTCTGGAAGACCTCCAGGAACACGCCGGTGCTGGAACGGTCGTCCGGAATCTGCGCGTTCTTGCGCCAGCCGCCGTTGGCGTATTCGTCGAAGTCGTCACCCGGCGCGACCGCCTTGTCCAGGCCGGCCAGATCGATGCCGACGACCGGCGCGGCGGCGGGCGCTTCGGCCTTGGGCGCCTCGGCCGCCGGTTCGGGGGTACGGTTGCAGGCGCTGGCGCCGCACAGCGCGGCGGTCAGCAGGATCCAGCGGTGGGCGTGCATGGCGGACCTCGGAACGGGACAAAGGCGGCCACGATACTCCCGTCCGCCGCGCGGACGTCATGTGCCCATGGTCATCCCGGACCGTTCAGCCCGTCGCCGCCCGACACTCAGTCGGGCACCGGCAGGCTGAGGGTCTCCTTGACCTCTTCCATCACGATGTAGCTCTTGGACTCGCGCACGTGCGGCAGGGTCAGCAGGGTGCTGCCGAGCAGCTTGCGGTAGGACGCCATCTCCGAGATGCGCGCCTTGATCAGATAGTCGAAATCGCCCGAGACCAGGTGGCATTCCAGCACGTTGGGCAGGCGCAGGGCGGCGCGGCGGAACTCCTCGAAGATGTCGCCGGACTTGTAGGCCAGGCTGATCTCCACGAACACCAGCAGGTTGGCCTTGAGGTACTGCGGATCCAGCCGGGCGTAGTAGCCGGTGATCACCCCGTCGCGCTCCAGCCGGCGGACCCGCTCGGTGCAGGGCGTGGTGGACAGGCCGACCCGTTCGCCCAGTTCGGTGAAGGAGATCCGCCCCTCCTCCTGCAGCACGCGCAGGATGTTGCGGTCGATCTTGTCCAGTTCGCGGCGGCGCTGGGTCATGGGGGCTCCAAGGAAACCGGGCTTTTCGGTGGAATTCCCCAATGTTGCCATCAAATACGGAAAATAACCCTATACATCCGTCCCTATACTCGCCGAACTCCGGAAACCCGGCCTCCAGGCCAGGGAAATGTCCGGAATCACTGGCGGGAGCATCGGCATGCGGGTTCTGGTTCTGGGCAGCGGCGTCATCGGCATCAGCAGCGCGTGGTATCTGGCGCGCGCGGGTTTCGAGGTGACCGTCATCGATCGGCAGGCCGGCCCGGCCGGCGAAACCAGTTTCGCCAACGCCGGCCAGATCTCGCCGGGCTACGCCTCGCCGTGGGCCGCGCCGGGCGTGCCGCTCAAGGCGCTCAAATGGCTGTTCTCCAGGCATGCGCCGCTGGCGATCCGCCCGGGCCTGGACCCCAACCAGTACCTGTGGCTCGCGCAGATGCTGCGCAACTGCACCCAGGAGCGCTACGCCATCAACAAGGCGCGCATGGTGCGCCTGTCCGAATACAGCCGCGACTGCCTGGACGAGCTGCGCGCGGAAACCGGCATCGGCTACGAGGGCCGCCAGCTCGGCACCACCCAGTTGTTCCGCACCCAGGCCCAGCTCGATGGCGCGGCCAAGGACATCGCGGTGCTGGACGAATACGGCGTGCCCTACGAACTGCTGGATCGCGACGGCATCGCCCGGGTCGAACCGGCGCTGGCGAACGTGTCCGACAAGCTGGTCGGCGCGCTGCGTCTGCCCAACGACCAGACCGGCGACTGCCACCTGTTCACCCAGCGGCTGGCGGCGATGGCCGCGGCGGCCGGCGTGGAGTTCCGCTACGGCCAGACCATCGAGGCGCTGGAAACCGAAGGCGGCCGCATCCGCGGCGTGCGCATCGACGGCAAGCGGGAAACCGCCGACCGCTACGTGCTGGCGCTCGGCAGCTATTCGCCGCGACTGCTGGCGCCGCTGGGCATCCGCCTGCCGGTGTATCCGCTCAAGGGCTATTCGCTGACCCTGCCGATCGTCGACGCGGCGATGGCGCCGACGTCGACCATCCTCGACGAGACCTACAAGATCGCGATCACCCGCTTCGACGATCGCATCCGCGTCGGCGGCATGGCCGAGGTGGCCGGCTTCGATCTGTCGCTGTCGCCGAAGCGTCGTGCGACCCTGGAAATGGTGGTCGGCGACCTGTATCCGCGCGGCGGCGATCTGTCCCGCGCCAGCTTCTGGACCGGCCTGCGCCCGGCCACGCCGGACGGCACGCCGGTGGTGGGTGCGACCCAATACTCGAACCTGTTCCTCAACACCGGACATGGCACACTGGGCTGGACCATGGCGTGCGGCTCGGGCCGTTACCTGGCCGACCTGATGGCCTCGCGCATGCCGCAAATCAGCGGCGAAGGCCTCGACATTTCCCGCTACGGCGCGCGCCGCGGCGGCCATGACCCCCAGCCTGAACCATGCGCCCAGCCCGCGCGCTGATCGACCTGCAGTCGCTGCGCCACAACTACCGCATCGCCCGAGAACTCGCCGGCGGTCGTTCCCTCGCCGTGGTCAAGGCCGACGCCTACGGGCACGGCGCGGTCCGCTGCGCCCAGGCGCTGGAGGCCGAAGCCGCCGACGGTTTCGCGGTCGCCTGCCTGGAAGAGGCGCTGGCCCTGCGCGGCGCCGGCATCCGCTCGCCGATCCTGTTGCTGGAAGGTTTCTTCGAGGCCGACGAACTGGCGGTGATCGCCGCGCATGATCTGTGGTGCGTGATTCACGCCCACTGGCAGATCGAGGCACTCGCCAGCACCGCGCTGGAACAGCCGCTGCGGATCTGGCTGAAGCTGGATTCGGGCATGCACCGGGTCGGCCTGGCGCCGGAGGACTATCGCGCCGCCTGGCAGCGACTGGCCGCGTTGCCGCAGGTGGCCTCGGTGGTGGCGATGACCCACTTCGCCCGCGCCGACGAACTGGACAGCGAACGCACGCCGCAACAGGTGGAAGCCTTCGCCGCGACCCTGGACGATCTGCCCGGCGAACGCAGCCTGTGCAACTCGCCCGGCCTGCTCGGCTGGCCGGCGGCCGGCGGCGACTGGGGCCGAGCCGGACTGATGCTGTACGGCGCCAATCCGTTCCCGTCCTCCCACCCGCAGGCCGATCGCCTGCGTCCGGTGATGACCGCCGAATCGAAGATCATCAGCGTGCGCGAACTCGCCGCCGGCGAACCGATCGGCTACGGCGGCGGCTTCGTCACCGAACGCCCGACCCGGGTCGGCGTGGTCGCCTTCGGCTACGCCGACGGCTATCCGCACTTCGCCCCCACCGGCACCCCGGTCGCCATCGACGGCCAGCGCAGCCGGCTGATCGGCCGCGTGTCGATGGACATGCTCACCGTCGATCTGACCGATGTGCCGCAAGCGGGTCTGGGCAGCCGGGTCGAACTGTGGGGCGCGCAGGTGCCGGTCACCGAACTGGCCCGCCACGCCAACGGCAGCGCCTACTCGCTGCTGTGCGGACTGAAGCGCGCACCGCGGATCTATCGCGACTGACCCGCCTCCCCCTTCGAAGAAGGGGGACCGAGGGGGATTTGCCCTTCGCTTTAAAGGCCCGCCCAACCCGCGACGGCCCACCCGGAAATACCGGTCGCGTTCGGCATACCATGCGCGCCATCCACCCGCCGATAAGGAAGCCGCCATGTCCCTACGTCCCTTGCTGGGTTCCGCCGCCATCACCGCCGCGCTGGCCCTGGCTGGCTGCAGCTCGACCCCGCCATCAGCCGACACCGGAGCCGCCACGCCCGCACCCGGCTCGGGCAAGTGCAACGCCGACGCCGTGCAGTGGGCCGTCGGCCAGGAAGGCAACCAGGCCAACATGGGTCGCGTCTGGCGCGAGAGCGGTGCGGGCCTGATGCGTCCCATCGGTCCGAACCAGGCGGTGACCATGGACTACCGCGAGGACCGGGTGAACGTGCACCTGGACAAGGACAACAAGATCAGCAAGGTCGCCTGCGGCTGATCATTTCCGGTTCGCCGCTTTCCGCTTCCCGCCCGACGCCGCACGCGCGGCGTCGCGGTGGGCCCGGCTGAGAAAACGCAGCGCGGCGCTTTCCCATTGCCGGGGCCCGCGCGCGTCTCCCGCGCAGCGCGCCACCCGGCCGTCGCGCCAGCCCTCGAACACGCACGGGTCGATATACGCCTTGCGGCAAACCGCCACCGTGTTGCCCAGCATTCCGGCCACCGCCTCGGTGACCGTCTGCCGCACCCGCGCCAGCGCGCGCTCACCGCCGCGCGCCGGCAACGGAATCGCCGCCAGTTGCTGGAACGCGGCCAGGGTCCCGCCCCAGGTGCGGAAATCCTTGGCGGTGAACGCTTCGCCCATCGCCTCGCGCAGGTAGTCGTTGACCGCACCCGAATCCACCGGATGCAGCTGGCCATCGTCATCGCGGTACTGGAACAGCAATTGCCCGGGCAGTTGCCGGCAGCCACGCACCAGCCGGACCAGCCGTCGATCATCCACCGCGATGTCGTGCACCTGTCCGCCCTTGCCGGCGAAGCGAAGCCGCACCCGGCCCCCACGCACGAACTCGACATGGCGATTGCGCAGGGTGGTCAGGCCGAAGGAACCGTTGTCACGCACGTAGCCGGCGTTGCCGATCCGCACCAGCGTCGCGCCCATCAGCGCCACCACGATCGCCAGCACCTTCCCGCGCGGATGGCCTGGCCGCGCCAGATCGGTACGAACCCGGCGACGCAGGCGCGGCAAGGCACGGCCGAAGGCAACGATCCGGGTGAACTTGCCATTGCCGCGCACTTCACTCCATTGCGGGTGGTAGCGGTACTGCTTGCGCCGCCGCGCATCGCGTCCGGTGGCCTGCAGATGGCCGCGCGCATGCGGGCAGATCCACACCTCGGTATAGGCCGGCGGGACGGCCAGCGCGCGGATGCGTTCCAGCGTCGCCGCATCGCGGACACGCGCGCCCGCCGGGTCCAGATAAACGAAACCTTTGCCGGCACGCCGGCGGCGGATCCCCGGTTCAGCATCGCTGACATGAATCAGGCCGGCTTCGCGCGCCTGCGCGGCCGCGTCGGCGAGAGCATTCAAGACTTCGGGAGATCCGGGCATGCCCAATCCTGCCGACGAGTGCGGTTAACGACATGCGAATGTGAGCTGGGCGATGCTTGGCCCATCATCCGTTTGCCACTGGAGCCTGCATGTCCCGTTACGCGATTCCCGCCCTGTTGCTTTCCCTGACGCTCGCCGCCTGTTCGGCGCCGGCGCCCGACGAACAGACGGCCGCCACGGAACAGTCGCAGGCCGCCGCCGCCGCCGCCGCGCAACCGCCCGAACCCGGCAGCGATCCCACTGGCACCGCACCCGCGCCCGGCGGCAGCTGCGACGACACCCAGGCGCAGTGGATCATCGGCAAGGCCGCCACGCCCGCCGACACCGAGCAGGCCGGCAAGGACGCGAAGGCCAACGCCGTGCGCACGCTCAAGCCGGGCGAGGCCGCCACCATGGACTTCAATCCCAGTCGCCTGAACATCGACCTGGATGACAAGGGTGTGGTGACGGCGGTTCGTTGCGGCTGATCGGGCTTCGATAACCGGAAAAAAGCGCCCCCATCCCGGCCTTCCCCCGCGAGCGGGGGAAGGGGCGGTATCCGGTGTCGGGAAGCGACAGCCTCCGGTGTCGGGAAGGGGCAGCCTCCGGACGCGGCTTCCTCTCCCATCGTTCGGGCATTCTGCGGTTCGCGGGAAAAGAATCGGAACACGGACACGACTCCCTCCCCCGCCTGCGGGGGAGGGTTGGGGTGGGGGCAAAACGTGCCCCCATGACTTCCCGCGCGATCACGCGCATCCGGAAACACTTAAGATCCTCGCCATTCGCATCGACGCCACCGGCGTCGGCACGCACCGGGAAGGGATCCCGCATGGCCAGCAAGCTCCGCACCCTCGCATGGCTGTTCGCCGCCGCGCTCGCAGGCTGCGGTTCCACGCCTCCGCCGAAATCCGCGCCGCCCGCCGCCGCAGCCCGGGCCCCATTGCCGCCACGCTGTGATCCTTCCGCCGCGCAGCTCGTCATCGGCCTGCCGATCGATGCCGGCGTGATCGAGAAAGCGCGCGCGGCCGCTGGCGCCGACATGGCGCGCGCCGTGCGCGTGGATCAGGTCGGCGTGCAGGATTTCCGCGCTGGCCGCCTCAACCTGTATCTCGACACGCAGCGACGCGTCGCGCGCGTCGGCTGCGGGTGAACAGGCGCGCGTGCCGCGCGCAGCAGACCAAAGAAAATCCACTGGAAAAGTTGCTTCTGCAACTATCGTCGTACTCGTCGGAACGCTGTTGCGGCACCGCAACATCTGTGCTTTAGTCGGGACTCCGGTGACATTTCGAAGTGCCGCTGCGTGGGCAGGGCACGGTGTCGCCGTCAGCAAGGTTTGAGGCAGAGATGGCCCCTCGCAGTCGCCACGGGCTCTACGACCCGAACGACGAACGCGACGCATGCGGTTTCGGCATGATCGCGCAGTTGGATGACCAGCCTTCGCGTGCGCTGGTCGACACCGCCATTGCCGCGCTTTCGCGGATGACCCATCGCGGCGGCGTCGCCGCCGACGGGCTTACCGGCGATGGCTGTGGCTTGCTGATCCGAAAACCCGATGCCTTCCTGCGCGCGCTGGCCCAGGAAGCCGGCATCACGATCGGCGCGCGCTTCGCCGCCGGGCTGGTGTTCCTGCCCCACGACGCCGCGCCGGCGGATCGATGTCGCGCCACCCTGGAAGCCGAACTGCGCCGCGTCGGCGTGATGCCGCGCGGCTGGCGCGTGCCGCCGACCGACGACAGCGTCTGCGGCGTGCTGGCCAAGGAAACCCTGCCGCGCATCGAACAGATCTTCGTCGACGCCGGCGACCAGCAGGATGACGATGCCTTCGGCCTGGCCCTGTTCCTCGCCCGCCGTCGCGGCGAACAGCAGCTGCGCAAGGACGTCTCCGACTTCTACGTGGTCACCCTGTCCCCGCACGCCATCGGCTACAAGGGCATGGTGCTGCCGGACAAGCTGCCGGTCTTCTATCCGGACCTGCAACGCAGCGACCTGGGCAGCAGCGCGGTGGTGTTCCACCAGCGCTTCTCCACCAACACCCTGCCGCGCTGGCCGCTGGCGCATCCGTTCCGGCTGCTGGCGCACAACGGCGAAATCAACACCATCGAAGGCAACCGCCGCTGGGCGCAGGCGCGCAGCAAGGTGTGGAAGACCCCGCGCTTCGACATCGCCGAATTCGATCCGGTCATTTCCATGCACGGCTCCGATTCGCAGAGCCTGGACAACATGCTGGAGCTGCTGATCGCCGGTGGCATGGATCTGCTGCAGGCGCTGCGCATCCTGGTGCCGCCGGCGACCCAGTCGCTGGAATTCAAGGACGCCGATCTGGCCGCGTTCTACGAGTTCTACGGCCTCAACACCGAGCCGTGGGACGGTCCCGCCGGCATCGTCGCCTGCGACGGCCGCTACGCCGCCTGCATGCTGGATCGCAACGGTCTGCGCCCGGCGCGCTGGATGCTGACCAGCGATCGCCATTTCCTGGTCGCCTCCGAAGCCGGCGTGTGGGAAGTGCCCGCCGAACGCGTCACCCGCAAGGGCAAGCTCGGCCCCGGCGAGATGATGGCCATCGACCTGAAGCGCGGCGACCTGCTCGACAGCGAGGCGGTGGATCGCATCAACCGCGGTCGCGCGCCATACAAGCAATGGCTGCACCATGGCGTCACCTACCTGCAGACCGAACTGATCGATCCGTCGCTCACCGACGCGCCGTTCGACGAGAAGACCCTGCGCGGCTTCCACAAGCTGTTCCAGCTGACCAGCGAGGAAGTGGAGCAGGTACTGCGCCCGCTCGCCGAGACCGAGCAGGAAGCCACCGGCTCGATGGGCGACGACACCCCGATGGCGGTGCTGAGCCGGCAGACCCGGCCGCTGTACGACTACTTCCGCCAGGGCTTCGCCCAGGTCACCAACCCGCCCATCGATCCCTTGCGCGAAGACTGCGTGATGTCGCTGGCGACCCAGCTCGGCAAGGAGACCAACATCTTCCACGCCGGCCCGGAGACGGTCAGCCACGTCATCCTCAATTCGCCGGTGCTCAGCCAGCGCAAGCTGCGCCAGCTGCTGAAGATGGATCCGTACGATCAGAAGCACCGCTACATCGACCTGTCCTACAGCGTCGAGGAAGGCCTGAAGGCGGCGATCGAGCGCATCTGCGCCGAGGTCGAGCAGGCCGCGCGCGAAGGCATGGTCATGGTGGTGCTGAGCGATCGCCGCCCGCAGCAGGGCCGGCCGATGGTGCATGCGCTGATGGCGACCGGTGCGGTCCATCACCACCTGTGCCGCGAAGGCCTGCGCTGCGACGTCAACCTGATCATCGAGACCGGCACCGCGCGCGACGCCCACCACATCGCCTGCCTGATCGGTTACGGCGCCACCGCGGTGTATCCGTACCTGGCCTACCAGACCCTGTTCGACCTGGGCCGGCGCGGCATCCTGCAACTGAAGAAGGGCGGCGAACAGGCCCAGATCGGCCGCAGCTACCGCAAGGGCATCTACAAGGGCCTGTCCAAGATCATCTCCAAGATGGGCATCTGCACCATCAGCAGCTACCGCGGCGCGCAGCTGTTCGAGATCGTCGGCCTGGATCCGGACGTGGTCGAGCTGTGCTTCGCCGACACCCCCGCGCGCATCGGCGGCGTCGGTTTCGAACGCCTGGACACCGAGGCGCGCGAACTGGAAGCGCGCGGCTGGAACGATCGCGCGCAACCGGAAATCGGCGGCCTGCTCAAGTACGTCCACGGTGGCGAATACCACATGTACAACCCGGACGTGGTGACGACGCTGCAACGCGCCACCCGCACCGGCGAGGCCGCCGACTGGCAGCAGTACGCCGACGCGGTGAACTCGCGTCCGCCCTCGGCGCTGCGCGACCTGCTGCGTCTCAAGCCCGCCGCCACCCCGACGCCGCTGTCGGAAGTGGCCGAAGCCGGCGATCTGCTGCGCCGTTTCGACACCGCCGCGATCAGCCTGGGCGCGCTGTCGCCGGAAGCGCACGAAGCGCTGGCGATCGCGATGAACCGCCTGGGCGGACGCAGCAACTCCGGCGAGGGCGGCGAGGACCCGGCGCGCTACGGGACCGAGAAGCGCAGCAAGATCAAGCAGGTCGCCTCCGGCCGTTTCGGCGTCACCCCCGAGTACCTGGTCAATGCCGAGGTGCTGCAGATCAAGGTCGCCCAGGGCGCCAAGCCCGGCGAAGGCGGCCAGTTGCCCGGCCACAAGGTCAACGAACTGATCGCCCGCCTGCGCTACGCGCGCCCGGGCATCGGCCTGATCTCGCCGCCGCCGCACCACGACATCTACTCCATCGAGGATCTGGCCCAGCTGATCTACGACCTCAAGCAGGTCAATCCGCAGGCGCTGGTCTCGGTGAAGCTGGTCTCGCACGCGGGCGTGGGCACGATTGCCGCCGGCGTGGTCAAGGCCGGCGCGGATCTGATCACCATCTCCGGCCACGACGGTGGCACCGGTGCCAGCCCGATCAGTTCGATCCGCTACGCCGGCGTGCCGTGGGAACTCGGCGTCGCGGAGGCGCACCAGGCGCTGGTCACCAACCAGCTGCGCGAGCGTACCGTGCTGCAGACCGACGGCGGCCTGAAGACCGGCCTGGACGTGGTCAAGGCGGCGCTGCTGGGCGCGGACAGCTTCGGTTTCGGCACCGGCCCGATGATCGTGCTGGGCTGCAAGTACCTGCGCATCTGCCACCTCAACAACTGCGCCACCGGCGTGGCCACGCAGGACGAACGCCTGCGCTCGCAGTACTTCACCGGCTTGCCTGAGCGCGTGGAGAACTTCTTCCGCCTGCTCAGCGAGGAAGTGCGCGAGTGGCTGTCCTACCTGGGCGCGCGTTCGCTGGACGAGATCGTCGGCCGCACCGATCTGCTGGAGCAGATCGACGCCTCGCCGCGCGCCGGCGTGCGCATCGATCTGGCCCGCCTGCTGCAGGGCGCGCAGACCGGCAGCGAAAGCTGCGCGGCCCAGCGCCTGTACGAGTCGCCCGACAGCCTGGCCACCCAGCTCGACGGCCTGCTGGCCGAACCGATCCGGCGCAAGGCCGGCGGCGAGCACCGGTTCCTGATCCACAACACCGACCGTTCGATCGGCACCCGCCTGTCCGGCGCGATCGCCCGCATGCACGGCAACCAGGGCATGGCCGACGCGCCGCTCAACCTGCGCTTCCGCGGCACCGCCGGGCAGAGCTTCGGCGCTTTCAACGCCGGTGGCTTGCAGATGGAACTGGAAGGCGAAGCCAACGACTACGTCGGCAAGGGCATGGCCGGCGGCCGGCTGGTGGTGCGTCCGCCGCGCGGCGCGCGCTTCGAAGCCCGCAATACGCCGATCATCGGCAACACCTGCCTGTACGGTGCCACCGGCGGCGAACTGTTCGCCGCGGGCCGAGCCGGCGAGCGCTTCGCGGTGCGCAACTCCGGCGCGCTGGCGGTCATCGAGGGCGCAGGCGATCACTGCTGCGAATACATGACCGACGGCATCGTGATGGTGCTGGGCCGGGTGGGCCTGAACTTCGGCGCCGGCTTCACCGGCGGCCTGGCCTACGTGCTGGATCTGGATCGCGATTTCGTCGATCGCTACAACCACGAGCTGATCGACATCCACCGGATCTCGCCGGAAGGCTTCGAGAGCCACCGCCAGCACCTGCACAAGCTGATCCAGCGCCATCGCGAACTCACCGGCAGCATCTGGGCGCAGCAGATCCTGGACGAGTTCCGCGACTACGTCGGCAAGTTCTGGTTGGTGAAGCCGAAAGCGGCCAGCCTGGAGTCGTTGACGGATTCGCTCAGGCGGGCCGCCTGAGCGACGGGATTCGGGAATCGGGATTCGGGATTTGCAGGAGCGCGATCCCCATCCACTTTCCGGGTCCCGGTTCACCTGGCTTTTGATTTCGCGAATCCCGAATCCCCATTCCCGAATCCCCACCATGAGCAAGAAAAGCGTCTTCCAGTTCCTCGAACTGCCCCGCACCATGCCGCAGCGCATTCCACTGGAACTGCGCACGTCCGGCGACTGGGGCGAACTGTACGGGAAATTCGACAAGCCCGAGGCGCAGTACCAGGCGGGGCGCTGCCTGGATTGCGGCAATCCGTATTGCAGTTGGAAATGCCCGGTGCACAACGCGATTCCGCAGTGGCTGCAACTGGTGCAGGAAAACCGCATCGAGGAAGCCGCCGCGCTCTGCCATTCAACCAACCCGCTGCCGGAAGTCTGCGGCCGCGTGTGCCCGCAGGATCGCCTGTGCGAAGGCGCCTGCACGCTGGAGGAATTCGGCGCGGTCACCATCGGCGCGGTCGAGAAGTTCATCACCGACACCGCGCTGGCCAACGGCTGGCGTCCGGACCTGAGCGACGTCAAGCCGACCGGCAAGCGGGTGGCGGTGATCGGCGCCGGTCCGGCGGGCATCGGCTGCGCGGATCGGCTGGCGCGCGCCGGCATCCACGCGGTGGTATACGACCGCTATGAACAGATCGGCGGCCTGCTGCAGTTCGGCATTCCCACCTTCAAGCTGGAGAAGAGCGTCATCGCCCGCCGCCGCGAGGTGCTGGAAGGGATGGGCGTGGAGTTCCGCCTGGGCATGGAAGTGGGCCGCGACGTGAGCCTGGAGGAACTGCTGGCCGATTACGACGCAGTGTTCCTCGGCACCGGCGCCTATCGCTACACCGATGGCGGGCTGGAAGGGCAGGATCTGGACGGCGTGCTGCCAGCACTGCCGTTCCTGGTGCAGAACGGCCGCATTGTCGGCGGCAATGATCCCTGGGGTCGACCGATCGCCGGCTGGGAAGACAAGCTGGCGCTGCCGGATCTGGCCGGCAAGCGCGTGGTGGTGCTGGGCGGCGGCGACACCGGCATGGACTGCGTGCGCAGCGCGATCCGGCTGGGCGCGGCCAAGGTCACCTGCGCCTACCGCCGCGACGAGGCCAACATGCCCGGCTCGGCGCGCGAAGTCGCCAACGCGCGCGAGGAAGGCGTGCGCTTCCTGTTCAACCGCCAGCCGCTGGCGATCCGCGGCGACGCCGACGGCAAGGTCGTCGGCGTGGAGGTCGTCGAAACGCGCCTGGGCGAGCCGGACGCGCGCGGCCGCCAGGGCGCGGTGCCGATCGAGGGCAGCGAATCGCTGCTGGAGGCCGACGTGGTGATCATCGCGTTCGGTTTCTCGCCCAGCGTGCCCGAATGGCTGGCCACGCAGGGCGTGGAAGGCACGCCGAACGGGCGCATCGTCGCCGGTGGCGGCGATCGCCTGCCGTTCCAGACCACGAACCCGAAGCTGTTCGCCGGTGGCGACGCGGTGCGCGGCGCGGATCTGGTGGTGACCGCGGTCGCCGAAGGGCGCGACGCGGCGGCAAGCATCGCGGAGATGCTGGCGGAATAGGTCTTCACACCGACCCACCACGTTCACTCGCGGGCGTTGTTGAATTGGTATGGCAATGGTGGGCCGGAGCCCACCTGTGCCGCGCACGCGGGATCGCTAGACTAGCGCTTTCCCTTCGACGCCCCGTCCATGCGCCTGGGTCTTGCCGCCAACCGCCTGCACCACCACAACGAAGACGCCGCATTGTTCCGCTGGCTGCGCGCCAGCGAGTCCGGCATCCGCGAACTGAAGCTGGGCCTGCACGCGGTCGGGCGCACCTACGACGCGATCGCCGCCGCCGGCATGCTGGCGAACTATCCGCAGCTGCGCCGCTATCCCTATGGCCGCGAAGGCGGGCTGATGAAGCTGGTCGCGGAAGTGGTCGGGCTGGAAGGCGCCGAGCGCAATCTGGATGGCGCGATCTACCTGATCGATCCGGTGGATCCTTCTTCCATCTTTCCCGAAGCGATCGCGCTCAAGCGGCAATGCGTGATCCACGGCAAGCCGTTCCTGTCGACCGTCGCCTCGGCGCGCGACTGGGTGGAGATGGAACGCATCCATGCCGGCTTC
Organism: Pseudoxanthomonas sp. OG2; assembly: GCF_014192765.1. Lineage (NCBI taxonomy): Bacteria > Pseudomonadati > Pseudomonadota > Gammaproteobacteria > Lysobacterales > Lysobacteraceae > Pseudoxanthomonas > Pseudoxanthomonas sp. OG2. Next base: position 2,336,274 of record NZ_JACHYM010000001.1, on the reverse strand, counting down.
GTGCCGGATCCCGGTGCCGATCGTTTCCACGCACTGGAGGACCAGACCCTGGCGCTGATCGCACACGACGCGATGAAGCCGCAGATGCTGGCCTTCGCCGCCGAGCATTTCGATCAGCTCTCGCGCTTCGCCCACCGCGTCGCCACCGGCACCACCGGCCAACGCCTCAACGAACTGGCGTGGAGCCGCGGCTGGCCGCAGGACAAACCCTGGGCCGAGCGCTACCAGAGCGGCCCGATGGGCGGCGACGCGCAAATTGCCGATCGCGTGCTGGAGCATCGCTGCCAGCGGGTGATTTTCTTCGAGGATCCGCACGTGGCGCGCCAGCACGAAGCCGACATCCAGTTGCTGGAGCGCGCGGTCACCACCGTCACCGACGAAGCGGTGTGCATGACTTCGCCGGTGGTGGCCAGGCGCTGGCTGGCGGCGGTGGCGCTGCGCGCGACGAAACGCTGATCGCGCATCCCGGTTCGATCGCGCAGAGCGGAGCTTGCTCCGCTGTTGCGGGATCACGCTTCCTGCGAGCGCCCCCATCCCAGCCTTCCCCCGCAAGCGGGGGAAGGAGCCAAAGCGGCTGCGCTCCATCTCCATATCACCACCCGGACACAACCCCCTCCCCCGCTCGCGGGGGAGGGCTGGGGTGGGGGCCAGCCGTACAAATTCCACCCCTCAGCAACCCAACACAACCGCACTACCACCTTCCCCACCCGCAAAGTGAAACGAACCAGGAACCCGGCACCCATTTCCACCTGCCCAACCACTCCACACCTTCTTCCCCCCGCATCCCTGGGCGACAATGCCCCGGTTCCGTTGAGCGGCATCTCCATGTCCAACGCTTCCCCGCCGCGCCACCTGTTGCGCGATCTTTCCCTGTCCGCCATCGCCGCCGGTTTCGTCACCGTGCTGGTGGGCTTCGCCAGTTCGGCCGTTATCGTCTTCCAGGCCGCGCAGTCGCTGGGCGCGTCGCCGGAGGAAATCAGTTCGTGGATGTGGGCCCTCGGCCTGGGCATGGGCCTGACCTGCATCGGCCTGTCGCTGCGCTACCGCATGCCGGTGGTGACCGCGTGGTCCACGCCCGGCGCGGCGATGTTGATCAGCAGCGCGGCGGGATTGCCGCTGTCCGATGCCATCGGCGCGTTCCTGATCTCGGCGGGGCTGATCACCGTCGCCGGTTTCTCCGGCCTGTTCGAGAAGACCATCAGCCGCATCCCGGTGCCGCTGGCCTCGGGCATGCTGGCCGGCGTGCTGCTGCGTTTCGGCCTGGACGCCTTCGTCGCCATGAAGACCCAGCTGGGCATGGCGCTGACCATGTTCGTGGTCTACCTGCTCGCGCGCCGGCTGCTGCCGCGCTACGCGGTGATCCTCACCCTGCTGGTCGGCATCGCCTTCGCCGCCGGGCTCGGCCAGCTGAAGACCGACGGGCTGAGTTGGGAACTGGCGAAGCCGATCTTCATCTTCCCGAGCTTCTCGCTGCCCGCGCTGTTCGGTATCGCGCTGCCGCTGTTCGTGGTGACGATGGCGTCTCAGAACGTGCCGGGCGTGGCGGTGATCCGCGCCTCCGGCTATGCGATTCCGATCTCGCCGGCAGTGGGTTGGACCGGCGTGGCGAACCTGCTGCTGGCACCGTTCGGCGCGTTCGCGCTGAACCTGGCCGCGATCACCGCCGCGATCTGCATGGGCCGCGAAGCCCACGAGGATCCGGATCGGCGCTACGTCGCGGCAATCGCGGCGGGCGTGTTCTACGTGCTGGTCGGCATCTTCGGCGCCACCGTGGCCGCGCTGTTCGCCGCGTTCCCGAAGGAACTGATCATGGCAATCGCCGGCATCGCCCTGCTGGGCACGATCGGCAACAGCCTGTCGGCGGCACTGCGCGAGGAATCGCATCGTGAACCCGCGTTGATCACCTTCCTGGTGACGGCTTCGGGCCTGACCATCGCGGGCATCGGATCGGCGTTCTGGGGTTTGATCGCCGGCGTCGTGACGCTGTTGATCTGGCGACGCGGATAGAACGCCGCGCTCACGCGGTTTTCATTTCGCCGAACGGTTCACGCCGTCTTTCCAGCGGGTTCATCCGCCGGTGAAGTCGACGGCGGCAGGATTGGGTTCCCTCCCGACAGGAGCGAACCATGCAGACGCTTTCCTTCATCCGCCCTTCCCGCAAGCTCTGGTTGTTGTCGCTGGCATTGGCCGCCACGCCGCTGCTGGCGCAGGCGCAAACCCAGCAGGCGCAGGATCCCGCCAAGGCCGCGATGACCGAACCGCAGGTACGGGCGCTGCTGACCGAGAAAGGCTATACCCGCATGGACGATCTCGATTTCGAGGACGGCATGTGGGAGACCGACGCCACCAGTGCGGACGGCAATCGCGTCGACGTGCGCGTGAATCCGGCCAACGGCGACATCAAGGCCGAGGCGCTGGTGTCCAACTTCAGCGAGAACGACATCAAGGCGAAACTGGCCGCCGCCGGCTACTCCAAGGTGCATGACGTCGATTTCGACGACGGCATGTGGAAGGCCGAGGCCGAGCGCGCCGACGGCAATGACGTTGAGATCCATCTGGACGCCACCAGCGGCGCGATCGTCCACGTCGAAAACGACTGACGCGGCATCGCCGGCCTACGCCCCGAATGAAGTCTCTCTCCCGTCCGGGGCGTGGTCGGCGGTGGAGGGAGGTGGCCTCCGGCCTGCGCGCCGGCAGGCCGCCTCCCGGCGCGGAATGTGCTCGCCGGACGACGCGCCTCAGTCGTCCTTTTTCTTCGCCCCGCTCAGATCCAGCGGCTGGCTGCTCTTCTCATCCTGCGACCAGCGCACGCCACTGGTGCGTTCGCAGTCCTTCGACACCGGATCATTCGGATTGTCCGGGCGGCCGGCGCACAACGGATTCATGTCCACCGCCGCGTTGGTGTCGTAGTACTCGGGCTGGCTTGCGCAACCGGCCAGTACCACTGCAAAGACAAGCAATATCGTTCCACGCATGGGTCACCTCACCGTATGTCTCCGGCGCGAGCATCTCCCATCACGGGCACGGCGAACAGTGCCGGAGGTTGAGTCCCTCGGCGGGTCCGGATGATCAGGCGTGCGATACCGGCGCCGGCCGGGCGAAACGCCACCCCACCAGCAGGCCGATGAAAAGCAGCAGCGACGCCAGCATCCACGGTGCGCCCGGCAGGTGCGCCGGCGCGTTCTTGCCGATGAACAGGGCGAAGGTGCTGGCGTACATCATCGGGCCCGCGATGCCGGCCAGGCTGACCAGGCTCATCAGCGCGCCCTGGATGCGGCCCTGCACTTCCGGACCGACCTGGCGCGTGATCAACGCCTGGGTGGCCGGCCCGGCCAGTCCCCACAGTGCGCTGATCGGCAGGCCGACCAGGAACATCCAACCCGCTTCGGCCAGCCCATAGATGAAGAAACCGGCCACGCCGCAGGCCAGGCCGAACAATAGCGTGCGGCGCTCGCCCAACTTCGGCACGATCCGTCCGACCAGCCCCGCCTGCACGATCACGCTGAACACGCCGACGATCGCCAGCACCCAGGCCACCTGCCTTTCATTCCACTTGTACTGGTACTCGGCGAACAGCACGAAGATGCTCGGGTACACGTAGTGGGCGAGGTTGGCGATCAGCACCACCGCTGCCAGGCCAAACACCTGCGGGTAGCGCTTCAGCAGCACCAGCGAACCGATCGGATTGGCATGCGACCAGTCGAACCGGGGCGTGCGTCTTTCCTTCGGCAACGACTCCGGCAGCACGAACCAGCCGTACAGGAAATTCAGCAGCGCCAGCCCGGCCGAGAACCAGAACGGCAGGCGCAGATCGATCGCCCCCAGCTGGCCACCGATGATTGGACCAATGATGAAGCCCACGCCGAACGCCGCACCGATCATGCCGAACGCCTGCGCGCGCTTCTCCGGCGGAGTGATGTCGGCGATGTAGGCGTTGGCGGTGGTGAAGCTGGCCGAGAACACGCCCGAGAAAATGCGCGCGATCAGCAGCCACGGCAGCGACTGCGCCAGCGCCATCAGCAGGAAGTCCGCGCCCAGCCCGAGGCAGGACAGCAGGATCACCGGGCGGCGGCCGAAACGATCCGACAGCGCGCCCTGGATCGGCGAGGACACGAACTGGATGATCGCGAACAGGGTGCCGAAGATGCCGACCCACCAGGCCGCCTTGGCGAAGTCGCCACCGACGAACTCGCGCACCAGGCCGGGCAGCACGGGAATGATCACGCCGAACGACAGGATGTCGATCAGGACGGTGACGAAAATGAAGATCAGCGCGGCGCGGCGGCCGCTGACAGGCGGGGCATCGGTCACGGGATACGCACGGCGGAAAAAAGGTGCCGCAGTGTAGTGGATCTCTCGTCTACAAAGGTGAGACGGACAGGCGCTGCCCCAGTCGATGTTCCGCACCCGGCGCCAGACGGACGACATCGGCGCCGGCGTTGGCGGTTTCCACGCACAGGAATTCCCGCCAGCCCTGCGCCGGCAGGTCGGCGATGGCGGCGGTCCCGGCCTCGCCGGGATTCCAGATCACCAGCGACCGGCTGCCCCGGGTTTCCAGCGCGATGCGGCGCCGGCCAACCGGATCGGTCAGGGTGAAGCGCGCGCTGGCATCGGCGTAGATGCGGTCGCTGCGCCCGGGATCACGCGGTTCGTCCAGCCGCCAGTCGCCGGCCTGAGCGTGCTCGTTGCCATCGAACTTGTCGGCGTACCGCAGGCCATCCACGCCGGAAACGGACACCTGCCGCACATCGCCCACCGCGAAGTAGCTGTGCAGCGCCTGGGTGAAGGCGATATTCGCGTCACCGTCATGGGTGGTGATGAGCGTCTGCTCCAGCACGGCGCCGATGCGCAGCCGCTGGCGCAGGCGCAAGGGCGTGCGCGGATCCGGCGGCAACGCCAGATCCAGCACCACCGCGTCGTCCTCTTCCACCGCGTCGACGAACTGCCAGGCCGAGATGCGCGCATGGCCATGCTGCGGCGCGTCGGCGGGTTGCCCGTCGCGACCGAAGTAAGGCCAGCACACCGGCACGCCGCCGCGGATCGCCTGCGGTGGCCGGCGCGTGGTCGGCGAGCACCACAGCACCTCGTCGAAGCCCGCCGGCTGCCAGGCCAGCAACTGTCCACCATGGACGCTGACCGCCGCGCGCACGGCGGACGTGTCGATCCGCCAGGCGGGAATGCCGTTGAAGTCGCCGAGGTGGATGGAAGCGGGCGTCGAGGTCATGGTGGACTCTTGGGCGGTGCGACCGGCGGGCCGGCGCGTTCGAGGGCGGTCAGGATTTTCTGCCCGGCGCGGCCATCGGCGGGCAGCAGACCGAGGGCCTGCTGTTCGGCCTGGATGGCGCGGCGGGTATTGGTGCCGATCATGCCATCGGCCGCGCCGATCGCGTGGCCGCGTGCCAGCAGCAACATCTGCAACTGCTTGCGCTGCACGCGCGACAGGCCGGGATCGTCGGTGGGCCACGGGGTCAGCAGGCCGGTGCCACCGCGCAAGCGATCGGACAGCAGCGCAATCGCCAACGCATAGCTTTCGGCGGCGTTGTAGGCGTAGATCGCATCGTAGTTGCGGAACACCAGGAAGGCCGGACCCTGCGCACCGGTCGGCAACAGCAATGCCGCAGGCGTATCCGCCGTGATCAACGCTCCGCCATCGGCGCGGGCGACGCCTCGCGCCAGCCAGTCCGACAGTGGCCGCCGCTTCGTGCGGCCCGCCAGCGAGACATCGAAACCCGGCGGCAGCTTCACCTCGTAGCCCCACGGCTCGCCGCTGCGCCAGCCCGCGCGTTGCAGATAGGCCGCGGTGGAACCCAGCGCGTCGGGAATGCTGTCGACCAGATCGCGCCGGCCATCGCCATCCTGATCCACCGCGATGCGCGCATAGGTCGAGGGCATGAACTGGGTATGCCCGAACGCCCCCGCCCAGGAACCGGTCAGGTTCGGATCCCGCAGATCGCCGGATTCCAGCAGGCCGAGCAGCGACAGCAACTCGCCGCGGAAGAACGACTGCCGGCGGCCGAAGCAGGACAGGGTGGACAGCGAAACGAGCAGCGGTCGCTTGCCCGACACCCGGCCGTAGTCGCTCTCAACGCCCCATACCGCCACCACCGTCGCCGGATCCACGCCCGACTGCGTGCCCACCGTGGCGAGCAGATCGCGATGCAGATCGAGCTGGGCCCGGCCATCGGCCACGCGCTGGTCGTCGACCAGCCCGGCGAGATAGTCCCATAGCGGCGTGGTGAACTCCGGCTGCGCATCCAGCAGATCCAGCACGGACAGATCCGGCGCCAGATCGGCGGTCAGCCGATCAAAGCTGTCCGCCGTGATTCCGCGTGCCGCGGCCAACGGCCGGATCTTCGCCAGGCAAGCGTCGAATACCGGGTCCCGCCGCACCGGCACGGGAGGCGCGGCGGGCGGTGAAGGCGCGGACGTCGATTGCGCCGGCGGACCCACCGGTGGCGCGGGGGGTGGAAGCGGCGGCGGATCCTGCGGCGCCAGCAGCGCCCACAGCAGCAGCGGTTTCATCGGCGGGCCTCCCTGGCCAGTGGGGAACCCTACTCTGCCCTGCCCGTTGTCGATTGGCGACCACATGCCTGAACGGCGCGCTGTGCCGCACCCGACGCCCCGGCTCAGCGGTGATCGCCGTCCACGTAGAACCAGCGGCCATCCCTTTGCACGAAACGACTGAGCTCATGCAGACGCACCGCCGCGCCGCCACCCACGCGATAGCGCGCGACGAATTCGACTTCGGCGGTGCGTTCCCCGGCGGCGTTCTCGCCGGTCAGGCGATGCTGTTTCACCGTCAGGCCCAGCCATTGGGTGCGCACGCCGCCGGGCGCGTCCAGTCCGAGGTCCGGCGGGCACGTCGCCGGATCCCAGCTCGCGCGCAGGTAGGCTTCATCGCCGCGCACGAACGCGCTGTAACGCGAACGCATCAACGCTTCGGCGTCAGGCGCGGCTTCACCAGCATGGTATCGGCCGCAGCAGGCGGCATGGGCGGTGCCGGAGCCGCAGGGACAGGCATCGGGAACGGGTTTCATCCGCGCCATCATCGCAGCGGCGCGGCATCCATGCACGCGCCACCGGTGTCGCGCGCCCTACCTTGCCAGCGTCGGGTTCTGCGCAACCGCGCAGTCACGCAGACGGGCGGCATTGGCTTCGTCGCCCGCGTCGTCGAGAAGATTCGCCAGATCCATCTGCGCGGCCGGATCCCCCAGCCACGCCGCATGCCGGCGCAGGCCCTCGACCAATGCACTAGCGCCACCGGAGCCGCCGTCATACCCGGACGTCGCCGCCAGCAGCGTGGCGAGCTTGTTGTAGCCGGCGGGAACCTCCTGTTTCAGCAGCCAGGCCACGACCACCTGGGCCGATTCGAAATCCTCGTCCGCCAGCATCGCGTCGAACAGGCCCGCGGCGGCGCGCCAGTTGCCGCCGCGTGCGGCCTGCGCGTATGCGGCGACCGCGCCGGGCTCATCATCCAGCATCGCCTGGCGCGGCAACGCGTCCTGCGAGGGCGCGGTGGCCACGGCGAGCTTGAGCCGGCCACAGGAAAACGCATCCGGACCGGCGCGCCCCGCGTCCGTCGCCAGCCAGCGCCGATGCGCGGCCAGCGAGTTTTCCAGGATGCGCGGCACCTGCTTGAGGCCGACACGCTCGCTCGCCCAGGCGACGCGTGTCTCGCGGTTCTGCTGGCGCACCGCGTCCTGTCGTTCGAAGGTCTCGGCCTGTTCGCGCTGCCACGCCGAATCCTCGCGCGGGCGGATGGTCACGCAACCTTCGAACCGGGCCGCCGGCAACGGCCAGCAGTGCGCCGGCACCTTCACCGGAAAGCGGCCCCAGATCATCTCCAGCACGTAGTCCTCGTGACCCTCGCGCGGCGCCACCGTGACCCGCGCGGCCGTGTCGCTGAGGCCCTTGCGGATCACCGTGCCATCGGGCAGTTGCCACTGGTAGGGCTCATCGGCCAGCCGCGCTTCCAGTTGCAGGTAGGGCTCATCGGCGGCCATCGCGGCCCCTGTCCCTCCCAGCAGACCCAGTCCGCAGGCCAGAAGGCGCAAGATGCGAGCCGGCTTGGCATGACGCCATGGCATCGGCATTTCCTGAAAACAAAGCGCCATTGTGCGGGCGCCACGCCCGGTTCGAGTCGATGGACTCTTCAATGTCACGCGCCGCATCTGAAAATCACGCCCGCAGGGCCGAATCCGCTCAACCGTCGTAGGAACGGCAACCCCAGCGGAACGCGTAGGCGGCAGCTTCGATGCCGCGCCCGATCACCAGACGCGGTGCGGTCGCATCCACGCCGGAACGCAGCGGCTTGACACGGCTGTATTGCACGTCCAGTTCGCCGAAACCGTCAATCGCCGCCCGCTCTGGTGCGTGCGGCGTGGCTTGCACACGACGGACGAAATCCTCCATGTCGCCGCGCGCCTGCGCGATCACCGCCACACCGCTGTCGCCGCGCACGACGATGGCGGGAATCTCGGTGCCGTCGATCTTCAACGGTTCGCGGAACCGGTACAGCAGGTCGATGATCTCGCCAGGCGCGCGGTCGGTGATTTCGACGCCGGACGCGCGCAAGCGTTCGGCCAATGCCGGATCACGCCCATCCGGGAAATCGGTGCGGCAATGCAGCGCGTCGGCGAACAGCGCCGTCACGTCCAGCGGTCCCGCCGGAGTCACCGGTCCGGATGACGTGGGAGAAGCGCAGGCCGCCAGCAACACCGGCAGCAGGCATGCCAGCAGGCGAAAACGAATGGATACGGGGTGGATCATGCGACAGCCCTCCGATGGCACTGCGTGGGGATCATGTCCGCGCGCCTCGCGGCAGGCCGGCCTCGCGAACCTGTCCGGGCCAGCCCGCGACACAGCCGCGCGCAACTGGCCGGCGGCACTCAGCGGCGGCCGCCGGTCTCGATGAAACGCAGGAATTCGGCGCGGGTGCGCGCGTCCTCGCGGAACTCGCCCAGCATCTTGGAGGTGACCATGCTGACGCCACGTTTGTGCACGCCGCGTGTGGTCATGCACTCGTGCGCGCCGTCGATCACCACGCCGACGCCGCGCGGTTGCAGCACGTCCTGGATGCACTGCGCGATCTGCGCGGTCAGCTTCTCCTGCACCTGGAAGCGGCGCGCGTACACGTCCACCACCCGCGCCAGCTTGCTGATGCCGACCACCTTGCCGTTGGGCAGGTAACCCACGTGCGCCTTGCCGATGATCGGCGCCATGTGGTGTTCGCAATGGCTCTCGAACTCGATGTCGCGCAGCACGATCATCTCGTCGTAACCGGCCACTTCCTCGAAGGTGCGCGCCAGATACTCGCGCGGATCCATCCGGTAGCCGCTGAACCAGTCGCGATACGCCTTGGCCACCCGCTTGGGCGTGTCCAGCAGGCCCTCGCGCGCCGGATCCTCGCCGGCCCACTCCAGCAGCACGCGGACCGCGTCCTCGGCCTGCTCCTGGCTGACCTTGCCGGGCTTGTCGTCGGAATGGCTCATGGCATCGAAAACCTGCTTGCGGGGGTGGAGATCCTACCGCATTGGGGCGGATTCCGTTTCTCGCAGCCTGACCAAACGCTATGAACAGATGTCCTCAGCCATGGCCTGGACTGAAGGCACCCGTCGCTGGGGAAGTGGGTTCCGAAAGTTCGTCATGCAGTGATTCGAGAATCGCCGCAATGGTGTCCGGGGCCGCATGGCCATACCGCTCCTGAAGGGCATTGGCGATATGCCGGATGGTGTCCGCAAGGAAGACACCCCAGGCAGAGGCTTCGTCGCGGCCATTGTCCTGCCACATGCCGATCTTGATCGTGCAGTGCTGGCCTTTCTCCGCGATCCATGCGCTCAGCATCTGTATGGAGTTCTCGTCACGCTGGGCCGCGGGTGGGATGACCAGTGCCTTCATCGTCTTTCCTCTTGATGGATTTTCGTCATGGCGTGATGCCAATCGGGATGAACATGTTGTCAGGGAGTCAGTTCATTCGACCGTCGATGAGTCGCGGCTTGATTCATCGGCTGGCCTGTGTTTCTCACGAAGGCACACCCAACACCACCGTCGCCCGCAAACCACCCCCTTCCCGGTTTCCGAGTTGCACCTGGCCGCCCAGCGCGCGCGCGAGTTGCTGGGCGATGGCCAGGCCCAGGCCGGTGCCGCCGGTGGCGCGGCCGCGCGAGGGTTCGAGTCGCTGGAAGGGTTCCAGCACGAGGTCGAGCTTGTCCTCCGGAATGCCGGGGCCGCGATCGAGCACGTCGATGCATACGCGCCCCGCGTCATCCAACCGCAGTCGCGTTTCCGCGCCGCCGGCATACGCCAGCGCGTTGTCGATCAGGTTCTGCACCACGCGGCGCAGCACCTGCGGATGGGTTTTCAACGACGCGCTGTCGCCTTCCAGGCGTTGCACGGGCTTGCCCATGTCCTGGTAGTCGCCCACCAGGCTGTCCAGGAACGCGCCCACGTCCAGCCGCACCGCGGGCCCGGTGGCGACATTGGCGCCGCGCGCGTAGTTGACGCCTTCGCGCACCAGCTGACTGATCTGATCCACGTCCTCGAGCAGGCGGATCTGCGACGGACTTTCGTCCATCGCTTCCAGGCGCAGCCGCATGCGCGTGATCGGGGTCTGCAGATCATGGGAGATGGCGGCCAGGATCTGGGTGCGCTCGGACACGTGCGCGGCCACCCTCGATTGCAGGACGTTGAGCGCGCGAGCCGCCTTGGCCACTTCCGCCGGACCTTCCTGCGATACCGGTTCGGGCGGTCCGGCGGGATCCATGCCCTCGGCGGCGGCGGCCAGGCGGGCCAGCGGACGCGTCGCCAGGCGCACCGCGATCCAGGCGCAGCCCAGCAGCAGAAACACCTGCGCCGCTAGCACCCACGGCAACCAGCGTGCGATCGGCATCAGCGACGGGGTGACTTCGATGGTCAGCGGCTGCCCGTCCGCCAGGGTCAGTTCCACCTCGTAGCGCTCGGGTGAACTCGACACCGCGCGCGGGCGCAGGGCATAGCGGTGCATCAGCACATCGTCGATGGCGGCGGTGACCTGCCGCGCGCGATCGTTGGCCAGCGGCGTGCCGGGCTGCGCCGGGCGCAGCAGGTAGCGATAGGTGCGACGCTCCAGCCGGGGCACCCAGCGCGCGCGTTCGGCCGGCGACAGGCGTTCCAGCAGCGCCACGCTCAACGGAATGTCCTGCTCCAGGCTGGTCAGCATCATCGAGCGCGTCGCGGCGGCGCGCTCGTAGAACAGCAGGGCGAAGGACAGCGCATGCGCCAGCAGCAGGCCGGTGGCGAGTATCAGCAGCACCCGCGCGCCCAGCGTGCGCGGCAGCCAGCGCCCGGCGCGCGATGGCAAGGGTGATGGCGAGGGCGTATTCATGATTCCTCGCCAACCAGCACGACCGGCTGGCTGAAGACGTAGCCTTCGTTGCGCACGGTCTTGATGTAGGTCTGCTCGCGCGCGCCGTCGCCCAGGCGTTGGCGCAGGCGACTGACCAGCAGATCGATGGAGCGATCGAACAGTTCCGCATCGCGGCCCTGGGTGAGGTTGAGCAGCTGGTCGCGGCTGAGCACGCGCTGCGGATGATCGATGAAGACCCGCAGCAGCCGGAACTCGGCACCGCTGAGCGGGTAGGCGGTGTCGTCGGCGTCGAGCAGGTGGCGCGCGGTGGTATCCAGTCGCCACTGGCCGAAACCGATCAGGCGGCTGGCCTCGCTGACCTGAAGATTGGGCGGCAGCATCCGCGCGCGGCGGATCACCGCGTTGATGCGCGCCAGCAGCTCGCGCGAGGAGAACGGCTTGGTGACGTAGTCGTCAGCACCCATCTCCAGCCCGATGATGCGGTCGGTCTCGTCGTCGCGCGCGGTCAGCAGCACCACCGGCACCGTGCGGTGCTTGCCGGCGCGCAGGTTGCGGCACAGCGACAGGCCGTCCTCGCCGGGCATCATCACGTCCAGCACGATCAGGTCGATGTCGCTGGTGTCCAGGGTGGCGCGCATCTCGCGCCCGTCGGCGGCCAGGCTGACCCGCAGGCCGTTGCGGCGCAGGTAGTCCCCCACCATCTGGCGGATCTCGCGGTCGTCGTCGACCACCAGGACATGATCGGTGTGGGATGACATGCGTCTTCTGCTCCGGAAATCCGGCTACGGGGGCCGGTGGTTCTATGTGGATGTCGAATGTTAGCGCCTGACCGTGTGCCGGTTCCTTCAAAGCGGGCACACGGCGGGCAATGCGATGCGGTTCAGTGGCCGCCGGTGGCTTGCGCGGACGGCAGGCCGCTGGCTTCGAGGATGGCCTCGCTCACCGCGTCCGGCGCCGACAACGGCGACACGTGGCCGGCATCGGTCGCACGCAGATGGGCGCCGATGCGCTGCGCGGTGGCGGCCTGCAACTCCGGCGACAGCATGCGGTCGTTGCGCGAGAGCACGTACCAGCTCGGGTGCGATTTCCACGCGGCGGTCGTCACCGCCTCGCCCAGTGCGCTGGCCTTGAGCGGCAACTGGTGCGCTTCGACCTGGCGCAATTCTTCCGGCGCCACGTCCTGGGCGAAATCGCTGGCCAGCGTGGCCGGCGAGAGTGACAGCCAGCCGTCGCGCTCCTGCAACTGTTGCAGGCCCGGAGCGACCGGGAAACCTTCGCCCTGCTGGGCGGAAGTCTGGCCCGCATCCGGTGCGAACGCCGCCACGTAGACCAGGCCGGAGACCTTGGGATCGTCGCCGGCTTCGGTGATCACCGTGCCGCCCCAGGAATGGCCGACCAGCACCACCTTGCCCGGCGCGGCGGCGATCGCCTTGCGGGTGGCGGCCACGTCGTCGCCCAGCGAACTCAATGGATTGTCCACCGCCACCACCGGCACGCCGCGCTGGCGCAGGCGTTCGGCCACCTTGTCCCAGCTGGAGGCGTCGGCGAAGGCGCCGTGGACGAGGATGACGGTGGGCGCCTGCGCATCCGCGCGCGGCGCGGCGGTGGCGGGCAGGGCGGCGGACAGGGCCGCCAGCGACAGGCTCAGGGAAAGCGATAGCGAACGCAGCATGGGAACACTCCTCGGGTTGGGGTGCGCCATTGCACCGCCGCGCTGTATCCGCCGGGTGTCGGCCGCCGGCCGCTTTGTATCCGAATGTATCGACCGCCGGTTTTCCCCGGCTTGGCTGACAAATGCGGGCTTGCGGGGACACGTCGCCGATACGCCCGGGGCGTGCAATGGCCCCATCGCCGACGGGGCCTCCGCCGGCTCCCCACGAGGACACGCACATGAGCCAAGACCTTTCGACTTCGAACAGGACCGCGCTGGTATTCGGCGGATCCCGCGGCATCGGCGCCGCGATCGCCCGCCGGCTGGCACGCGAGGGCCATGCGGTGGCGCTGACCTATGCCTCGCGCGCCGACAAGGCGGCCGAGGTGGTCGCCGACATCCGGGCCGCCGGTGGCCAGGCCATCGCGATACAGGCCGACAGCGCCGACCCGCATGCGGTCACCGCGGCGGTGGCCGATGCCACCGCACGCCTCGGCCCGCTGCAGGTCGCGGTGATCAATGCCGGCGTCTACCGCGGCAGTCCGCTGGATCGGTTTCCGCTGGAGATGCTGGACCAGATGCTGGCGATCAACATCCGTGGCGTGTTCCTGGCCATCCAGGCCGCTGCGGCACAAATGGTGGACGGCGGTCGCGTCATCACCATCGGCAGCAACACCGCCGTGCGCGGCGGTGTGGTCGGCAGCAGCGTGTACGCGATGAGCAAGGCCGCGGTGGCCACATTGGTGCGCGAACTGGCGCTGGATCTGGCACCGCGCCGGATCACCATCAACAACATCCAGCCCGGTCCGATCGACACCGACATCACCACCGGGACCGTCGACATGCTGGCCGATCGCAATCCGCTCAAGCGGATCGGCCACCCCGACGAAGTCGCCGCGCTCGCCGCCTATCTGGCCGGCGACGAGGCCGGCTACATGACCGGCGCCAGCCTGACCCTCGACGGCGGCTTCTCGATCTAGTCCCGCCGATTTCCCCATATCCGCACGCCCTTCCCCTCAGGAGATTCCCATGTCGCTGTCCGATGCCCGCTTCCCCGTCGATCTCGAACGCCGCCGCCTGCTCGGCTCGGCCGCCGCCGCCGCGGCCGGCGCGGGACTGCTTGGCCTGCTGCCCTCGGCCGCCGTGCGCGCCGCCACGTCGCTGGGCGATGACCGCATCCGCCCATTCCGGGCGCAGGTGTCCGAACAGGACCTGGCCGATCTGCGCCGGCGCGTGCGCGCCACCCGCTGGCCGGATCGCGAAACCGTCGCTGACACCTCGCAGGGCCTGCCGCTGGCGACGCTGCGCACGCTGGTCGATTACTGGGGCGGCGACTACGACTGGCGGCGGCTGGAAACGCGCATCAACCGCCTGCCGCAGTTCATCACCCGCATCGACGGCGTGGATATCCACTTCATCCATGTGCGCTCGCGCCATGCCGATGCGCTGCCGGTGATCCTGACCCACGGCTGGCCGGGCTCCTTCCTCGAATTCCTCGGCGCCATCGATCCGCTCACCAACCCCACCGCGCACGGCGGACGCGCCGAAGACGCCTTCGACGTGGTCATCCCGTCGATTCCCGGCTACGGCTTCTCCTCGCGTCCGGACACCACCGGCTGGGGGCCGGAGCGGGTCGGCCGCGCGTGGGACGAGCTGATGCGCCGCCTCGGCTACCACCACTATGTTTCGCAGGGCGGCGATCACGGTTCGGTGATCTCCGACGCGATGGGCCGGCAGCCGCCGCCGGGCCTGCGCGGCATCCACCTGACCATGCCGGCCACCGTGCCCGGCGATCTGATGGCGGCGATCAACGCCGGCGCCGCGCCGCCGGCCGGACTGGCCGCCGACGAGCGCGAGGCGTTCCAGGCCTTGAGCGCGTTCTTCGGCCGCAACGCCGCCTACGGCGCGATGATGGTCACCCGGCCGCAGACGATCGGCTATGCGCTGAACGATTCGCCGGTTGGCCTGGCCGCGTGGATGTACGACAAGATCGCGCAGTGGACCGACAGCGACGGCCAGCCCGAACGCGTGCTCGGCCGCGACGCCATCCTCGACGACATCAGCCTGTACTGGCTGACCGGCACCGCGACCTCGGCCGGGCGCTTCTACTGGGAAAACAACAACAACAACTTCAGCGCCACCGCGCAGAAGACCGATCGCATCACCGTGCCGGTGGCGGTCTCGGTGTTCCCCGGCGAGATCTACCGCGCGCCGCGCAGCTGGACCGAGCGCGCCTATCCCTCGCTCTACTACTTCAACTCGCTCGACAAGGGCGGGCACTTCGCCGCCTGGGAACAGCCGCAGCTGTTCAGCGCCGAACTGCGCGCCGCGTTCCGGCCGCTGCGCAAGACCCTCTGACCCCTCCCTTCGCATCGAGGCATCGCCATGAACACCGTTTCCATCGCTCCGACTTCCTCCCTCCGCCGCCTGCCCCTGGTGTCCTGGCTGCTGGCCGCGTTGCTCGCGTCCGGCACCGCCGCCGCCGCGCCGGTCCAAGCACCGGCCAGCACCGCCACGCCCGCGCTGATCGCCGACAAGCAGATCGACGCCGGTGATCTCAGCATCGGCTACGCCGATCTGGGGCCGGCCAAGGGCGAGGTGGTGATCCTGCTGCACGGCTGGCCCTACGACATCAACAGCTATGCCGAGGTCGCGCCCCAACTCGCCGCACGCGGCTACCGGGTGATCGTTCCGCACCTGCGCGGCTACGGCAGCACCCGCTTCCGTTCCGCCGACACGCCCCGCAACGGCGAGCCGGCGGCGCTGGCCTCCGACGTCATCGCGCTGATGGACGCGCTGAAGATTCCGCGCGCCACCCTGGCCGGCTACGACTGGGGCGCGCGCTCGGCCGACATCGTCGCCGCGCTGTGGCCGGAGCGGGTCAACGCGCTGGTCGCGGTCAGCGGCTATCTGATCAGCAGCCAGGAGGCCGGCCGCAAGCCGCTGCCGCCGCAGGCCGAGCTGCAATGGTGGTACCAGTACTACTTCGCCACCGATCGCGGCCGCGCCGGCTACACCCAGTACACGCACGACTTCGCCCGCCAGATCTGGCAGCTGGCCTCGCCGCGCTGGAAGTTCGACGACGCCACCTTCGCGCGCAGCGCCGCCGCGCTGGACAATCCGGATCACGTCGCCATCGTCGTGCACAACTACCGCTGGCGGCTGGGCCTGGCCGAGGGCGAACCGAAGTACGCGGCACTGGAGCAGCAGCTGGCGCAGGCCCCGGCGATCACCGTGCCGACCATCACCATCGAAGGCGACGCCAACGGCGCGCCGCACCCGCAGCCGCAGGCCTACGCCGGCAAATTCACCGGCAAGTACGAGCACCGCACCTTCGAAGGCGGCATCGGCCACAACCCGCCGCAGGAAGCGCCGGAGGCCTTCGTGCAGGCGGTCATCGACGCCACCCACCTGGCCCACGCGAAGGGAGGTGCGCGATGAGACGCTTGTTGATTGCCGCCGGCGTGTTCGGCGCTGTCGCGCTGACGCTCGGCCTGATCGGCATCGTGGAAGCACGCGACGGCAGCCACTCGCCCGCCGCCCCGATCTATGGCGTGCAACTGCCGGACGGCTACCGCGACTGGCCGCTGGTGGCGCCCGCGCAGGAAGCCGCGCCGCTGGACGAACTGCGCGTGATCGTCGGCAACCCGATCGCCATGCGCGCCTACCGCGACAACATCCGCCCCTTCCCCGACGGCAGCGTGCTGGTCAAGCGCGCCTGGAAGCATGAGCAATCGCCGGATTTCGAACCGGCCTCCATTCCCGGCGCCGCCACCACCGTGCAGGTGATGGTCAAGGATTCCAAGCGCTACGCGTCCACCGGCGGGTGGGGCTATGGGCGCTTCATCGACGGGCGTCCGGTCGATGAAGCCCAGCATCGCACCTGCCATGCCTGCCACGCCGCCCGCGTGAGCGATCGCGATTACGTGTTCACCCGCTACGCGTCGTGAGTCCACGGCGTTCCTCTCCCGCTCCAACCCACAACACCCACCCATCACAGGAGATTCCCATGAACACACTCGACACCGTGCTCTACACCGGCAAGACCCGCGTCACCGGCGGCCGCGAAGGCCACGCCCGCAGCGACGACGGCCAGCTCGACACCGCACTGTCACCGCCCGGCAGCGGCCGACCCGGCACCAATCCCGAACAGCTGTTCGCCGCCGGCTGGTCGGCCTGCTTCGAAGGCGCGATGAAGATCGCCGCGCGCGCCCAGCGCATCGCCCTGCCGGCGGATCTGGCCATCGACGCCGAGGTGGATCTGGGCAAGGTCGGCGACGGCTACCAGTTGCAGGCACGTCTCAATATCTCGCTGCCTGGCGTGGATCCCGCGCAGGCGCAGGCGGTGGTCGATGAAGCGCACCGCACCTGCCCGTACTCCAAGGCCACGCGCGGCAATATCGACGTGCAGATCCGGATCGTCTGATCCCGTTCGGTAACGAAACACGCGGCGCCCGGTCCCGGACACGTCCGGATACAAAACCGCCGGGCGCCGCACACACCCCCGCGACATGCGCGCGTTGCAATGGCCTCCATCCCGCACGCGAGTCTCTTCCCATGATCGAATACGCACTGGCCATCGCCGCCGGCATGGCCACCATCCTGTCTCCCTGCATCCTGCCGGTGCTGCCGATCGTGCTGGCCACCAGCACCGGCGGCGATCGCGCCGGCCCGCTGTGGGTGATCGCCGGCTTCGTCGGCACCTTCGCCGCCGGCGGCATCCTGCTCGGCGCGCTGTCCGCCTCTTCCGGCGAACTGCAAGGCGTCATCCGCACCGTCTCCATCAGCGTGTTGCTGCTGGCCGGCCTGGCCTGCTTCTGGCCCGCGCCGTTCGATCGGCTGGTGATGCTGTTCCAGCAATGGCGCCAGCAACTCGTGCCGGCGGGCTGGCAGGGTCCGCGCATCGGCGGCCGTCCCGGCGCGCTGCTGGTGGGTGCGTCACTCGGCCTGGCGTGGACGCCCTGCGCCGGACCGGTACTCGCCTCGGTGCTGTCGCTCGCGGCGACCTCGCAGGCACCGGGCAAGGCCAGCGCGCTGCTCGGCCTGTACGCGGCCGGCGCCGGCGTGCCGATGCTGCTCATCGCTTACGGCGGCCACTGGATCAACGACCGGTTGCCGTTCCTCAAACGCCATGCCGGTCGGTTGCGCCAGGGTTTCGGCGCGCTGGCCGTCGGTGTCGCCGTGCTGCAACTGACCCAGTACGACGTGTTCGTCTCGGCCTGGGCCACCCAGTGGCTTCCCCCCGTCTCGCAAGGACTCTGACCATGAACAAGATCGCTTCCCTCTCCACCCTGCTCGCCGCCTGCCTGTTCGCCGCTTCCTGCTCTCCCAGCGTGCAGGCCGATCCGGTGTCCCCCACCGCCAGTTCGCCCGCGCCGGTCGCACCGGAATTCCGCGGCATCGACCACTGGCTCAACGGCCCGCCGCAGACCCTGGCCGCCCTGCGCGGCAAGGTCGTGCTGGTCGAGTTCTGGACCTACTCGTGCATCAACTGCGTGCGGGTGATGCCGCACATCAAGGACTGGCATGCCAAGTACCGCGACCAGGGCCTGGTGGTGGTCGGCGTGCACACGCCCGAATACGGCTACGAAAAGAAACTGTCCAACCTGCAGGCGGCGGTGAAACGCTTCGGCATCACCTACCCGGTGGCGCAGGACAACAACTACGAAACCTGGAACGCCTACGGCAACCAGTACTGGCCCGCGCTGTACCTCATCGACGCCAACGGCCGCGTCGTCTACCAGCACTTCGGCGAAGGCGACTACGACACCACCGAAGCCAAAATCCGCAGCCTCCTGGCCACCCGCAAATAACCCGCCTCACCGGTACCCGGCCACCCGGGTACCGCCCCCTTCCATCCCTTGTAGGAGCAACGTAAGTCGCGACCGGAAACCACGGCAGCCCGGATCGCCATCAAAAGCCAAACATCCAAACGCTGACACATCGGAAAGCCACATCCACAAACAACACCGACGCGCACACCAGACTAGTCCGAACATCCCCCATCACCACCGCCCCCGGCACATCCGTCAAAGCCGCTCCCGGAAGCTCCAGGCGCCTCCCCGCCAGTCGCATCCGCATTGTTCGCGAACGCGGTCCGATCCATGAATGGCTTGTCGCCGAGCGTAACCGTGGCCCTGAAGGCAAGACAGACGACCGCCCCCAATACGGGTACCAGCCACACCAGCGCAAGCTGGGCCACACGGCGCGAACGCGGCATGTCGGCGTCGCCAACAACCCTGGCGGAGGCAACGAAGTTAAGTATCAACCAAACCCCGATGAGGGCGCCCCATATCCAGCTCATGCGCTCTCCTTGGTATCTCTGCGAACCATCAGCCATCCCCTCTACCGGAACCCCGTTGAACAAACGGGAATGGCAGCTCCCGTAGACCGATATCCGGCATCCGTTCCAGCGCCCGCAATTCCAGCCCTTCCCATGAGCACTGAAGGTCTTCCTCTGCCAACGATGGCATCCGCCAGACCTCGTAGTGGCCGATGAAGTCATCCAGTTCTTCATCGAAGCGGGAGTAAAATAAAAAAGTTTCCTCGCCACGCCTCGCAACTACCATGCATGGCACGTCCCAGAAGTCCCTGTAAGCAATCACTGACCAGCTTGCCAAGGTGCTCTCCTATGCAGCCTTGCCGCATGTCTGGAATGCGCTGATGCCCTCGAGGCCCTCACGGGCGAATATCCACCCCAGGTAGGAGCGGCCTCCGGCCGCGAGCTCTCCCGCGCGATGTCCGGTTCCGATGATTGCGACGGTGAGGGTCGTGGCGATCGCGCAAAAAGATCGCGGCCGGAGGCCGCTCCTACCTCTTTTTTTGCATTGCTCCGTGTGCATCGGGGTTTGTGGCGAGCCTTCACGCCAACCCTACTCCGCCGCCTCCGGCGCACAGAACGCATTGCTGTAAATCCCCGACCGATCAAAGCAGCAGGCCCGGCGCTTGCCCGATTCCAGCTGATCGCACGCGGTAGCAATGCGCTTCACCCGGGTTTCGGCTTTCTTGCCGGAGGTCATCCATTGGATCCAGTCGCGGCGCGCGACCGGAGTGAGGGTGGCCCACTGCGCCTTGGCGGCCGGATGCTCGGCCAGCGCCTTGCGGATGTCGGGCGGCACCTTGGGTTCGGGTTCGACCGCCACCGGCGCCATTTCCAGCGCCACGGTATCGCCCACCGACACGCCGGCGGCCTCGCGCAGTTTCTTTTCCACCTTGAGCCAGTGGCTGCCCTGCCCATCCGGCTCCAGCGTGGCCTGGAAGGCATGCCCGTCGAGCTTGCCGTCCACGGTCACCTGGCTGCGCGTGGGCAGCTTCGCACTGGCCTCGGCCGGCAGGACCAGGAAAGTCCAGGCCGCGCCTTTCGGCTCCGCCGGCCGGGACAGCTTCGCCTTGAATTTGACGGTGTTGGTGGCTGTGCTCATGGGGGCGAAAGATAGCACCGGCGATGCCGGAGGGTGGGAGAAGCGGCGCCCGTCCGGCCAACGGGCCGGACTACGAACCCGCGACCGCCTTCTCCAGCGCCGCGATGTCGATCTTCTTCATCTCCATCATCGCCTTGAACGCGCGCTCGGCCTGTTCGCCGCCACCACTGACCAGCTCGATCAGGCGCCGGGGGGTGATCTGCCAGCACAGGCCGAAACGGTCCTTGCACCAGCCGCACATGATCTCCTGGCCGCCGCCCTCGGTGATGGCATTCCAGTAGCGATCGGTTTCCGCCTGATCCTCCGTCGACACCTGGAAGCTCATCGCATCGCTGAAGGTAAACGAGGCCCCGCCGTTCAACAGTAGGAAGGGCTTGCCGAGAATCGTCATCTCGATGGTCAGCACGCCGCCCTGCTTGCCGTCGGGATAGTCGCCGGGCG
Organism: Pseudoxanthomonas sp. OG2; assembly: GCF_014192765.1. Taxonomy (NCBI): domain Bacteria; kingdom Pseudomonadati; phylum Pseudomonadota; class Gammaproteobacteria; order Lysobacterales; family Lysobacteraceae; genus Pseudoxanthomonas; species Pseudoxanthomonas sp. OG2. The sequence goes on along the minus strand of NZ_JACHYM010000001.1, from coordinate 2,315,417 downwards.
CGCGGTTGACCTTGTCGATGCGGCTATCGGCGAAGGTGTCCGCGTAGAACTGGGCCGCTTCCTCGGCATTGCCGTCGAAGCACAGGCAGGGCTGGATGCGCGGGATCATGGCGGGCCTCGTGAGTCGGGTTTGGGAGGGGAGCGTACTGCGGCGACATTTGGTTCAAGTGAATTTCAGTCGTTCAGAGCAGCCGAAAGATCAGGACTCGCCCCAGTCAGCAATCGCAAGCCACAACATGAGGGCGCTGCCGCCAGCCAGCAGTACAAGCGCGAGGCAGAATCCGATGGGTTCTTCGGCCCATCCAACCATTGCTCCTTTGGTGTACCTGCCGTACAGCGGCAATTCGCCGTCGGACAGCCCTGTAACGATCATGTACAGACCATAGACGCCCATTGACGCAACCACGATTCTCGCCATGCGCCATACCCATCTGCGCGGGCTTCTCTTTCGCTTTGTCCGGTGGATGAACATGTTCTCTGCCTAAAGATTCTTGCGTTTTGCCCGCTGCCGGTGTGATTCCCGTGTCTACTTGTTTGGCGCTGCCGCCGAGGAATGTTCACTGCCATTGCCACCGGTCAGTCTTCCCAGCCAACGCGCCCCTTCCTTTTTGGCAAGCGTAAACGTCTCCGCCTTGGACAAAAAGATAAATGCCAGGAAGACGAACAGCACCGAATTCACACCACAGATCCAGGCGAACAGGCTCTTCGGACCACCACTGACGGCGGCCACCAGAAATCCGACCGCTGATAAAGCCAGTAGAAAGTACCCAAGGGTATGCAGGAACGAAGTAACCGCCAGCCCCTTCGCGGTTGCATACCGGGACTTGGCCCAGACAACCGTTCTGCCAACCGGGTCGTACTGATACAGGGGCCAAAGCTGCGCGACCTGAAAGATACCGTCCGCGCAATGGTCCGACGCGCATATCCGGCGGATGACACCCGCCGGCAAATAGGTCCCGCACAAATGTCGAGTGGCAACTTCTAGCGCCATATCGTCCATCTGTTCCACGCCCTTCCATAGGCCGAGAAACTCGGTTCGCTGCTGGCTCTTGGTCCTGTGAAGTCCTGTCAGCATCGTGATCGCATAGCCCGCGACCGCAATCGACGCTATCGGCACAACCGCCGATGTCCCTATCGCCTTGAGGATTTCTTCCATCATCTATCTACCCTCCCTGACCCGACATTCTTCCTGAAAGATGGCGCATACCATCTTCCCGCTTCTCAATACGGCGCCGCGATAGCTTCAAACTCCATTTCGTTGAAGTCACGCAACGTGCGTCTTTCCATCAGCCCTTTGTTCGTCAGACGCCCGGTTTCAAGCCGGCCACCGGTTGCCCAGACCAGACGGTCTCCGTCCAGGTCGGCCCATTCCCAATCCGGGCAAGCAATGGCCCCACTGGAAGGATGAACCAGTACATGCTCATCCCAATAGCAGCCCTTGCCGGGGCCTGCGTAGAGCTGCAGATGCGACATCTTCTTCAGGGTCCAGCCACGGGGGCAGGGCTTTTCAAAGGTGAACCATTCATTCCGATGATCGGCGCGCTCCCGCCCCGCAAGCGTCCATCCATCCCGCATCAGCCGGTGGTAGTAAACGCCAGGGCATTCGCCACCATAGTCGATGGACGGGCGCCAACTGAGATCGCGGCGTATGTATCGGACGTCATGCATCACCTCGTGCCCGTAGCCGTCATTGAGCCAATAGAGGCCGTTACTGGTCCACAGTCCACCACCGTTCCAGCAATCGCCCTTGGGAAACATCGCCAAGGCTTTCAGATACGGCGCGCGCGAGATGGCAGTCCAGGAGCCCTTGGCCTCGCCGCTCCATTTGCCGTTCATCGCGAAATAGATCAGATGCTCGCCATCCGGTGAAAGATCGCAGCGTCGTTCGTAGATGCGACCTCTGAGCCATTGGCCCAGCCTGAAGTGGTCTTTGCGCCGGTCCCACAGCAGGACAGCCACGGACTTCGCCGGACCACGCCGGATGACGACACCCACCGGCGCATCACGCGCCAGCAGGACATGGATACGAGCCGGAAACTTGGCCATCCCTGGTGATTCCTTGAGTCCCTGTTCTGCCTGATCGATCCGATGCGTCTTGCCGACCGCAGCATGCCACGTCCGAAGTCCCCTGCGGCCATCACCAACCGCGAAGCCGCATCACGCCAGCCAACGGCCAGACAGGACGAAGCCTGAGCACTCCCGACGCGCTTCCATCACCCCAAAGCCTGCGCACGCTTCCAATCCCGCGGCGCCAGCCCCACGTGCGCCTTGAACGCGCGTGACAGCGCGGCTTCGCTGCCGTAGCCGACGTCGGCGGCGACGACTTTCAGGGGGCGGTCCTGGCGCAGGGCCTGTTGGGCCAGGCTGACCCGCCAGCCTTGCAGGTACTGGCCGGGCGTGATGCCCAGCGTTTCGCGGAAGGCGCCGGCGAAGACGCTGCGCGACATGCCGGCGGTGGCGGCCAGATCATCCAGCGTCCATTCCCGGGCCGGTGATTCGTGCATGGCCACCAGCGCGTGGCGCAGGCGCGGGTGGGACATGCCGGCCAGCATGCCGCCGCGCACTTCGCCGCGTTCCATCAGCTGGCGCAGGATGAGGACCATCAGCGCCTCGAACAGGCGGTTGATCAAGGCATGGCGTCCGCACCGCTGCGCGAACGCCTCGTCGAACAGCAGATCCAGCACCGGCGAGGCGCCATCAATCGCGTCGAGCGGCAGGCAGATGAATTCCGGCAGCGACGCCGCGATCGGATTGCTCGCGCCACCGTCGAAACGCACGTTGGCGCAGGTCATGTCCGCGCCGCGCACCGGATCGGTGACGAAGCGGTGCGACAGCGGCCGCGGGTACAGCAGCAGGCTGGGCACCTCCACGCAGTGCGAGGCATTGCCGTGGAAAACCTCCACCGCGCCGTGCCGGATCAGGTGCAGCTGGCCCAGGCCGGCCTCGGCCTCCAGCAGGTTGACGCCGCACAGGGCCCCGGCCTGGAACACCTGGGCGGTGACGGAAAAACGCTCCAGCAGGGCGGCGAGTCGGTCGGACATCAGGACGCTCGGTCAAGTTTAAAGGACGATACGTAGCCAATCGTATCGCCTTGGCGCGCAAAGTACACCTCGCCAGCCGGCACGGCCTCACCGCCGACCACCCACCCCTTCAGCCAAGGATTCCACCCATGAACGCACTCACCCGCTCCGTCGCCGTCGCCCTGATCGCCTTTGCCGCCCAGGCCGGCGCCACCGCCCAGGCCGCCCAATCCCCGCAGACGCCCACCGCCCTGGGCGCCACCGTCAGCGGCAGCTACGTCACCACCCGCGACGGCGTGCAGCTGTACTACAAGGACTGGGGCCCGAAGGACGGCCCGGTCGTCACCTTCAGCCATGGCTGGCCGCTCAACTCGGACAGCTGGGAATCGCAGATGCTGTTCCTGGCCGCCAAGGGCTACCGCGTGGTTGCCCACGACCGCCGCGGCCACGGCCGCTCCAGCCAGCCGTGGGACGGCAACGACATGGACCACTACGCCGACGACCTGGCCGCGGTCATCGAAGCGCTGGACCTGAAGGATGTCACCCTGGTCGGCTTCTCCACCGGCGGCGGCGAAGTGGCCCGCTACATCGGCCGCCACGGCACCGCGCGGGTCAAGAAGGCCGTGCTGGTCAGCGCCGTGCCGCCGCTGATGCTCAAGACCGCCGACAACCCGGGCGGCCTGCCGATCGAAGTGTTCGACGGCCTGCGCAAGGGTTCGCTGGACAACCGCGCACAGCTGTACACCGACATCGCCTCCGGCCCCTTCTTCAACTTCAACCGTCCGGGCCAGAAGCCGAATGCCGCGCTGATCCAGTCGTTCGTCGCCCAGGGCCTGCAGGCCGGCCACAAGAACACGTACGACTCCATCGCCGCGTTCTCCGCCACCGACTTCCGCGCCGACCTGAAGAAGTTCGACGTGCCCACCCTGGTGGTCCACGGCGATGACGACCAGATCGTCCCCATCGACAGCTCGGGCAAGGCCTCGGCCGCGCTGGTCAAGGGCGCACAGCTCATCGTCTACAAGGGCGCCCCGCACGGCCTGGCGGACACCCACAAGGATCGCCTCAACCAGGACCTGCTGGACTTCCTGAGCAAGTAAGCCAACCGCACGGCAACGGGCCCGGACAGTGATGTCCGGGCCTGTTGTTTTTGTGGGTGGTGATATCAGGTTCGGTCAGCGATGCCGCGCCGGCATGGCGTAAATCGTCAACCGCGCGTGCGCCGACTCACCAGCAATACGCCACGCCCGACCGTCACTTGCAAATCGTCACCAACCGCGAAACCGCATTGCTCCAGCCAGCGGCCGGACAGGCGCAGCTTGGGCACGGGGCGGCTGACGACGTGCTCGTCGTGGCGTTCATCGTAGTACTGGAAGCCCATCGTGCAGCGGTGCGGGATGCGGAAGCGGCGGCGTTGCGGGCGCGGAGGCTTTGCGGGCGGCAGTGGTTCGGGTGGCGCGATTTCCGTGGCGGGCGGATCTTCCGCGATGGTCCAGACGCATCGGACGCGACGGGGTTTGCGGGGGGATTTGGGCGCGGCGGTGCGCGCCGGTGACTTGCGACGGGTCATATGGGATTCCTCGGTTGTCTGGAATCCGCCGCCTCGCTGCTAAACGGGGTGACGGACGGTACGCGGTTAGCAGACCGGACCGAGGACCGGCAGACCTTGCGGTCTCCGCGCACCGCCCGCCATATGACAGGCACGCTTCCATGCCCCGATGACAAGCATGAAAAAAGCGCCGGTCATCGGTTGATGGGCGCTGGTGCGCCTCGGTTGTTCGGGCTGCTAAACCCGGCTGCCGGATTTAGGGCAGCGGGGGGAATGGTGCTATGGAGAGGGTGTGGCGTCAAATGGCTTTAGAGCGCTCTACGTATGACGGCTATCGGCCAGAAGCGGACCTTGTGAACTGACGCCTAAGCGTCGACCTTTGGAAGATCGCGGGTTCATCTACAGTGACCCACTAGCGCTGCGGTCGGCTCAAACGCCACCAATGCCATAGCTCGCATCGGCGTCTATGACGCTATCATTCTTTTGGCGGGACTGGATACGGAACGAGTGTATCCTTCTTTTTCAGTAGCTTCGCCACTCGCCCAAGATTGGACTTTTTTGCAAACATCCAGACCCACTGCCCTCCTCGTGCCTTCATCCAGCGACCGCCCCAATCCTTGAACTTGTCCTTGTGTGCGAGCGTGTTTCCGGCTACTACAAACGCCTTATCAGAGTAGTCATACAAGGTCGCGTCATCGTCATTCACGTCATCGTTGGCGTTCGAGCGCTTGGTCTCCTGCTTGTCGGTCGGAACTATTGCAGCCGACTTCGTTGCGCGCTTGAGCTCTGCAACATTAACCGTTGGAGTAACATTCATTCGATCTATGACGGTAGTGAGTTGTTTGAAAAGCATATTTTCAAGCTTTGAGGGCGTCTCGTAGTCAAAAACTAGGCCCTTCTGTTGGATCTGTTTCTTAAAATCCCGAAGGCGCTTCACCTGATCGATATCGCAATCACTAGGGAAGTTCCGCGTGGAAAAGTAGATCATCACTGGCTTTTTCTCTTTGACGAACCAGTTAATTTCTTCAATCGTTCCGGATTCTGCCTCACCAGTTGGTGAACCCAGGCGTGTCCAGAAAATGCCGACAAGCATGTCGCACTCGCGGACAATTTGCTCATTAATTACCGCTTGCGGACGAGCGTCGAGGGATGGCGCAGCGTGGGTCTCCCACATTACAGGGAGAAGTACAATGCCCCTAGCCTTCGAGTTGTGAGAGTTCCAATCGTGGATTGCCGAGGCCACTGCCGCCCGGTCCTCTGCAACATCGGAGGGCGAGGCAACAAGCACGCGATAGACCGTGGCGGAAAATGACATGAGAATTCCCTTCTTTGGTAGTTGAAAATCGACCGATCTGGGTCGAAAGCGGCCATTCGTCTATCTATTCTTTACTCAATGAGCTCAATTACGAATTCCTTTGCATATAGGGAAGGTGGAGCATCCCCAGAATCCATTTCCATCCCGCCGACTAACTCTGCGAACCATTGTTTCGCCACATCGTGGGCAGGACGGTACGTCTATCAGTTTCTCTGTCATTGCAACTAGCCTTGGTTCTATCCGATTCCTTGCGTCAATCGCTCCCGAGCTCACAGCTCGTCCTTGCTCGATCATCGCTAACAAAGTTGAGCCGTCGATCAGCTCAATCCGCTTCCCCTCGGCAAACCGCTCCGCATCCGGCGTGAAGCCGCCCAGCGCAGCAATCCGCACCTCATCCGCCCGGTGATGGGCCATCAGCCCATACATCTCCCGCACCACATTGACCGGCACGCGTTCGCGCCGCCATTGCTTGCACTGCACCAGGATGCGTCGGCCATCGCGACGCAGAATCAGATCGATGCCGCCGTCGGCACCGCCCAGGCCGGTTTCCTCGACGCTGTAGCCGCGACGGCGAAAGGCTTCGCCGACCAGTCGCTCGAAGTCGCGCCAGCCCAGCGCGGCGATGCTTTCCAGCCCGGTGCGGGTATCCAGCAACCGACGAGTGCGCCGGGCATTGAAGAACGAGGCCAGCGCGCCGATGGCGCACATGCCGAAGAACAGCCAGCCGAGCAGCGAGAACGGATGGGACGCTCCGGCGAACGCCTGCGCCAACGACCCGCTCTGACGGGCGAACCACATCGGTACGCCGTGAGCGAGCGTGAGATAGCCCAGCGCACCGACCACCAGACCGACCGGCCAAGGCAGGCCCGCCAGCACGTCGATGAGATTGCGTTTACCACGTCCCATGTGGCCTTCCCCATTACCCCGGGGCGGACCATAGCGCGAATCAGGACACGTTTGAAGTGTGTGCCAAGCCGTTTATCGGGTCAGGGGCAGTTGGCGTACCGGAGTCGGGATGAGAGGCGGAGTTTGGGACCAGTGGAAACCTAGAGCATCCGAAACACGTCGGTCAGTTCCCTGTCCGTATGTGGCGTTTCCCACTTGGACATCCAGCAGAAGGAAACGCCCGCGCGCTCGGCGGTTCGCTTCAGGGTTTCAAGTTCGCGCTGGGTAGGAACATAGTGCTCGGGGATGAAGTGCATCAGGGCGACGGGCCTGCGGAGCGAGAAACCGGGCTTCAACTCCTTGAACATTCCGCGTAGTACCTCGCGGATACGCGTGAAATCTTCGAGTTCGCCTCGCCGATTGTCCAGTGAGTGGCAATCCCGTCGGATGGTCCTTTCCTCGCCTACAGTGCGTGCCAGGAAGTGGTCTGGGTAGACCTGGATATAGATGACGGGGCGATGGAATAGCCGCATTCTGATGGGCCGCTATAGCGAAGTGCTGTTACGTCTTTTCTTGGGGAGGCTGATGGTGCGGAGGCTGACGTCCGAAGCCTCAATCAACCATCTTGCCCGCGCTCCCGGTGGGCCCGCCCATTCGATTTCATGGAGAATGGATCCGGCATCTGTGAGCCGGAGTTCGCTGTATCGCCAATCGAAGTGACCGGCTTCCGATCTCGGATTCTCCAAGGTGTAGGCATGCACCTTGGGATAGAAAAGCTCGATGTATCTGTCGTGATTCGCGCCCAGAAGCCGTATCCGCAAGCTCAGATGACGAATCTCGTTTCGGCTGCCCTCGGCCGGCTCCTCAAACCTGGCCCACTCCAACCAAGCGTCATGGGGGCAGCGAGGATCGGAGACATCTAGCAATGAGCCTGTCGCAAGGTCGTAAGCCGAGACGGGAAATCTATCCTTGTGGAGCGTCAAATACTCGCTGTAGCGCCGCCAAGGTTCATTCGGGTCTCCGCCCGCGTGAAGCTGTTCTGCAAGAATGAACATAGGTTCTGGTTTCAGTGGTTAGTCCGAATCGCCAAGCCCCAACCGTGCCAATGCCTCGGGCAGTGATAGCTGATTGCAGCCGTTGTCGTGAAGCACGCCATTGGTATCCAACTCCCCCAGCTCGAAACCTTCTTCGACATCCTCGAAATATAGAAGCCCATTGGGAAGATGGGCCACGACCAGCACATGCTCCAGCCCATATCGACGCTGGAACGGCACCGCATAGGGCATTACTCGATAGGTGCCGAAACACGTCCGTTGGGCTTGCGAACACTCGTTGAGCTGATTTGCTACGAGCGCTTCCAGTTCGTTGACGGAAATCGGCTCCCAGGAACGCGAATAGAACTTCTCGCTACTGACGGCAACAGTACCGGCATCACCTCGAACATGACCTAGGGCGCCCTGCCAATCCACTTGCCATCCGGTCTCCGAAAAGAACGCCTGCAAGGCACTTTCATCCGCAACCCATGAGTCGAAGGTGGCCGACTGCCTTGAGTCGGAAGGTTCGTCCCACCATTCGAGTATCAGGAATCCGCCGGTGTCCTCGGCATCATCGCTGACCTTGACCCTGTGGCCGGGCTTGTCGCTATTGATGATGCGTCCAGGTACGTCTCTGGGAATACTCATGCGAGCCCGTCTTCATTCGCCTGCGGCATCGACCTGGACGGCCGACCTTCTTCCGCATAGTGCTTCTGGATGGCCGTGATGATGGATCCCCGCTCGTCTTCCGTGACGGCACGAACCACCTTGGAATCCGCATCCAGCCAGTGCTGGATGGAATCCGGGTGTATCACCCGGCCACGAGAAAAAAGCCCCTCTTCATAGTCGACCCACACGAGCACCGAGAGCCCCTCCATGCGATATGCAAGCGTCTCCCGGTCAACCCAATCGATGCGGTACTGCATGAGCCGAAGCGTTCCCTGTCTGGCGGACGCCCACTATCTCATGGGTCAGCTTGAATCCGGCTCCACGACGGCAGCCCTCCTTAGTGCCGCTTCGCGGCTTCCTGTTCCTTCAACGCTTCCTCGAACGCCGCCCTGAAGTCCTTCACCATCGTGGGAAGTACGGCAGGGTCAACAAACGCATCCGCATTCCCCGCATCGCGCTTGGCCGCCCGCTCCAGCACATCCGCCATCTCGGGATGGCTGGTCAGCACGATGTCCGCGCGCATGGCGGCGAGCTTGGCGAAGGTGGCGCGGTAGTCGTCGGCGATGCCGGGATACGCCTGGTTACCGATCAGGGTGTTGCCGGCCACAGTGATGCTGCACAGGAACAGCACCTGGCGCGGGGTACCGCGGTCGTCCACGGTCATGCTCCAGCTGGTGCAGCCGCGGGTGTGGCCGGGGGTGAGGTGGGCGGTCAGGGTGACATCGCCCAGGCGGACCTGCTGGCCGTCGCTGATGACCTCGTCCACCGGGATGGGGTCGAAGGGCATGATGCCGTAGTTGTTGTCGCCTTCGTTCCGGCCGTTCTCCAGCGCCCAGCGGTCGCCTTCGCTGGCGAGAAAGCGCGCGCCGGTGTCGCGCTTGAGCTGCGCCATGGCGCCGACGTGGTCGGCGTGGGCGTGGTCGCTGAGCAGCAGTTTGACCTCGCGCAGGGGCACGCCCAGGCTTTCGATGTTGCGCTCGATCTGGCCGGCGTTCTCGGCCAGGGTGGCGTCGAGCAGGATGGCGCCTTCATCGGACTTGATGAGGTAGGCGGCCAAGCCCTGGGTGCCGACGTAGAAGACATTGCCGGCGATATGGAAGGGTTTGACCGGTTCCGACCATTCCGGCGGATCGTGCGCCAGGACCGGCAGCGCCATGGCGCCGGCCATGACCATCGCGAAAATCTGAACTACCGAACGAAACCCATGACCTGCGTTCATGCCCACTGCCAGTCCTCTGTCGGGAAGGACTGGGACATTGCCCCGGCGGGCGTCGGCGCACAAATGACCAAAACTTGTGCGACGCATGAGTTGTTCTAATGGAAGTGTCGGTACAGGCTGATATCACCCGTGAGCGATTTTCCTGCACTTCGGATTTCAGTCGCGTCCCTCTGCCGCGTCGCCGGAGGCGTTGCTCCCGGCCGACTTTCCGGGCGGGAGCGCCTGTTGTTCCTTGGCGATTTCTTGCAGGTATTGCTTGAACCCGGAAAGCTCGCCGTCAACTTCAAGCGCATCGAGCCGCTCCAGGTAGCGCTTTGCGTCGTCGTTCCGGCCGATCCTTCGGTTGTAATCGCCGAGCAGGTACAGGTTTTTCAGGGTCTCACCGGGGTCAGCCGACGCCGCCAGGCTCTTCTCGAGCAGGGGGAGCGCCTTCCTCACATACGCAAGGCTAGTCTCGCTATCTTCCCGGGTTTCAAACGCCATCAAACGGAAGAAATGGCACCAGAAGTCATCGTCCATTCCACGGGCGGCATAAACCTTCTCCGCCCACTTCAGGAGATCCTGCCGGGACTGCGGCGGCGCATTCCGATCGAAGTTGGTCTTGAGCCAGTCCTTCAAGACTGCTCGCTTGGCCGTATCCAGCTCCGCGAAGTCGTTTCCGAATGCGATGTAGCCGGACGCCGGGTTGAACCAGAGCCAGTTGCTGTCGGTGAAAGGCCAGAAGACCTGATCGGACTTTTCCGGCCAGCTGTAGACGTAGCTGCCGGACGACATGGGTTGGTGAACCTTTACGCGCTCGTTCGTGACCGGATCGCGCACCTCGCTCTTGGCCCAGGTAATCGCCTGGGCGGACATGGGCACGATACAGAGCAGGGCTGCGATCAGCAGCGCTTTGGTGCGAATCCAGTGGTGCATGGCGTCCCCTTTTGGCCTGTTCCCTAGGGCCACGCAGAGCAACGTCCCCAATGCTCCGCGCGTCGTGGGCAGACCTTAGCACGGGGCGGCCTAGTGCTTGGGGCCGGGTATCCGGCAGCAGGTTGAATCGCTCGGGCAACTGCTCCCGCCAAGCCGGTATGACCGTCTCTAATCAGATTCGACGCGTTCGGCCCGTTCACTGACCGCCCCGTTCTCGAACACCGCCAGCGTGCGCACCCTGCCCGCCGCGTCGCTTTCAAATTCAAAGTGCAGATCGCGCTCTCGGGCGAAGAAGCGGTTTTTCGTCTCCGGGTAAAGCATGGCCACGAAGTCGCCGGCGGTGAGCTTGAGGTGATCGCCATCGACGGAAACGAGGATGTCGCCAATCCGTGCCGAGCGGTAGCGGCCCGCGTACGTGGCGAGCGTCGAGGGGTCGAGTGCGAAGGTGACGGATGGCGGCGTGTAGGGGACCGGCCCGTGGCCGTAGCTCAGTACACGATGCATGCGCCATTGGCCGTCGGCGAACTTCCAGACGGTGGTGAATTCGGCCTGCCCGTCCAGGTACTCGGGCTTTCCCGCTTCCTGCGCGTAAAACCGGTGCTTGCCGGAGAGGATGGCATAGCCGTCCTTGAGGGGATGGAACACCAGGCTTTCATCCACGACTTCGCGCCGCACCCGCATCTGTGGATTGCCACACACACCCTTTCGCAGCGACTCAATCAAGGCCTCGCGTGAAACCGTCAGGCCGGTCTTGTCGTGGTAGAACTCGACATCGGCCGTGAGCAGGCGGCCCATCTCCTTCATGTCGCAGGCGTTGTAGGCCTTCCAGAATTGCGTGTCGGCGGCGCGGACCTGTGTGTCTTCGTTCTCCGCCGCGGGCGATGCCGCGATGGCCACGAGGAGTGACGCGGCCATCAGAAACCTGGTCTGCTTCATGTCCCATGCCTCCGCTTCAGCAGGCACGATTGGGAAGGATTACCGCTCCCGGCTCAAGCGCCGTAAGTCACGGCTCCCGACAAATGCCTGGCGAAGGCGGCGAAGCCAGGCATGCGGGTGGAACGGCACTGCCGGTGGGGATAGCGGGCTCGGCTTGGGGCTTGTGGTGACGCTGCCGGTGCTGCTTCCTGCCAGTGGCAATAGACGTCCTGCCGATGGAGGGATTCAACGAATCTGGTAAGTCCCCTGAATCACGACGGGGAAACCCTTCTTGGCGAATGACTCCGGCGGCGGCGGGGCTTTTATCTTCGTGATGCGCTCCGCGTAGCACCGGGTGTAGTTGCTCTGTTCCTTTTCCGCGACGGCGACATTGACGATGTTGCCCGTGGCATCGATGTCGAACACCGTGGTGAACTTCTCCGTTGTTCCTTTCTGTCCCTGGCTGGAGCAATCGCCATGGGCCTTTTCGAACGCCTCGTCTGTTTCCGGCATGAACTCCTGCATCAGATACTCGCGACCAACCGGCGATGAGCGTTCCACCTTGGTGGCGCGGGCAACACGCGCGTCGAAATCGTCACCGGCGTAGGCCATTCCGGTGAACAGGAGCAGGGTCAGCATGCATGCGGGCTTGATCATCCGAACCTCGAAGTCGATGGATCCGGCGGAACGCCGGGAATGGGGTCACTCGGAACGTCCAACCGGCTCCGACGCCTTGGGTGCGAAACGGCCGGTCCCGGTGTAGTACTCCAGCATGTAGCTGGTTCCCTGTCCCTCCCGCCGCGCGGCAGTCGCCACCACGATAGCGAAGTCCTGGCGGAGGCGCCATTTGGCGCCGGGCGCCGTTGCGGGGCCCGGCCTGGAACGCTCTCAGGCCGACCTGACGCGGCCGAATCCCATGCGCCGGGCGATATAGCCATCCTTCCGCCGCCATTGGCGGAACACCGCCGCGGCCACGTGCAAGCTGACCAGCGCCGACAGGGTCCAGGCGCCGTAGACGTGCACGTACCAGGCGAGGGCGCGCCCGGTTTCGTCGTCGTCCGACGGAACGGAGAACGCGGGCAGCTGGAGTCCGCCGATCAGGGTGCGGTCCGCGCCCATCCATACCCAGATGACGTGGCCGCTGATTGGCAACGCGAGTACCAGCAGGTAGATCAGTGCGTGGACGCAGGATCGGATTCGGCGATGCCAGCGTGGGGCATCGCTGTCGTCGGCGGGCACCGGCAAGCGCAGGCGCAGGCCGAGACGCAGGATCATCAGGCACAGGATGAGGACGCCCAGTTTGAAGTGGAGCGGGAACAGCGCGTCGGAGACCGCGCGCGGCGTCCAGTGCTCGGCCGCGAATCCGAGCATCACCTGCGCCGGCAGCAACAGCGCGAGCAGCCAGTGCAGCAGCCGCAGCTCGAATGGATATCGCCCTGGCGTCCGAACTTTCACTGGGCGCAGGCCGGATAACCGGGAATGTTGCGGCCGAGCACGATGTCGCGGGTTGCCTGCCATCCGTCCGCGACACGCTCCGGCATCACGATGCCGGAACCGCCGCGCCCGTGGTCCATCTTGCGTGCGACGGCGGGGGTGAGGTGCGGGTCGTCGCGGAACAGCACGTCGTCGATGTAGTACAGGGCGCAGCCGGTCTCGATGACGTACAGGTGGATGTGCTGCGGCATCCGCGTGCCCGGATAGCTGCCGGGGCGGATGGTGAGGAAGGCGTACCGGCCGTCGGCATCGGTGGTGGCCCAGGCGCGCAGCCGCCCGTGGGCGCGGATGCCGGGATCCGTTTCCGATTTCTCGCCCGGATAAACGCCCTGCCGGTTGGTCTGGTGCGCGTACACGATCACGCCCGGGCGCGGCCGGCCGTGCGCATCGGTTGCGCGCCCGCTCAGGCGCAGGCGTTCGCCGGGTTCGGTTTGGGGCGCCAGTCGGGCTTCCGTCGGGGGAGCGGCCGGCAGGCCGATCAGGGGCACGTCGCAGTCTTCGCACGGCAGCCCGACCACCGGCGTGGTGCCGGCATCGGCCCGGCCACAGGCCGCCAGCAGGAGAAACAGGGCCGAGGCTCGCGCGGCGTCCACGGCAAGGCTCAAGATGGGGGGTAGCGGGTGGGGCATGGGTGCGCTCCGGGTGGGTTCGCCAATGAAGAGCGCGTTTCCCGTGGCGGTGTTAACCCCGTCCGTCGTGTTAACACTTTGGCCGCGGCCCTCCTCTACTTCCAGGTTCTCCGGATTCGCCAGGACATGAAGGTCGCGACACCGCCCCAGGACATCGCCCGGCAAGTACACGCGGCCCAGCGCGGGTCGCAGGCGGCATTTGCCTGGCTGTATCGCGGTTTCGCGCCGCTGGTGCACGCCATCCATCTGGGCATGACCTCGCGTGCGCGGGCGGAGGAGCTGACGCAGGAAACCTTCGCCATCGCCTTCGGCAAGCTGGATCAGCTGCGCGAGCCGGAACGCTTCGGCCCGTGGATCGCGATGATCGCGCGGCGCACCCGACCGGCGGCGGCCATCGAGGAACAGGAACTGACGGATGCGGACGAACCGGCCTGGCCAGGATCCAGCCCCGAATCGATGGCGCAGGCGAGCGAGGCCTTGCGCGCAATCCGGCAGTTGCCCGAAGCCTATCGCGAGACCCTGATCCTGCGGTTGGTCGAAGGCTTGAGCGGACCGGAGATTGCGCAGCTCACTGGACTGACGCCGCAGTCGGTGCGGGTGAATCTTCATCGCGGCATGGGCCGGCTGCGCGACGCGCTGGGCATCGCGTCCCGGCAAGAGGAGATGACCGATGACTGAGAAACCTGATCCGCTGTGGGACCCGGATCTGCCCTGTGATCCGGATCTCGAACGCCTGGCATCGGCGCTGGGTGCGTATCGCCATGTGCCCAAGACCGATGTCATCTGGCCGAAGCCGCGTCCCTCGCGAGTGGGCGGGTGCAGGCGCCGTGTCGTCTTCGCCGTTGCCGCGACGCTGGCCGCATGCGCGATCGGCATCGCGACATGGCTGCCCTGGCGCCTGCAATGGAGCGATCAGCGGCAGTGGGCGGTCGAAACGGACGTGCGTACCCTGCCGCAGACGTGGGCGGTGGGCCAGACTTTGGCGACTGCCGCCAATCAGTCGGCGACGATCCGGGTCGCGCGCATCGGCCGGATGGAGATTCTTCCAGGCACGCGGGTCACGCTCTCGGACACACGCACCGGACACCATCGCCTCGACCTGCTGGAAGGCCGCGTGCGCGCGCGCATCTGGGCGCCACCCGGCTATTTCGGCATCGCGGCGGGCGCCAGCGAAACCGTCGATCTGGGTTGCGAGTTCGACATGATCCGCGACGCACGTGGCGAAGGAACCATCCACGTCACCAGCGGCTGGATCATGCATCGGGTGAACGGGCAGGAGACGCTGGTGCCGGCGGGCTCGACGCTCGACTTCAACGAACAGCGCAGTGGCATTCCGCTTGCGACTTCGGCGACGGTCGGGTTCCGGCGCGCGGTCGAGCGCCTGGACCTGGCGATGTCGGAGGGAAACCGCGCATCCGACATCGAGGCGGTCGTCGCCCAGACGGCCACCGCATCCGACCGCTTTACCCTGCTCACCCTGCTCACCCGCTATCCGGCACTCGCGTCCGGCCCTATCTACCCGAGACTCGCCACGATGTTCGATGGACCGGTTCCGGATCCCAATCACCGCAAAGCCTGGCGGCACGGCAGCGTGCACGCCATGAATCTATGGTGGGAACAGATTCCGCGCCCGCCCAAGGCGTGGTGGCTCAACTGGCGGGATGCGTTGGGGTGAGGAGATGCTCAGGGCTCATGAACCGGTGCGTCCAGTAGAACGCCAGCCCGGAGAATCCGCCCACCACCGAAGCGACAAGAAGGAAAGCAACTGCAACGCCGACCTCGCCCGCCGAGATGGGCCCAAATAATGCTGATGCCAGAAAGATAAGCGGCAGCGGGCTGGCCGCAATGGCTCCCGCCACTAGCGCGGGGATGGCCCTGAACATGCGCTTGTGGACGAGGAACAATCCCACCGGAAGACCGACGATTACGACGTAGGGGAGGCAAACAACGAAAGCGAGAAAGACCATGACGCCGAAGTCGCCCTTGATGAGGGGCGCATGCGGCCCGGCGCCCCACGCCGTCGCGGCCAGCAGGCACGCTGCCATGGCCGAGCAGCTGAATGTGGCGACGGGCAGGGCGAGCGCTTCTCTCAGTGTCCTGATATCAGGATGCATCAGTAGGCACCCCCCTGTTCGATTCCCCCATCGGTGTCGGGGATCTTTCCGAAAGCGATTCGCTGCCCTTCCTCAGTGGGAAACGGCCAAACATCGATGGCATCACCGGGCTTGGTTGCTGTCGCCAAGTAATCACGGAAAGCCTCAAAATCGCTGAAAGCCAGCGGGGTCGGATGGCTCGCACCGAAAAGGTGCCAATGAAGGACGACCGCGAATCCTGAAGATTCCAGGTGCAAGCTGACCGTCTCCAGATTCTGGGTGGACAGGATCGAATGCGGGTGGATCATGTGCGACCACCATCCAATGGAGGTTCCTAGGTTCCCCATACTACTTATGCGGTCACGGGTTGGACAAACCACCGGTTCTGACGGCCTGTCGATTTCCGGCCAGGTCGTTCGTCTATCCAGAGAAGGCGGCGCGGCAGCGCCATTCCCATCATCAGGAGACCCGCCATGAGCCCCACCATCACCGCCTTCGAAAGCTCGCCGGATCGCGGCAAGGGCCTGTCACGCGACGTGCGCGTGCGCTGGGCATTGGAGGAAGCCGGGCAACCCTACGATGTGCGGCTATTGTCCTTCGCCGCGCTCAAGCAACCCGGGCACCTGGCGCTGCAGCCCTTCGGCCAGATTCCTACCTATGAGGAAGGCGACCTGACGCTGTTCGACTCGGGCGCCATCGTGCTCCACATCGCGGAGCGCCACGCCGGCTTGTTTCCCAAAGACCCCAATGGCCGTGCACGCGCGATCACCTGGATGTTCACCGCGGTCAGCACGATGGAGCCGCCCATCGTCGAGCACGGCATGATGAGGATCTTCGAGAGCGGCGAGCCCTGGTTCGAACCGCGCATTGCCATGATCGAGCAGCGGGTCCGGACCCGGCTGGCCCAGCTCTCCGCGCGCCTGGGCGACGCCGACTGGCTGGATGGTGCCTTCAGCGCCGGCGACCTGCTGATGATCTCGGTGCTGCAACGGCTGCGCAGTTCGAACCTGGTGGACGAGTATCCGAACCTCGCCGCCTATGTGGCGCGAGGGGAAGCGAGGCCAGCGTATAAGCGGGCGTTCGCGGCGCAGTTGGCGGTGTTCGAGGCTTCGCAGGCGGGATGAAGAACGGTATTGACCAATGGATGATTCAGAATATGAGATCGTCGTCTGGAGATGACCCTGGTCCCATGCCGGATGGACGGCGCAGGTTCCACTTTTCTGACCTGCTAGGTCCCCATGACGAAGAAGGTAAAGCCACTGCCGGTAACCCGGTCGGCATTCATTGGAACCTCCAAGATTTCCTCGAAGAAGACCCTTGCATCCTCCGACCTTGATTCTGGAGGAACATTGAAAATCTCTTCGTCACGCAGGAGGCCCAACGCAAGCATCTCGGCCTCGTCCGGATTGGAAGCCTCCACGAAACGTGTCGTATAGAAACCAATTGGTGACGATTCGCCCAGCATGGCGCCTGGAAAGTTCTCTCCGCAGATAGAGCATCTATAAAGCGGCATGGGACGCCTTGCCTTGCGGGTCTGATCCGGGGACAAAATCGTACAACGCGTCGGCGGAAAGCAGAATACGCAAGTGAGCTTACGGCCGGAAAGCGGTTCGCGCTTCCGGTATTGAACCAAATCAGCTCATCGCACACAGCGGAGCCTTCTCCCCCGAGCGTAAGGTCAGCACCCGCACGCCGGTCCGGGTCACCGCCACGGTGTGCTCGAACTGCGCCGACAACTTGCCGTCGCGGGTGTAGACCGGCCATTCATCCGGATGGGAGCGGATCGCCGCCCGGCCGGCGTTGAGCATGGGCTCGATGGTGAACACCATGCCCTCTTCCAGTTCCAGCCCGGTGCCCGGCGTGCCGTAGTGGAGCACCTGTGGGTCCTCGTGCATTTCGCGGCCGATGCCATGGCCGCAATATTCCTTCACGACGCTGTAGCCATGCGCGCGCGCGTAGTGGGCGATGGCGTGGCCGATGTCACCCAGGCGCGCGCCCGGACGCACCCCCGCGATGCCCCGCCACATGGCGCGGTAGGCGGTGGCCACCAGCCTGCGCGCCGGATAGGCGACCTTCCCCACCAGGTAGGTGGTGCTGGAGTCGGCGATGTAGCCGTTCTTTTCCAGGGTGATATCCAGGTTGACGATCTGTCCGCCGCGCAGCACGTCGTCCTTCGACGGCATGCCATGGCAGACGACGTCGTCGATGGAGGCGTTGAGCACATACGGAAATCCGTACTGTCCCTTGCTGGCGGGCCGCGCTTTAAGTTCGCCGACGATCATGCGCTCGACGAAATCATTGATGTCCAGCGTATTCCGCCCTTCCAGATCCATACGACCCAGCGCGTCGAACACCTTGGCCAGCAGCGATCCGGCTTCCGCCATCAACGCGATTTCGGCGGTGCTCTTGATCACGTGCGGCCCGGGCGCAGGGTTTGCGGTCGCACGCCGGCCGCGCGCAATTCGTTGGCGACGATGTCCTGGAAACTCAGTTCCGGATTCATTTCGCAGAGCATGCCGACCTTGATCCAGAAGTTGGCCTGCGCGTTGATGGAGCGGCTGGTCACGGTGCAGGCACGACGAATCTGGTCGTGGAGGTCGTCGTCGATGTTGACTATGCCCATGGGTCTTTCCAGTGGTTGGATTATACGAAGCATATATGTTTCGTATATTATGCTCAAGACCTGCCATTGCCGGTCCGCTGGTGGATATCCGTGTGATTGAAAGCCTTGGGGCGATGACGCGGTCGCGACTTACGTCGCTCCTACAGGGCGCGATTGCGTGGTTGAGTCCGCTTCGGTGTGCGGGAAGGTGCAAGGCGGATTAAACCGCGCGTGTGGTTCACGCATCCCATTGGGCAATCCCGGCGAGGAAAAGGCACATGAGTCCAGCGCGCAAGCTCCGCCTGTTTTGCATATTGCTCGGTTCCGCCCTGTGGCTGTCCGCCCTGTTCGCGGCCAGCGCCGCGGAGCCGCCGGAACCGTATGCGGCGATCCAGGCGGATGTCGAGAAGGAAGTCGCGGCCGGCCGGCTCACCGGTATTTCGATGGCGGTGGTCAAGGACGGCCGGATTATCTGGGAGCAGGGCTTCGGCTGGGCCGATCGCGAAGCGCGCCGGCCGGCGACGGCGCACACGGCGTTCTCGGTGGCCTCGACCACCAAGCCGTTCACCACCCAGGCGGTGATGATGCTGGCGACCGAAGGCAAGCTCGATCTGGATCGCCCGGCCAATGACTACCTGGGCGTGGAAAAGATCGTCGACGCGAACGGGCCTTCGCGCGAGGCCACCGTGCGCCGGCTGGCGACGCATTCGTCGGGCTTGCCGACGTTCTTCTCGATGTATCCCGAGGGCGGCGTCGCCAGGCAACCGACCATGCCGGAACTTATCCGCGACTATGGCCACCTGATCGCGCCGGTCGGTGAGCGCTACGAGTATTCCAACGTGGCGATGGGCATCCTGGGCGAGATCGTCGCGCGCCAATCGGGACAGGAATTCGGTGCCTTCCTGCGCGATCGCATCCTCCAGCCGCTGGGCATGAAGGACAGCTTCTTCGACACCGATCTGTCGCGCCGCGCGGAAATGGCCGTGCGCTACAACGACGACGGCAAGCCGCTGCCTTTCTACCTGACCGGCACGCCGGGTTCCGGCGAGCTGTACGCCAGCGCGCACGATCTGGCGCGGTTCGCGATGCTGCACCTGGGCGGCGAGGGGCTGGACGCCTCCGCGAAGATTCTGGGCCAGGCGCAACTGGACGAGCTGCATCGTCCGGCCACGCAGGTCGCGCCGCACTTCCACTACGGGATGGGTTGGGAGATCTACAACGAGCCCGGACGGATCGGCGTGCTGCATCACGGCGGCGGACAGGCGGGCGTCAAGGCGGAGTTCGTGCTGGTGCCGTCGGCCAACGCCGCGGTGATCGTGCTCAGCAACCGGCGCGGTGAGAAGAACTTCATCGACGACGTGCGCGACCGCCTGCTGAAAACAGTCGTGCCCGGCTGGATCCGCCTGCCCCGGCCGGCGAACGCGCCGCTGCTGCCCTTGCAGCCGGTGAAGGACTATCGCGGCACCTGGCGCGGGACGCTGCTGGCGCAGGGCCGGCGCGTGCCGATCACGATGGTCATTGCGGATGCCGGCAAGGCGACGCTGGCGGTCGGCGACGGCCCGGCCAATCCGATTGCCGATTTCGGCCTGATCGACGGGCTGGTGTCGGGCGAGGTCAAGGGCGATGTCGGCAGCCCGGATACCCGCCGCGAAGGGCTGAAGGATCTGGCATTGGCATTGAAGCTGCGCGGCAACCGGATCGACGGCGAAATCGTCGCCTGGCGCAAGACTTCCGAGAACATGAACATGTTCCCGTTCTGGACGGATCTGGAGCGCGTCGCGGACGAGTGATCGTGCGGGACATTCCCTATTTGCGCAGGATCTTCTCCATCGCCTTGCCCTTCGCCAATTCATCGACCAGCTTGTCCAGGTAGCGGATTTTCCGCATCAGCGGATCCTCGACCTCCTCCACCCGGATGCCACACACCACGCCGGTGATCAGCGAGACGTTGGGATTCAGTTGCGGCGCCTGCGCGAAGAAGGATTCGAGGCTGGCGTCGGATTCGATCTGCTTGCGCAGGCCGGCCTCGCTGTAGCCGGTGAGCCAGCGGATGACCTGGTCGAGCTCCTCACGCGAACGCCCTTTGGATTCCACTTTCTTGACGTACAGCGGATACACGCTGGAGAATTTCATCGCGAAGAGCTTTTCAAGGCGCATCGGGATTTCCTCGGATGATGGGGTGTGGGTGCATGCGGACCGCATGGCTAAGGATGCCATCCGGGCAAGCCGGTGACAGCCTCGGTCAAGTCGAAGCCAACCGCCACCCCAACCCCGACCACCGGCTCGCGTGCCTCGCCAGTGCTTCGCGGATTACCGCTTCGCCACCGGCCAGATGGAGTTCGCGGCGGGCGCGGGTGAGTCCGGTGTAGATCAGTTCGCGCGAGAGCACGCGGTTGGTGCGGGCGGGGAGCAGCAGCCAGACGGTGTCGAACTCCGAGCCCTGGGCCTTGTGCACGGTCATGGCGAAAGCGGATTCGTGCGCGGGCAGGGCGGCGGGATGGAAGGCGCGTGGCTGGGCCGGGTCGTCGCCGGGGAACCAGGCCGCGAGCGCACCCTGCGCGTCCCGCAGGCAGATGCCGATATCGCCGTTGAACAGGCGGTGGCGGTAGCTGTTCTCGGTGACGATGAGCAGTTGGCCGTGGAAGTGGCCCTGCCCGGCGGCGCGGGGCAGGCCGGCGCCCTGGCTTTCCAGCAGCAGGCGTTCGATGCGCGCATTGAGCGTGCGCGCGCCCTGCGGGCCTTCGCGCACGGCGGTGAGGATGCGCAGGCGGCTGGAGAGTGCCAGCGCCTGTGCGGGCGTGGTCGCGGTCGCCAACGCTTGCCAGTGGGCGAGCAAGGCGTCCTGCTGGGTTTGCAGCGGGTCGGCGAGGTTTTCGTGGAAGCGGACGTTGGACAGTTCGCCGGCGCGCAGCAGGGCGAGCGTGGTGTCGGCGTCGCCTGCGCGTACGGCGTCGGCGAGGGGAGCGAGTTGCAGCGACTCGCTCTGGCGCCAGCCACGCTGGAGATGGACGCGGATGCCGGAAAAGGTTTCCTGCGTGCCCGGGTGCGGGTCGCTGCCTTCGCCGGGACGATGGGCGATCCCGTCGATGGCGGCGGCGAGGATGGCGGACAGGACGTCGCCCGCCTCCACCGAGGGCAGCTGATCCGGATCGCCCAGCAGCGCCAGCCGTGAACCGTCGGGGATGGCGTCGACCAGCTTGGCCATCAGTGGCAGATCGACCATGGAGGCTTCGTCCACGACCACGACGTCGAACGGCAAGGGATGATCGGCGTCGTGGCGGAAGCGCGGCGAGTCGGGAATCGTGCCGAGCAGGCGATGCAGGGTGGTGCCGGTGGTGGGCAATGCGGAAAGCAGATCGCCGTCGATGCCGGCGGCGGCCAGTGCCTGGATGGCATGGCGCACGCTTTCGGCCATGCGCTCGGCGGCGCGTCCGGTCGGCGCGGCCAGGGCGATGCGCGGCGGCGGGTGGCCGACATCGCGCGCCTGTGCCGCGAGCAGCACCAGCAGGCGCGCGGTGGTGGTGGTCTTGCCGGTGCCGGGGCCGCCGGTGACGAGCAGGAGGCTGTGATGGAGGGCGAGGGTGGCGGCCAGTGCCTGGTGATCGATGGTCGTGTTGCCCCCATCCGCCCTTCGGGCCCCTTCCTCCGCAGGCGGGGGAAGGGGTTTGTTGGGTTCAGCACCGAATTGCTCCTCCGCGAATAGAGGAAGTGTCTGATTCTTCTCTACCTTGAGCCCTTCCCCCGCGTGCGGGGAAAGGGTTGGGATGGGGGCACCCGGAAACAGCCGAACAAACAACGCATCAAGCGCGGACACTTCTCCCGCATCAACTCGATGCGCCGCGATACGCCGCAGACCCTCCGCCAGTTGGCGTTCGTATTCGCGATAACGACGCAGGTAGAGCAGTCCCCGCTCCAGCACCAGCGGCGCATGCGGATCGGAAACGGCAACCGGATCATCCGGGGTAGCAACCCAGCGCGACGCCGCCAGTTGCGAAGCCCACGTGTCCGCTGCCGGCCAGGCGATATCGGCATCCGTCTCCAGCAGTGCCTGCGGCTGCGCGAGCAATAGCCCGGCATGGCCCTTGGACACGGCGAGCGAGGCGAGCGCGGTGGCGGCGAGGACGTCGTCGGGAGTATCGCGATCGAGACGGCGCAGGCTCTGGGCGAGTGCGTGATCGAGGGTGCGCAGGTGGCCGGCTTGCCAGAGGTTGGCGAGGAGGTTGTGGGTGTTCATGCGCGATCACCTGGGCGGTTGCCCCCACCCTGGCCCTCCCCCGCTTGCGGGGGAGGGAGTGGATCATGGTTGCGGGAAGAAATGCCGGCGAACAGGGCGTCCAGCGCATGGACGAGTTCGGGGGCGAAGCGTTGGGCGTGGACGCCGGGCGAGGGATCCCGGGTGAGATCCATGCCGCGACAGAACAGGTAGCGCACGCCGCCGAAGTCGCGTGCATAGTCATAGGCCTCGCCCAGCCGGAAACGCAGCCACCGGTGCAGGGCCAGCGTGTAGATCAGCGCCTGCAGGTCGTATTCGCTGTGCGCCATCGCCTGCTGCATCGAGGCGATGTCATAGCCGGGCAACTGGTTGGACTTGTAGTCCAGCACGTACCAGCGTCCGTCCTGGCAATAGGTCAGATCGATCAGGCCGGTCATCAGGCCTTCCAGCCGCTGGCGCAGGCCGAACGCGTGCCGCTGGCGCAGCACGCCATGCTCGTGCAGCAACGCGAGCAGCGCGGTGACCGGCGTGGAAGTCATGGCGAAATGGAATTCGATTTCCGCGCGGCGCATGTTCGGCGGCAGGTCGGCGAGGCGACCGCCTTCGGGCATCACCGTGCCCAGGGTATGGCCGATCAGCGGCACCAGCACGGCGAGGCCGTCGGCGACATCGGCTTCGGCATAGCCACCCGCACGCAGGGCGTCGGCGATGATCCGGTCCTGTCCGGCGGGCGCATCGTCGCCGGGTCGCCAGTCGCGCCAGGCAGCGAAGTCGGCGTCTTCCAGCGCGGCGTGCATGACCACGCCGAAGTGGCTGCCGGCGAAACGCGGATCGGCGGTGAAGACGGAAGCGGCGGTTTCGGCGCCGGATTCGTCGACGTCGGCCACGCGGGTTTCGTCCTCGCCGCCGGGGTCGGCCTGGGTGGCGGCGGCCAGCGGGTCGGCGCCGGATTCGGCGTGGGCGAGCTGGGTGAAGCTGTAGACCCACCAGTCGGCGGCGATACGTCGGCGGGCGACGCGCGCGGGCGCCACGCCGGCGTCGTGTTCGGCGGGCAGGCGTGGCGGCGGCGGTTCGGCCGGGCCTTCGACGATGTGGACATCGGCGTGCCCGCGCAGCGATTCGGCACCGGCCAGCAGCGGCGCGAGGCGACTCCTGGCGAAGTCGGTGATGTCGCCCGCCGCGATCCACAGCGCATGCTCGGCGCGGGTGAGGCCGACATAGAGCAGGCGTGCGTCCTCGGCCTGGCCATCGCCGGAAGCCGCGTCGCCGGCGGCCTTCCACGCCGGATCCTCCTTGTCGATGCGCCAGCGCAACACGCGGCGGCCGCCTTCGTGCAGCACGCGGTAGCGGCCACTGTCCGGACGGCGCGTGCCGATGCCGGTGAAGGGCAGATAGACCAGCGGGTACTCCAGGCCCTTGCTCTTGTGCAGGGTGACGATCTGCACGCGGAGCGCGTCCGATTCCAGTCGCAGCAGCTGGGTCTCGTCGTCGGGATCGGCGTTGGCGATGCGCGCCTGCAACCAGTCGAGCAGGCCGTGCAGGCCGAGCGTGTGCGCGGCGGCTTCCTGCAACTGTTCGCCCAACTGCAGGTAGTTGGTCATGCGGCGCTCGCCGTCGATCAGGCCAAGCAGGCGTTCGGCCTGTTCGGCGCACAGGTCGGACACCAGCGCGAACGGGCCGCTGCGCTGCCAGCGCTCGCGCCAGTGCAGCAGGCGGGCCTGGTGGTGCCGCTGCGCGTCGCCTTCGGTTTCCAGCGCGGCAATCGCGTGGGCGTCCTCGCCCAGCAGCACGGTGGACAACGCGGCGCGCAGGCGGCCGCTGTCGGCCGGTTGCAGCAGCGCCAGCAGCAGGGTGCGCAGTTCACCAGCTTCGGTGGTCTCGAACAGGCTCTGCTTGCCGGCGGCGACGGCGGGCACGCCGGCGCGGGCGAGCGCCTGCTGCATGCGGGTGCCGTCGCGGTGGTTGCGCACCAGCACGGCGATGTCGCCGGGACGCACCGGACGGCCGTCGAGCAGCGCGCGGCCTTCGCGCGCGTCGTTCAATACGCGATGGATCTCGGCCACGCAGGCGGCGGTGGCGGCGTCGCGCGAGCCGTCGGCGTCGAGCGGCTGGCCATCCGCCTGGCGCAGCAGGCGCAGGGTCAACGCGGGCGCCGGTTCGCCATCGCGCAGATAGTCGGCGTCACCGCGCTTGCCGCCGGCATGCACGGGTTCGAACTGGATGCCGGGATGGAGAAAGGCATCCTGCCCCGCCTCCCGCGCGCCGTCGTACAGCGCCTGGACGGCGCGCAGCACGCCGGGGCGCGAGCGGAAGTTGTGATCCAGCCGCGGCGCCTCGTCGGCTTCGCCACGCGCGAGCAGGTAGGTGGCCACGTCGCCGCCACGGAAGCCGTAGATGGCCTGCTTGGGATCGCCAATCAGGAACAGCGCCGGTACGTCGCCGATCGCGCGCACCTCGTCCGAGTCGCCGAACACCCGTGCGAAGATCCGCCATTGGCGCTCGTCGGTGTCCTGGAATTCATCCACCAGCGCGACCCGGTACTGCGCGCGCAACCGCGCCACCAGCGCCTGCCGGTGCGGACCTTCCAGCGCTTCGGCGACGCCTTCGATCAGATCATCGTAGGTGCGCACGCGGCGCAACCGCTTGAGCGCGTCCAGGCGCTGCCGCGCCTCGGCGCGCAGCTGGTGCAGCAGGGCCGTGCGTTGCAGCAGCTGCACCCGCTGCCAGGCCGTATCGGCCTCGCACCAATCGCGCAAGGCGTCGAACAGCGGCGAAGCCGGCGCGCCGGCACCCTGTCCTTCCTTGCAGAAGCCGGCCAACGCGTCCGGCAACAGCTTCTGCACGTGGGTCTTGTCGGTGCGTGGCCAGTCGCCCAGTCGCGTGCCCGCCTGGAGTTCCTCGAACGCCTTGTCGAAGCTCGGCCGCCGCGCGCGCCGGCCATCGAACACCTTGTTGTCGAACGCCGCGGCGATCGCCGCGCGCGCATCGGCCTGATGGTTGGCGATGGCCTCGATCAGATTCGCGGCACGGGCCGCGCGCACGGCCTGTGTTTCAGCCTGCGCCCGCGGATCGGCATCGGGCGGCACCTGCGGATACAGCGGCAACGGTCCGCACAGCGCCGGCAAGTCCCCCGCCAGCGCGTCCGGTCCGTTCCACAGGCCCATCAGCGCGTCGGCATCCGCCGGATCGGCCGCGTGCATGCGCCACAGATCCGCAGCCACCTCGGCATACAGGTCGCGCGCGTTGCCAAGCAGTTCGAACGCGTCGAAGCCCTGCCCGGTTTCCAGCGCGTGCTCGCGCAGCACGCGTGCGCAGAAACCGTGGATGGTGAAGATCGCGGCCAGATCGGTTTCCTCCGCCGCGATGCGCAGACGGCGGGACAACTGGTCGGGAGTTTCCTCGCCGCGTTCGAGCTGGCGCTGGAGAATGCCGCGGGTCAACGCGGCCTCGTGGCTGTCGTCGTTGCCGGCGAGCGTGCCGACGAGGCCGGCGGCCAGCGACAGGCGTTCGCGGATGCGCTTGCGCAGTTCCTGAGTGGCGGCCTCGGTGTAGGTCACCGCCAGCACCTGGCCCATGCGCAGGCGCTGTTCGACGATCAGGCGGGTGAACAGGGTGGCGAGCGTGTAGGTCTTGCCGGTGCCGGCGCTGGCTTCGATCAGCTGCACGCCATCGAGCGCGCGGGTCAGGTAGGCATCGGCCGCGGGCATGGTTGCGCTCATGCGGCGTCTCCTTCGCCGACGTCGCGATCGCGCGCATGGCCGCGCCGCACGAGGTCGTAGATCACCAGGCTGGTGTCTTCCAGCTGGCGATAGTCGGCTTCGTTGGCGAACGGGTCCCGACCGCGCAGTGCGAGCCGGATCGCCTCGCCCTCCCCTTCGGCCCAGCCGCCGTTGCCGTCGCCGTGCCAGCGCTTCCAGGCGACGCCGCGACGCTTCTCCGGATCGGCGTTCCAGATGTCCCAGCCGGTATAGGGCGCGAACCACAGCGGTTCGCGCAGGCCCCGGGCGTGCAGGGAAAGCAGTTGCCGCAGCGCATCGCGCGCCTGTGCCTCGTCCGGCGCGTCGATCACGTACGGGCCCGGACCATCGCCGCCGTCATGGAACTGCACCAGCGGCAGTCGCGCGCCGGCCGCGTTGGCGAGCAGCCAATCCAGGCCCCAGCGCAGCGCGGCGTTGCCGTTGATCGGGTCCGCGCGCATCCGCACCAGGCCGCGCGGATGCACGTCGGCGACGCGACCGTGCAGCTGCACATCGTCGATGCGGACTTCATAGCGCTCGGAGGCGACGACGTCATTCGCCAGCCAGTTGCGGCGCGCCTGCACGAACGGGCGGATTTCCGCGAGCAGGGTTTCGAACTGGCGTTCGCCGAGCGCGCCGGACGGCAGCAGCGCACGGGCGCGCAGGCGGGCGCGCAGGCCGGACTCCTCGCCGGCGTCGAGCGCCTCGATCACCGCCTGTTGCAGGGCGGCGCGCTCCAGCCCGCGGCCGGGCAGCACCAGCGGTTCGACATCCTCGGCCTGTTCGATCGGCTCCGGCAGCCGCAAACCCAGCCGCTGGGCGAGGAACTGGCCGTGCGGATCGGCGAAGAAACGACGCAGCGTGTCCAGCGACAATTCGGTGGCGGGCGTGTCCAGTGCCGGCAGCGGGCCGGCCAGCCACGGCGACAACGCGGCGCGCGCGCCACCCAGGCGATCCGCGGCCGGACGCCATTGCGCGCGATAACTGAAGCGGCGTGGTTCGTCGCCACCGAACGCCGCCGGCGCGAACGGCTGCAAGGGATGCTGCACCACCAGCGCTTTCCGCGCGGCCGGGTCGGCGTGGTACGCCGCCGCCGCGTCCAGCAGTTCGCTGACCAGCACCGAAGGCTCGCGGGCGCTGCCGTCGCGCGGATCCGCGCCCTGGTAGCTGAGGTAGAACACATCCTGCGCGGCCGCGAACAGTTGCAGGAACAGATAGCGATCGTCCTCGCGGGTGGAGCGGTCGCCATGCCGGCGGCGCTCGGTGCCCAGTTCGGCGGTCAGACGGTTGAGGCCGGCGGCCGGATCCCGGTGCGGGAACTCGCCGTCGTTCATGCCGAGCAGGCAGGTCACCCGGAAGGGCAACAGCCGCATCGGCACCATCCGGCCCACGCTGATGCCGCCGGTGAGCAGCGGCGCGCGGGTGTCGGCTTCCGAAAGCAGTTCGGTGAAGTGCGCGCGCACCACTTCCGCCGGCACCTCGGCGTCGTGGCCGGCGGCCTCGGCGTCACGGGCGAAGCGATCGATCAGCGTGCGCAGGCGATCCAGCGCGCGTTGCGCGCGCGGCGCGGCCGGGCGCTCCGGCAGCAGCGCGTCGAGCAGGCGCAACAGGCGTTCGCGCCACTGCGCGGGCGCCAGCGCCTGGCCCAGGTCGCGGCGCTGGCGGGCCAGTTCGCGCAGCAGGCGGATCAGGGTGTCGAGCGCATCGAGCGCGCCGCCTTCCAGCTCCGTCCACGGCGCGACCCCGGCGATCTCGTCCGCGGCGCCGCTGGCGTGGCCCAGCAACAGCCGTTCCAGCGCGAACTGCCAGGTGTAGGCGTCGTCGGCGGGCGCATCGGACGCGGCGCGGTGCGCGGCGTCCAGGCCCCAGCGCGCGCCGGCCGCGCGCAGCCAGCCATGCAGGCGCTCGATGGCGTCGGTGTCCAGCCCGGCGGCCTCGGCCACCGGCGCGCTGGCCAGCAGATCGAGGATCTCGTCCAGGCCGAAGCGCGAGATCGGCAGCGCCAGCAGCCGCAGGAAGACCTCGGCCAGCGGTTCGCTGGCCAGCGGACTGGTGTCGGCCAGCGCCCATGGCAGTGCATCGGCGTGGCCTTCGCCGCCAAACACCGCGTCCAGATACGGCACGTAGGGATCGATGTCCGGCGCCAGCACCGCGATCTCGCGCGGCTGCAGCGGCGGATCGAATCGTTTGTCGTCCAGCAGCGCGCGCAGTTGGTCATGCAGTACCTGCACTTCCCGCAGGCGGGTGTGGCAGGCGTGGATCTGCAGGCCGGGATCCTGGCGATCCACCTGCCCGCGCGGCGGACCGGATGGCGCGGGACGACGATGGAACAGATCCCGCTGCATGCGGTGCAGCAGGCTGTCGGACAGACCGCCCTCGGCCAGGGTGGGCGCGTGGTCCTGTTCGGGATCGGCATAGGCGGCGATTTCGCCGGCCGGATGCACCACTTCGTAACTGCCGAGCACGGCCATGAAATCGCGACCGGCCGCGCCCCAGGCCTGCAACAGCGGGTTCTCGCCGGCTTGCCCGGCAAAGGGATCGGCCACGCCCGCGCGCAGGCGTTCGCCCAGTGTCTGCAGATCGCCCCAATACGCCTGGGTGGGCGTGGGCAGATAGAAATGCAGGGTGCCGGCGCGCGCCTGGGTGGCGACCACGCGCAGCACGTCGGGCGAAATATTGAGGGTGGCGAAGGCGAACAGGCGCCCCGGCAAGCCGGCCGGCAGCGCCGAGTCGGGGCCGGCGAAGCGATCGAGATATTGCTGGATGCGGCGCGCGCGATGTTCGCGCCCGGCGGCGATGTGCCGCCACAGCAGCGCCTGCGGATCTTCCGGATCGGCGCCGGCTTCCCAGCGCAGCAGCCAGTCGCGGCGCCAGGCCTGGTACTTCTCGAACACGCCGGCCAGCTCGCCGGCCAGCGCCCATGGCTTCACCAGGTCGCCGCCGGCCAGATAGGCGCGCAGCGCCGCCAGCGCGGGCCGCGCCAGCAGCGCCGGATCGGTCAGCGCCGCGTACAGGCGCCAGCGCAGGCCGGCCGCGTCCAGATCCTCGCCTTCGCCGGGCACGTTGGCGGCCAGCGCGCGGGCGACGAATTCGCCAGGGGTCAGGAATTCCAGGTTCGCCGCCACCCCGTGTTCGGCCGCCAGCGTGGCCTGCAGCCAGCGCCGCATCGCCACCTGCGGAATCAGCACCAGCTCCGGCGCCAGCAACGGCTGTCCGGGCACGGGCCGGCGCAGCTCGGCCGCCAACAGGCCCGCCAGCACGTCCAGGGAATTGGAGTGGTAGAGGCGGAAGTCGGGCATCGCGGCGTCGGGCATCCGGCTATCTTGCCGCAGCGGACCCGTGGCGCCGAGCCGGATCCGATCCGGCGGCCCGCGGGGCCCGCGCGATGGGATTGTCTTTCCCGCGGGAACCGGCTCCGTCGGTCCAGGTTTCCGGCACAATACCTGTACCGGTCAGTTCGGTTTTGTTCAGCCGCCAGCCGCGAAGCTTCCTCGTTGCTTTTCCGTTAAGCGCCCGCCCCCGCCATGACATCCGCCGACACACCCGCCGTGCGCCTGTCCGATGTCCGCCTCGATCGCGGCGGACGCGCCATCCTGCGCGACATCGCGCTGACGGTGCCGCGCGGCAGCATCACCGCCGTGCTCGGTCCCAGCGGCAGCGGCAAGTCCACCCTGCTGGCGGCGCTGACCGGCGAACTGCCGCCGGCCGCGGGCCAGGTGGAAGTGTTCGGGCAGGCCGTGCCGCGCCGCAGCCACGCGCTGCTGGAGATGCGCAAGGGTATCGGCGTTCTGTTGCAAGGCAATGGCCTGCTCACCGATCTGACCGTGGCCGAGAACGTGGCGCTGCCGCTGCGCACCCACACCCGGCTGGCCGCGTCGCTGATCCGGCGCCTGGTCGAGTTCAAGTTGAACGCGGTCGGCCTGCGCGCCGCCGCCGATCTGTATCCGCGCGAACTGTCCGGCGGCATGGCGCGCCGGGTCGCGCTGGCGCGCGCCCTGGCGCTGGATCCGCCGCTGATGATCTACGACGAACCGCTGACAGGACTGGATCCGATCGCCAGCGGCGTGATCATGAGCCTGATCCAGCGCCTCAACGACACCCTGGGGCTGACCAGCATCATCGTCACCCACCACGTCCACGAAACCCTGCCGATCGCCGACCAGGCGCTGGTGATCGCCAACGGCGGCCTGGTATTCACCGGTACGCCGGCCGAACTGGAGAACACCGGCGACCCGCTGGTGCGCCAGTTCCTGCGCGGCGAACCGGATGGCCCGATCGCATTCGATGCGGTCAAGCGCGTGGGGGAAGCCGCTTGAAGCCGGGAATCGGGAAGCGGGAAGCGGGAAGCGAAGCCGTGCACGGCCGCCTTGCCGCACTCATAAATAGCCCCCTCCCCCGCGACGCGGGGGAGGGTTGGGGTGGGGGCAGGGATGAAGACGTATTCGTCCAGGTTCCTGCATTTGCCCCCATCCGCCCTTCGGGCACCTTCCCCCGCCAGCGGGGGAAGGGACTGCGGCCTAAGGGAGGGATCCACTGATGCCGTTCATTGCCGCCACCCGTTCGCTTGGCCGCGCGGGGCTGTTCTCGCTGTCGGTGTTCCGGGCCTCGGCGCCGACCCGCGATTTCTTCGCCGAGCTGACCCGCGAGATCTACAAGATCGGCGGGCGCTCGTTGCCGATCATCGCGGTCGGCGGCGCGTTCGTGGGGCTGGTGCTGACCCTGCAGGGCTATCGCACCCTGACCACGTTCGGCGCTTCCGACGCGCTGTCGACGCTGCTGGGCCTGTCGCTGTACCGCGAACTGGGTCCGGTGCTGACCGCGCTGCTGTTCATCGGCCGCGCCGGCAGTTCGATTGCCGCCGAGCTGGGCCTGATGCGCGCCACCGATCAGATCAAGGCGCTCGAGCTGATGGCCATCGATCCGGTCGCCAAGGCGGTCGCGCCGCGCTTCTGGGCGGCGGTGCTGACCGTGCCGCTGCTAACCGGGTTCTTCTGCAGCCTGGCGATCAGCGCCAGCTACTTCGAAGCCGTGCACGTGCTGGGCCTGGACAACGGTACGTTCTGGTCCGCGTTGCAGAACAGCGTGGATTTCTGGGACGACTTCGGCGTGGCGCTGCTGAAGTCGGCGGTGTTCGGCGGCACCAGCGCGCTGGTCGCAGCCTACGTGGGCTACCACGCCGAACCGACCATCGAGGGCACCTCGGTGGCGACCACCCGCGCGGTGGTGAACGCCTCGCTGCTGGTGCTGATGTTCAATTTCGTCCTTTCCGCCCTGCTTTTCCGGAGTTGATGCCATGGCCGTCCGTGGACCCCGTCTCGAATTCGCCGTCGGCGCCTTCCTGCTGCTGGCCCTGGCCTCGCTGCTGGTGCTGGCGATCGCCTCCACCAACAAGCGCTTCGGCATCGGTGGCGGCAGCTACGAGCTGAAGGCGCGCTTCACCAACCTGGGCCAGCTGCGCAAGCAGGCGCCGGTCAAGATCGGCGGCGTGGTGGTCGGCCAGGTGGCCGACATTCAGCTGGATCCGGTCAAGTTCGAGTCCATCGTCACCCTGTCCCTGGATACCAAGTTCAAGGATCTGCCCGCCGATACCTCCGCCGGCATCTTCACCAGCGGCCTGCTGGGTGAGAACTACGTCGGCCTGTCGCCCGGCGGCGATCCGGAAGTACTGAAGCCCGGCGAGGAAATCGCCTTCACCCAACCGGCCGTGGATCTGTTGCAGCTGGCCGGCAAATACATGTTCAGCGGCGGCGGCAGCGCCGGCAGCAGCCCCCCCGGCGAAGAAGCCGCTCCGCCCGCACAACCGACGGAAGAACAAACCCAGCCATGAAAACGATCATGAAACGTTCCCTCCTGCCGTTCGCCTTGGCCACCGCGCTGCTTGCAGGCGTTCCGGTGCTCGCCAGCGCGCAGACCGCCACCGCCCAGGCCGCGCCGAGTTCGGCCAGCCAGGTGGTGCTGACCAACAGCTCGCGCATCATCGGCACGCTGGAAAAGCGCCGTGCCGAGTTCAAGGCCAACCCGGCCACCCTGCGCCAGTACGTGTCCGGCGAGTTCAACAACCTGTTCGACCGCGAGTACGCGGCCCGGCTGGTGCTGGGCATCCACGGACGCGGCGCCAGCGACGCCGACGTCAAGACTTTCGCCGACGCGCTCGGCGACAGCCTGATGACCCGTTACGGTTCGGCGCTGCTCGACTTCAATACCCAGCTGAAGGTGCGGGTGAAGTCCGAGTCCGCCCTGCCCGGCGGACGCGGCGTGAAGGTCGCCAGCGAGATGCTGCGCCCGGACGGCGAGCCGATTCCGGTGGATTACCTGCTGCGCCAGGCGGGCGGCAAGTGGAAGGTGTTCGACGTGATGGTGGAGGGCGTCTCGTTCGTGCAGACGTTCAAGACCCAGTTCGACACCCCGCTGCGGCAGAAATCGATCAGCCAGGTCGCCGCCGACCTGCGTGCCGGCAAGTTGCAGACCAATGCCAGCGCCAGCGGCAAGAAGTGACGCCGGCGTCGCCCGCGAGGGCGACGCGCTGGTGTTCCGCGGTGCGCTGGATCGCGCCGCGGCGGTCGCGCTGTGGCCGCAACTGGCCAAGGCCACCGGCGTGCAACGCATCGTCCTGACCAATGTCACTACCGTGGATAGCGCCGGCTTGGCATTGTTGGCCGAACTGGCCGCGCAGGTACGCGCATCCGGCGGCACGCTGGCCATCGAAGGCCAGCCTGCCGGCTTCACCGAACTGTGTGCCGCGTACCGCCTGACGCCGGGACTGGAGTTCCCGGCCTGACCCTCTCCCCCCGAGATTCCAAGGAAACGGGATGAACACCTTCCGACTCTGCACCGTGCTCCTGTTCGCCGCGCTGGCCACGGCCTGCGCGTCGGCGCCGAAGACGGCCTCCGCTCCGGATCCCACCGCCGGCGCCACCGTGATCGACGGTAGCGCACCGGTGGCCGCCGCCGAAGCCGCGCCTTCGTCCTCGACTGAAATCGCACCGGATCCCGGCGCCACGGTTCCGCCGGTGGAAGTGCCGGCCACCGCCGCGACCACCGATGCCGATGCGCCGGCCACCAGTGCCGAAGACGACTTCGCCGCCATCTACGGCGGCGCGGTGGCCGACCCCACCCTGCCCGCCGCGGTGTCGTCGCCGGCGGTGTACGACCCGTGGGAGAAGTTCAACCGCAAGGTGCACCGCTTCAACAACGCGGTGGATCGCGCGGTCGCGCGCCCGCTGGCCCGCGCCTATTCCAACGTGGTGCCGCGGCCGATGCGACTGGGCGTGAGCAATTTCTTCGACAACCTGACCCAGCCGCTGGCCGCCATCAACCACCTGTTGCAGGGCCGCCCCAAGTACGCCGGCCAGGCGCTGGGCCGGTTCCTGTTGAACTCCACGCTGGGCATCGGCGGCATCTTCGATCCGGCTTCCGACGCGAAGCTGCCCCGTCGCAGCGAGGATTTCGGCCAGACCCTGGGCGTCTGGGGCTGGAAGAAGTCGCGCTACGTGGAACTGCCTTTCTTCGGCCCGCGCACCGTGCGCGACGTGTTCGGCCTGGCTGGCGACATTCCGCTCAGTCCGGTGCGCTACATCGAGGACGACAAGACTCGCATCTTCCTGCAGGGCCTGAACCTGGTGGACACCCGCGCCCAGCTGCTGTCGCTGGACAGCCTGCGCGAAGGCGCGGTCGACGACTACACCCTGGTCCGCGATTCGTGGATGCAGCGCCGCGCTTACCAGATCGAGGGCACCCGCTCGCAGGATCAGGACCAGTCGCTGCCGGACTACCTCAACGACGAGGATCCGGATCCGACCGTTCCGGCCAACGCCATGCCGATGCCGCAGCTCACTCCGGGCGACTGAGGCCCGCCGCGACCGACGTTGGTCGCGAAGCGGATCTCCCGCAAAGAAAACCGGCGCAGTGCGCCGGTTTTTTGTTTTTCCAACCGGTTCCGGATGGCTTCCTGTGGGAGCGACGTCAGTCGCGAGTTTGGGGGTTCCGAACGTTGGAACAATCGCGACTGACGTCGCTCCCACAGGGATGGGCCCAGGGGTCGAGGCTATTCCGCCTCGTCGGCGCCGAGCAGCTTCTGGCTGTCCTCGCCGGGCAGGGCTTCGACGTTGCGCAGCTGGCGCTCGATGGCGCGGGTGCGCACGCCGGCGGCCTTGATGCTGTTCTGCACGGTATCGAGCTGGCTGTGGGCCTTCTCCAGCACGGTGGCGAACTTGCCGAACTCGGTCTTCACCGCGCCCAGCAGGTGACGGACCTCGCTGGAGCGCTGTTCGATGGCCAGGGTGCGGAAACCCATCTGCAGGCTGTTGAGCAGCGCGGCGAGCGTGGTCGGGCCGGCCACCACGATGCGGTGTTCGCGCTGCAGGGTATCGACCAGGCCGGGCCGGCGGATCGCTTCCGCATAGAGGCCCTCGGTGGCCAGGAACATCACCGCGAAGTCGGTGGTGTGCGGCGGCACCACGTACTTTTCGTTGATTGACTTGGCCTGCACCTTGATCGCGCGTTCGAGCTGCGCGCCCGCGCCGCGCATCGCTTCGGTGTCGCCGCGTTCCTGCGCGTCCAGCAGGCGCTCGAAATCCTCGCGCGGGAACTTGGCGTCGATCGGCAGCCACACCGGCGCCTGATCCTCGCCACGCCCGGGCAGACGGATGGCGAAGTCGACCGCTTCGCTGCTGTCCGGACGAACCCGCACGCCGCGCGCGAACTGCTCGCCGGTCAGCACCTGTTCGAGCAGGTTTTCCAGCTGCACTTCGCCCCAGCCGCCGCGATCCTTGACGTTGTTCAGCACACGCTTGAGGTCACCCACGCCGGTGGCCAACTGCTGCATTTCGCCCAGCCCGCGCTGCACCTGCTCCAGCCGCTCGGACACCAGCTTGAACGAGGCGCCCAGCCGCGCTTCCAGGGTGGTCTGCAGTTTTTCATCCACCGTCTGCCGCATCTGCTCCAGCTTGGCGGTGTTGTCGGCCTGCAGTTCCTTCAGTCGCGCTTCCAGGGTGGTGCGCATCTCGCCGATGCGCAGTTCGTTGCGCTGGGTCAGTTCGGCCAGCCGCTGGCCCAGGGTGTCGGCGAAACGCTGCTGCGATTCGGCCGCTTCCAGCCGGCCTTTGCGGGCATCCTCGTTCAGTGCCTCGCGCAGAACGTCCAATCGCTGGTCGGTGCGGGTGCTCAGATCGGCCAGGCTGCGACCGAAGCCCTCGATGCGGATTTCCTGCTGGCGCGACAACCCTTCCAGCTGCTCGCGCAGCTCGCCGCGCCCGTCGCGCTGTTCGTCGCGCAGCGCGCGCTCCAGTACGCCGCCCAGACGGTCCTCGGGTCGGCGCAGCAGCAACACGACCAACAACACGACGGCCGCGGCGGCGAGGATCAGGAGCAGGACGAGCAGGGTCTGGGTATCCATGGCGGACAGTGTAGCCGGGCGCGTCTCAGTCCTTGATACCAACGTCGCGGCAAACCGTCGGCGCACGCGCATGACAGGCCGGATTTTCGGGCGCAGAATCCGAGTTCCCCTGATTGAAACGAATCACCATGCAGTGGATGGGCATCCAGGATCTCGGCACCTTCGTGGCGGCCGTGGTCGTCTTCCTCGCCATTCCCGGTCCGGGCACGTTTTCGCTGCTGACGGCCACCGGCAAAGGCGGCCTGCGCGCCGGTTACGCGACCCTGGCCGGACTGGCGCTGGGCGATCAGATCCTGATGTGGCTGGCGGTGATCGGCGTGGCCGCGCTGCTGAAGGCCAATCCGGTGCTGTTCGGGCTGGTGAAGTACGCCGGCGCCGCCTATCTGATCTGGATTGGCGTGCAACTGCTGTGGCAGCGTGGCGAAGGCGCCGGTGGTCCGGTGCGGATGGAAGCCGGGCGCTATTTCCGCCAGGGCATCCTGGTCACCCTGCTGAATCCGAAGGCCATCATCTTCTACATGGCGTTCTTCCCGCTGTTCATCGATCCGGCCCACCACCAGGGCCTGGCGACCTTCGCCACGATGGCGGCGCTGATCGCGGTGATCACGCTGCTGTACTGCTCGCTGCTGATCCTGGCCGGCCACGCGATGAGCCAGCGGGTGCGCCAGCAGCCGCGCCTGCGACGCTGGCTGCAATCGCTGGCGGGCGTTTTCCTGGTCGGCTTTGGCGTGCGGCTGGGCACTGGTTGAGGAGACCCATGGACCTGCGGATCAAGCGTGCCTACGAACCCGCCGCGCGGACGGACGGCAAGCGGATCCTGGTCGACCGGCTTTGGCCGCGCGGGGTGTCGAAGGAAAAGCTGGACGCGGAGTGGATGAAGGCGGTGGCGCCCAGCGCCGAATTGCGTCTCTGGTACGGGCATGAGCCATCGCGCTGGGATGGGTTCCGGGAGCGTTACTTCGCCGAACTGGACGCCCAGCCCGAAGCATTGGCACCGCTGCGCGAGGCTTTGAAGCACGGCCGGGTGACCCTGGTCTACGGCGCGCGCGACCCCGAGCACAACCAGGCCGTGGCGCTGGCGGAGTATCTGAAGAAGCATCGCGGGCGGTAGGGTTCGGCGCCCCGGTGCAGAAGCAAATCCCCCTCGGTCCCCTTTTTCAAAGGGGGAGGAAAAGCTGGTTTCCGGCGTGGGGCTTCCCTGCATGCCCCCTTGACCAGCCATGCGGCTGTTGAAAGGCGCTTGAAAAAGGGGGCGGGCGGCCGCGTCAGCGGGCGACGGGGATTGACCCGCCATTCGGCGGTTGAGAAGCGCTTGCTTTTCGCGCCAGCATCCAGCGCTCTTCGGCAACCGTAAACCCGGACATGGTGGTGCGCTGCCGATTGCCAGCAGGGCGACCGGCCTTTAGCCTGCACGCGCCTCGACTCATATTGCCGTCGAGCCTCACCCGGCCTGCCGGGTCCCTTCCGTATTCAAGGACACTCCATGCAGACCTGGCTCCGGCGCAAGTCCATCGATCGCGTCACCGTGCACGAGGAGGGCCGCCGGCTGGTGCCCACGCTGAGCTGGCCCCATCTGGTGGCGCTGGGCATCGGCGCGATCGTCGGGACCGGCATCTACACCCTGATCGGGGTGGGCGCGAATCTGGCCGGTCCCGCCGTGCTGCTGTCGTTCGTGGTCGCCGGCGTGGTCTGCGCCTGTGCGGCGCTGGCCTATGCCGAGATGGCGACGCTGATGCCCGCGGCCGGCAGCGCCTATACCTACAGCTACACCGTGCTGGGAGAATCCATCGCCTGGGTGGTCGGCTGGAGCCTGATCCTGGAGTACTCGCTGGTGGTCAGCACGGTCGCGGTGGGCTGGTCGGGTTACGCGGTCGGCTTCCTGAAAGGCATGGGCGTTGATTTGCCGACCATGCTGACCGTCGGTCCGCACGCCGGCGGCCTGATCAACCTGCCGGCGGTGCTGATCACCTTCGTGGTGGCCGGCCTGCTGATTGCCGGCACCCGCGAGAGCGCCACCCTCAACGCCATCCTGGTGGTGGTCAAGGTGATCGCGCTGGCGGTGTTCGTCGCCATCGCGCTGCCGCAGTTCGATGCGGCCCACCTGGAACCCTTCATGCCTTACGGCTTCGTCAAGTCGATGGGCGCGGACGGCGTCGAGCGCGGGGTGATGGCCGCGGCGGCGATCATCTTCTTCGCCTTCTACGGCTTCGATGCGATCTCCACCGCCGCGGAAGAAACCAAGAATCCCGGTCGCGATCTTTCGATCGGCATCGTCGGCTCGATGATCGGCTGCACCCTGATCTACATCGTGGTCGCCGCCGCCGCGGTCGGCGCGATGAGCTACACCGTGTTCGGCCAGAGCCCGGAGCCGCTGGCGCTGATCCTGCGCGAACTCGGCCAGGGCACCGCCGCCAAGGTCATCGCCGGCGCCGCCGTGGTCGCCCTGCCGACCGTGCTGCTGGCGTTCCTGTACGGCCAGAGCCGCATCTTCTTCGTGATGTCGCGTGACGGCCTGCTGCCGCGCGGGCTGTCCAAGGTCAACCCTCGCACCGGCACGCCGGTGGCGATCACCGTGTTCACCGCGATCCTGGTGGCCGCGCTGGCCGGCGTGGCGCGCCTGGACGAAATCGCTGCGCTGGCCAATGCCGGCACGCTGGCGGCGTTCATCGCGGTGGCGGTGTGCCTGCTGGTGCTGCGCAAGCGCGATCCCAACCGTCCGCGTGTGTTCCGCACGCCGGCCGCCTGGCTGGTCGGCCCGCTGGCGATCGGCGGCTGCTTGTATCTGTTCTGGAGCCTGCCGCGCACCACCCAGCTGTGGTTCCTGGCCTGGAACGCCATCGGCGTGGTGGTCTACCTGCTGTACAGCCGTCGCAGCAGCCTGTTGGCCAAGGGCAGCGACGCGTAAGCCTCGCCGCCGGCAACACGCCGGGAAGAAGCGGGCACCGGCCCGCTTTTTTCATGCGCGATGGCGACTGTACGCAGGCGAACGGAATGCCACCGATACCGGCCTGCTTCATTCCGCGGGGCGCGGGCGGGTAAGATGCCGCGCAGACAAACACCGCCTGGTACCCGACGTTGATCATCCATCCCAAAGTCCGCGGCTTCATCTGCACCACCACCCATCCGCTCGGTTGCGAGCTCAACGTCCGTGACCAGATCGCCGCCACGCGCGCGCAGGGCGTGCGCACGGACGGTCCGAAGAAGGTATTGGTGATTGGTGCGTCCAGTGGCTACGGGCTGGCGGCGCGCATCTCGGCGGCATTCGGTTTCGGCGCGGACACCCTGGGCGTGTTCTTCGAGAAGCCGGGCAGCGAGAAGAAGGCCGGCACCGCCGGCTGGTACAACGCCGCCGCGTTCGACAAGTTCGCCAAGGAAGCCGGGCTCTACAGCCGTTCCATCAATGGCGACGCGTTCTCCGACGAAGCCCGCGCCCAGGTCATCGAGCTGATCAAGAACGAAATGGGTGGCCAGGTCGACCTGGTGATCTACTCGCTGGCCTCGCCGGTGCGCAAGCTGCCCTCGACCGGCGAGCTGAAGCGCTCGGCGCTCAAGCCGATCGGCGCGGCCTACACCTCCACCGCCATCGACACCAACAAGGACGCCATCATCCAGGCGACCATCGAGCCGGCGACGGAGCAGGAGATCGAGGACACGATCACCGTGATGGGCGGTCAGGACTGGGAACTGTGGATCGACGCGCTGGCCAAGGCCGGCGTGCTGGCCGACGGCGCGCGCACGGTCGCCTTCAGCTACATCGGCACCGACATCACCTGGCCGATCTACTGGCATGGCGCGCTGGGCCGGGCCAAGGTCGATCTGGACCAGACCGCGCACCGCCTGGACAAGCGCCTGGAAGCGACCGGCGGCGGTGCCAATGTCGCGGTGCTGAAGTCGGTGGTGACCCAGGCCAGCTCGGCGATTCCGGTGATGCCGCTGTACATCAGCATCGTGTTCAAGGTGATGAAGGAACTGGGCCTGCACGAAGGCACCATCGAGCAGCTCGACCGCCTGTTCCGCGATCGCATGTACCGCGCGGACGGCCAGCCGGCGCAGACCGACGACGAAAACCGTCTGCGCCTGGACGACTGGGAACTGCGTCCGGAAGTGCAGGCCAAGGCCAAGGCGCTGTGGCCGCAGATCACCAGCGAGAACCTGTTCGCGCTGACCGACTACGCCAACTACAAGCACGAATTCCTGAAGCTGTTCGGCTTCGAGCGCGATGACGTGGACTATGACGCCGACGTGGATCCGGACGTGAAGTTCGACTGCATCGAATTGTCGCCGGAAGGCTGAGGGATCAGGTAGCTTTCTTGCTTCTGCCTCCCCCTTCGGAGAAGGGGGAATGAGGGGGACTCACTGTTTGCGCGAAGAGCAAATCCCCCGTCGCCTCCGGCGCCCGCCCCCTTTTTCAAAGGGGGCTAAGTGAAAGCCTTGTCGTCAGGAACCCTCTTCTTCTTCCCCCTTTGCAAAAGGGGGATTGAGGGGATTTGCTTTCGCGCCAAGAGCAGGCGCTTCTCACCAGCCGAATGGCTGGTCAAGGGGGCTAAGAGAAACTCTATCGTCCGGAGCCCGCTTTGACCTCCCCCTTTGAAAAAGGGGGAATGAGGGGGATTTGCTTTTGCAAGGTCCCCCGCCGACCGCTCAATCCACCACCCGGCAGAATACCGCCTTCAGGTAGCGCGATTCCTGCACGTGCGCCATGAAGGGATGGTCGGCACCGGCGCCGGACACCTTGAGGATCTGGATGGTGCGACCGGAGAAGTAGGCCGCGCGGCGCAGCATGTCGAGGAACTGTTCCTCGCTGACCAGGCCGGTGCAGGAAAAGGTCGCGAACAGGCCGCCCGGCTTGACCACGCCCAGTGCCAGCTTGTTCATGTCCAGGTATTTCTTCAGCGCCGCGATGACCTGTTCGCGATCGCGGGTCATCTTGGCCGGATCCAGGATCACCACGTCGTACTGATCGCCCCGGTTCGCCGCATCGCGCAGGTACGGGAAGATGTCGGCCTGCACGAACTTCGGCCGCACGTCGTTCAAGCGCGCGTTGCCCTTGGCGATCTCGATCACATCCTGGTCGATGTCCACGCCGACCACTTCGCTGGCGCCGCGCGCGGCCGCGTAGACGGCGAAACCGCCGGTGTTGCAGCACAGGTCCAGCACCCGCTTGCCGCCGCACTGGTGCGACAGCCATTCGCGGTTCTCGCGCTGGTCGGCGAAGAAGCCGGTCTTGTGCGCCCCGGCCGGATCGGCGCGGAACTTCACCCCGTACTCGCTGATGACGGCCGGCGGCACCGGATCGCTGCCGCGGAAGTCGAAGCTCTCCTGCTTCTGGATGTGCTCCTCGGCGAAGCTGTAGAAGCGCGCGCCGGGGAACTGTTCCTGCAGGGCCTCGTAGATCCACTCGCGGTGGCGGAACATGCCGGCGCTGAAGAACTCGACCACCAGCAGGTCGCCGTAACGATCCACCACCAGGCCCGACAGGCCGTCGCCCTCGGCGTGGACCACCCGCCAGGCGTCGGTGGTCGCGTCCAGCTTGAGCACGTCACGCCGCAGCGACACCGCCTCGGCGACCTTGCGCGAGAACCAGCCGGCGTCGATCGGAACCTCCGGATGGGTCTCCAGGATGCGCACGGCGATGCGCGAATGGCCGTTGTAGAAGCCCCGGCCGATCCACTCGCCGTCCACCCCGACCACGTCGACGATGCTGCCCGGCTTGGGCTTCTGGACGGGCTTCTCCACCAGTTTCTGGAAAATCCACGGGTGGCTGGAGCGCCAGGCGTTCTTGAGGCGTACGACGGGGAGCGGGCTGTTCATGAACGCCATTTTACATTTCCCGTTGACCGGCCCGGCCCCTTGCCCTGAAAATCGCCGCCAGAAGGGGAGTAGCTCCCAACGTGCCGGCCGTCATTTCGAGCGTTCACGCTCCGGTCCCACGGCAGCCAGAGACCTGGCTGTGAGCGAGACCTTCGCCGCAACGGCGAAGATCTGCCCCGGAGTCCCCCCGATCCCGTGCATGCCTGTCGCCCTGCGGCCTGGACTTGACTCTTTCCGACGGGACTTTCGATGCAAACGATAGGCAATCCATGGTTGTGGGCCGGCTTCGCCGGCGTGGTGGTGATCGCGCTGCTGGTCGATCTGGTGCTAATGCGCCATGGCGGCGCGCACCGGGTGACCTTCAAGGAGGCGCTGTACTGGAGCCTGGGCTGGATCGGCCTAGCGCTGCTGTTCAACGCCGGCCTGTGGTGGTACGTCAATGAAACCGCCGGCGTGGCGATGGCCAACAAGGTCGGCCTGGAATTCCTCACCGGTTACCTGGTGGAGAAATCGCTGGCGGTCGACAACATCTTCGTGTTCCTGATGCTGATGAGCTACTTCGCGGTACCAGAGGAGCAGCGCCAGCGCGTGCTGGTGATCGGCATCCTCGGCGCGATCGTCCTGCGCAGCATCCTGATCTTCGCCGGCGCCGCGCTGTTGGCCCATTTCCACTGGCTGCTGTACGTGTTCGGCGCGTTCCTGCTGCTGACCGGCGTGAAGATGTGGTTCGCCGCCGGCAAGGAGCCGGATCTGGAGCGCAACCCAGTGCTGCGCTGGATGCGCGGGCACCTGCCGCTTTCGCCCGAGTACCACGGCGAGGCACTGAGCGTCGTCCGCGACGGCAAGCGCTGGTACACCCCGCTGTTCGTGGTGCTGGTGCTGATTGGCGTCACCGACGTGATCTTCGCGGTGGACAGCATCCCGGCGATCTTCGCGATCACCGCCGATCCGTTCATCGTGCTGACCTCCAACGTGTTCGCGGTACTGGGCCTGCGCGCGATGTTCTTCCTGCTCGCCGGCATGGCCGATCGCTTCCACCTGCTGCCCTACGGCCTGGCGGTGGTGCTGGCCTTCATCGGCACCAAGATGCTGCTGATCGACGTGTTCAAGATCCCGGTGCTGTGGTCGCTGGCTGGCGTGGCCGCGATCCTGGGCGTGACCATCGCCCTCAGCCTGGCGCGTCCGGCCAAGCCGGGCACGCACGCCTGACCGGCCGCCGGGACGGCCATCCCGTCCACGGGATGGTCTGTCCCCGGCCGCCGGCCCTTGCAAACGCGGGGGCCGGGCGCCATGCAGATTTCCATGGACCTGCATCATCCCGATCATCCGGCCTTCGATCCGGACACCCAGCGCCGGCATGACCGCCGGCGCCTGCTGTGGGCGCTGAACCTCAGCCTGGCCTTCGTGCTGCTGCTGGCGGTGGTGTTCTCGGCGCAGTCGAGTTTCAACTGGGCGCCGTTCGCCATCGCGCCGCTGCAGGTGCAGGGCCTCATCGGCATCCTGACCGCACCGCTGCTGCACGGTTCGGTCGAGCACATCGCCGCCAACGCCACCGCCCTGCTGATGCTCGGCACCCTTGCCGGCGCGGTGTATCCGCGTGCGACCGCCTGCGCCGTGCCGCTGGTGTGGCTGGGCGCGGGACTGGGGCCGTGGCTGCTGGGCGATCCGGGTTCGCATCACCTCGGCGCCAGCGGCCTGACCCATGGCCTGATGTTCATGATCTTCATGCTCGGCATGCTGCGCCGGGACCGCGCCGCGATCGCGGCCGGCATGATCGCGTTCCTGTTCTACGGCGGCATGGTGCTGAGCATTTTGCCGCAGGAACCCGGCGTGTCCTGGCAGGCGCACATGGGCGGCGCCGTCGGCGGCTTCATCGCTGCGATCCTGTTCCGCCGGCTGGACCCGCCACTGCCGCGCAAGCGCTACAGCTGGGAGGACGAGGAAGAATCGATCGCGCCAATCGACGACGAACTGGAACCCCCGGCGCCGCGCGAGGTGCCGGTGCTGTGGGTGCGCCCGCAGGACGACGGCGTGCGCGGGGTGGTCCTGCGCTTTCCGCCGCGAGAGCCGCCGGGGCAGTAGGTCGTTTGCCTGTTGGGGCGATTCCACTGCGATCGGTTTGTTGTTCGAGCGGGTCGGGAATCGCGACTGACGTCGCTCCCACATGATGGGATTCTCGGCATTGTTCCTTGTGGGAGCGACGTGAGTCGCGAGCTTTTGACTCCTCGGACGAGACGGGATTGTCGCGACTTACGTCGCTCCTACAAGGATGGATTCGTGGCACCGCTTTCTGTAGGAGCGACGTAAGTCGCGACAGCCTTTCGATGGAATGGCGAAACGCCGTCCATATCCAGGCCGCAGTCCAACCCCATGTCCTGCCGTCATCCGAACGGACATCCGGGGGCGCATGACAGTCATCGCATGACCTTCCCTTGCGAAGTAACGACGCCGCCCGGACATTCATCGCCATCGCGATTCGCGTCGCTTCCTCAATATGAAAGTAATCGTATAGTGACGGCCCCGCTTGGAGTCGCGATGAAATGAGCAGATTGATTCGGTCAGGGTGGTTGGCGCTGGCTTTCGCTTTCTCGGTCGGCGCCGTCGAAACGCAGGCCGCGCAGGCGAAGGACGATTCGGGATATCGAGTGATCGGCTACGTCTCCGACGGCGAGAAGCTTCCGCCGATCAGCGCGCGCAAGCTGGATGTCATCAACTTCGCCTTTGCCCACGTCAATCCGCAACACGAGGTGTTCCTGCCCCGCGAAACCGCGGCGCGCTCGCTGGCGGGACTGACCGCGCTGCGCAAGGACAATCCGGATCTGAAGATCGTGCTGTCGATCGGCGGCTGGGGCGCGGGAAATTTCTCCGAAGCGGCCGCCACCGAAGCGGCGCGTGCGCGCTTCGCCGACACCGCGGTGGAACTGGTGCGCCGGCATGATCTCGATGGCGTGGACATCGACTGGGAATACCCCGGCCATCCCGGGCCGGGCATCAGCTACAGCGCCGACGACAAGGCCAACTTCCCGCTGATGCTGGAGGCTGTACGCACGAAACTCGACGCGCTCGGCAAGACCCAGGGAGATCGGTATTACCTGCTGACCATCGCCGCGGCCGACGGTGACGCGGCGCGCGGCCTGGACATCCCGCGCATCTCGGCGATCCTGGACTGGATCAACCTGATGACCTACGACTTCTACGGCAGCCTCAAGCGCACCACCGGCCACCACGCCGGCCTGCGTCCGTCGCGCACGGCCGAGCCGGGCAGCCGCAACACGGTGCAGGCGGTGGAGGAATTCCTCGCCGGCGGCACGCCG
Source organism: Pseudoxanthomonas sp. OG2 (assembly GCF_014192765.1). Lineage (NCBI taxonomy): Bacteria > Pseudomonadati > Pseudomonadota > Gammaproteobacteria > Lysobacterales > Lysobacteraceae > Pseudoxanthomonas > Pseudoxanthomonas sp. OG2. The sequence continues at coordinate 2,270,609 of NZ_JACHYM010000001.1, read as the reverse complement.
CCACGCAAGCTGCACGTCGGCCTGGCATTCTACGGCCGCACCTTCGACGAGGTGACCGACGGCAACAATGGCCTGGACCAGCCGTTCGCCAGCGGCGGCGGCTTCATTTCCTGGCGGGAGATCGCCCGTTCACGGCTGAACAAGGAAGGCTATGTCCGCCATTGGGACGACCAGGCACAGGCGGCGTGGCTGTGGAATCCGACGCTGCGCAAGATGATCAGCTACGAGGATCCGCAGGCGCTGAAAGCCAAGGTGGCCTACGTGCGCGAGAAGGGCCTGGGCGGCGTGATGTACTGGGAGCAGAGCAACGACCCGGACGAGCAGCTGCTGGATGTGACCCGCGAAGCCCTGTTCACCGACACGCCCGCGAAACGCTGAACCGCGGAAATGCCTTCTTGTGGGAGCGACGTGAGTCGCGATGGTGGTTTCCGGAGCCGATGCGCCGGAAGGCGTCGCGACTCACGTCGCTCCCACAGGGAAGGGTCGTGAGAATCGGATGCAATGCAACACCCGAATCGCCCGTGTAGGAGCGACGTCAGTCGCGACAGCGGTTTCCGAAGCCGATGCGCTGGAAGGCGTCGCGACTCACGTCGCTCCTACAGGGAAGGGTTGTGAGAATCGGATGCAATGCAACACCCGAATCGCCCGTGTAGGAGCGACGTCAGTCGCGACCGCGGCTTCCGGAGCCGATGCGCTGGAAGGCGTCGCGACTGACGTCGCTCCTACAAAAAGCGATGGCATCCCGCTCCGCCGGTTGGACGGCGGAGCGGGCGTTTCCTCAGAACTTCATCGTGAATTCGGCGCCGACGGTGCGCGGTTCGTTGATGAATCCGGTCAGGTTGTTGAAGTCGATCGCGCCGACGATGCGGGTCTGGTCGGTGATGTTGCGGCCGAACAGTGCCACTTCGTAGTCACCGTAGTTCCAGCCGTAGCCGATGCGCAGGCCGCCTTCCAGCGAGGACTTGCCGGTGAATTCCACCGACTCGTACAGGAAGAAGTTCACTTCGCTGCGATAGGCCCAGTCGGTGTAGAAGTACAGCTCGGCACCGTCGCCCATCGGCACGCTGTAGCGCGCGGTCAGGTTGTGCACCCACTTCGGCGCCTGCGGCAGCGGATTGCCGTTGATGCGGGCGAAGCCATTGACGATCGGATCGGTGACCGTGCAACCGCCGCCGCACGGGGCGACGCCAAGATCCGCATCCTTGATCTCGGTGTCGTTGTAGCTGCTGCCGAAGGTCACCAGCAGGTTGTCCAGCACGTAGGCTTCCAGATCCAGCTCGAAGCCCTGGCCGATGGTCTTGTCGGCATTGAGCAGGTTGGCCTGGTTGGTACCACCGCCGACCGCGATCAGCTGCTGGCCGTCGACGTTGTAGCGGAACACGTTGAAGCCCACGCGCGCGCGCTTGTCCCACAGGTCCGCCTTGACGCCGGCCTCGTAGGAAATCACTTCCTCCGAATCGGCCTTGGTCACGGTGCCGAAGGCCACGCGGCCCTGGATCGACGGCGCGCGGAAGCCCTTGGCGACGCGGGCGTAGAAGTTCACGTTGTCGTTGAACGCATAGACCGCGCTGCCATCCCAGCTGACATCGTCCACGTCGGTGTGCTCGCGGAACGGACCGCCGACCGGCGAACCGCCGGGTACCGCCTGCAGCACGCTGGCGCTGAAGTCCTTCTTGTCCTGGGTGTAGCGCACGCCGCCGCGCAGCTTCAGCTTGTCGGTGGCCTGGTACTCACCGGAGGCGAACACCGCCCACGCCTTGTTCTCCTGCTCCTGGATCGCGTGGCCGCTCTGCGGATTGCCCGAGGCCAGCGAGTCGTAGTTGAAGCTGTCGATGCGGATGTCTTCCTTGAACCAGAACAGGCCGGCCTGCCAGTTGAACTTGCCGGCGTAGTCCGATTCCAGGCGGAACTCCTGGGTGAGCTGCTTGTGGTGCGGCAGGCCGTCGGCCGATTCGGACGGGAAGCGCGCGCCGATCAGCGGCTGGCCGGCGTCGATGCCGTCGGCCGGGTTGAAGTCGAAGGTGTACACGTAGCCGCCGTCGATGTCGCCGCGGTTGAGCGATTCGGCGGTCTCGTAACCGGTGATCGAATACAGGTTGTAATCGCCCAGATCCCAGCGCAGGCGGGCGCTGCCGCCCCAGGTGTCGAGCTCGGAGAAGTTCACGCCATCCGTGTACATCTTCTCCTTGTCGAAACCCGGCACGAAGTCATTCGTGCCCGGCTTGATGATGTTGGCGCGGAACAGGCGGGCGGTGCCGTTGAGGTGGCGCTTGTGCAGGTTGAACAGGCCTTCGAACGCGTCGCCCTCGTACAGGAACTGCACGCGCGCGGCGGATTCGTCGTAGCCCTCGGCACCGCGATCCGGGCCGGCCGGGTTCTGGTTCGTCACCCAGTCTTCCTTGCGCTGGTACAGCGCCGACACGCGCGCGGACCAGCGCTCGCTCAGCGGACCGCCGATGGCGCCCTCGAAATTCCACATGTTGTCGCTGCCGTAGGACAGCTGGGCATAGCCGTCCAGCTCGCGGGTCGGCTTGGCCGATTCGAACTTGACCACGCCGGCCGGGGTGTTGCGGCCGAACAGCGTGCCCTGCGGACCGCGCAGCACCTCGATGCGCTCCAGGTCGAAGATCGGGAAGCCCTTCAGCAGCGGGCTTTCCTGGACCACTTCGTCGTACACCAGCGAGACCGGCTGCGAGGCGTTGAGATCGAAGTCGGTGTTGCCCAGGCCGCGGATGTAGAAGCGCGGGAACGCGCGGCCGTAGGAGGATTCGATGTTGAGGCTGGGCACGCGCGCGGACAGGAAGCGGATGTCGTTGCCGCCGGAACCGAGCACGTCCAGCTTCTCGCTGCTGACGCTGGAGATGGAGACCGGGACGTCCTGGATGTTCTCGACCTTGCGCTGCGCGGTCACCTGCACGGTGTCCAGCGTGGACGCTTCGGTCTTGGGAGCGGTGGTGGCTGCTTCCTGGGCGAGCACACTGCCGAACGGCAGCAGCGCGGCGATGGCGAAGGCAAGGCGGTGCGGCCGCACGGCGGTGGAGCGGAGTCGGGACATGGCGATGGCTTTCCGGTGGGTGGTCGGGAGCGGCGGGCGCCGCCTAGCATGCGAATGTTGCATTACAGCAACAGGCGGGGCAATGGCCGGAAGTCCTGTTCATGCCGAAGGTAACGGCAATCCCGCCGCCCCGCGATGGCGGTCGCGTTCCGACCGTACCGGGCAGGACTTCCGGGTATGTCGCAGGCGGGGTCGCGCGGCTAGACTCGCGGCTCTTTCCACCCCCGGACACCCCTCATGAGCCAGTGGTATTTCCATAGCCCCAATGATCAGCAGCGGGTCGGTCCGCTGGACGACGAAGCCGCCCGCCGCCACGCCCAGCTCAACCCCGGCGCGCTGGCCTGGCGCGAGGGCATGCGCGAGTGGAAGGCGGTGCGCGAGGTGCCGGAACTGGGCGGCGGCGCCAGCACCCCGCCGCATGTGCCGCCGCTGCCGGGTTCCGGCGGACGCCGCGGTGCCGACGAGATCGATTTCCGCATCGTCGGCCACGACATGCAGTTCGTCGAGGTCGAGCTGGATCCGGGCGAGAGCGCGATCGCCGAAGCCGGTGCGCTGATGTTCAAGGACGGCACGGTGCAGATGGATACCGTGTTCGGCAACGGCTCGCACAGCGGCCAGGGCGGCGGCTTCATGGACAAGCTGCTGTCGGCCGGCAAGCGCGTGCTGACCGGCGAGAGCCTGTTCACCACGGTGTTCACCCATACCGGCACGGGCAAGGCCAAGGTCGCGTTCGCCGCGCCCTACCCCGGCACGGTGCTGGCGATGAAGCTGGACGAGCACGGCGGTCGCCTGATCTGCCAGAAGGACAGCTTCCTGGCCGGCGCGCGCGGCGTCAGCGTGGGCATCCACTTCCAGCGCAAGATCCTCACCGGCCTGTTCGGCGGCGAGGGCTTCATCATGCAGAAGCTGGAAGGCGACGGTTGGGTATTCGTGCATGCCGGCGGCACCGTGGTCGAGCGCGAGCTGCAGGCCGGCGAGCGCATCGACGTGGACACCGGCTGCGTGGTCGCCTACCACGCCAGCGTGAACATGGACGTGCGTCCGGTCAGCGGCATCAAGAGCATGTTCTTCGGCGGCGAGGGCGTATTCCTGGCCACCCTGACCGGTCCGGGCAAGGTCTGGATGCAGTCGCTGCCGTTCTCGCGCCTGGCCGGCCGCATGCTGCAGGCCGCGCCGCAGACCGGCGGACAGGCGCGCGGCGAAGGCTCGGTGCTGGGCGGGCTGGGCCGGATCCTGGACGGCGACAACAGCTTCTGAGCAGGCGCCGGCGGCGGGAGCGCAACCACTCCGCCGCCCCCGGAGCCGGCTGGCCGCCAGGACAGCCTCGGGCAACCGGAGTCGCCGGTTGGAAGCCATTGAACCGCCGCGCGGTATCCTGCGCCGTCGATTTCCACTCCACCTGCACATTCATGAATCCGCTCCGCCCTCGCCTTTCCTGGCTGCTGCCACTGGTGCTGCTGGCCGCCTGCGGCGGCAATACCCGGCCATCACCACCGCCCGCCGCGGTGACGCCGGTCGCGCCGGTACCGCCACCGCCGCCGGTGAAGGTCGGCATCGCCCTGGGCGGCGGCGCGGCCAAGGGTTTCGCCCACATCGGCGTGATCAAGATGCTCGAGGCCAATGGCATCCAGCCGGTGGTGGTTTCCGGCACCAGCGCCGGCAGCGTGGTCGGCGCGCTGTACGCCAGCGGCATGGATCCGTTCCAGATGCAGAAGCAGGCCTTCGCGCTGGATGAAACGAAAATCCGCGACGTGCGGCTGTTCTCCGGCGGGCTGGTGCAGGGCCAGGCCTTGCAGGACTACGTCAACGACCTGCTGGGCAAGCGTCCCATCGAGAAGCTGAAAAAGCCGTTCGCCGCCGTCGCCACGCAACTGGAAACCGGACAGCGCACCGTGTTCGTGCGCGGCAATGTGGGCCAGGCGGTGCGCGCCTCCAGCAGCATCCCCGGCGTGTTCGAGCCGGTGGTGATCGGCAAGTCGACCTACGTCGACGGCGGCGTGGTCAGTCCGGTGCCGGTGGATGCCGCGCGCCAACTGGGCGCGGACTTCGTGATCGCCGTGGACATCTCCACCAAGGCGCCCGGCACGCGGCCGGGCAGCATGCTCGGCATCGTCAACCAGTCGATCACGATCATGGGCCAGAAACTCGGCGAGCAGGAGCTGGCGCGCGCGGACATCGTCATCCGGCCACGGGTCAACGAGATTGGTCCTGCGGATTTCGAGCAGAAGAACAACGCGATCCTGGAAGGCGAGCGCGCGGCGATGGCGGTGATGCCGCAGATCCGCGAAAAGCTGCAACGCGTGCAGCGCGAGCGCCTGGCCGCGCACACGGCGAAGACCGCGCCGGTCGTTCCGCCCAAGCCCGCGGACTGCGACGACGAGGGATTCCGCCTCGGCAAGCTGTGGGGCGGCAAGAAGAAATGCGAGTAGAGCGGAGCTTGCTCCGCTGAGCGTTTCCGGACCGGCGCCAATGCTGGGCAAGCTCGGCATCTACATGATGCCGCGTACCCGCCGCTAAGCCACCGCGCGTGCCAGGTTTTCCCTTGCGCGGGTTTCCAGCCGGTCGTGGAAATATGGCGTCGTGTACAGCCGTGGCCGCTCCAGGAATCCCTGCAGGATGGCGCGCCGCTTGCGCCGGAACAGCCAGCCGGGCACGAAGGCGTATTCACGCCGGATCTGCGCTTCGTATTCGGCGAAGCGCGCCGTGTCCGCACCGAGGATGCCCAGATCGATATCCACCAGCAGCTGCGCGTCGGCATCGGCGGGAACCGCGTCGTGCCGGGTGGCCATGATCAGCGCATGCACGCGATCGGCGACCGCGCATTCCACCTCCGCGTCCAGCAGCGCCTCACGCGCCCAGTCCGCGCTGCGTGCCTCGTTGTCGGATCGCTTCACGTCGTAGATGGCGTCGTGGAACCACAAGGCCAGCGCGATCTCATCGGGATGTGGCGCCAGCGCGCGCGCCTGGTCGAAGGCCGCCAGGCATTCGCCGAGGTGTTGCAGCGTGTGGTAGTGGCGATGCGGTTCCTGGTAGCAGGCCAGCAGCCGCTCGCACCACGCCAGGTCATCACCGACCGCGCCGACGCCGCGCCATGCGCGCTGCCAGGACGATTGCAGATGCTGTTTCATCGTGCGAAGTCTACGCCTCTTGCCCACGCGTGATCCGCCCGCATCTCTGCCATCGAATCCCCCGCCGGAGTTCCCGCCGCATGTCCGTTTCCTCCCCTGCCGACCTGGCCGCCATCAACCACAAGATCGTCGCCGCGGGCGAAGTCCTGCCCGCGGTCACCCTGAAGGACGGCAGCCGCGTGCAGACCGGTACCGTGGCCACGCTGCTGCACAACATCACCCTGTACAACGCGGGCGAACGCGGCCGGGTGGAAACCGAACTGGCCGCCGCCATCCCGACCCTGTTCAAGGTCGGCCTGTTCGATCTGTTCCCGCCGGCCGAATGGATCGCCGGCGACAATCCCGGTCGGCGCCACGTGGGCGAACTGGCATTGGCGCACCGGGACGGCGCGCGCGTGGAAAGCGGCGACGCTTGACCGCGCGGGAGACGCCATCCGTCTAGAGCAGGCGGATCCATTGCCGCAGCACGGCTTCGAACGCGGCCTGGCGACGGCGCAGATCCGCCATGTCGGCGAAGACCACCCGCGCGCGATCCGGTCCCAGCCATTCCAGCAAGCCGTCGGGATCGTCAATCGCGGGTTTTCGCTCCGGCGCCCGCGTCTTCGCGCCCAGATGCAGGATCACGCCGATGCCCTGTTTCGCACGCAGGTGGGTGGTGGCGAAGTATTCGTCCAGGCGCCAGCTTGGCGCATTCCATTTGACGCCTTCGGCGATACGCGCGTCCACGCCGGTGATGATCCGGCGCAGCGCTTCCACTTCCGCCTTGCAGGGATGATCCAGCGCGGCCATGTAGGCATCGACGGCGTCCGTGGTGTCGGTGGTCTTGCGGTGCATGGCGGCGACGCTCCTGTCACCCGGGATCGGGCCCACGGATTATTCCGGTTCCACCCGGCGCAGGTCATGCTGCGCCCGCGCTTCGGCCAGTGCGGCGTGGTGGCGCTCCGCCCAACGGTCCAGCCCGACCAGCGTGCGGTCCAGCGAACGCCCCAGGTCGGTCAGGCGATATTCCACGCTCGGCGGCACCGTGCCATGGTCGATGCGTTCGATCAGGCCGCTGCGCTCCAGTTCGCGCAGGTTCTGGGTCAGTACCTTCTGCGACACGCCGTCGATGCGCCGAAGCAACGCGTTGTTGCGCACCGGGCCGCGCGCCAGTTCGGTGAGGATCGGCAGTGCCCACTTGCCCGCGAGCAAGGTCATCACCGCCTGCGACGGGCAGGCGCCGCTTGCGGTTTCCGGCTGTTCCGGCAGGGCTGGCTGAGCGCTGTCCACAGGCACCTCGAAGTGCGTACTTGTACGGTAGCCAGTGTGTGGTCAGGCTGGGCGCCCTTCAAGTGAACCGGAGTCCGCGATGGCGTGGTGGCTGCTGATCCTTGCCGGCCTGATGGAAATCGTCATGGCCGGCGCGCTCAAATCCGCGCAGGGATGGACGCGTCCCCTGCCCGGCGTCATCGGCATCGTCGCGGCGCTGGTCAGCATCTTCCTGCTGACCCACGCCATCCGCGATCTGCCCACCGGCACCGCCTACGCGGTGTGGACCGGGATCGGCGCGATCGGCGTCGCCGCGCTGGGCATCTTCGCCTACGGCGACAGCCCGTCGCCGGCGCGGCTGGGCTGCATGGCGCTGATCCTGCTCGGCATCATCGGCCTGCGCTGGCTGGAAGCGTAGGACGCGCGCCTACGCTTCGTAGTCGTCCAGGTACACTGGCGGCAGCGCTTCGGCCTCATGCAGCCATTCGCGCACGGTGGGCCGGGACAACAGGCGTTCGCTCCAGTCGCTGGCATGCGGCCAAGCGCTGGCGTCGACATCGTGCGCGAACAATCGCCACAGCACCGGCACGAACGCCAAGTCCGCCAGTGACAGCGCGCCACACAGATAGGGCCCGCCGCTGTGCACCAGCGCCTGCTGGCAGGCGGCCAGGATGCGTCCAGCCTCGGCCTGTTCCTGCGTGGTCATGCGCCGCCGTTGCGGATAGAAAGCGCTTTCGAACGACAGCCGGCCACATAGTCCGGACAGGCCCGAATGCACCCAGGCGAGCAACGCTCGCGCCCGTGCGCGAGCGAGGATGTCGGCGGGCAGCAGTGGCGAAGCACCCAGTTCACTGGCGTATTCCATGATCGCGAGCGAGTCGTAGATGACGGTCTCGCCGTCCACCAGCACCGGCACGGCGGCCGGCGGCGAGAACACAGCGATGCGAGCGAGGTTCTCGAACCGCTGCGGCTTGCGGATGTCGACGATGCGTTCCTCGAACGCGATGTCCTGTTCGCGCAGCGCCAGCCACGCGCGGAACGCCCAGCTGGAGGCGTTGCGGGTGCCGCTGTAGAGGATGCGGCTCATGCGCCGAGGTCGCCGTAGGGTCCGGCCACGACCACGACATAACCATCCGGATCACGCAGCCAGATCTCGCGATGCTGCGCGTTCGGATTGACCTTCGGTCCTTCCAGCACCTCCGCACCGGCCTGTTCCACGCGCCGGATCGCGGCATCGAAGTCATCGGCCAGGAACCACAGCAGCACCCCATTGCCGGGCGCAATATCCGGCTGGCCCAGATGCGGGTGCGCATGCGCTTCCCAGCGGTGCAGTTGCAGGATCATCTTGCCGTCGGCCATCAGCTGTTCGTACTCGTCGCCGCCGTGACCGCTGTCCAGGCCAAGCGCGGCCTGGTACCAGCGCCGGCTGGCCGCAACATCCCGCACCGCGATCAGTGGCTGCGGTTTCATGCCGTCGCCTGTGCCAGACCATGGCCGCCGACGGGCGCGGTCTCGAAATGTTCGCCGAAGCCGGCGATCAGCGGCTTGGCGCGGGCGATCACCTGTTGCACCGCCGGCAACGACAGGGAGGCCTTGTGGCTGGCGGCGCTGTCCCAGACCTCGGTGATCCAGATGCCATCGGCGTCGGCCGGGTCGCGCGCGACGATGTAGCTCAGGCAACCGGGCATGGCGCCGACTTCCTCCAGCATCAAGGCGATCAGCGCTTCGCGCTGGCCGCCCACCGCTTTCATCTTGCCAATCAATCCGTACATCGGGGGTTCTCCATGGATATGGGCCGGCAGTCGTGCGGATACGAGCATCAGTGCCGCGCCGGTCCCGGCCAACAGATCGCGGCGTTTCATTTCACGGCTCCAAAGGCTTTCGATCGGAGGGATGGTTCACGCCATCCTCGACCGGCACTTCGCCCAGTGCGAACGGGTTGACGCCATCCAGGCAACCGACGTTGTAGCCGTATTCGTTGGGATCGGAGCGGCGCTGGTGGTGCGTGTAGATGCCGCAGCGCGAACAGAAGTAGTGCCGCGCGACCTTCGTGTTGAACTGGTACAGGGTCAACACGTCCCCGCCCTGCATCACCCGTAGGCCGGACAGTGGCACCGAAGCGACGATGGCACCCTTGCGTCGGCACAGCGAGCAGTCGCAGCGGCGCGGTTTGACGATGCCGTCTGGCAGATCCAGCTCCAGAACCACCGCGCCACAATGGCAGCGCGCGCGATGCGTGGCCTGGATGGGTACACCGCCGACTTCCCGGATCATGCCGTGCCTGCCTCTCGTTCCGACGCGCCGCGTCGCGGGGACGCCAGTTTATTACGATCGTGATGAGCGACGTGGTGGCGCATCAGGTATGGGTCAACATCAACCGATAGCCATCCGGATCGGCCAGCGGGAACTCGCCCCGCGGGCAATAGAACGGATGGCTCATCGGACCGACCGGCCACCCCTCGGCGCCCAGTCGCGCATGCACCACCGCGATATCGTCAAAGTACAGATAGAACAGGATTCCCTGCTTGCCCGCATCGACCGGCTCACTGGCCTTCGTCAGCATCAGCTGCCCTGCCCCGCCCTCCAGCCAGGCCCACACCGGCGCCCCATCGTTGTCGGTTCCGTCGGGCACATGGGTGTTGCGCAGCTCGAAACCCAGCCGCGAATAGAACGCCAATGAACGCGCCATATCGGTGACCTGGAGCATCGCGACCAGGTTGCGGAGCGAAACCGGAGGTGGAGCGCTCATCTCGGACTCCCTGCCGCGCGTGCGGCGTCAACGCTTGAAGTCGGTCGGACGCTCGAGCTGGTAGATGGCGTCCTGGATATCGTCCAGCTTCGTCACCAGCGCGGCCTGCGCGTCGTACAGGCCGCGATTGTAGTAATAGGCGCCGACCTCCCGGGAGAAGAAGTCGAGCAGGAACTCGGCGTCGAACCGGCCGATGGCCTGTTTCAGCTCTTCACTGAAGTACAGCTGGATCCGATTGACGATCAACGCCTTTTCTTCCGGGGAAAACCGGATTTCGCTCATGGTGTCCGCATCACTCTTCGAGGCGCGCGACCCGCGCCGGCAACGGGAAAGGAGATCGCCTGCGGCATGCGTCAGGGCTGCACCGGCAGGGTCGACTCACTCCACCATCATCATGCAACCGATCTCACGCAATGCGATCGGCATGCCCGCGCGGCTCCCGCGTCATACCTTTGCATCGGCTTCCGGCGGTTCCAGTCCCCGGAACATCACGTACGCATCCACCCAGCCCAACCGCTCGTGGCGGAACGCGCCGGGCAGTGTCCCGACGATGTCGAAACCGAGCCGGCGATAGAGTTCCACCGCGCCCCCGTTGGTACTGACCACGTAGTTGAACTGGATGCCGCGGAACCCGGCGGCGCGTGCACGGGCCAGGCTGTGCTCGACCAGTCGCCTGCCCACGCCCCGGCCCTGCATGGCGGGCGCGACCGCGTAGGTGGCGCTGGCGACATGCGCACCCCGCCCGGCGTGGTTGGCCCCCAGCTTGTACATGCCGATCACCTCGCCGCCCTGCTCCGCCACCGAGGCGGCATGGGCGCCGAACCAGTGCTCGCGAAAGGTGTCGCGATCGAAACCCTCGTCGAACGGCAGTGCGTCGCCCGGCGCGATCACCGCGCGGAAAATCGTCCACATGGCGTCGAGGTCGCCGGTCGTGGCGGGCCGGATGTGCAACGTATCCATTCAATCTCCCGGGAGCGTTCTCATGCCTTCGGCAGCGGCCAGCCACCGAAGGCTTTCACGGTGCGCAGCACGAAACTGGAATTCACGTCGGCGACGCCGCTGGCGTCGAGCAGCTTGTCCAGCAGGAAACGCGAGAAGTGTTCCAGATCCTGCACCACGACGTGCAGCAGGTAGTCCATGTCGCCGGTCAGGGCGTGGCAGGTGACCACTTCATCCCAATGCTGCACGTTGTCGGCGAACAGGGCGATGCCGCTCTGGCCATGCTTCTCCAGCTGCACGCGCACGAACGCCTGCAAGCCCAGGCCGACGCTCTGCGGTTCCACCCGCGCGGCGTAGCCGGTGATGACCCCGGCCGCTTCCAGCCGCTGGATCCGGCGCAGGCAGGCCGAGGCCGACAGGTTCACCTGGGTGGCGATGTCGGAGTTGGGGGCCCGGCCCTGCTGCTGCAGCAGGGCCAGCAGGCGCAGGTCGGTCCGGTCCAGGGTGACGGATTCGGCCATTTGTTGCCTCGCAACATGATTCTACGCAACAAGATTGCGCCAATGACCCCTATGTGCGCAACTTTGCAAGCCCATTGCGCGGTCCCGGCGCTAGCATGCGATCGCAGGACTTGCCCTGCCAGGAGCCCACCATGAACGAACCCCGCCGCGTCGAGCACCAGCAGACCGACAAGGGCTACGTGCCGGTCTACACGACCGCCGTGGTGGAGCAGCCGGCCGACTATCCGGCCGCCGACCACGACACCTGGGGCAAGCTGTACGAACGCCAGCGCCAGCTGCTGGTCGGGCGGGCCTGCAATGAATTCCTGCAGGCACAGGACGCGATGGGCATGACCCCGGACCGCATCCCGCGCTTTGACGAGCTCAACCGGGTGCTGAAGGCGACCACCGGCTGGACCCTGATCGGCGTCGAGGGCCTGCTGCCGGAACTGGACTTCTTCGATCACTTGGCCAACCGGCGTTTCCCGGTCACCTGGTGGATTCGCCGCCCCGATCAGATCGACTACATCGCCGAACCGGATCTGTTCCACGATCTGTTCGGCCACGTCCCGCTGCTGATGAATCCGGTATTCGCCGACTACATGCAGGCGTACGGCAAGGGCGGGGTGAAGGCGCACGGCATCGATCAGGAGGCGCTGGTCCACCTGACCCGGCTGTACTGGTACACGGTGGAATTCGGCCTGATCAACACGCCTGACGGACTGCGCATCTACGGTGCCGGCATCGTCTCGTCGAAGGGCGAATCGCTGTACTCGCTGGAATCGCCGGCGCCCAACCGGATCGGTTTCGATCTGGAGCGGCTGATGCGCACCCGCTACCGCATCGATACCTACCAGAAGACCTACTTCGTCATCGACAGCTTCGAGCAGCTGATGAACGCCACCGCGCCTGACTTCACCCCGATTTACGCGCGCCTGGCCGACCAGGAGGCCATTCCGGCCGGCGACGTGCGCGAGGGCGACCGGGTGTTCACCCGTGGCACCGGCGAAGGCTGGCTGGCCGACGGCGACGTCTGAACCGGCAGTCCGATTCCCCTGTAGGAGCGACGTCAGTCGCGACCGCACCATCAGGCCCGCCGCCTGTTTCCAACAGCGGGTTGGCTTCATGGTCTTCCAGGGATGCAGGTGGTCCGGAGACTTCGGTCGCGACTGACGTCGCTCCTACAGGGGAGGGCGGGACTCTAGAATGCACGCATGACGCATCTACCTCGCGCCACGCTGGCGCTGGCCCTTCTCGTCGCCTTGCCGGCGGCCGCGCAGGACACCGCGCGCACCCTGGACCGTGTCACCGTGCAGGCCGCTCGCCTGGAGGGTGTCTCGGCGTTCGACACGCCTGCCTCGCTCGACCTGATCGATCTGCGCGAGGATGCCGCCACCGCCGGGGTAAACCTGTCCGAGCGCCTGGGCGGCGTGCCCGGACTGCTCGCGCGTGACCGGCAGAACTACGCGCAGGACACCCAGTTGTCGATCCGCGGTTTCGGCGCGCGCGCGACCTTCGGGGTACGCGGGGTGCGGCTGTATGCCGACGGCATTCCGGCCACGCTGCCGGACGGGCAAGGCCAGCTGTCGCATTTCAACCTGATGGGTGCCGAACGGGTGGAAGTGCTGCGCGGTCCGTTCTCGGCGCTGTACGGCAATTCCTCCGGCGGGGTGGTGCAGTTGTCCAGCGCGCGCGGCGAAGCGCCAGGCGAACTTCGGGTGCGAGGCTCGGTGGGCAGTCACGCGACCCGCACGCTGGGCGCGCAATGGTCAGGCGCGCAGGGCGGGGTGCACTACAACCTCGCGGCCAGCATTTTCGACACCGACGGCTACCGGGACCACAGCGCGGCGCGGCGCGAGTCGTTCAACGGCAAGCTGGGTTTCGATCTGGCGGGCGAGGGCACGCTGGATCTGGTGTTCAACCATTTCGATTCGCCGCGCGCGCAGGATCCGCTCGGCCTGACCCGGGCACAGTGGCGCGCGGACCCGGCGCAGGCGATCGCCGCCGCGCACCAGTTCAACACCCGCAAGTCGGTGCGCCAGGATCAGCTCGGGCTGGTGCTGGATCAACCGCTGGCCGCCGGTCATCGCCTGCGCGCGACGGCCTATGCCGGCAGCCGCGATGTCGAACAGTTCCTGCCGCTTCCCGTCGGTGCGCAGGGCAATCCGCTCAACAGCGGCGGCGTCATCGATCTGGGCAATGACCAGGCCGGCATCGACGCGCGCTGGTCGTGGCAGGGCGAACTGGCCGCGCGGCCGTTCGAGGCCACCGTGGGCGTGAATGCAGACCGCCAGCGCCAGCACCGGCGCGGTTACGAGAATTTCATCGATGCGGAGTGGGGCGTGCGGGGCTGGCCGCGTCGCGACGAACGCAACCGGGTGGAGAACGTGGACCAGTATGCGCAGGCGTGGTGGCGCTTCGCCGATCGCTGGTCGCTGCTCGCCGGCGCGCGCCACAGCGCGGTGCGGTTCGCCTCGCGCGATCATTACGTCACCGCCACCAACCCCGATGACAGCGGTCGCGTGCGCTATGCCGAGACCACTCCGGTCGCGGGCGTGATGTTCGATGCCGGCGCCGACTGGCGCCTGTACCTGTCGAGCGGACGTGGTTTCGAGACCCCGACCTTCAACGAACTCGGCTATCGCGCCGATGGCGGTGCCGGGTTGGCGCTGGACCTGCGTCCGGCGATCAGCCGGCACTGGGAACTGGGCAGCAAATGGCGCTGGTCCGCCGGCGACCTGGCGTTCGCGCTGTTCCGCGCCGACACCGACGACGAGTTGTCGGTCGCCAGCAACCTGGGCGGGCGCAGCACCTATCGCAACGTGGGGCGTGCGCGACGGCAAGGCGCGGAGGCGAGCATGCGCGCGTCGTTCGGCGAACACTGGCAATGGCAGGCCGCCTGGACCTGGCTGGATGCCGAGTTCCGCGACGGCTTCCTGACGTGCGCACGCAGCGGTTGCGCCGTGCCGGACACGCCGGTGAAGGCGGGCGCGACGATTCCCGGTATCGCGCGCCAGCAGTTCTTCGGCCGGCTTGAATGGCGTTCGGAGACCTGGAGCGCGGCCGCCGAAGCCGTCGCCCAGGATCGGGTGAGCGTGAACGATATCGGCAGCGAGCAGGCCCCGGGCTACGCATTGCTGCATCTGGAAGCCGCGCGCCGCTGGCGATTCGGCGACGATATGCTGCGCGCGTTCCTGCGCGTGGACAACGCGCTGGACCAGCGTTACGCCGGATCGGTGATCGTCAACGAAGGCAACGGCCGTTACTACGAGCCCGGACCCGACCGTGGATTCCTGCTGGGCCTGGAGTGGCGCAGGATGCCCTGACGCCCCTCAGGCATCCGAAGGCGGCGGGCCGACCCGGCGGAAGTACGCCTCCAGGCCATGCTCGGGATCGTCGGCGAAGATCTCGCCGGTCTCATCCAGTTGAAGGATGCGGTCGGGACGGAAGTTGCGGAAATCGCGGCGGAAACGGCACCAGGCCCCGAGCGTCCAGCTGCCGCCCCAGAAGGCCAGGCACAGCGGCTCGATGTCGCGCCCGGTTTCCTCGCCGGAATGATCGGCGTAGCGGAACCGCAGCACCCGGCGCTGCTCGATGGCTTCGTGCAGACGATCCAGCAGGCCGGTGGATTCGAAGCGGTCCTTCAGTTCCGGCGCATAGATGCGGGTGCGCTGCGCACGCGCCTGCAGATCCGGCGGCAACACCGCCTGTATTTTCAGCAGTGCCGAGCGCGCGCCGACGGACAGGCGCTTGCCGCCGAACGCGCGGACGAAGCGCGTGCCGACCACCAGGGCTTCGAGTTCGTCGGCGTTGAACATCAGCGGAGGAATGTCCGCGCCCTTGCGCAGCAGATAACCGATGCCGGCCTCGCCTTCGATCGGCACGCCGGACAATTGCAGGTCGGCGACATCGCGATAGACCGTTCGCAGCGAGACCGCCAGGGTCTCGGCGAGGGTACGGGCGGGCAGGGCGGTGCGGCGTCCACGCAGGGCATGGATGATCAGGAACAGGCGGTCGGCGCGGCGCATGTCGGCATCATCCCTTGCCGGCGCCGGGGGACGCAAAGGGACGCGCGCATCTCACGCCTCCCCGCCGGGACGCGGGTCGCGCCCCATCCGCGAACGCGCGGTGGGCGCCAGCCGCAGCAACTCGGTGCGATGCGGCTGCGCGCCGATCCGCCAGGCGGCCTGGAGCTGGCGATCGCAGCGTTCGTGGGTGGCTTCGTCGGCGAACTGCAGGAGACAGGCGAACACGTGCTCGCCCTCGCGCACCGGCAGGGCGGCGTAGTCGTTCGGGGCGGTGCTGCTCACCAGCGTGCCAAGCACGCGCGCCTGCATCTCCTCCAGCCATGGCCGTTGTATCTGTTCGAAATGATCCCGCCACTCCTGGCTCACCGGCGCATCGAAATGGTGCAGGCAGATGACGACGCGGGCCTGCTCCGGCGCGGCCGCGTCCATCGCCGGCGGCGGCGCCGACACCCGCAACCCGGGGCCCGGATGCGCGGGCTGCAGCAGCAGCACGTTGTCCGAATCGATCATCGTCGCGTTGGCGGCATCGCGATTCGCGCGCCAGGCCTGTCCCTGGTAGAACCGCGCCAGTGCCTCCCGCCGCGTCGCCATGTCGGCGAATCCGCGCAACCAGACGAAGCGATCCGGATCGTCCAGATCGCGGAACTGGCCCAGCAGGTGCATCCCGGCCGCTTCCTGGGTTTCGATGAACTCGCGTTCGAACAGGGTGATCAGTTCGTCGCGCCGGCCCGGGTGCAGGGTGTACTGGCGCAATTCGATCACGCCTGGAACCGCGGTGGCGACCGGCGGGACAGCGAGGGGACGGGAAGGGCGGGCCGTCGTGGGGGAGAGGGTATCCAGCATCACGTCACTCCTGGCGCAGGGCATCGACAACGGCGGTGTCCATCTCGATCACCACCGACAGGTATTCCTCGATCAGATCGAGCACGGCCTGGCGCGGTCCCTCGCGCCATTGATCGCTGCCGTAGAAGGCGTCCTGCTCGCGCTGGCGCGCGTCCAGATCCGCGTAGGCACGGATCAACAGGTAGGACGTGCGGTCGTGCGGCGATGGGCCATGCCGGACCACGTCCATCGGCCAGCCGCGCAGCATCGGCATGACCGTGGCAGTGATCAGCTGGTGGAAGTCTTCGCGCGTGCCGGGGCGCAGGCGATAGCTGCGGAACTCGACGGCCCGGGTGGAAACCGGCGCGCTCATGCAGCCTCCCGGCTCAGGTACATGTGCCAGTTGGTTTCCCAGTGGCCGCCACGATCCGGCGAGAACGCCTGCTCCCAGTGCGCGCTGTCCGGCTGGATCTCGTGCCAGCGGAACCGCACCCACACCTCGCGGCCCTTGTGGCGATCGCGGCCATGGAAGGTGCCGACGCCGTTCTCGAATCGGCCGATCACCGGCGGTTCGAGCAGGCCCTGGAGGTTGTTGGCCCAGTACAGGCTCCACTGCCGCTGGAGCGGGTCGTACAGGCGCAGGGTCATGCCGCGATAGCCACCCGACCAGTCGGTGACGAACTCGTCCATGTTGCCGACGCCGCCCAGCACCGGACCGCATTGCTGGCGCGCCTCGAAGTGTTCCCATTCCTCGCACCCGGCCAACCGCTCCTTCAGCCGCACGTTGCGCACCCGCCAGCGGCCGTGCAGGAAATCGAAGTCGTGGCGGCCTTCCGCGGGCAATGGGTGGCCGGGCGACGCCGGATAGACAAGCTGGTCGCCGCTCACCAGGCTACGTCCCAGGCCGGCAACGTAGGCGTGGAAGGCGCGCGGCAGCAGGTCCTGGGCGCGCGCGGTCAGACTCCGGGGGCTCATGCGTATTTCCTCCTGAAAATGGCAGGGGTCCATCCTGATGCGGGGCTGCTGACAACGTGGTGTCAGCAGCCATCGACCTGCCGGAAGTCACGACTTGCGCGATGCCCGTGGCGTCCGCCAGCGGCGGCAGGCAGCATGTCCGCATGCGCGAACGCCTGAAGCTGCTGCTGCAACCCCTCAATCTGTCCGGCGTCCTGACCTGGGCGGCGGTGATGCTGGCGATGCGCGGTGAGACCGGCGGCCTCGACGGCCCGCGCCTGGGTACGCTGCTGGCGTTCCTGGCCGCCTTCCTGCTGCTGGATCAGCCCGGCGTCGGCCGGCGCCTGCGCGATGCGCTGTTGTGGCTGCAACTGCTGCTCGCCTTGCTCATGATCGAACTGGCGCCACGCACCGGAACCGCGCCGGTCCTGCTGGTGGTGGTCGCCGCGCAACTGGCGATGACCTGGCGCCCGCTGCATGCGCTGCTGGTGATGCTGGCGGCGAACCTGGTGTTCGGCCTGCTGATGGTCCGTGCCGGGCACGACGCGGCCTGGTTCATGGTCGCCATCTACGGCGGCTTCCAGGCCTTCGCCGCGCTGATCGGCCACTACGCGCGCAGCGCCGAGAACGCCCGCGATCGGCTGGCGCTGGTCAACGCCGATCTGCTCGCCACCCGCGCGTTGCTCGCCGACAGCGCGCGCGACGCCGAGCGCCTGCGGGTGGCGCGCGAGCTGCACGATGTCGCTGGGCACAAATTGACCGCGATGAAGCTCAACCTGCGCGCGCTGGCTTCCGATCCCGCGCTGGCCGGACGTCCGCAGGTGCGCTTGAGCGAGCAGCTGGCCAGCGACCTGCTGGAGGACATCCGCAACGTGGTCCAGGCGCTGCGCGATTCGCGCGGGCTGGATCTGGAAACCGCGCTGCGCGCATTGGCCGCGCCGTTGCCGCAGCTTCGCATGCAGCTGAACATCGGCGCGGACGCGGTGATCCGGAATCCGCAGCTGGCCGAGACCGTGCTACGGATCGTGCAGGAAGCCATGACCAACGCGGCGCGCCATGCCGGCGCGGCGACGTTGTGGGTCGAACTGCGGCGCGAGGGTTCGCGGCTGTGGCTGCGGATCGCCGATGATGGCCAGGCCCCGGCGCTGCTGCGCGAAGGCAATGGGCTGGCCGGCATCCGCGAACGGGTCGCCGCGGTCGGCGGGGATCTGCGCATCGGCCGCGGCCTGGCCGGCAACCTGGAACTGACCGTGGAGTTTTCTCATGAGTGATATGTCCGGATCCGCGATCGTGCGGGTCGCGCTGGCCGACGATCAGGCCCTGGTCCGTGCCGGCCTGCGCGCGTTGCTGGACGGGCCGGACGAAATCCGGGTGGCGTTCGAGGCCGAGGGCGGCGCGGAATTGCTCGAGCGGCTCGCCGATAGCCCGGTGGACGTGATCCTCAGCGACATCCGCATGCCCGGCGTGGACGGCATCGACGCGCTGCTGCGACTGCGCGCGCGCGGTGACCGGACACCGGTGCTGCTGCTGACCACCTTCGATGACGGCGACCTGCTGCTGCGCGCGGCCGAAGCCGGCGCACAGGGATTCCTGCTCAAGGACGCGGCGCCGGAAGACCTGCGCGCCGCTATCCGCCGGGTCGCCGCCGGCGACACCCTGCTGCAGCCGGTCGCCACCGATCCGGTGCGCGCGCGCTACCGGTTCCACGACGAGAGTCCGTCCAGCGATCGTTTCAGCGAGCGCGAAGTCGCGATCCTGCGCCTGCTCGCCGGTGGCTACTCCAACAAGGAAATCGCGCGCACGCTGTTCCTCGCCGAAGGCACGGTGAAGAACTACGTCTCCAACATCCTCGACAAACTCGGCACCCGCGACCGCACCCGTGCCGTGCTCAAGGCAATCACGCTGCGGATCATCTGATCGGACTCTCCTTGTGGGAGCGACGTGAGTCGCGACGATTCCGTGTCTGATTGGATGACGGTCGCGACTCACGTCGCTCCCACAAGTAAGGAATTCCCCGCTCAGGTCAACACCAGCACCGCCAACCCCGCCGCCAGCGCGGCCAGCAATCCAGCCGCGACGCGCATGCCGTAGGCGGCGCCACCACTGATCCAGGCGATCACCGATTTGGTCGCCAGGCTCGCGCCCAGCAGCGCCAGCATCAGCCAGCGCGCCTCGATGTCGCTCAGGCCGCCGCGGGCGAACTGGTTGGCCAGCGTCGCCACCGCCGCGTGCAATTCGGCGGTCGCCGAGATCACCGCCGCGGCCATCGCGCCACGCGGCCCGATCCATGCCGCCAGCGCGGCCGACACGAACGTCAGCACGGCCACCACCAGCGCGAATCCCAGCGCCTGTCCGAACCGGAACATCCGGCTTTCCGCGGTCGGCGGCGCGGCGGGATCGTCGCGTCCCGCGCGCAGGCCCAGCAGGCCGCCGGCCAGCAACACCGCGCCGATCGCGGCCAGCTCGGGCCACAGGTCGATGACCAGCGGCGGCGACACCGCCCACAGGATCGGCACGCACAGACTCAACGACGCCAGGTTGGAGAGCAGTGCCGCAGCCACCGTCGAGGACAGCAGCGCGGGGGTTTCCCGCGCCCGCTGGCCGAAACCGATCACCGCCGCGGTGGAGGACACATAGCCGGCGAAGAATCCCGCCGCGGCCAGGCCCCAGCGGTTGCCGATCAGGCGCAGCGCGACATGGCCGAGCGCGCTGACCGCCATCACCAGCACCACCAGCTTCCACAGGGTCGCCGGGTTGATGGCCTGGAACGGACCGATCGCCTCGTCCGGCAGGATCGGCAGGATCACCAGCGCCGAGGCCAGCAGCAGCAAACCGTCGAACACCTCGCGTTCGCTCAGCACCTGGCGGGTCAACCGGTGCAGAGGCTCCTTGGCGTACAGCAGCAGTGCAGCGACCACCGCCAGTCCGGTCGCCAGCGGCGGCGACTGCATCGCCAGCGCACCCAGCAGGGCGGTCAGGAGCAGGGCGACCTCGCTGGTCAGGCCGGCATCGTGGTCGCGCGTGCCCAGGTAGGCCAGGGCGGCCAGGACCACCACCCCGGCCAGAATCACCAGCAGCACCGGCAGGCCAAGCTGGGCGGCAACCGCCGCGCCCAGTGCGGTCAGGGCGTGGGTGCGCAGGCCGGCGATGGCGCGCGCCTCGCCCCCGGCGCGCTCGCGGACTAGGCCGATCAGCAGGCCCAGGCCCAGCGCCGAAGACAGGGAAAGCCATACCGCCGGGGGGGTCGGAATCAAGGTGTGCCCTCGGGATCCATGAAATTGGTCTTGCATTGGTCCGCAATGTCCGGACAATGCGCGGTTCTTCCGCCCGCCATCCTGCCATGCCCATGCCCACCGCCCATACCGTTTCCCTCAGCCGCTACCTGATCGAGGAACAGCGCGCCGGCCGCATCGACGCCGAACTGCGCCAGCTGATCGCGGTGGTCGCGCGGGCCTGCACCAGCATCTCCATCGCGGTCAGCAAGGGCGCGCTGGGCGGGGTGCTTGGCGACGCCGGCACCGGCAACGTCCAGGGCGAGGCGCAGAAGAAGCTGGACGTGCTGAGCAACGACATCCTGCTGGAGGCCAATGCCTGGGGCGGCCACCTGGCGGCCTGCGCCTCCGAGGAAATGGAGCACAGCCAGCCGATCCCGGACGCCTATCCGCGCGGCGGCTTCCTGCTGCTGTTCGATCCGCTGGACGGCAGTTCCAACATCGACGTCAACGTCTCGGTCGGCACCATCTTCTCGGTCCTGCGCAGCCCCGAGGGCGTGAGCCGGCCGGGCGACGAGCATTTCCTCCAGCCGGGACGCCGGCAAGTCGCTGCCGGCTACTGCATCTACGGGCCCAGCACGATGCTGGTGCTGACCACCGGCCACGGCACCCACGCCTTCACCCTGGACCGGGAACAGGGCGCGTTCGTCCTGACCCAGCGCGACATGCGCATCCCGGAGGACACCCGCGAGTTCGCCATCAACGTCTCCAACCAGCGTCACTGGGAGCCGGCGATGCAGGCTTACGTGACCGACCTCCTGGCCGGCAAGGAAGGCCCGCGCGGCAAGGATTTCAACATGCGCTGGATCGCCAGCATGGTCGCCGACGTGCATCGCATCCTGACCCGCGGCGGCATCTTCATCTATCCCTGGGATCGCAAGGAACCCGGCAAGCCGGGCAAGCTGCGCCTGATGTACGAGGCCAATCCGATGGGCATGCTGGTCGAGCAGGCGGGCGGCGCGGCCAGCACCGGGCGCGAATCCATCCTCGATCTGCAACCCGACCACCTGCACCAGCGCGTGCCGGTGTTCCTGGGCTCGCGCAACGAGGTGGAAGCGGCCGCGCGGTATCACCTCGAAGCCCGCTGATCCCGCACCTGACCTGTGGGAGCGACGTCAGTCGCGATACTTTCCGGGGACGGGATTGATACGGTCGCGACTCACGTCGCTCCCACAAATGCCTTGGCCACTCAGAACAGCTCCCCCTGCGGCGAGGGCGGCCGCGGTGGCACGAACTTGCGCACATCCAGTCCCTGGTGCCTGCGCCGATCGAAACCCAGTCGCCGATAGGCCAGGTCGAAGCGGCGCGCCAACAGCTCCGCATACACCCCGTCGCCGCTGAATCGCTTGCCGAAGCGGGCGTCGTAATCCTTGCCGCCGCGCAGTTGCTGGATGGTGCTCATCACGTGTTCGGCGCGCTGCGGCAGGTGGGTCTGCAACCAGTCACGGAACAGGGGCGATACCTCGTGCGGCAGGCGCAGCAGCACGTAGCCGGCGGAATCGGCGCCCGCATCCCGCGCCGCCTCCAGCACCGCTTCCAGCTCGGCATCGTTCACCCAGGGGATCACCGGCGCGAACATCACCCCGACCGGAATGCCGGCCTCGCTCAGCCGGCGCACGGCGCGCAGGCGCGAATGCGGCGCCGACGCCCGCGGTTCCAGTCGCGCGGACAGGTGGTTGTCCAGGGTGGTGATCGAGAAATACACCTGCACCAGGTGTTCGCGCGCCATCGGCGCCAACAGATCCAGATCGCGCTCGACCAGCGCATTCTTGGTGATCAGCGAGAACGGATGCCGGGTTTCGGCCAGCACCTCGATGATGCGCCGGGTCAGGCCCAGTTTCCGCTCGGTCGGCTGGTAGGCGTCGGTATTGATGCCCAGCGCGATCGGGCTGCACCGGTAGCCCGGCTTCGCCAACTCCTTGCGCAGCAGTTCCGACGCGTTGGTCTTGGCGAAGATCCGGGTCTCGAAGTCCAGGCCGGGCGACAGGTCCAGATAGGCGTGGCTCGGCCGGGCAAAGCAGTACGAGCAACCATGCTCGCAGCCCCGGTAGGGATTGAGCGATTGCTGGAACGGAATGTCCGGCGACTGGTTGCGGCTGATGATGCTGCGTGCGCGCTCCTCGGTCACCCGGGTCGCCGGCGAGGACGCGATCTCGTCCTCGCGGTCCCGCTCGTGCCAACCGTCGTCCTCGGCCTGCGCCGTGGTCACGGCGAACCGGCCGGGCAGGTGTCCCGTGGAACCGCGGCCTTTGATCATCTCGCCCATCCATGCAGGTTACGCCGCCGGCGTCTCAGCGGCGGCGACACCGCATGGGCAACACCGCATAGAATCTCGCCATGCTGGAAACCCTGCACGCCTGGTGGGATGCCTTCCTGTCCATCCCGCACCTGAACCGCTGGCTCACCGCCGCCTGGCTGCTCTACCTGATCCCGCTGTGCGGCTGGATCGTGCTGCAGAAGCGCGAGCCCGTCGCCACCCTCAGCTGGGTGCTGTCGCTGTCGCTGCTGCCCTACATCGGCTACCTGATCTACTTCCTGCTGGGGCCGCAGAAGATCAAGCGCCAGCAGCTGCGCCGGCACCAGTCACGCACGGGAATGGATACCTACGAGACGTTCTGCCCGGTCGATGAGGGCTGCACCGAACTGGCGATGCTGGCCCAGACCACCACCGGCCTGCCGCCGTCCACCGCCACCTCGGTGCAGTTGCTGGTGGACGGCTCGGCGACCTACGAAGCCATCCTGGACGCGGTCCGCCAGGCCACCAACCACATCCATCTGGAGTACTACATCTACAACCCGGATCGCTGCGGCCAGCGCCTGCTGGAAGCGTTGATCGCCAAGGCGCGGGAAGGGGTGAAGGTGCGGCTGCTGCTGGACGCGGTCGGCTCCTCGCAGGTGGGCCGGCGCTTCCTCCAGCCGCTGCACGAGGCCGGCGGCGAGAGCGCCTGGTTCCACCCGACCCGGTTCCGGCCATTCACCCGTCCCTGGGTCAACCTGCGCACCCACCGCAAGATCGTGGTGGTCGACGGCCGCATCGCCTTCACCGGCGGCATCAACATCACCGACGAGGAAGACGAATCGCTGCGGCCCGATGCCTACCGGGATCTGCACCTGCGGATGGAAGGCGACGTGGTGCGCAGCGTGCAGCAGGTGTTCGTCGAGGATTGGGTGTACGCCACCGGCCAGAAGCGCAAGGATTTCCAGGGCACGCGCCTGTGGCATGCGACCGACAACGGCATCGAGGGCGGCATCGCGGCGCAGACCCTGGTATCGGGACCGGATTCGTCCTGGGAGCCGATCCACCGCACCTACGTGTCCGCCATCCACGAAGCGAAGTCGCGGGTATGGCTGGTGACGCCCTATTTCGTCCCGGGCGAGGCGGCGCGGATGGCGTTGACCTCGGCGGCGCTGGGCGGACTGGACGTGCGCCTGCTGGTGCCGCGGATGAGCGACTCGCGGCTGGTCACCTACGCGGCGCGTTCCTATTTCGATGAACTGCTGGCCGCCGGCGTGAAGGTCTACGAATACGGGCCGCGCATGATGCACAGCAAGGCGCTGCTGTGCGACGACAACCTGGCCCTGATCGGCAGCGCCAACTTCGATCACCGCAGCTTCCGGCTGAATTTCGAGATCTCGATGCTGTTCCGCGACCGCGGCCTGGCCGGCCAGTTGGCGCAGTTGCTGGAGGGTGAATTCGCATCCTCGAGGCCGGTCAGCCCGGAACGTCGGCGGTCATTGTGGCGGCACCGCCTGCCGGAGGCGCTGGCGCGACTGACCTCCCCGCTGTTGTGATCCGCAACGCTTCACGCCATCGCCGGGCGTTGTAAACTCCCGCCATCCAGGGGAGGGACGGTCATGCACTGGCTCTATCTATTGTTCGCCGCCGGCGCGCTGGTGCTGTCCATGCGCACCACGTCCACCGCATTGATGGTGGTCGGCCTGATCGCGTCGCTGGGCCTGTTCGTCGCATGGATCGTCGGCTGGTACGCCGCACGGATGGGCGACAGCCAGCGCGACGAATCGCACATGATCGACCCCACCGAACTGCGTCGCCTGCGCGAACTGGCCGAGGCGCGCAAGCAGGGCACGGTGCCGCCGCCGGGACCACCCCCGCTGTGAGAGGCGAACCTTGTTCCGCAGGGAAGCCGGCATGAGCCTCCTGAGCGTCAACGTCAACAAGATCGCGGTGCTGCGCAATTCGCGCGGCGGCAGCGAGCCGGATGTCGTGCGCGCCGCCCGCGCCTGCCTGTATGCCGGCGCGCATGGCATCACCGTGCATCCGCGGCCCGACCAGCGCCACATCCGCGCCGATGATGTCCACGGACTGGCCGAGCTGACCCGCGAAAGCCAGGTGGAGCTCAACCTGGAAGGCAACCCGTTCGCGCCGCCGCGCGAGGGCTATCCGGGTTTCCTGGCCCTGTGCGAACAGGCGCGTCCGGCCCAGGCGACCCTGGTTCCCGACAGCGACGGCCAGATCACTTCCGACCACGGTTTCGATTTCGATCGTGACGGCGAGCGCCTGCGGCCGCTCGTCGCCGAGCTGAAATCCTACGGCTGCCGCGTGAGCGTGTTCGTCGACGCCGGTTGTTCTTCCCTGGAAAAGGCGGCCGCCATCGGCGCCGACCGCATCGAGATCTATACCGGACCGTTCGCCGAGGCGATGGCCGCTGGCGACGCGGAGGCGGAACTGGCGCACTGCATCCAGACGGCGCGCCTGGCGCGCTCGCTGGGCATGGGAGTCAATGCCGGCCACGATCTCAGCCAGGCCAACCTGCAGGAATTCCTGGAAGCCGTGCCCGGCGTCCTCGAAGTCTCCATCGGCCACGCCCTGATCGGCGAGGCGCTGTACGCGGGCCTGCACCGCACGGTTCAGAACTACCTGGCCATCCTCGAATCGGTACACGCGGCGCAGGCGAACCACTGAGGTTCGCCTGGCCGTTTCAGGGCAACCGACCGCGAATCAGCGCTCCCCGCGCCAGGACACCTGCTCGATCCCGCTGGCGCGGACTTCGGCCAGGGCGGTAACCACTTGCTGATAGTCCGCATCGGGCGAAGCGCTCAGGGTCAGCACCGTCTTCGGGTCGCTGCGCAGCGCATCGTCCAGGCGCACGCGCAGATCCCGCGCCGAAAGCGGACGATCGTCCAGCCGCAACGTGCCATCGGCGGCGACATCCAGACTGAGGATGCTGGGTTTGTCGGGCGAGGGCGTATCCCTGCCCTGTGGCAGGGACAGGTCCAGTGGCCGCGAGAGCAGCGGAGCCGTCACCATGAAGATGATCAGCAGGACCAGCATGACATCGACCAACGGGGTGACATTCATCTCCGCCAGGGCGGAGGGACGTGCGGTTGCGGAGAAAGCCATGGCGTACTCCTTTCGCGTCGGGTCGACTCCACGCTACGCCTGCCTGTTGCCTCCTGGCAAGAGGGTGGGAACGCGCCGTGGAGCGACGTCAGTCGCGACCGGGAAGCTTGGTTGGTTGTGGAGCCAACCCCATGCGGGCGAAAGGACGCCGTGAGCAGATGCTGGATTCCGGTCGCGACTGACGTCGCTCCTACAAGGACTAGCTTCCGCGGAGAACGGCCAAAAAAAACGCCGCCCGAAGGCGGCGTTCAACAGGTTTGCGTCTATGCGTACTACTGCACGAAACCGATTTTCTGCATCTGAGCGTTCTTGGCCGCGGCCAGTACTTTCGCCATCACGTCGTACTGGGCGTCCGGGTTCGCGTCGATGCGCAGTTCCGGCTGGTTGGTCGGATCACGCTGGATCTCCTGCTCCATGCGCTGCTGCAGATCGCGCACGTTGACAGGCGAGTTGTTCCAGTAAACCGAGCCACCCGCATCGATGCGCAGATCGATCGGCGGCGGCGGTTCCTTCAACTGCGGCGGCGGGTTGATCACGCGCTGCGGCAGGGCCACGTCGATCGGGTAGGTCATGATCGGCGCGGTCACGATGAAGATGATCAACAGCACCAGCATCACGTCCACGAGGGGCGTGACGTTGATGTCGGCCATGGGGCCCTTGCTTCCACCACTACTGAATGCCATGGCTTACTGACCCTTCTCTTTGGTGGCAACGTAGCCGATGTCCAGCATGCCCTGGCCCTGCGCGATCTTCGTCACCTCGGTGATCGTGCGCATCTTGGTGGTGCGATCACCACGCAGATTGAGCTTGGGCTGCGGCTGCAGCTGCGCCGTACTGGACAGACGCGACTCAAGGATTTCCTTGCCGATCTTCTCGTCGTTCCAATACAGCGAGCCATCCTCCTTCACCGAGATGGTGATCGGCGGAACCGGCGGAGCCTTCTTGTCCTCTTCGTTCTGCACGAGGTTGGCCTCGGGCAGTTCGATCTTCACCTTATGCGACATCAGCGGCGCGGTGATGATGAAGATGATCAGCAGCACCAACATCACGTCCACGAGGGGCGTGACGTTGATCTCGGCCATCGGGCCACTGCTATTACCACTACTGAAAGCCATTTTCGGGCTCCGTCAATGCTAGTCGATGTGCGTGGGACTGCTGTTGCCTGCGGCTTAGCGGACGCGCGAGCCGGTGGCGAAGAAGTCGTGCAGATCGTGGGCGAACGTATCGAACTTGGAGATGGTCGAGCTGTTCGTCTTGCTGAAGAAGTTGTAGGCGAACACGGCCGGGATGGCGACGAACAGACCGATGGCGGTCATGATCAGCGCTTCACCCACCGGGCCGGCAACGGCGTCGATCGAAGCCTGGCCGGTGGCGCCGATGCGGATCAGGGCGCCGTAGATGCCCCACACCGTACCCAGCAGACCCACGAACGGGGCGGTCGCACCGACGGTGGCGAGCAGGGTCATGCCGCTCTGGAGCTTGGCGCTTTCGCGGGTGACGGCCTGGCGCAGGGCGCGGTCGACGAACTCGGAACGGCTCAGGGCTTCACCCAGACCGGCGCTGGAACCTTCGGCGCGCTGGTGGTGGGCGGCGGCCTGGGCGGCGTCCAGGGCGATCTTGGAGAACGGCTCGTTCTTCGGCTGTTCTTCCATCAGGCGGATGGCGTCCTGCGCGTTCGGGGTTTCCCAGAAGGTGCTGACGACGCGGTCGGCCTGGCCCTTCAGGCGCACGCTCTTGAGCGAGTTGATGACGGTCCAGTACCAGGACATGGCCGACATCGCGACCAGGATGAGCAGCACTGCCCAGGAGACGGCGTACTCGCCGGGCTTTTGCACCATTTCGGTGATCAGGTGCTCGAAGCCCATGTTGGTGAGGGCACTCGCGGCGTTGTTGCCCCCGGCTGCGGCGGCGATGATGGTTTCCTGCAGCATGACGCTTACCTTTATTTAAGAGTGTTGATTGAGGGTGTTGCGGGTGACGAAACGGATGGAGTAACTCGCGAGGGGCGGCCGATCAGCCGCCCATCTTGAAGTCGACCGGGACGCGGACGCGGCCGGCGGCCTTCTGGCCGTTGACGACGGACGGATTGAAGCGCCACTTGCGGGCGGCTTCCATCGCCGCGCGGTCCAGGTCGCGGTTGCGGCTGGACTTCTCGACGGAGACGTTGGTGACGTTGCCACTGGCGTCCACGTCGATGATCAGGATGACCGTGCCTTCGATACCGGCGCGGGCGGCCGACGGTGGGTAGCGCGGCGGGTTCATGTTCTTGGACGAGATGTCCACGCTGGCGCCGATGTCGGCGACCGGAGCCGGCGGCGCCGGGGGAGCCGGCGGCTGGTAGACGTCGGTCGGACGCGGCTCGGACACTTCGACCGGCGGCGCTTCCGGCGGCGGCGGCAGCGGAGTCTGCTTCGGCGGCGCCAGGTTCTTGACCGGCGGCGGCGGCGTGTCCTGCTTGGGCGGCGGCGGCGGCGGCGGCGGCGGGGGAGGCGGTGCGTCAACGATCACCACGGAGGTACGTTGCGTTTCTTCCTTTTCCGCCGGCGGAGCCACAGCCGGAATGAGGAGCAGCAGCAGCGCGGCCGCGTGCAACGCGATCACGAAGGCAATGCCGATGATCCGGGGCCAGTTGAGGCTCTTGTCCTCTTCCTCTTCCCGATACCTATTGATGACCAGTTGTTCAGCCATGCGCCAATGAACTCAAGGTTGGTGCGGGACGCCGCAACGTCCGCGTCGTATTGGTTTCCCCCCACCTGACTTTTGGCAGGGGGAACTCTCAGCTTATACCATTCCGTGGTGCCAAAACCATCGTTTTTTCGATGTTTCTGGCCGTCGGTTTATTGGTTTCCCGTTAGGGCAGGGCCAGGATTTTCTTGGCGTCCTCGGGCTTCTTCAGACCCTTGTCCAGTGCGGACTTGGCGGCCTGCTTGGCCTCCGGGATCCGGTTTTCCTGCCACAGCACGCGCGCCAGGTTCAGGTAGGTTTCGCCGTTGGGCGACTGCGGCGCGGCCTTCTTCCAGGCCTCGATGGCCTGCGGGATCTGCTCGGAGTAGTAGTAGGACTGGGCCAGCGCCAACTGGGTCTGGTAGTCGTCCTTCAGGACGCCTTTCTGCAGGCCTTCGTTGATGACGGCGATGACGTCCTTTTCGCGGCCGTCCATGTTCGCGTACATGCTGTACAGCTGGCGATACTCGCGATCGTCGGTGAGCTGGCCGGAAGCGCGCAGCTTCTCCAGCACGCCGGCGGCCTGGTCGGTCTTGTCGGCCTGCAGGTAGACCGAGGCCAGGTTCATCTGCGCCTTCTTGTCGGTCGGGCTCTTGGCGGCCAGCTGTTCGGCGAGCTTGACGGCGGCGTCGTTCTGGCCGGCTTCGGCATAGCTGGCCATCAGGATCTGCAGCCATTCGTTCTTCGGTTCCGGCGAGCCTTCCACGGCCTGCTTCAGGAACGGAATCGCGTCGGCGTAGCGCTCGGCGCGATACAGGATGTTGCCCTTGACCACCAGTTCCTCGGGCTTCTGCGACTTGGTCTCGGCGAAGAACTTGTCCATCGTCGCCAGCGCTTCGTTGAACTGGTCGTCCTGCATCTGCAGTTGGGCCAGGAAGAACATCGTCTGGTAGTGGTTGTTGTTGTCCAGGCCGTTGAACTCCAGGACCTTGTTCGCATAGTCCTTGGCCAGCTTGGCATCATCCTTGCCGTAGGCGGCCTGCGCACCGATCTGCGCGGCGACCGACTTGTCGTACGCGTTGGCCTTGTCGCTGGCGATGATCTCGTTGACGAGCGTCATCGTCTCGTCTTCGTTGTTTTCCTTCTCGTAGGCCTTGAACAGCTTGTTGAGCTGGTTCTGCATCTTGGCCGACGCCTTTTCCTTCGGCTCCTGGCGGGTCGCTTCGGGATACCTGATTTCGACCTTTTCCTTCTTCTGCCGGCGCATCGAACTGCTGTCGTCGCGGTTCATCTGGGCAACGGCATCGGCGGCAACCCCTGCGCCCAGCAGGCCGATGATGGCGAAGGAAAGCAGGGCGTGTCTGGACTTGCGATGCAGCATGGGGGTCACCTCAAAGCGGACGGCAGAAGTCTATCGGGGGCGGTCGGATCCTTCCGGGGCCGGAAAAGCTATCAGAAACTTCGGTGAAACAGGTAAGGTTTTTGTTGCTGCAGGGCAGCAATACCCTGGCGTTCTCAGCCGCAGCGGGGGATGTTTCCGGCCTTGCGGGCGGCTTCGTAGGTGGGGATCAGCGCCGGGGCATCGCGCTGGAGTTCGCGGATGCGGTTGGTCGGGTCCGGGTGGGTGGAGAGCCACTGCGGCGGCCTTCCGCCGCCTGCGACCATCATGTTTTCCCACAGATTGACCGCCTGGCGGGGGTCGAAGCCGGCCTGGGCCATCAGCCGCTGGCCGACCACGTCCGCCTCGCTTTCCTGGGTGCGGGAATTGGGCAGCAGGATCAGGCCCTGCGCGCCCAGGCTGCCGAACTGGCTGACCGCATCCATGCCGGTCTGGCCGTATTTGGCGCCGGCCAGCGCGCCAAGGATGCTCAGGCCCGTCTGCGTGCCCATCTGGCGCGTGATGCGCTCCTCGTGGTGGCGACTGATGACATGGCCGATTTCATGCCCCAGCACCGCGGCGAGCTGATCCTGGTTCCTGGCGACCGTGAAGATGCCGGTGTTCACCCCGACCTTGCCTCCCGGCAGGGCGAAGGCATTGGGTTCCTTGTCGACGAATACCGCCGTTTCCCACGCAACCGAGCGCTGCGCGGGCGGCAGCTGGCGCACCAGCGCGTTGACCACGCAGGTGACATAGGCGTTCTGCTTCGCGTCGCGGTTGGCGGGTTCCTTGGCCTTGGTCTCGGCGAAGGCCTGGGCGCCCAGCTGATCCAGCTGCTGCTGCGAAATGCCGCCCACCACCTGGGTGCGGCCGGTGGGCGAGGTGGTGGTGGCGCAGGCGACCAGCAAAGTCGCGACGGCGGCGGCGAGCAACCAGGGTTTCATGGCAGTGCACTCCAGTGCGGAACCGCGTTTAGTGTCGGCAAGGCCGTCTTAACATTCCGTCAACCGGGCGCGGCAGTCAGCCACCAGCCAGCTGCATGGCCCCCAGGGCCAGGGCGTTGTTCAGCGCATGGGCGGCGATGGGCGCCCAGAGCGTGCCCGTGCGCCGATACAGCCAGGCGAAGGCCACGCCCATGCCGGCATAAACGACCAGCAGCAGTGTCGTGGCCGCCGCGCCGTTGCCGTTGAGTCCGGGCGCCTCGTGCGCGAGCGCGAAGGCGCAGCCACTGAGGATCATGCCCAGCACCGGATATCCGGCCTGCCACATGCCGCCGAACAGCACGCGCCGGAACAGCAGTTCCTCGTACAGCGGCGCCAGCAGCACCGCGAACGCCATCATGAAATAGGGATGGTGTTGGGAGAGGTCCTGGATCGGCGCCAGGTTGCTGGGATTCGGCGGCACCCCCATCCGTTCTCCCAGCCAGCTCGCCAGGCTGCTGGACAGGAACGTCAGCACCGCCACGCCGACCACCGCGACCCAGGTGCCGGTCCGGCGCGCCGCCCATTGCGAATGCCGGCGTTCCTGCGCGCTGGCGGGACGCCGCCAGAAGTACAGCAGCAGGGCCGCGCTGCCCATCGAGAACAGCGCGATCAGGATCTGCACGACCGCGTCGGGCCTTTCGAGCGCGGCCGTGATTTCAGCTTGCTCGGCGCCCGCGGCAGCCAACTGGATGGCACGCGCGACGCCCCAGAAAACGCCGGCGCCCAGCATCAGCACGACGGTGATGACGAGCGCCAGCGCGGTGTCGGCGCAGAAGCCGGCAAGGGCCGAACGCAGCGGCCGCAATGGCGGCGGCGAAGACAGCCCTGTTTCCGGCGCGTCCGGCATCGGATCAGACGTCGAGGTTGGCGACCTTCAGCGCGTTGGCTTCGATGAAGTCGCGGCGCGGCTCCACCACGTCACCCATCAACGTGCTGAAGATCTGGTCGGCGGCCACCACGTCCTCGATACGCACCTGCAGCAGGCGACGGGTATCCGGATTGACCGTGGTGTCCCACAACTGCTCGGGGTTCATTTCACCGAGACCCTTGAAGCGCTGGATGCTGCGGCCCTTCTTCGCTTCCTCCAGCAGCCAGGCCTGCGCCTGGGCGAAACCTTCGATCGCCTGGGTCTTGTTGCCGCGCACGATGGTCGCGCCTTCGCGGACCAGGCCATGCAGCAGATCCGCCGCTTCGCGCAGCGCGCGCAGTTCGCCGGTTTCGAACACCGACAGCGGCAGCACCTGGGTCAGTTCCTCGCCCATGTGCCGGCGGGTGGACAGCAACGCGGCTGGACGCTGTTCGTTGGCCGACTGCAGGTGCAGCGAATAGCGCGGACTGCCCAGGCGGCCCCGGTTGAGCTTGGCTTCCAGCGCGTCGAGATCGGCGCGCTGGTCCTGGTTGCGCTCGGCGAAAGCGGCATCCAGCGCCGGCGCGTCGATCAGCGCTTCGAGCAGCTGCGAATCGAAGCGGTGCGCATTGCGCGCAATCGCTTCGCGCGCGTTGGCGTAGGCGAGCAGCAGCTTCTCCAGCGCTTCGCCGGCGATCGGCGGTTCGCCGTCGGCCGGGATCAGCGAAGCGCCTTCCACCGCGCTGTTGGCGAGATAGACGTTCAGTGCCGCGTCGTCCTTCAGGTACAGCTCCTGCTTGCCCTGCTTGAGCTTGTACAGCGGCGGCAGGCCGATGTAGACGTGGCCGCGCTCGATCAGTTCCGGCATCTGCCGGTAGAAGAACGTCAGCAGCAGCGTGCGGATGTGGGATCCGTCCACGTCGGCGTCGGTCATGATGATGATGCGGTGGTAGCGCAGCTTGTCCGGGTTGTATTCGTCCTTGCCGATGCCGGTGCCCAGCGCGGTGATCAGCGTGCCCACTTCGGCCGAGGACAGCATGCGATCGAAGCGCGCGCGTTCCACGTTGAGGATCTTGCCGCGCAGCGGCAGCACCGCCTGGTTCTTGCGGTTGCGGCCCTGCTTGGCGGAGCCGCCTGCCGAGTCACCCTCGACGATGAACAGTTCCGACAGCGCCGGATCCTTCTCCTGGCAGTCGGCCAGTTTGCCGGGCAGGCCGGC
The DNA here is from genome assembly GCF_014192765.1 of Pseudoxanthomonas sp. OG2. Lineage (NCBI taxonomy): Bacteria > Pseudomonadati > Pseudomonadota > Gammaproteobacteria > Lysobacterales > Lysobacteraceae > Pseudoxanthomonas > Pseudoxanthomonas sp. OG2. The sequence goes on along the minus strand of NZ_JACHYM010000001.1, from coordinate 2,237,461 downwards.
GATGTCCAGCGCGCCCTTGCGGCGGGTCAGTTCGCGGGCCTTGCGCGCGGCTTCGCGGGCGCGGGCGGCGTCGACGACCTTTTCCGCGATGGCGCGGGCCTCGTTCGGGTGTTCTTGCAGGAACTCCTCCAAACGTGCACCGAACGCGGCCTCAACGGCCGGCTTCACGTCGGAACTGACCAGTTTCTCCTTGGTCTGCGAGGAGAAGCTGGGATCCGGCACCTTCACCGACAGCACCGCGATCATGCCTTCGCGCATGTCGTCGCCGGACAGGTTGACCTTGGCCTGCTTGGCGATGCCGTTCTGTTCGATGTAGTTGCTGAGGGTGCGGGTCAGCGCCGCGCGGAAACCCGCGAGGTGGGTGCCGCCGTCCTTCTGCGGGATGTTGTTGGTGAAGCAGAACATCGTTTCCTGGTAGGCGTCGGTCCACTGCAGGGCGACGTCCACGGTGATGCCGTTGGTTTCTCCGGTCACCGAGATGACGTTCGGGTGCAGCGGGGTCTTCAGCTGGGCCAGGTGCTCGACGAAGCTGCGGATGCCGCCTTCGTACTGGAACACGTCCTGGCGGCCTTCGCCGCGCTCGTCGATCAGGGTGATCTTCACGCCCGAATTGAGGAACGACAGTTCGCGCAGGCGGCGGGCCAGGATGTCGTAGTGGAACTCGACATCGGTGAAGATTTCCGCCGACGGCCAGAACCGGGTCAGGGTGCCGCGCTTGTTCGAGGCTTCCAGCTGCCTCAGCGGATACACCGGCTCACCGAGGTGGTATTCCTGCTCGTGGTGGAAGCCATCGCGCCAGATATCGAGGGTGAGCTTGTTCGACAGTGCGTTGACCACCGACACGCCGACACCATGCAGGCCGCCGGAAACCTTGTAGCTGTTGTCGTCGAACTTACCGCCGGCGTGCAGCACGGTCATGATGACTTCGGCCGCCGAAACGCCTTCTTCCTTGTGGATGTCGACCGGAATGCCGCGGCCGTTGTCGGACACCGAAACCGAGCCGTCCTCGTGGATCTTCACGATCACGTCGTCGGCATGGCCCGCCAGGGCTTCGTCGATCGAGTTGTCGACGACTTCGAACACCATGTGGTGCAGGCCGGTACCGTCGTGCACGTCGCCGATGTACATGCCGGGCCGCTTGCGGACCGCTTCCAGGCCCCGAAGGACGGTGATTTTGCTGGAGTCGTAATTGCCGTTCGGTGCAGGAATCGTTTCGTCGGTCATTCGCTTCGTGGTCGGCTGCATAGCCACTGGTGCCGGACCGGGGAACGCCGGGCAGGCACGCAGCTATAGGGATACGAAGCGAAATTATAGCACCCCGGCGGACCCGGCCCCGCCGCGCGGCGGCGTCAGACAGGGGACAGCCGGCCGTGTTCCACGTGGAACCGGGTTGGGCTGACGCCTATTTCCTCCAATGCGGCTGGAGGCTCGGTGCCGGTGATGAAGATCTGGGCACCACTGCCCAGCAGGCGTTCCAGCACGCGGCGTTGGTGTCCGCGGTCCAGTTCGGAAGCCAGGTCGTCCAGGGCGATCACCGGCCACTCGCCGCGCCGCGCCGCATAGTCCTCGGCCTGGGTGAGCAGGCAGGCCAGCGCGGTGAGCTTGGCCTGGCCGCGCGAAAGCGCTTCCCTGGCGGGGCAGGCGGCATAGTCCACCCGCCAGTCGGCACGATGCGGCCCCACCGAGGTATGGCCGGCCGCGCGATCCCGGTCCCGGGCCAGCAGCAGGGCATCGGCCAGGGACAGTTCGTGACGGCGCCAGCCGGGCTGGAACTCCAGGGTGGCCCGGCCCAGCCCGGGGACCAATTCGGCCGTCATCCGGCTCAGGCGAGGTTGCAGTTGCTCCAGATATCCGAGCCGCCGCTGGGTCAGCGGTTCACCGGATTCGGCCAGCTCATGGTCCCAGGCGTCCAGCTGGGCGCCGCCGATTCCGGATTTGAGCAGGGCATTGCGCTGCTTCAGGGCGCGGGCATAGCGGCGCCACAGTCCCAGGAAGTCCTGTTCCACGTGGAACAAGCCCCAATCGACGAAGCGCCGGCGGGGCTCCCCGCCCCCGGTGACCAGGGCATGGCTGCCAGGTTCGAAGCTCACCACGGCCAATGCCGCGCAAAGCTCGCCCAGCTGGCCGACCGTCTCGCCATCCAACCGGCCGGTCCAGGCCTGGCCGCTGTGGCGCAGGCCGGCCCGGCGCGGCCGGACGGCCGTGGCTTCCTCCCACTCCACGAAAATCTCGACCGCCTCGCTTCCCGTCCGTACCAACCCGTCCCGGACCCGGCCGCGAAAGCTCCGGCCATAGGCCATCACGTGCAACGCCTCCAGCAGGCTGGTCTTGCCCGCACCGTTGTCCCCGGTCACCAGGTTCAGGCCCGGGCCCGGCTGCAGGCTGGCCTGCTCGAACCGACGCAGCCCTGCCACCGTCAATCGGGTCACATGCACAGGGACACCGCTCCGGCCGGACGGGGGCTGGAAACAGGGAACGAAAACCAGGAAGCCGCCGGCGTTGGCGGAAAGGTGCGGGAGGGCATGCAGGGATCTTACCGGGATCCGGCGCCCCCGATTCCGGGGCGGATGCGCAATGGGGCCATCGCATCAGGGCCAGACATGCGCGTTCCGGTCGAATCCACCTCGGTAGGGCTTGCCCACGCAGAAACGGTGCCCACTGGGCGCCTGCATGACCACCCATTCGGCCTGCCGGCTGACCAGGACCGCCCCCAACTGTTCCAGCCGACGGACTTCCAGCGGGATCGAATCCGTCTCCAGGTCCAGATGGACGCGGGGGGCATGGCGGACCTGCTGGAGAATGACCCGCACGTCGTCCGCCGGCGTCCGCAGCCGGATGAAACGGCCTTCCCAATCCCCCGGCAGAGCCAGGCCGAGCGTGGCACTCCAGAACTCCGCCGCAGCTGGGAGATCGTCTGTCCGGCAATCGATGACGAGATTGCCAAGCCTGCTCCGGTGCATGGTGGCCTCCGCTGGACTCGGGAATCGACACCGTAGCGCCCTGGGCTCCCAGGGAATGTCGACGGGACTCGCCAACGAAAACGCCCGGCATCAAGCCGGGCGCTGTTCGTGTTCCACGTGAAACCAGATGTCAGAGGCGCAACGGCATGACCACGTGGCGGGACTTCTCGCTGCTGGCCTCACGCACCAGGGCGGAGGAGTTGGCGTCACGCAGCTGGATGACGACCTGCTCGTCGCGCAGGGCGCTGAGCGCATCCAGCAGATAGTTGACGTTGAAGCCGATGGCCAGTCCGTCCACCTTGGTGTCGGCTTCGATTTCTTCCTGGGCTTCTTCCTGTTCCGGGTTGTGCGCGCTGATCTTCAGCTGGCCGGGCGAAACTTCCACCCGCACGCCGCGGTACTTTTCGTTGGACAGGATCGCCGCGCGTTGCAGCGCCGCGCGCAGGACTTCGCGATCCAGCAGAACCTCGCGATCCGCGCCAATCGGAATCACCGCGGCATAGTCCGGAAAACGGCCATCGATCAGCTTGGACGTGAAGGTGACATCGTCCCGCTTGACCCGGATGTGGCTGCGACCGACTTCCAGTTCCAGCGCCCGATCACCGCCTTCCAGCAGGCGCTGCAGCTCGGTCACGCCCTTGCGCGGCACGATGATCTGGCGCTTGGACAGCGGCGAGCCTTCCAGTTGCGCTTCGCACAGGGCCAGGCGATGGCCGTCGGTGGCCACGCAGCGCAGGGTGCGGTCGGCCAGGTCGAACAGCAGGCCGTTGAGGTAATAGCGCACGTCCTGCTGCGCCATCGCGAACGCGGTGCGCTCGATCAGTTCCTTCAGGGTCGCCTCTGGCACGTCCACGCGCTCGGTCGCCTCGACTTCATCCACCGACGGGAAGTCGTTGGCGGGCAGGGTGGCAAGGGTGAAACGGCTGCGCCCGGCTTGCACGGTGACCTTGTCTGCCGATTGGCTGACGGTGACCTTGCTGCCATCGGGCAGGGCCCGGACGATTTCAAACAACTTGCGCGCGGGGATCGTGGTTTCGCCGTCCTGCGCGTCCTCGACCGCGCTGCGCGCAATCATTTCCACTTCCAGATCGGTGCCGGTCAGCGACAGCTGCCCGTTCTGCACCTGCACCAGGAAGTTCGCCAGGACCGGCAGGGTCTGCCGCCGTTCGACTACATTGACCACCTGGGCCAACGGCTTGAGGAATGCTTCGCGCTGAAGGCTGAAACGCATGTCGGTGGGTGCCCCTTGTGCCTTGTGCTTCTAAAAAGAAGGAAAGATCTTAAAAACTGGTGGTGATGGTTTCGCCGATTTCAGTGGGGAACCATCACAAACATTTGAATCACAACGATTTTCCGACAGATCCAACCCCGTGGACAAGCCCCTCGGGAAGGGCACTGAAACCTGTGGATAAATTTTGGCGGAAATTCCAGCCACAGTTTGTCCACAAGGGAGCAGGCCGCTTACTCACTGAGTTTACGGATCAACTTATCCCAATCCTCGCGGAGTTTGCCATCGGTCTCCATCAGGCTCCGGATCTGGCGGCAGGCATGCAGCACGGTGGTGTGGTCGCGGCCGGCGAACGCGTCGCCGATTTCCGGCAGGCTGTGCTCGGTGAGTTCCTTGGCCAGCGCCATCGCGACCTGTCGCGGCCGCGCCAGCGAGCGCGTGCGGCGCTTGGACAGCAGATCCTTGATCTGCAGTCCGTAGTAGTCGGCGACCGTTTTCTGGATGTTGGGGATGCTGATCGCCTGCTGCTGCGCGCGCAGCAGATCGCGCAGGGTTTCCTGGGCGAATTCTGGAGTGATCGCGCGCCCGGTGAAGTTGGCGCGCGCGGCCAGGGTGTTGAGCGCACCTTCCAGATCGCGCACGTTGCTGCGCATCTTCTTGGCCAGCAGGAACGCGACCTCGTCGGGAATCTCGGCGCCGCGATCGCGCGCCTTGGCCAGCACGATCGCCGCGCGCGTCTCGAAATCCGGCGGTTCGATCGCCACCGACAGGCCCCAGGCCAGGCGCGATTTCAATCGTGGCTCGAGCCCTTCCACTTCGCGCGGATAGCGATCGCAGGTCAGGATGATCTGCTGGCGGCTGTCGAACAGCGCGTTGAAGGTGTGGAAGAACTCTTCCTGGGTGCGGTCCTTGCCGGCGAAGAACTGGATGTCGTCAATCAACAGCGCGTCGACCTGCTGGAAGCGGCGCTTGAACTGATCCATCGATTTCTCGATCAGCGCCTTGGTCATCGCGCTGAAGAACTGCTCCGAACGCAGGTAGAGCACGCGCGCGTTCGGGTTCTGCCGACGCATCTCGTTGCCGGCGGCGAACATCAGGTGGGTCTTGCCCAGACCGGTGCCGCCGTACAGCAGCAACGGGTTGTGGGCGCGGTCACCCGGCTTCTGCGCCGCCTGCCAGGCCGCGGCGCGGCCCAGCTGGTTGCTGCGGCCTTCGACGAAATTGTCGAAGGTGTAATGGGTATCCAGGTTGCCGGCATAGGGCTCGGCCGAGGCCACGGCCGGCATTCCCTGGCCGGGGGCGGCCGGCCTGGCCGGTTCCGGCGCGCGGGCGCGCGAGCCGATCTCCAGCGAAACCTCGGCGTGGCCGGCGAAATAGTCCAGCAGCTCCCGGATCCGGTCCAGGTAACGCTCGCGCACCTGTTCCACGATGAAGGCGTTCGGCGCGTACAGGACCACCGCATCGCTGCGCTGTTCGGCCTGCAGCGGCTTCAACCAGGTGTGTACATCCTCTGCCGGAAATTCGGCTTCCAGGCGTTCAAGGCAGCGGGGCCAGGCATCCATCGCGTGAAACAACTCGTTCTTGATAAGGTGTGGAAAACACGGCGTCCGCGCCACGCGATTGCGTGGACGGGAGCCTGTAAAGAAGGGGTCGGCCAGACTACCACCGCCATCCGGCCGCGCCAATGGTTCCTGTGCATAAGATGTGGATGAATGGACCGGCGGCGATCCCTTCCGGCGCGGGGCCTTGCGCGGCCCATTTCGATCTTCTTCGCCGGTGTTGACCGTAACCGGCGGATACCTATAGAATTTCCGGTTCTTTCCATCCGCAAACCCGCACGAGGGCCCCATGGCCACCAAGCGCACTTACCAACCCAGCAATCTCAAGCGCAAGCGCGACCACGGTTTCCGTGCCCGCATGAAGACCGCCGACGGCCGCAAGATCCTGTCGCGTCGCCGCGCCAAGGGCCGCAAGCGCCTGACCGCCTGATGGCTTTGCCGCAATTCGCGGCCGAGACATCAATCATGCGATGCCCTTGCCAGGAGCCCGCACTGAACGGTGCGGGCTTCTTGCTGTCATGAGCGCAGCATTTCCACGCCACGCCCGGGTCCGCACGGGCGCGGAGTATGCGCGCGTGTTCGAGCAGTCACGCCGTACTTCGGATCCGTTGCTGAGCCTGCACTGGCTGGCCGGCGAGCAGCCGGCCCGGCTGGGCATGGCCGTTTCCCGCAAGGTCGATCGCCGCGCGGTGGGCCGCAACCGGATCAAGCGCCAGCTGCGCGAACAGTTCCGCAGCCTGCGTTCGCAGCTGCCCGGCGGCGACTATGTCGTGGTTGCGCGACCGCCGGCCGCCACCGCCAGCAATGCGCAGCTGCGCGCGACCTTCCTCCGCGTGCTGACCCGCGCCGGCGCATTGCCGCCGCCAGCGACGGTAGGCACAATGCCGGCGGCCTTGAATTCCCCCTCTTCTCCCTCCACGACACCGGAACCCGACGCCGGTTGAGATTGCCTGTCCGATGAACCAGACCCGTGTTTTCCTGATTTTCGCCTGGCTGATGGTGGCGATCCTGTTGTGGATGGAGTGGGGCAAGTTCAATGCGCCCGCCGTCGCTGCGCCCACCGTGGCGGCCACCACCGCGACGCAGTCCGGCAGCACCGTGCCCGCCTCGGCGCCCGCTGCGCAACCCGGCAGTACGGTCCCGCAGGCGCCGGCTGCGGTCGAGGCCCCGGCCGCCGTTGCCGCCGCGCCGTCGGCCGGCCAGCGCGTGACCATCAGCAGCGATGTGCTGAAACTGACCCTGGATGGCGGCAGCGTGCTGGAAGCCGAACTGCTGCACTACCCGCAGGACAAGCGCCCCGGCAGCCCGGCGGTGAAGCTGTTCAACCAGGATCCGGCGCATTACTACGTCGCCGAGAGCGGCTGGGTGCCCGCCGGTGGAACACGCGCCGCGCCGAATCACGAGAAGGGTTTCGTGCCGGAAGCCGGCACCGCCTTCGCGCTGGCGGCGGGCGGCAATGAAATTTCCGCGCCCTTCATCTGGCGTGGTCCGGACGGCGTGACCATCCGCCGCGTCTACACGCTCAAGCGCGGCGAATACGCGCTGACCGTGCGCGACGAAGTGGTCAACGGCGGCAGCACGCCGTGGCAGGGTGCGATCTATCGCCAGCTGACCCGCAACCCGCCGCTGGTCAAGCGCGGCATGACCAACCCGGAATCCTTCAGCTTCAGCGGCGCGACCTGGTACGACGGCAGCTACCAGCGGCGCAAGTTCGACGAGGACTACGTGGCCGATGGCCGCGTCGATTGGCGCGGCACCGGTGGCTGGATCGCGATGCTCCAGCACCACTTCTTCACCGCCTGGATTCCGCAGGCGGCCGATCACACCACCATCTCGCTGGACGAGCCCAGGTACGCCACCGGCCCGCGTCCGCTGATCCGCGACATGGCCGATCCGCTGAACGTCGCGCCGGGCCAGACCGTGGCCACCAGCGCGCGGCTGTGGGTGGGCCCGAAACTGGTCAACAAGATCAAGGCCGAGAACGTGCCGGGCCTGCACCGCGCGGTCGACTACAGCCAGTTCCAGATCTTCGATCTGATCGGCCAGGGCCTGTTCTGGATCCTGGCGCACCTGCATGCGCTGCTGGGCAACTGGGGCTGGTCGATCATCGGCCTGGTGGTGCTGGTGAAGCTGGCGCTGTATCCGCTGTCGGCGGCGCAGTACAAGAGCTTCGCCAAGATGCGCAAGTTCCAGCCGCGCATCCAGCAGCTGAAGGAACGCTACGGCGACGACAAGCAGAAGTTCCAGGTCGCCATGATGGAGCTGTACAAGAAGGAGAAGATCAACCCGATGGGCGGCTGCCTGCCGATCCTCGTGCAGATGCCGATCTTCCTGTCGCTGTACTGGGTGCTGGTGGAATCGGTGGAACTGCGTCAGGCGCCGTGGTTCGCCTGGATCCAGGACCTGACCGCGCAGGATCCGTACTTCATCCTGCCGATTCTCAACATGCTGGTGATGTGGTTGACCCAGAAGCTGACGCCGGCGCCGGGCATGGATCCGATGCAGCAGAAGATGATGCAGTTCATGCCGCTGGTGTTCGGCGTCATGATGGCCTTCTTCCCGTCCGGTCTGGTTCTGTACTGGGTCACCAACGGCGCGCTGGGCCTGCTGCAGCAGTGGTGGATGACCAAGCGGCACGGCGAACCGGCCACCGCGACGGCCACCGCCAAGAAGTAAGCCGTGCCATTCCGAGGAAAACCCGCCGCAAGGCGGGTTTTTCTTTGCCGGGGTAACATGCGCGACCACCTTTCCGCCGTTCCACGGGGCGTGCCGCGATGCCATTCCGCTGTTTCCTTGCTCCGGTGCCGGCGCCGCTGTCCGGCTTCACGCGGGTGGCGCGCGACAAGGACGACGTCACTTCGGCGGTCGGGATCGGAAAAGCAAGGATCGCACCTCGCGTGGGGGCGATCAGCGCGTATCCGGTTCTGCAACCGACCGGCGCCTCCGCCGACGCGGCGCGCGAACAGCTGAGGCAACTGCAATGAATCCCGCGCCGGCTTCCGACACCATCGCCGCCGTCGCCACCGCGCCCGGTGCGGGCGGCGTGGGCATCGTGCGCCTGTCCGGCCCGCGCGCGCTGGCCATCGCGGCGGCGATGTGCGGACGCGCGCTGCATGCGCGGCGTGCCCACCACGTGCGCTTCGATGACGGCGAAGGCGGCATCCTGGACGACGGCATCGCGCTGGCGTTCCCGGGTCCGGCGAGTTTCACCGGCGAGGACGTGGCCGAACTGCAGGCGCACGGCAGTCCGGTGGTCCTGCAGGCACTGGTCGATCGCGCCTGCGCGCTCGGCGCCCGACGTGCCCGTCCCGGCGAGTTCAGCGAACGCGCCTTCCACAACGACAAGCTGGATCTTGCCCAGGCCGAAGCGGTGGCCGATCTGATCGCCGCGTCCGACACCCGCGCCGCGCGGGCCGCGCGGCGTTCGCTGGACGGTGTGTTCTCGCGCCGGGTGGACGCCATCGCCGCGAGCTTGCTGCGGCTGCGCGTGCATGTCGAGGCGGCGATCGATTTCGCCGACGAGTCGATTGAAACGCTCGGCGGCGGCGAGGTCCGGGCCGGGTTGCAGCAGGCGCAGGCCGAACTGCGGCAACTGCTGGCCGACGCCGAACGCGGGCGCAAACTGCGCGACGGTCTGCATACGGTCATCGTCGGCCCGCCCAACGCCGGCAAGAGCTCGCTGCTGAATGCGCTGGCCGGCAGTGATCGCGCCATCGTCACCGACGTCGCCGGCACCACCCGCGACACCCTGCACGAAACCATCCGCCTGGATGGACTGGAATTGCATCTGGTCGACACCGCCGGCCTGCGCGAGGGCGGCGACGCAATCGAACGCGAAGGCATGCGCCGCGCCCGCGCCGAATTGCAGCGCGCGGACCTGGCCCTGATCGTGGTCGATGCCCGCGACGTGCAGGCTGGCGCGGCGGCGGTGGCCGACGTGGTCGCCGACGTGCCGCGCCGGTTGTGGATCCACAACAAGGTCGACCTGCTGCCGACGGCGCCGGAGGATCCCGATGCGGAGGTCGTGACGGTTTCAGCCGCGACCGGCCAGGGTTTGCCGGCACTGCATGCGCGCCTGCGGGAACTGGCCGGGCAGGGAGCGGGCGAGGGCAGCGAAGGGGAGTTCTCCGCCCGGGCCCGCCACGTCGATGCCCTGCACCGCGCGTCCGGGCATGCTGAACAGGCAAATAGTGAACTGAATCACGAAATGCTGGAGCTGGCCGCCGAGGAACTGCGGTTGGCGCACGACGCGCTGGGGGAGATTACCGGCAAGATTTCCGCCGACGAGATGCTGGGATACATCTTCTCGACCTTCTGCATCGGCAAATAAGGTGACAAGATTGACAGACGGGGCGTGATCCCGTGTGCTGGGCACGCGGGATCCATTGATTCACTTTCGTGTTTCTGGGGGAAACAACCGATGCTGTCGAAGACGCACTACGCCAAGTCGCGCTTGGCGGTACCGCTATTGCTGGTACTGACCATCGCCGCATGCTCCAAGGACGAACCGGCCACGGCCCCTGCCACCGGACAGGCCGCCGCCGCGGGACAGGCCGCGCCGCCGCCGCCGGCGGTTTCAGCCGAAGTCCAGGCCATGAACGTGGACCAGCTCCGCGACGCCGCCACCAACGCGTTGCGCGAGAACCGCATCTACGCGCCCGGCGGCAACAACGCCATGGAGTACTACCTGGCCCTGCGCGACAAGCTGCCCAATGATCCGGGCGTGACGAGCGCCTTGACCGACCTGATGCCCTACACGCTGATCGCCGCGGAGCAGAGCATCGCGCGCGAGGAGTTCACCGAGGCGCAACGCCTGTCGGCGATCATCGAGAAGGCCGATCCCAAGGCGCCGGCACTGCCGCGCTTGAAGCAGAGCATCACCGCGGCGCAGGAAGCAGTCGCCCAGCGTGCGCAGGACAGCGAGGCCAAGACCAAGGCCGCGGAAGAGGCGAGGTTGAAGGACCAGCAGCGACTGGCGCAGCAGGCCGAACAGCAACGCGCGACCGAGGCCGCCGCCGCACAGCAGCTGGCCCAGCAGCAGGAAGCCGCCCGCCAGGAAGCCGAACGCCAGGCCGCGGCGCGGCGCGAGGCCGAACAGCGCGAGGCCGCCGCCCGCGCGGCGGCGCAGACACCGTCCGCACCCGCGTCGGCGCCAGCCAGCACCGCGGCGACTTCCAGCGGCAGCAACCAGTTGCGTCCGATCAGCACGCCGGCGCCGCGCTATCCGCCCGAAGCCCTGCGCGCCGGTACCGCCGGCGAGGTGCTGGTGGAATTCACGGTGGGCACCGATGGTTCGGTCACCTCAGCGCGGGTCGTGCGCGCCACTCCGGCCCGTGTATTCGATCGCGAAGCGGTCAACGCGGCCAAGCGCTGGAAGTTCCAGCCGGTCAGCGAGCCGGTTACCACCCGCCGCACCATCGGGTTCAATCCGGGCGGTTGAACCGGAACATCAGGCAGCAAAAAGGGGGCGGAATTTCCGCCCCCTTTTTTCATTCCGGCATCGCGCCCCGTCAGCCCGAGATCGCCAATCGCTCCTGGTGGTAGCGGCGCACCGCGGCGAACCACAGCAACGCCGCCAGGGCGAACGCGCTGGCCAGGTAGATGCCCCAGATCTGCGGGGTGATGGCCTCGTTGCGGATGACCTTGAGGATCAGCTGGTTCTGCGCGAGGAACGGCACCGCGAACTGCCACAGCTGGCTCTTCACCGGGCTGGCCATCAGCGCGAAGGTCGGCACCATCGGCAACAGCAGCAACCAGGTCATGTGGCTCTGCGCCTCCTTCATGCTCTTGGCGCTGGCGGCCAGCCAGGTCAGCAGCGACGTGCCGATGAACAGCATCGGCAGCAGCACCAGCAGCATCTGCGCCATCGCCGGGAACGACACGTTCAACTGGCGGCCGACGCCGGAGGAAATCTGCGCGCTGAAACGGAACGCCAGCAAGGTCAGCACCAGCGTGCCCATGCCGATCATGCAGGCCGCGGCGATCTTGCCGCTGACCACCGCGCCGCGCGAAGCCGGCGTGGCGAGCAAGGGTTCCAGCGACTGCCGTTCGCGCTCGCCGGCGGTGGCGTCCAGGATCAGGTAGGCGCCGCCGATGAACGAGGTCAGGATCAGCAGGTAGGGCAGCAGCACCGACAGCAGCACGCCACGCTTGGCTTCCGGCGTGGCCAGATCCTGCGCGCCGATGTTCACCGGCTTGGCGACCGAGGCATCCAGCCCCCGCGCCATCAGCCGCAGCGCGCCCGCCTGCTGGCTGTAGATCGCCAGCGTGGTTTCCAGCCGTCGGCTGGGAATCTCGGCATCGCGACGGGTGCTGTCCTTGATGATTTCCACCAGCGCCGGCTTGCCGGCGCGCCAGTCCCGGGCGTAGTCGGGGCTGATGCGCAGGGCGACGTCGATGTCCTGGTTGCGGATCGCCGCGGCCAGATCCTTTGGCGGTTCCACCGCCTTCAGGCCGTAGCTGGCGAGGAAGGCCACCAGGTTGGGCGCGTTCTCCTTGCCGACCACGGGAATGTCGAGTTCCTTGTCGATCTGGGTGCGGGCGCGCTTCTCGGCCAGCGAACCCATGCCCAGCATCAGTGCCGGGTACAGCAGCGGGCCGAGGAACAGGGCCAGGGCGAGCGTGCGGCGGTCGCGCGACAGGTCCTTGAGCTCCTTGCGCATCACGGTGATGACGGTACCGAACAGGCTCATGCGTGCAGTCCCTCCTCGGACCCGATCACTTTGACGAAGGCGTCTTCCAGGTTGTCCTCGCCGACCTGCCGGCGCAGTTCGTCGGCGGTGCCGGCGGCGACCACGCGCCCCTTGGCGATGACCACGATGCGATCACACAGCGCGGCGACCTCCTGCATGATGTGGCTGGAGAAGATCACGCAGCGGCCCTCTTCGCGCAGCTGGCGCAGGAAGCCGCGCATGGCGCGCGTGGTCATCACGTCCAGGCCGTTGGTCGGTTCGTCGAGGATGACGTTCTTCGGGTCGTGCACCAGCGCCCGCGCAATCGCGGTCTTGGTGCGCTGGCCCTGCGAGAATCCTTCGGTCTGCCGATCCAGGATGTCGTCCATGTCCAGCGCCTGCGACAGCTTGCGGGTGCGCTCGGCGATGACCTCGCGCGACAGGCCGTGCAGTTCGCCGAAATAGGCGATGTTCTCGCGCGCGGTCAGGCGCTTGTAGACGCCGCGCGCATCCGGTAGCACGCCCAGCGCACGGCGCACCGCGACCGGGTCGCGGGCGGCGTCGATGCCGTCGACCAGCACGCTGCCGCGATCCGGCGACATCAGCGTGTACAGCATGCGCATGGTGGTGGTCTTGCCGGCGCCGTTGGGGCCGAGCAGGCCGGTGATCTCGCCGTCGCGCGCCTGGAAGCTGACCGCGTCCACCGCATTGACCAGGCCAGTCTTGGCCTTGAAGCTCTTGTGCAGATCCTGTGCCACGATCATCGAATGTCTCCTGGAATCGCTGCTGCGGATGGGAAGGGGATGCGAAGGTCCATCACGGCTCCCATCCGTTGAAGCTGGTGAAGGCGGGCGTGCCGTCGATCGCATCCAGGCACTTGGCGTCCAGCGCCTTGGCATCCGTCGATTCGATGAACTGGCTGACCAGCTTGGGCATGCAGCCCTGGCCGATCACGTTGTGGCCCTGGCCGCGCAGGACCAGGTGGCGGCCGTTGGACAATCCCTTGAGCACGGCTTCGCCGTAGCTGGGCGGAGTGACCGGATCCTGCTCACCGGACATCAGCAGCGCCGGCACCTTCGACACCAGCGGCTGGTTGAAGCCAGCCGGGCGTTCGCCCTTCGGCCACACCGCGCAGGGACTGAAGAACAGCCGGGCCAGGTCGTCGCCCATCACCGTATCGGCGTCGGCCGGATCCGGCCGATAGCGATCGGCGTCCTCGGCGCAGATCACCGACAGCTGCATGCCGCGCGCCATCTGGCCGGACACCTGTCCGTCCATGAACTTGGCCAGCGACATCAGCGGGCCGTAGCGGCCCTGGTCGGCTTCGTCCAGCACCAGCGGCAGCAGCGAGGTGGTGGCCGGCATGTAGGAGAACGCGTGGGTCAGGCCGGTGACCGTCGAGGCGGACAGCTTGTCCCGCTTCTCCTGTCCGTTGGACGGATCCCGGTAGGTCACCTCCACCGGCGCGGCGGACAGGCGCTGCTTGAGCGCCAGCAGGCGGGTGCGCAGGTCGGTCGGATAGCGCGCGCGGCAGGCGGCATCGGCGGCGCAGGCCTTGGATTGCAGCGCCAGCGCGTCATCGAAACGGCGGGCGAACTCACCGCCGACCACCAGCGCATTCGGCGCCACGCCGTCCAATACGATCGCGCGGGTGTGCTGCGGATAGGCGCCGGCGTACTGCTGGGCGACGCGGGTGCCGTAGGACACGCCGATCAGGTTGATCTGCGCGGCGCCGATCGCGGCGCGCACGGCGTCCAGGTCGCGGATGGCCTCGGTGGTGGTGTAGAAGCGCAAATCGGCGTGCTTGGACAGCGCGTCCACGCACTTGCGCGATATGGCCTGCAGGGCGCCCTCATCCAGCGAATCCATGTCGGCGACCGACGGCCCGTCCTCGGGGCCATCGCATTTCAGCGGATTGGAGCGGCCGGTGCCGCGCTGGTCCACCAGTACCACGTGGCGCTGCTTGCGGACCTCGCGCAGGGCCGCGTCGACCAGGACCGCATGCTCGGTCGCGGCCTGGCCGGGACCACCGGCCAGGAAGAACACCGGATCCTCGAGGGCCGCGCCTTCGTCGGTGGCCGGCAGCCAGGCGAGGTTGAGGGCGATCTTGCGGCCCTGCGGCGCCTGCCGGTTCTCCGGCACCTCGAAGGTCGCGCATTGCGCCTCGACGTTCCCGCCGGTCCCGGCCTCGGCCAGGGTGCAGGGCTGGAAAGTGACGCGGCCATAGTGGCGGCCGGTGGCCGCCTTGTCCGGCGCGGGGGCGTTGCTGCAGGCGGTGAGCGCGAGCAGGCCGGCGCAGGCCAGCAGGGTGTTGCGGTGGTGTCGCATGGGCGTTCGTCCTGGTTGCGATGCGTTTCAGGATGCCATGACGACGCCAACCGACGGATGTGACCAAAGTGCGGTGGCTTTTTTTCCGACCGCCTGCAGGCATCCCAAACCATCGGAATCACCGACCGGCGGTAGGAGCGGCGTCCCGCCGCGAGCCTTTTCACACAGCGGCCGCCAATGCCCGGTGAAGAGCTCGGCGAAGAATCCGGCGAAGAGTCCAGCGAAGAATCCGGCGAAGAATCCGGCGAAGAGCTCGCGGCGGGACGCCGCTCCTACCGGTTTTATTTGCTGCTGACGTATTTTTCGCGGCGGATCTGCGGAATCGGCAGGCCGGCGGCCTTCAGCGCCTCGAAGCAGGCATCGACCATGTCCGGATTGCCGCACAGGTAGGCGATGTCGGTATCCGCATTCGGGGCGAACTCGGCCAGATGCTGCTGCACGTAGCCCTGGCGGACATCCGGGTGCGGATGTTCCGGCAGTTCGCGGGAGAAGCAGGGCACGAAACGGAACTGCGGATGCTGGTCGGCGAAGGCGCGGAAATCCTCGCCGTACAGCAGTTCGGCGGGTGTACGCGCGCCGAACAGCAGCACCACCTCGATGTCGCGGCCGGCGATCTGCTCGGCCAGCTGCGGCAGCATCGCCCGGTAGGGCGTGACGCCGGTGCCGGTGGCGATCAGCAGGTAGCGGCGGTTGCGGTCGTTGGGCATCAGGCAGAACCGGCCGTAGGGACCGCTGGCGTCGACGTGGCCACCTTCGGGCAGGCCCTCGAACAGGGCCGTGGCCGCGCCGCCGGGCACGTAGCTGACCGCGATCTCCACCGCCTCGCCCGGTCCCAGCCGGTGATCGTGGATGGTCGCCAGCGAATAGCTGCGCTTGGCCGGGGTCCCGTCGGCGTAGCTGAAATGCACCTGGATGAACTGGCCCGGGATGAAGTCCAGGGGCTGGCCGTCGTCACGGACGAAGACATAGTGGCCGACGCTGGGGGCCAGCATGCGGCGCCCGACGAGCTTCAACGGAAAATGGACGATGGCCAAGGTGCTGGGCGATGGAACGGTGTGGTGCCGGGACCGACCCGGCGGGGTGCCTATAATAAGCGTTCGTGTCCCCCCGGGCGCCCACGCTGGCGCCGCAAGGTCCCCTACGTGTCCCAACCCGTGGTTCCCGCGAACGCGCCCGCGCTCGCCATTTCCGATCTCCGCAAGGTCTACGACAACGGCGTGCAGGCGCTCAAGGGCATCTCGCTGCAGGTCGCGCCCGGCGATTTCTTCGCCCTGCTCGGCCCCAATGGCGCCGGCAAGTCGACCCTGATCGGCATCGTCAGCTCGCTGGTGAACAAGAGCGGCGGCGAAGTCGAGGTGTTCGGCGTCAACCTGTCGCGCCACCGCGACGACGCCCTGCGGCTGATCGGCCTGGTGCCGCAGGAATTGAACTTCAACATGTTCGAGAAGCCGATCGACATCCTGGTCAACTACGCCGGTTTCTACGGGGTGCCCCGCGCCGAGGCGCTGGTGCTGGCCGAAGAGGAACTCAAGCGCGCCCAGCTGTGGGACAAGGCGCAGATGATGAGCCGCACGCTGTCCGGTGGCATGAAGCGGCGGCTGATGATCGCCCGCGCGATGATGACCCGGCCGAAGCTGCTGATCCTCGACGAGCCGACCGCCGGCGTGGACATCGAAATCCGGCGTGGCATGTGGAAGACCCTGAAGGACATCAACGCCGCCGGCACCACCATCATCCTGACCACCCATTACCTGGAGGAGGCCGAAAGCCTCTGCCGCAACCTGGCCATCATCGACCACGGCACCATCGTCGAGCAGGGCCCGATGCGCGAGCTGCTGGCCAAGCTGGACGTGGAAGGCTTCCTGCTGGACATCGACGGCGAGCTGCCGGCGCAGCTGCCGCTCATCGAAGGCGCGACGCTGGTGGCGACCGATCCGCATACGCTGGATCTGGACATGCCGCGGGCGATGGATCTCAACCGCATCTTCGCCGCGCTCAACGAAGCCGGCATCCGGGTGCGCTCGATGCGCACCAAGAGCAACCGGCTGGAGGAACTGTTCGTGCGCATGACCGGCAATGGCAAGGAGCAGGCGGCATGAGCAATCCCAACCTGATCGCCTTCGGCACCATCGTCCGCCGCGAAGTGGCGCGGATCCTGCGCATCTGGGGCCAGACCCTGGTGCCGCCGGCCATCACCATGACCCTGTACTTCCTGATCTTCGGCGGCCTGATCGGCTCGCAGATTCGGGACATGGGCGGATACAGCTACATGGAGTTCATCGTGCCGGGCCTGGTGATGATGAGCGTCATCCAGAACAGCTACGGCAACATCTCCTCCAGCTTCTTCGGCGCCAAGTTCGGACGCCACATCGAGGAGTTGCTGGTCAGCCCGATGCCGAACTGGGTGATCCTGTGGGGCTACGTGGCCGGGGCGGTGCTGCGTGGCCTGATGGTCGGCATCATCGTGCTGATCATCGCGACCTTCTTCACCCCCGTGCGCATGCCGCATCCGCTGGTCACCCTGAGCACGGTCCTGCTGGGCGCCACGATTTTCTCGCTGGCTGGCTTCATCAATGCGGTCTATGCCAAGAAATTCGACGACGTGGCGATCGTGCCGACCTTCATCCTGACCCCGCTGACCTACCTGGGCGGCGTGTTCTATTCGGTGAAACTGCTGCCGTCCTGGGCCGAGGCGCTGACCCACGCCAACCCGATCTTCTACATGGTCAACGCGTTCCGCTACGGCCTGCTGGGCAGCAGCGACGTGCCGCTGTGGGTGGCTTACGCGCTGATGCTGGGATTCGTGCTGGCGCTCAGTTCGCTGGCGCTGTGGTTGCTCAAGCGCGGCGTCGGCCTGCGCAGTTGAATTTGCGCCGGCACGGTCCGGCGCGATGCAGGGAGTGGTGCGGATGCGAATCCTGATCCTGGGCGCCGGCGGCACCGGCGGTTATTTCGGCGGCCGGCTGGCGCAGTCCGGCGCCGACGTCACCTTCCTGGTCCGCGCGCCGCGCGCGGCGGATCTGGCGCGCGAGGGCCTGCGCATCCGCAGTCCGCTCGGCGACGCCGACCTGCCGGTGGCGACGGTGACCGCCGAAGCCCTGCCGGCACTGATTGCGTCGCGTCCCTTCGATCTGGTCCTGCTCAGCTGCAAGGCCTACGACCTGGACAGTTCGATCGACGCGATCGCGCCCGCGGTCGAGGCCGGCGCCGACGTGCTGCCGGTGCTCAACGGCCTGCTGCACTACGCGCGGCTGGATGAGCGGTTCGGCCGCGATCACGTGGTCGGCGGCCTGTGCTTCATCAGCGCCACCAAGGGACCGCAGGGCGAAATCCTGCATCTGGGCAGGCCCGCTTCGATCACCTTTGGAGAACGCGATGGCGCCGCGCCGCGCGCGCGCCTGTCGGCCTTCGCCGAGGCCTGCGGGCAGGCCGGCGTCGATCACCTGCTCGCGCCGGACATCGCCCGCGAACAGTGGATCAAGTACAGCTTCCTCACCGCGCTGGCCGCCGGTACCTGCCTGATGCGCGCGCCAATCGGGCGGATCGTGGCGGGCGAGGGCGGCGAGGCGTTCATGACCGCGCTGTACGCCGAATGCATCGCGGTGGCCGCGGCATCCGGACAACCGATTCCGCAGGCTGCGCAGGACACCGCGCTGGCGACGCTGCGGCAATCGGGGTCGGACATCAAGGCCTCGATGCTGCGCGACCTGGAAGCCGGCCAGCGCGTGGAGGGCCGGCAGATCGTCGGCGACATGGTGCATCGCGCGCAGGGCTTCGGACTGCCGGCGTCCCTGCTGTCCACCGCCTGGTGCCATCTGCAGGCCTACGAGGCGTCGCTGCCGGCACGTTGATCGCGCGGAGCGGAGAATCGGCGCCATTCGGAATGCTCCGATGGCCGCCGGCGATCGCCGTTCGTACGGTGGGGACACCGCCATGAACCCTCCCGGAGTCCTTCAACTGATGCATACACGCCATCTGCGACGCCTTTTGCCGCTGTCCGCGAGCCTGCTGCTGTTGACTGGCTGTTTCCCGCATGGGCAGCAGATCGTCCCGGCAATCGAAGGAATGCTGGTGCGAGGGCAGGTTCCCGTTGCGGGTGCGCGGATCCACGTGTTGCCGAGCATGTTCAAGGCCGACTGCGGACCCTCCCGGTATACGGCAGTCACCGACGCGACGGGCCGGTTCACGATCCGCGGCGCCAGCGAGATCGGGATGATGTTGCCGATGGGCGATCGCATCAACACGTGGGGCGTCTGCATCGAGGACGACGGACGCTGGGTCGAAGGATTCAAGGAAGGCGACATCGGATGGCCGCCCCGCCGTATCGACATGCACTGCGATCTGGCGCGGGTGCGGGACGTTTGCGAATGGAAGGCGCGGGATCGCTAGAGAAGAGTCGCCTCCGCATCCACGGATTCACTGGCACCGGTAACGGCGTGCGTCGCGCCGGCATTGCGCCGGCAGGCCATGCTTGTCCCAGTACGCGGCGATGCCGCTGCGGTGCAGGTAGTCCTGGAACGCCGGATCCTCGCGCAGATACGCCAGGTCGCGGGTCCACAGCAGCAGATCCCAGGATGAATACGAACGCCTTCGCACCTGATCCAGCCCGTCGATCACGGCGGCGGTGTCGCGTTGCGGATCCAGCACGCTGAGGAAGTTCATCAACCCGGTGCGCTGTTCGAACTCCTTCATCGCGATGCGCGTCCGCGGCCAGGCGGAAGGATCCACCACGGCCCGGCTGGCCAGCAGGTAGGACTGGCGAAGCAGCGGGCCATACTGCCGGCTGCTGGTGTCCTCGGGTCCGCCGATGCCGGCGGCGATCACCGGCAAGGCCGCGTGATCGCCGCGCCACACCGCGTTGAACCAGCGGCCATAGCGCCCGAAGCGGCCGGCGCGCTGCAATTCGACCAGGGCCTCGCGGTGCCGGCCCAGGGTGTCGAGGATGCGGCCATGACCGAAATGCCAGCCCTGGTTGAGCGGATCGCGGCGGGCGCCGCGCCGCATCACCTGCTCGGCCTGGTCCAGGTAGCCCAGCGACGCCAGCGCCATGGCGTACTGGAACTGCGCGCGCATCTCGCTGGGCGCCAGGTCGGTGGCATGGCGGTACAGCGAGAGGCATAGCTCCCATTGGTTGCCGCGACAGGCGGCGCTGGCCTGCACCAGGTAGGGCTCGGGCAAGGCGGGATCCAGACGCTGCGCCAATGCGGCGTGGTGCGCCGCATCCTGGCGCAGCTCGATGGCCAGTTCCGGCCGCAGGTAGGCGCGCCCGTCCAGCGCCGCGGCGAGGGCGGCGTGCGAAGGCGCGTGCCGGGGTTGTTCGGCGACCAGTTGGCGCAGGCGCGTTTCGGCCAGCTCGACCCGCTCGGGCGGTACCGGTGGCGGCGCACGCAGCAAGGCCTGCACCGCCAGGTAGCGACGGTAGAAATCCGCGTCGCCGCCGCGCGTTGCCGCGGCCGGATGTGCCAGCCCCAGGTTGAGCGCGAGTGCGCCGGCGACGGCCTGGGCGATGTCGCGTTCAAGCGCCAGCACGTCGGCCACGTCGCGATCGTAGTCCTGGGTCCACAAGGTGCGTCCGGTCGCCGCATCCACCAGCCGCAGGTGCACCCGCAGGCGCTCCCCGGCTTGGCGGGCGCTGCCTTCGAGCGCATGGCTGACGCCGAGCCGGCGGACCAGCCGCGACAGGTCGGCGCCGTCGGCCGTGGCCAGGCGGGTCGAATCGCGTGCGATCACACGCAGCCCCCGGATGCGCGAGAGCGTGCTGATCAGCTCCTCGCTGAGGCCGAAGGCGATGTCGCGATCTCCTTCGCCCACCGCGACCAGCGGCATCACGATCAGGGTGCGCGGCTCGGCCCGGGCCGATGCCGGCGCCGCGTCGTAAGCACGCGGGAGGAATACCGCGGCGGCCAGCAGCAGCAGGCCCAGCAAGGCGGCGATGGCCCAGGCCGGCGCACGCGGAGGGCGTGGATGCGCCGTGGCGACCAAAGGATCGGTTGCGGGCGCGGAGGCCGCACCGGGCGGTGCCGGTTCCTCGTTGAAGCGGTAGCCGATGCCATGCAGGGTGTGCAGCCGGCGCGGATGATGGGCGTCCTCGCCCAGCGCCTGTCGCAGCAGGGTGATCACCCGGTTGAGCACGCCCGGGGTGACGTGGCGGTGGCCCCACACCGCGTCGAGGATCTCGTCGCGGCTGAACGCGCGGCCCGGTTCCGACGCCAGCAGCGCCAGCACGTCGAACGCCTTGGGCTCCAGCGGACGCACTTCGCCGTCGCGCAGCAACTGGCGTCCGGTCAGGTCGATGACCACGCCGTCGAGCACGATGCGGGCGGAAGCGGATGACGGCATGGCGATCGGCGCAGGAAGGTTCCGGCGGAACACGTACATCCTAGGGATACGCGGAAGCGCGGCCGTGCCGGCCTAAGCATTTCCCAAGCTTCCCAAGCCGTCCATCGGGGTTTCCCGCCAGCCTCCTCAAGACCCGGACGCGGCGGCGGCGCGAGGCTGGCGACCCGGCCATCGAAGGAACAAACCCCATGAACGCCATTCCCGCCACCGTGCTGTCCGCCCTGCTGCTGGCAGCGGCCCTGTCGCTGCCCGCCCATGCCGGCGCCGTGACGCCGCCGACCGACCTGCGGGTGGATTGCGCGCAACCACGCCTGCCGTCCCAGTACGAGACCGGTCGCTGGCTGGGCCAGGCCAACGCCGGCCAAGCCTATGCCTCGCGCCAGCGGCTGATGGCCGAGATCCAGCGCGCCTGCCGGAAGCCCGGCATCCGCACGGTCGTGTTGCAGTTGCCGCGTCCGGCCGATGCGCCGGAGCGTGGGTTGGCCGGACGACCCTAGGTACCTGCTAGGTACCCGGTTCGCGCGACGGCAGGCGGAAGAACGCGCGCGCGGTCGCGGTGGTCGCGGCGGCGGTGGCCTCCACCGATTCGCCGCGATCACGTGCCAGCTCGTCGACGATGTGGGCCAGGTACATCGGCTCGTTGCGGCGATGCGAGGGCTGCGGCCGGACGGTGCGGGGCAGCAGATAGGGCGAGTCGGTCTCGATCATCAGCCGTTCGGCGGGGATGTGCCGGACCAGTTCGCGCAGGTGCTGGCCGCGGCGTTCGTCGCACAACCAGCCGGTGATGCCGATGTGCCAGTCCTGGTCCAGGTAGTCGAACAATTCCTCGCGGTTGCCGGTGAAGCAGTGCACCACCGCCGGGCCCAGCCGGCCGTCGAAGTTCTTCATCATCGCCACGAAGTCCGCATGCGCGTCGCGCTGGTGCAGGAACAGTGGCTTGCCGTTCTCCGCCGCGATCTGCAGCTGGCGCTCGAACGCGCGCCGCTGCGCCGGCCGTGGCGAGAAATCACGGAAGTAGTCCAGCCCGCATTCGCCCACCGCGACCACTTCCGGATGCGCATGCAGCGCGCGCATCTCGGCGTCGCACTCGTCGGTGTACTCGACCGCGTGATGCGGATGCACGCCGGCGGTGGCGAACAGTTCACCCGGATGCGCCTGGGCCAGCGCGAGCGCCTGCGGCGAATGCTCGCGGCTGGCGCCGGTCACCACCATCTGCACCACGCCGTGCGCGCGGGCGCGTTGCATCACCGCGTCGAAATCGTGGCCGAAGCTTTCGTGGGTCAGGTTGGCGCCGATGTCGATCAGGTGCATGGAGCGGAAGTCGTGGAGCGGAGGGCGCGCCATTGTAGTCGGCCCGGCGCGCGGAGCCGGTATCCTAGCGGGCCATGCCGTCGCCCGTGCCGTCACCGGAATTCCCCATCACCCCGCTGCTGCCGGAGATCCGGCGGAGCCTGTCGGCGCATCCGCGGCTGGTGCTGGAAGCGCCGCCCGGCGCGGGCAAGACCACCCAGGTGCCGCTGGCGCTGCTCGACGAGCCGTGGGTGCAGGGGCGCCGCATCCTGATGCTGGAACCGCGCCGGGTGGCCGCGCGCGCGGCCGCCGGCTTCATGGCGAAGCAGCGCGGCGAGGCGGTCGGCGAAACCGTCGGCTATCGCATCCGCTTCGAGAACAAGGTGTCGGCGCGCACCCGCATCGAGGTCGTCACCGAGGGCATCCTGACCCGGATGATCCAGGACGATCCGATGCTCGAATCGGTCGCGGCGATCCTGTTCGACGAATTCCACGAACGCCATCTGTCGGCCGATCTCGGCCTGGCGCTGGCGCTCGATGTGCAGGCGCAGCTGCGCGAGGACCTGCGCATCGTGGCGATGTCGGCCACCCTGGATGGCGAACGCCTGGCGCGTTTCCTCGATGCCCCGCGCCTGGCCAGCGAAGGGCGGAGCTTCCCGGTGACGGTGGCGCATTTCCCCGCGCGCCGCGACGAACCCGCCGAGGTGCAGGCGCGCCGCGCGATCGAGCAGGCGCTGGCGTCGCATCCGGGCGACGTGCTGGTGTTCCTGCCCGGCCAGCGCGAAATCGCGCGGCTGCAATCGCTGCTCGATGGCTTGCCGCGCGATGTCGCGGTGTTGCCGCTGCACGGCGAGCTGCCCGTGGAGCGCCAGGCCGAAGTGCTGCAACCAGATCCGCACGGCCATCGCCGGGTGGTGCTGGCGACCAACGTGGCCGAATCCTCGGTGACCCTGCCGGGCGTGCGCGTGGTGATCGACGCCGGGCTGGCGCGCGAGCCGCGCTACGATCCCAACAGCGGTTTCGCGCGACTGGAAGTCGTTGCCATCTCGCAGGCTTCCGCCGACCAGCGCGCCGGTCGCGCCGGTCGCGTCGCCGAAGGATGGGCATACCGGTTGTGGCCGCAATCGCAGCGGCTGGAACCACAGCGCCGCCCGGAAATCGCCCAGGTCGAACTGGCCGCGCTGGCGCTGGAACTGGCGGCGTGGGGCAGCGACCAACTCCGCTTCGTGGATCCGCCGCCGGCCGGCGCCCTCGGCGCGGCGCGCGAGTTGTTGCAGCGGCTGGGCGCGCTCGGCGACAGCGGCGGCGTCACCGCGCTGGGCCAGCGGATGCTGGCGCTGGGCACGCATCCCAGGCTGGCGGCGATGCTGCTGTCGGCGCCGGCGGGTGCGACCCGCGCATTGGCCTGCGATCTGGCGGCGCTGATCGAAGCGCGGGATCCGCTGCGTGGCGGCGGTGATGCCCTGGCTGCGCGTTGGCGCGCGCTGGCGGCATTCCGCCAGGGCAGGGCGCCGGCGGACGCGCATCGTTCCGCGCTTGCCGCCATCGACGCGGCGTCCAAGCAGTGGCGGCGGCGCCTGCGCGAAGACGCGCCGCCGCCATCGACCGTCGAGACGCACCTGCTGGGTGATCGCCTGAGCCATGCCTATCCCGATCGCATCGGCTACCAGCATCCGCAGGACCCGCGCCGCTATGCGCTGGCGAACGGACGCATGGCGCGTCTGTTCGACGACAGCGCGCTGTTCGGCGAACCCTGGATTGTCGCCAGCGAACTGCGCTACGAAGCCAAGGACGCGTTGATCCAGCGCGGTGCGCCGGTTGACGAAGGCTTTCTGCGCGCGGAGTTTCCGGATCGCTTCGTCACCGAGGACGCGGTGCGCTGGGATGCCGGCAAGCGCGCGCTGAGCGCGCAGCGCGAAGCCCGCTTCGATCGCATCGTGCTGGAAGCGCGTTCAACCGGCCGTGTCGATCCCGCATTGGCGGCGCAAGCGCTCACCGACGCGGTGCGCGAACTGGGCATCGATGCCTTGCCATGGACCGAATCACTGGGCCAATGGCGCGAACGCGTGCGCTGCCTGCGCGAATGGATGCCCGAGCTTGGCCTGCCGGATTTGTCCGACGAGGCCCTGCTGGCGGATCTGGATCGCTGGCTGCGGCCCGCCTTCGCCGGCAAGAGCCGGCTGGATGCGCTCGGCGAGTCCGAACTGGCCGAGGCGCTCAAGTCGCCGCTGGACTGGTCGCTGCGCCAGCGTGTCGATGCGCTCGCCCCGACCCGCATCATCGTGCCGTCGGGCATGGAACGGCGCATCGAATACGCGCACGGGCAACCCCCGGTGCTGGCGGTGAAGCTGCAGGAACTGTTCGGCCTGGCCGAAACGCCGCGCATCGCCGACGGTCGCGTCCCGCTGACCCTGCACCTGCTTTCGCCGGGCGGCCGCCCCTTGCAGGTGACCCAGGACCTGCGCGGCTTCTGGGAACGCACCTACCCGGAAGTGAAGAAGGAAATGAAGGGCCGGTACCCCAAGCACCCCTGGCCCGACGACCCCTGGACTGCCCAAGCCACCCACCGCGCCAAGCCGCGCGGGACCTGAGATCGGGTTTCTTCCCTTGTGGGAGCGACGTCAGTCGCGATGGACGCCTGCGGGAAAGCCCCTTCGCGACTGACGTCGCTCCCACAGGGCCACAAGAACGGGGCCGCAGCCGTTCAGCCAACGGAAGGCGCGGGCGTGGTCCGCTAACGGGCCGTGAACATCCCCCGATGGACACTGGACCCGTCATCTCCCACAGGACAACGACGATGAGCAAGCTCACCATCATTACCGACCGCGCATTGGAGCTGGTCAGCCAGGCCGGCAGCAACCTCAAGCAGGCGATGCCGAAAAACGCCGACAAGCTGCTGCAGACCGGCGTGGTGCTGGGCGCGGCGAAGACTGGCGCCAAGACCGCGGGCAAGTTCATCCGCCGCAACCCGGTGGTGGCCGTCGCCGCGGCCGCCGGCATTGGCCTGCTGGCCTATGCGGCCTACCGCAAGCGCAAGCGCGACGCCGCCGACGCGCCGATCGAAGGCAAGTCGCGTCGCATCGAAGCGCGCAAGGTCAACGGCACCGGCCGCGCCGGCCGCCGCGCCGCCGCCTCCCGCTCCACCTCGCCCAACCCCTGACGTAGAGCGGAGCTTGCTCCGCTTCACATGGCATTTCCGTCCCGATGACCCAAGCCGGGCAAGCCCGGCTCTACACAAAGCTGTAGAGCGGAGCTTGCTCCGCTGCGCGCGATGTTTCCTTCCCGATGATCCCCAAGCCGAGCAAGCTCGGCTCTACACGGCATCGTAGAGCGGAGCTTGCTCCGCTGCGCGCGGTGTTTCCTTCCCGATGATCCCCAAGCCGAGCAAGCTCGGCTCTACACGGCATCGTAGAGCGGAGCTTGCTCCGCTGCGCGCGATGTTTCCTTCCCGATGACCACCAAGCCGGGCAAGCTCGGCTCTACGTGCGGATTTCCCGCCATTGGCCGGGAGCGAGGTCGCCCAGGGAGACTTCACCCATCGCCACGCGCACCAGTCGCAGGGTCGGCAAGCCGACGGCGGCGGTCATCCGCCGCACCTGCCGGTTGCGGCCTTCGGTGATGCGCACTTCCAGCCAGGCGTCCGGTACGGTCTTGCGGAAGCGCACCGGCGGATCGCGCGGCCACAGCGCCGGCGGCGGATCCAGCCGGCGCACCTCCGCCGGCCGGGTCGGTCCATCGCTCAACACCACCCCGCGCCGCAACGCGTCCAGCTGCGCCTCGTCCGGCGCGCCTTCCACCTGCACCCGGTAGGTCTTGGCCTGCTTGTGGCGGGGATCGGTTAGGCGATGCGCGAGTCCGCCGTCGTCGGTCAGCAGCAGCAGCCCTTCGCTGTCGTGGTCCAGGCGGCCGGCCGCGTATACCCGCGGCGGCAGGCCGAATTCCGCCAGCGTCCGCCGGGGCGGAACGCTGCGGTCGGTGAACTGGCACAGCACGTTGAAGGGTTTATTGAACGCGATCAGCACGGAACAACCGCTTGAATCAGGGCTTCACGAAGCGCAGCGTCATCCGGTCGCTTTCGCCGATGGCCTGGTACTTCGCCGCATCCTTGGCATCGTGGTTGTTGGTCGGCGGCAGCGTCCACACGCCATTGGGATGGTCCTTGGTGTCGCGCGGGTTGGCATTGACCTCGCTCTTGCCGTCCAGGCGGAAACCCGCCGCCTCGGCCAGCGCGATCACCTGCGCCTCGCCGACATAGCCGCTGTTGTCGTCCGCCGGCACGTCGCGCTTGGCGCGATGCTCGACCACGCCCAGCACGCCGCCGGACTTGAGCACGTCGAAGAAGCCCTTGAACATGCCTTCGGCCTGGCCCGCCGAGCGCCAGTTGTGGACGTTGCGGAAGGTCAGCACCAGATCCGCCGAGCCCGGCGCGCCGAACACCGGCGCCGACGGCGAATAGGCCGTCACCCGGACCTTGTCGTACTGGGCGGGGGAGGCGGCGAGCTTCTTTTCCAGTCCGTCCTTGCTGCGCTGCTGGTAATCGCGCCCGCGGCCTTCGGCCACCGCCATCGGATCCACCACCGCCGCCACGTACTGGCCGCGTTCGCGCAGGTACGGCGCCAGGATCTCGGAGTACCAGCCGCCACCGGGCGTGATCTCGACCACGGTCTGATCCGGTTTCAGCCCGAAGAACGTCAGGGTTTCCAGCGGATGGCGGGCATCGTCGCGGGCCACGTTGGCTGGCGCGCGCCAGTTGCCCTTGAGCATCGTGTCGATGCCGGAAGCGGCGTCGGCGGCGGTTGCCGCGGCATCCTGCGCCTGCGCGATCACGGGTGCGCCCAGGGCCAGCAGCACGGCGAGGCAAATCGAATGCGACTTCATCGGGTGTCCTCCGGGGGAAAAGTGCCGCGAGCCTACCATGCGGTCGCGCTGCGGCATGGCTGAATCCATGCCATCGGCGTCGGCGCGCTTATGTGGAATTTACGCAGGACGCCCGTGTCCGGAATGGCCCGTTTACGCCACCGCCGCCTAGGCTGACCGGACTGCGCGCAAGCGCGTCCGGAAGCCAGGCATGAACCTGCTGATCATCGAAGGCCCGCACGCATCATCGGCTGGCCACGCGCCGATGCTGGCGCCGCGGGCCGTGCGCGGCCTGCAATCCCAGGCACGCGCCCGCGGCCACACCGTGTTCCATTGCCATTGCCCCAGCGTGGACGCGCTGCTGACCGGACTGCGTGCCGGCACCAGCCTGGACGCGCGCATGCTGTTGCTGGATTCCGGTGACATCGCCGCCAACGACCCCGGCCTGCCGGCGCTGCGCGAGACCCTGGATCAGCTGTCGATGCCCTACATCGAGGTGCACGACGACAGCGCGCAGGTGCTGGAGACCTATCTGGATCTCCGGCACGCGCCGCTGGCGACGGTCGTGTTCAACCGCGACCGTCACGCCGGCCACACGCTGGCGCTGTCCATCGCCCTGCGCCGGCTGGCCATGCCGGCGAGCGGCGTCTGACCACTTTCCATTCCTCCCTCCCGACGGAGTTCTCCCATGTCGTTACTGCTCATCCGCGGCCCGGAGCGCCGCGCCCATCACAGCGAACCTCCGCCCCCGTTGCCGCCGCAGATCCTGCGCGGACTGGCCGAGCGCGCGGCCGTCGCCGGCAAGACCCTGGCGGTGCGCGTGTGCGCCAACGAAGCTGAGTACCTGCATGCACTGGACAGCGCGCGACGGGCGCACACCGAGCTGTTGCTGCTGGATCCCGGCAGCGCCGCCGGCAGCGCGCGCCTGCATGAGGCGGTGGACCACACCGGGATTCCCTACATCGAAGTGCACGACGACGCCTGCGACGCGCCCGAACCGCGCTTGCCACCCTCGCCGGCCTGCCTCGCGGTCGCCCAGGGCTACCGCGCGCAGAGCTATACGCTGGCGCTGGAAATGGCGCTGGAGCATCTGGGCTGCGCCGAATGCGAGTCCGAACGCCATGTCGGTACCTGAGCGGCTGGCGCCCGAAAGCGGCTACTTCGCCGACTACGAGGTCTACGCGATGGGCGAAGCGGTCGCCTGGGGCCAGATCACCCTGGGCTGCGCCGCCGACGCCGCCAACCGCGATCCCGCGGGGTTGATCCGGCGGCTGCGCCAGGCGGCCGCCGACCAGCATGGCGTGGATCCGGGCGAGGTGCGCCTGCGCCAGGTCTGCCGGCTCTAGCCGGCGCCGTCCTCGGTGCGTCCGTCGATGGGCAGTTCCACGTCCATCAGGGTCGGCTCGTCGGGATCGGCGCGGATGCGGAAGCCCAGCTGCTCGCACATCGCCAGCATGGTGCGGTTGTCGCGCAGCACCTGGCCTTCCACCACCGCCAGCCCCAGCCAGCGCGCGTATTCGATCATGATCCGCATCAGCCGCCAGCCGATGCCGTGGCCCTTGAGATCCGAGCGCACCAGGATGCCGTACTCGCCACGTTCGTAATTGGCGTCGGCGTGCAGGCGCACCGCGCCCAGCATCTGTCCGCTGGCCGGATCCAGCGCCACCAGCGCCATCGAGCGCGCGTAGTCGATCTGGGTCAGGCGGGCGATGAACTCGTGGCTGAAATGGCGCACCGACTGGAAGAAGCGCAGGCGCAGGTCCTCGTCGGTGACATGGGTGAAGAACTCGCGGAACATCGCGTCGTCCTCCGGCCGCACCGGCCGCACGAAGGCGTCGCTGCCGTCGGCCAGGGTGATCGTGCGCTCCCATTCCTTCGGATAGGGGAAGATCGCGAAGCGCGGGTGGCCGCGGCCCTTGTGCAGCTTGCGGCCCGGCGCCACCGCGATGCGCGCGTCCACCGCGATCACGCCGTCGCGATCGGCCAGCAGCGGATTGATGTCCAGCTGGCGGATTTCCGGGATGTCGGCGGCCAGCTGGGCCAGCTTGACCAGCACCAGCGCGATCGCGCGCTCGTCGGCGGCCGGCACGTCGCGATACGCCTTGAGCACCCGCGAGACCCGGGTGCGGCCGATCAGTTCATGCGCCAGGCGCAGATCCAGCGGCGGCAGCGCCAGCGCCTTGTCGTCGATCACGTCCACCGCGGTGCCGCCGCGCCCGAACACGATCACCGGGCCGAACACCTCGTCGTCGGCGATGCCGGCGATCAGCTCGCGTGCCTTCGGCCGCAACAGGGTCGGCTGCACCAGCACGCCGCCGATGCGCGCGTCCGGGCGCGCCGCGCGCGCGCGCTGGAGGATGCCGGCGGCCGCCTCGCGCACCGCGTCGGCGCTGACCAGGTTCAGGCGCACGCCGTCGACATCGGATTTGTGCGGGATGTCCGGCGAAAGAATCTTCACCGCCACCGCCAGGCCCTGCGCGAGCAGCGGCTCGGCCACCCGCGCCGCGTCGTCCGGATCGCGCGCGCGCTGCAACGGCGCGACCGGAATGCCGTAGGCCGCCAGCACGTGCGCGGTCGCCAGCGGATCCAGCCAGTGCTGGCCATCCCTCAATGCCTGCTCCACCAGCGCGCGCGCCGCATCGGTGTCGACCACGAAATCCTCGGGCAGGCTGGGCGGCGTCTCCATCAGCGCCGCCTGCGCTTCGCGGTAGCGGACCAGGTGCATGAAGCCGCCGACCGCGTCGGACTCGGTCGGGTAGTTGGGAATGCGCGCGGCATCGAGCACTTCGGCAGCGGCCGGATCGTGGCCCAGCCAGACCGCGAACACCGGCTTGTGCGGGCCGTGCGCGGGGCGCGCCCGCAGCAGGCGGGTCATCGCTTCGGCGGTCTCCACCGCCGAGGACAACACGGTGGGTACGTTGACCGCCAGCAGGGCGTCGTTCTCCGGATCGTCCAGCAGTGCGGCGATGGTGGCGGCGTAGCGTTCGGCGTCGATGTCGGTCAGCAGATCCACCGGATTGCTGCGCGACCAGCCCGCCGGCAGCATCGCGTCCAGGCGGTCGCGGGTGCCGTCGGACAGCGCGGCCAGGGTGCCGCCCAGTTCGTGCAGGCGGTCCACCGACAGCGCGCCCACGCCGCCGCCGTTGGTCAGGATCGCCAACCGTCGGCCCGGAAACGCGCGCAGGCGTCCCAGGGTTTCGGCGGCGGAAAACAGTTCGTCCAGCGAACGCACCTGCAACAGGCCGGCGCGTCGGAACGCGGCGTCATACACCGCGCGCGGATGCGCCAGGTGCTGCACGTGGGTGCTGTCGGCGGCCGCGCGGCCGCCCGCGGCGGAGGGCAGGCCCGATTTCACCACCACCACCGGCTTGGTGCGCGCCGCCGCGCGCGCGGCCGACATGAACTTGCGCGCGTCCTTGATCGCCTCGACGTAGAGCAGGATGGCGCGGGTGCGGTGATCGGTGGCGAAGTAGTCGAGCAGGTCGGCGAAATCCACGTCCAGCGCGTCACCCAGCGACACCACCGCGGAGAATCCGACCGAGCGGCCGACGCTCCATTCCACCAGTCCGCCGGAAATCGCGCCCGATTGCGAAATCAGCGCCAGATCGCCCGCGCTCGGCAGGTGGCCGGCGAGGCTGGCATTGAGGCGCACGTGTGGGGCGATCACGCCCAGGCAGTTCGGCCCCAGCACGCGCAGGCCCTTCTCGCGCGCGATGGCATCCAGTTGCGCCGCCGGTGAGTCCGGACCCGAACCCATCGCCGCGGTCAGCACCGCGACCGCGCCGGCGCCGCACTCGGCCGCCTCGCGGGCGATGCCCGGCACCGTGGCCGGCGGGGTGGCGATCACCACCAGATCCGGCTTCCACGGCAGGTCCCGCAGGCGCCGGGCGGTGGTCACGCCGTCGATGGTGGCCGGATGCAGGTTGACCAGGCCGATCGGTCCGCCGAAACCGGCTTCCAGCAGGTTGTTGATCACCGCGCGTCCGACCGAACGCGGCCGCGACCGGCTGCCGACCACCGCCACCGAGGTGGGCCGGAAGATGGATTGCAGGCGGTAGGTGCTCATCGCGGACCGGAAAGACGGGAGGCGCGACAAAGGTAACGCGCTGGCCGTCAGCGGGCCATGATCAGGTCGCTGGCGATCTTCGGAACTGGCGGGGACAATTGTCGCTTCGGGAAGCCCCGCCTCCCCGTGTCGATACCGTAACAAGGGGTCAGGGAGTGGCGAAGCACTCCGGTCCCCACTGGGTTTGGAGTAGCAGATGAAGCGTCTTGCAATGGCGGGTCATGTCCCGGGCATCGCGGAATGCCGACATCTGTTCGAGTTCGTCCGCCATCTCCTCCACCACCGGCAGCGCGTCGGGGGCGCGCCGGGTCATGCAGGCGCGATGCCGCGCGATCAGCACGTCGCAGTTCGGGACGCCGGTGAGCGGTGGAACCTTCGCGACCTCGGTTTCCTCGTGCAGATCCGCGAACGGCACCATCGCCATCTGCAGCGCGTACAGGACGCTGATGAAATCGCGGTCAGGGTCGTACCAGGGACCATCGGCGGTCGCGGCGGATAGCGTGAAGGTGCCCTCGACCCGGCTGTTGCGAGGACCCTTCAGTGCGGCGATGTACGTATTGGCGAAGGCCTCCATCCGCTCCGGCGAGGGCTCGTTCATGGCGGCCTGGAAAGCTTCGTGCGTGCGGGAGACATCCGGAACAAGACAGGTGTAGGCGAAGGTCGCGACCTTTCCCTCGGCAGGCTCGCCGGGACTGGTGATGGTGACGTCCCCGACCGTGCAGGCCACGCTGGTGAAAGTATCGTACAGAGGGGCGGATATCAGCTGCATGGACTGCATGATCTTCTTTTCCACCGGATCCTCGCCGCTTCCCGCGACCTCGGCCTGAGTCGGGAATCCGGGTACGCCGCCGGAGCGAACCAGTGCCGCCATCGCGGCGACGTCTTCCGGTTTGGGGACGATACCGGCGCCATACCGGGGTTCGATTGCGTCCTGGAGCGTTCTGGCGGCTTCCGTGTCGAAACGGAGGAAGGTGCGGATATAGAGCTGGAAGGTTTCCGCTGGCGATGGCGGTACCGCGTCCTTGGCCGCAAGCGGCCATGCGGCGACCATCAGAATGGAAAGCAGGATTCGGGGAATGAGTCGCACGATGCCGTTACCGGTGAAGGAACCGGAGACGTTAGGCGGCCCGGGCGGGATCTCCCATAGGACGTGTCCGAATGTCGAGCCGCACCGCCGCAGGGAAATGGACGCGATCGTGGAAGCCCGCGCGTAGCGGCTCAGACGAAGCTCAGGCCAGTTTCAACGCGTCCGGATACGGCGGCGTGTCCGGATAGTCGCCGGCGGCCAGCCGCGCCTGCAGATCGCGCCACCAGCCGGCGCCGAACAGATCGCCATGCGCCGCGCGCAATGCGCTCGCCTGCGGCGCGGGCAGGCCGAGGAACTGCGGGAAGCGTTCCGGAAACACGTCGCCAGGACCAACGTAGAACCACGGCCCGTCGGCCATTTCCTCCTCATAACAGGTGGGTTGCGGCCAGTCGCGGAAGTGGCAGTCGGTGACCAGGCACAGCTCGTCGTAGTCGTAGAACACCGCGCGGCCGTGCCGCGACACGCCGAAATTCTTCAGCAGCATGTCGCCGGGGAAGATGTTGTTGCGCGCCATGTCCTTGATCGCCTGGCCGTAGTCGATGGCGGCGGCGAGCGCGGCCTCGGGCTTCTGCTCGCGCAGGTACAGGTTGAGCGGGCGCAACCGCCGTTGCACGTAGCACAGGTGGATGATCAGGTCGTCGCCGTCCTCGGTGATGCCGTGACCGCAGGTGGACCGCAGTTCCTCCAGCAGGGCAGGCGCGAAACGCGCGCGCGGGAAGCGCAGGAAACGGTAGGGCTGGGTGTCCAGCAGGCGACCGACGCGATCCAGGTGGAACACCAGGTTGTAGCGGTCCTCCACGTCCTTGCGGCTGACTTCCTTGGGATAGGCGAAACGGTCGCGGATGATCTTGAACACCAGCGGATAGCTGGGCAGGGTGAACACCGCCATCACCATGCCCGGGGTGCCCTCGGCCTGCACCAGCTGCTCGCCGGCCTGGGTGTCGAAGTGATGGAAGAAGGTGCGGAAGCGTTCGGTCTTGCCCTGCTTGGCCCGGCCCAGCACCGTGTAGATCTCGTCGATCGGCTTGCCCGGCAGCAGCGAGCGCAGGAACACCACCGCGTCGCCGACGGTGGACAGGTCCGCGTGGAAATAGCTGCGCGAGGTGCCGAACAGGTGCGCGACGTCGCCACGCCGGGTCAGCACCGCCTCGGCCTTCAGCTTGCCGCCGTCGTTGACCAGCGCGATCACGCAGGGCGAGAAGCGGTGCTCGCCGAACACCCGGCCGATCAGGTAGGCGCGGCGCTCGCGGTAGAACACCGTGTCCAGCAGTTCGATCCCGCGCACCGGGTTCTCGCCCCAGTGCGCCAGATCGTCCTGCAGGCGGATGGCAATCGAGGCCGCGCAGCGGGTGCGGTGTGCGTAGGGAATATCGAAGCGATAATCGCCCAGCACCCGCACGAAGGTGTCGGTGGGGCGCTGCTCGGACACCGCGTAGCTGTGCCGCGCGACCGGATGGGTGATGGCGTCGGTCGGTTCGACGTCCATCGCGATGAACTCGATCGACGGATCCACGCCGCGGGTCTTGAAGAAGCGCCGGGTCAGGGTGTTGTAGAAGGTCTTGTACAGCTCGCGGTCGATCAGATCCGCGATCAGCCGGTCGTAGCCGTCGCGCACCGCCGACCACAGGGTACGGTCATGCGCGTGATCCAGCAGCGCCGCCTGCAGGCGCAGCGCGCATTCGGCGATGCATTCGTCGTACAGCTCGATGCGCTCGACCGCATCGGCGCGCGCGCCGGCCCAGTCCATGGTCTCGAACCGATGCCGCGCGCGCTGGGTGATCTCGGCGAAGCGCGCGTGATAGTCGGCGAACGCATCGTGGATGAGCGTGGCGATGACGGTCGGCTGGATCATGCGTCCACCCGCGCCTGGTCCAGCACCCATTTGCGCACGGTCTGGAAATCCGGATGCGCCAGGCTGCGCTCCGGATAGACCAGGTAGTGGGCGAAATCGGCCTGCAGGCATTTGCCGGTCAGCGGTACCAGCCGGCCCGCCTTGATCAGCGGTTCGGCGAGGGTGAGCCGCGCCAACGCCACCCCCATGCCCTGCGCGGCGGCCTGGTGCAGGGTCTCGGTGTCGTCGAACTGGGCCACGAACCGGCGCGGCACCTCGCCGCCGAACTCGGCGAACCATTCCTTCCAGCGATCGGAGGGATCGCCCAGCAGCGGCAGGCTGCCGATGCGCGTGAGCGCGGGCTTGCCGTGGCGCTTGAGGAAGGCCGGGCTGGCGACCGGTTGGATCCATTCGTGGAACAGCAGTTCCGAGCGGACGCCGGGCCAGCGCCCGCCGCCCAGCCGCAGCGCCACGTCGACCGGTTCGCGATCGAAATCCACCACGTGGGTGCTCGACTGCAGGTTCAGGCCG
The DNA here is from genome assembly GCF_014192765.1 of Pseudoxanthomonas sp. OG2. Taxonomy (NCBI): domain Bacteria; kingdom Pseudomonadati; phylum Pseudomonadota; class Gammaproteobacteria; order Lysobacterales; family Lysobacteraceae; genus Pseudoxanthomonas; species Pseudoxanthomonas sp. OG2. The sequence goes on along the minus strand of NZ_JACHYM010000001.1, from coordinate 2,202,714 downwards.
AGCTCCGGATTGGCGGCCAGGAAATCGGGCAGGCGCGGCACCAGCCAGGCGGTGGCCATCGACGGGATCAGGCTCAGGGTGATGACGTGGTCGTTGCGCGCCGACATCCGTTGCAGCGCGTGGCCGATCGCATCCAGCGGCGTGGCCACCGCGTCGAACAGGCGCTGGCCCTCCGGAGTCAGTTCGACCCCGCGCGGTCCACGCGCCAGCAGCTTGTGGCCTACCCGTTCCTCCAGCAATCGCATCCGATGGCTGAGCGCGCTCACCGTCAGGTGCATGGCCTCGGCCGCGCGGGTCAGGTTCTTCAACCGCGCGGCGGTGACGAAGGCGTCGATCTGGTCCAGCGGCAAACGGCTCATGCGGATTGGTCCATGTTGAACCCGGCTCAAGGCTGGCTTGCGGAGGTTTCGCTTTTTCTGCAATCAGGATGAGCCTAACTTGGTTCCTGTTCAAGCCGGACGTCCCGGCGGCAGGAGAATCCCATGCGTACCGAAACGAAACATTCGTGGTGGCGTGAACTGGGCGCCGTCAGCCAGGGCATGCTGTTCCTAGATGGTCACATCGCCAGTACCGAAGCGCTCCGCACGGGCGACGGCGAGCAGCGCCCGGCGCGGCGGCCGGTCCCGCCCGGACGCCACGAGCGTGCCCTGCGGGTACTGCACGCCCGTCGGCGACGCGAGATGACCGCGCTGTCGTTGTTCCGGTGAGCCCGCGGCACCGGCTCGGGAGCGCACTTTTCCACCTCCCCTTTGATCAGCCAGTCGGCTGTTGAAAGCCAAAGGGGAACCAGGGCAGATTTGCCTTTGGCGCGAAGAGCCAATCCCCCGTCGCCTTCGGCGCCCGCCCCCTTTTTCAAAGGGGGCATACGAGCAACCCCGACGCTCGGAAACCGGCTTTGCCTCCCCCTTTGAAAAAGGGGGACCGAGGGGGATTTGCTTTTGGCGCGAAGAGCCAATCCCCCGTCGCCTTCGGCGCCCGCCCCCTTTTTCAAAGGGGCATACGAGCAACCCCGACGCTCGGAAACCGGCTTTGCCTCCCCCTTTGAAAAAGGGGGACCGAGGGGGATTTGCCTTTGGCGCGGAGTTGCGGGAATCGCCCCCCAAAAAGAAGACGCCCGGCGCGAGGCCGGGCGTCTGCGACATCAACCGCGGATCACCACCCTCACAGGTGCTTGATGATCTCGTCGGCGAACTCGCTGCACTTCACTTCGGTGGCGCCGTCCATCAGGCGGGCGAAGTCGTAGGTCACGCGCTTGCTGGCGATGGCCTTGTTGACGCCGTCGATGATCTTGTCGGCGGCTTCGGTCCAGCCCATGTAGCGCAGCATCATCTCGCCGGACAGGATCACCGAACCCGGGTTCACCTTGTCCAGATCGGCGTACTTGGGCGCGGTGCCGTGGGTCGCCTCGAACACCGCGTGGCCGGTCACGTAGTTGATGTTGGCGCCCGGCGCGATGCCGATGCCGCCGACCTGCGCGGCCAGCGCGTCGGACAGGTAGTCACCGTTGAGGTTGAGCGTGGCGGACACGTCGTACTCGCGCGGACGCAGCAGGATCTGCTGCAGGAACGCGTCGGCGATGGCGTCCTTGATGACGATGCCCGCGCCCGGCTTGCCTTCCGGAATCACGTGCCACGGACCGCCGTCCAGCTCCACCGCGCCGAAGTAGTCGCGCGCCACCTGGTAGCCCCAGTCACGGAAGCCACCTTCGGTGAACTTCATGATGTTGCCCTTGTGCACCAGCGTGACCGACTTGCGGCCGTTGTCGATGGCGTACTGGATGGCGCTGTGGACCAGGCGCTCGGTGCCCAGGCGGCTGACCGGCTTGATGCCCAGGCCGACGTCCACGCCCACCTCGCGGTGCGGGGCGCCGATGCCTTCCAGCGCCTGCTGCCACTCGTTGGCCTTTTCCTGGGTGCCGAAGCGGATCTTGCCGAACGCCTGCGGGAATTCCTTGGCCAGGAAGTCCAGCACCTTCTGCGACTCGGCGCTGCCGCCGGCCCATTCGATGCCGGCGTAGATGTCCTCGGTGTTCTCGCGGAAGATCACCATGTCGACGTCGCCCGGCTTCTTGACCGGCGAGGGCACGCCCTCGAACCAGCGCACCGGGCGCAGGCAGACGTACAGGTCCAGCATCTGGCGCAGCGCCACGTTGAGCGAGCGGATGCCGCCGCCGACCGGCGTGGTCAGCGGGCCCTTGATCGAGACCAGGTAGTCGCGGCAGGCCTGCACGGTCGAATCCGGCAGCCAGGTGCCGAACTGGTTGTTAGATTTCTCGCCGGCGAACACTTCCAGCCAATGGATCTTCTTGGCGCCGCCGTAGGCTTTTTCCACCGCCGCGTCGAGCACGCGGACGCTGGCGCGCCAGATGTCCGGACCGGTGCCGTCACCCTCGATGAAGGGAATGATCGGATGGTTGGGGACATTGAGCTTGCCGCCGGAGATGGTGATCTTCTCACCGCCGGGGGGCGGGGTGAGGACAGGTTCTGCCATGGAACTGCTCCCGGTTGAGATGGCACGCGGCGGACCGCGCGCGGGGGTGAACAAAAAGGGTCCAGCAAAGGTGTGGGGTACGACGGGTGAAGCGGACCCCCATTGTCGCGGTTTATGCAGTCATGGGCAAAACCCGGATCACCATGGCCCGGCGTATGGCCCGCGGCATGGTGGGAGGCCGCAAAAAAAAGCGGGCGCGATTCGCATCGCGCCCGAGCTTGCCCACCAGGGTGGGAGAGAGGGTGGGATTACTTGACTTCGATTTCCTGGGTCATGCCGACGGCCTGCCCGTCCAAGGTCACGTCGACCTTGTACTTGCCGGCGGGCCAGGGATTGGCATTGGTGAATTCGATGTTCGTGGTGCCAGCATCCTCGGCCTTGATGGCTTGAGTCTTCTGGCCGGCAACCTGCCCGTCCTGGTAGGTCAACTTGGCATCGATATTGGCATTGGCCGGCGTGTTCGCATCGGTCTTCACCGAAACGATGATCTTGTCCTTCGGGGTGAAGGTGGAAACGGCGGCCACCGACTTGTCGGCGGCTGCGGTGTTGCCCACGGTCACGCTGGTGGCGCTCACCGGAGCGGGAGCGGGTTCGGCCGGAGCGGGCGCGGGTGCCGGAGCCGGTTCGGTCGCGGCCGGCGGCGGGGCTACCGGTTCTTCCTTCTTCTTGCAGGCGGCCAAGGCCACGGTGCCGGCCAGCGCGATCATCAGGGCATAGGAAATGCGGTTCTGCTTCATGGTGTCAGTCCTTGTGTCAGCCGTTGAATGGTCGGTAGGGTGAGCGCGCGGTCAGGCGATGCTGTCCTTGGGAGGCAGCTTGATCACCTGGCCCGGGAAGATCCGATCCGGATCCTCGATGACGTCGCGATTGGCCTCGAAGATATGCTTCCAGGCGTTGGCATTGCCGTAGTGTTCCTTGGCGATCTTGGAGAGCGTGTCGCCCTTCTCGATCGTGTAGCTCTGTTCGCCGACCAGTTCCTCGGTGCTGTCCACGCGTGCGGTGACACCGGAGAAGTCAGCCTTCTCCACGAGTTGCTCGGTGGAATCCACCTTCGCGGTGACGCCCGAAAAATCCGCTTTCTTCTCGTTGCTCATACACAACCGTCCTTCCGTGCAGGATGTTGGGACGAGCTAGCCTTGCATGCGCCCTGTTAAGAAATCATGGCATTGGCGTGAAGACCGGCGTGGCCTTCAGCCAGCGGCTATTGACGCGGTTCACGTTGCGCCGGAAGCGCGGTTACGCCGGGGGTGGCGCGCCAGGGATTGATATCCAGGCCCCCGCGGCGGGTATAGCGCGCTTCCACCGACAGCCATTGCGGCGAGCAATGCGTCATCAAATCGCAATGAATGCGTTCGACGCATTGCTCGTGGAACTCGGCGTGATCACGGAAGCCGACCAGATAGCGCAGCAGCTCGGCGCGATCGATGCGCGGCCCCGCGTAGCGGATGACCACGGTGGCCCAGTCGGGCTGGCCGGTGACCGGGCAGTTGGACTTGAGCAGCGCCGACACCAGGGTTTCCTCCACCAGCACGGTGCCGTCGATCAGCAGTCCCTCCGGACGCGGCGGACCGTAGTGATCAATCTCCACGTCCAGGTCGTCCAGCGACTCGCCCTCGATCGTTTCGATCATCGGCGGCAACCCGAACGCCACCGTCACGTCGGCGCCGGCGCGCGCCGACAGATCCGTGCGGATGCATTCGAGCACCGCGGCATCGCTGTTGAAGCGGGTGGCGTTGAGCGAATTGAGGAACAGCTTGAGCGACTTGGATTCGATCAGGTTCGGCGAATCGCACGGCACGGTGAAGGTCGCGGTGGCGACCCGCGGCTTGCCGCGCGCGTCCAGCCAGCTCAGCTCGTAGGCGTGCCAGCGGTCGTGTCCGGAGAAGGGCAATGCATCTTCGGCGATGCCAATCTCGGCGCGCGCCTGGCGGCGTGGAATCGGGAACAGCAGGCTGGGATCGTAGTGATCCGGATAGGCGACCTCGCGCCCCAGCAGGGAATCTTCAGGCTTGCTCATGGTGTTAGTTTAGTCCCGTCCGCCTGTACGCCAGGCTGTCCTGGAGAACGCCATGGAAAGCAACGGAGCGCGTCGCGGCATCGTCGTCTCCACGTTGGCCGGCCTGCTGGCCGCCTGCGCACAGCCACCGGCGACTTCTCCGTCGCCTTCCGCGGGGGCCACACCGGCCATGCCGGCCGGCGAGACCAGCACCGAGGCGCGGGAACTGGCGGTGGGCGGCTTCCTCGACCTCGCCTTGCCGGCCAACGCCAGCACCGGCTATGGCTGGGAACTCATCGAGACCGGCGCGCCGGTATTGCGCCGGGTCGACCCGCCTCCCGTTGCCGAGGCCGCGCCCGCGTCGCCGCCGATGCCCGGCGCCGGCGGCGTGTCGCGCTGGCGCTTCGTCGCCGAACGCGCGGGCACCGCGCAGCTGCGGCTGGTCTATCGGCGTTCGTGGGAAAAGGAGGTGCCGCCGGCGCGCGAGGCGCGCTACCGGGTGACGGTCACGGCGGCCGTGGACGGAGCCGACGGGGACTGAACCCCGCCGGGAAAGGCAGGCCTAGCCGGCAGTGGCCGGGGCGGGTGCCGGCGCACCGTTCAGATAATCCAGGGTGACCTGCAGCAGCGCGCGGAAACCCACGTCCAGCGCGCCTTCGTCGAGCAGGAACTTCGGCGAATGGTTGCTCGGCGCGGTGGCCGGATCCACGTCCTTGCCGGTCGCGCCGACGAAGAAGAACATCGCTGGCGCCTTCTGCCCGTACAGCGAGAAGTCCTCCGAACCCATCTGCAGCGGCGGCTCGAACACGTTGTCCACGCCGGCCACCGCGCGCAGGCTCGGCAGCATGCGCGCGGTCAGGGCGGGATCGTTGATGGTCGCGGGATTGCCGTCGTGGCTTTCGATGTTCACTTCCGCGCGTGCGCCGTGCGCGGCGCCGACATGCTCGGACACGTTGGTCAGGTCGGCGAAGATCTTCTGCCGCATGCCCTCGTCGAAGGTGCGGATGGTGCCCAGCACCTCGACGTCGTCGGGAATGATGTTGTAGCGGATGCCGCCCTTGATCGCGCCGAAGGTCACCACCGCCGGCAACCGCGAGATGTCGGTGCGGCGGCTGACGATCGTCTGCGCGCTGCCGATCAGATCCGCCATCGCCACGATCGGATCGACACCGCCCCACGGCCGCGAGCCATGGGTCTGGCGGCCGATCATGCGGATGCTGAAGCGATCCGAGGCCGCCATCATCGGACCCTGGCGCACCGCGATGCGTCCCACCGGGATATTGGCGAACACGTGCAGGCCGAACACCGCGTCCGGCTTGAAGCCATCGAACAGGCCCTGCTTGAGCATCAGCGAGGCACCGCCTTCCTCGCCGCTGGGCGGGCCTTCCTCGGCCGGCTGGAACACCAGCAGCACCTCGCCCGGCAGATCCTTGCGCATCGCCACCAAGGCCTCGGCCACGCCCATCAGGATGCTGGTGTGCGCGTCGTGGCCGCAGGCGTGCATCACGCCCACGGTCTCGCCGCGGTAGGTCGATGTGGCCTTGGAGGCGAACGGCAGGCCGGTCTGTTCGGTCACCGGCAACGCGTCCATGTCCGCCCGCAGCGCCACGCGCGGGCCCGGCTTGCCGCCCTTGATCACCGCGGTGACGCCATGGAACGCGACGCCGGTCTTCGGTTGCAGGCCCAGCTTGCGCAGGTGCGCGGCCACCTGCGCGGCGGTGCGTTCCTCGCGGTTGGACAGTTCCGGATGCTGGTGGAAGTCGCGTCGCCAGGCGAGCACCTTGTCCTGCAAATCGCGCGCGGCCGCGGCCACCTCGGGACGTTGCGCGGTGTCGGAAGCCCACGCCTGGGCGGGGCACAGCAGGAATGCGGACAGCAGCGGAAGGATGGGCAGGGCGACGCGCATCATCGAACTCCGTATCGGGGACGGTCCGATGCTAGCCGTTTCCCGTCGCGCAGTGCGCATCGCGATTATCATTGTCACACGCGTCCCACAAGGTCCGAGCGGCCGGAGGAGCCGCCGCCGTCCCTTCCCCCAGAAACACCCATGCCCGAGATCGCCCTGCAGGTCCTGCTGCTGCTGTTCCTTGCCGGCCTGCTGGCCGGATTCATCGATTCCATCGCCGGTGGTGGCGGCATGATCACCATACCGGCGATGCTGCTGGCCGGCATTCCGCCGTTGCAGACGCTGGGCACCAACAAGCTGCAATCGCTGTTCGGATCCGCGTCGGCCAGCTGGAGCTACGCGCGCCATGGCCACGTGGACCTGCGCATGCAATGGCCGATGGCGCTGATGGCGGCGTTGGGCGCGGTGGGCGGCGCGTTGCTGGCGACGGTGGTGCCGGGGGACTGGCTGAAGATGGCGCTGCCGTTCCTGCTGATCGCCATCGCGGTGTATTTCGGCCTCAAGCCCAACATCGGCGACGTGGACAAGCATCGCCGCATGGGCGTGACCGCATTCGGTTTCGGCTTCGTTCCGGTGGTGGGTTTCTATGACGGCGTGTTCGGCCCGGGCACCGGCTCGTTCCTGATGCTGGGCTTCGTCAGCCTGGCCGGCTACGGCATCCTCAAGGCCACCGCGCACACCAAGTTCCTCAACTTCGGCTCCAACGTCGGCGGCTTCGCGGTGTTCCTCGCCACCGGCGCGGTGCTGTGGAAGGTCGGCCTGGCGATGGGCGCCGGGCAGTTCATCGGCGCGCAATTGGGTTCGCGTTTCGCGATGAAGCAGGGCGCGAAAATCATCAAGCCGCTGCTGGTGACCGTGTCCATCGCGCTGGCGATCCGCCTGCTGGCGGATCCGGCGCATCCGCTGCGCCAGTGGCTGGGCCTGTGACGGAACCTGCCACCACGCGCCCGGCGATGGCCGGGCGCGTGGCGGGATCCGCCGATCCTCAGCGGCTGCTCCTCAGCGGCTGACCATCGCCATGCCGGCGGCGGTGTAGCGATCGCCGGCCACCGCTTCCAGCGGGAACGCGGCTTCGATGCCGACCAGTTCCTCCGGTGCCAGCACCACGTCCAGCGCGTCCAGGTTCTCCTCCAGGTAACGCAGGCGCTTGGTGCCCGGAATCGGCACCAGGTCATCGCCCTGCGCCAGCACCCAGGCCAGTGCGAGCTGGCCGGCGGTCACGCCCTTGTCCGCGGCCAGCGCGTGCACCCGGTCCACCAGCGCCAGGTTGCGGGCGAAGTTCTCGCCCTGGAAGCGCGGCGAATGACGGCGGTAGTCGTCGGCGTCGAAATCCTCCAGCGAACGGATCGCGCCGGTCAGGAAGCCGCGTCCCAGCGGCGAATAGGGCACGAAGCCGATGCCCAGTTCGCGCACCGTATCCAGCACGTGGTTGCTCTCGGGCTCGCGCGACCACAGTGAGTACTCGGTCTGCACAGCGGTGATCGGATGCACCGCGTGGGCGCGGCGGATGGTGTCCGGCGCGGCCTCGGACAGGCCGAGGAAACGCACCTTGCCCTGTTCGACCAGGCGCGACATCGCGCCCACGGTGTCCTCGATCGGCACCTGCGGATCGACCCGGTGCTGGTAGTACAGATCGATGTGATCCACGCCGAGCCGCTCGAGGCTGCCCTCGCAGGCGGCCTGCACGTATTCGGGTCGGCCGTCGACGCCACGCGCGTGCGGGTCGGCCGGGTCCATGCGGATGCCGAACTTGGTGGCCAGGAACACCTGATCGCGACGATCGGCGATGGCCTTGCCGACCAGCACTTCGTTGGTGTGCGGGCCGTACATGTCGGCGGTGTCCAGCAGGGTCAGGCCACGCTCCAGCGCGCGGTGGATCACGGCGATGGATTCGCCTTCTTCGCCACGGCCGCCGTAGAAGGCGCTCATGCCCATGCAGCCCAGGCCCAGGGCGGAGACGGTCGGGCCATTGCGGCCCAGCATGCGGGTTTTCATCGGGAACTCCTTGCGGATGGGGGAGGGCACGCCGGCACGGCGATGCCGGGCAGACGCGACCCGGGCACGATAGAACTGGCGATTGCGTCGATAAAGACGCAATATCCGAATCCTGTTTGAAGCAAGGCTTCACAATGGCGTCCCATCCGCTGCCGGCCGTACTCGCCTTCGCGCGGGTGGCCCACCACGCCAGCTTCACCCGCGCCGCGCTGGAGCTGGAGGTCAGTCCCTCGGCGCTGTCGCAGACGGTGCGCGCGCTGGAACGCCAGCTCGGCGTGCGCCTGTTCAACCGCACCACCCGCCGGGTCGCGCTGACCGAACACGGCCAGCGCTTCCTGCAGCAGGTCGCGCCGGGCCTGCGCCAGATCGACGAGGCCTTCCGCGACATGGACTTCCTGCGTGACCGGCCCGCCGGGCATCTGCGCATCAACCTGCCCGGGGTGGTGGCCGAGCGCATGATCGCGCCGCACCTGCCCGGCTTCATGGCGCGCTGGCCCGAGGTGGAGGTGGAACTGTTCGTCGATCCGGCGCTGGCGGATCTGGTCGGTGGCGGCTTCGACGCCGGCATCCGCCTGGGCGAATCGCTGGCCCGGGAAATGATCGCGCTGCCGATCGGGCCGATGCAGCGGCAGGCGATCGTCGCCACCCCCGACTACTTCCGCCGCCATCCCGCGCCCGCCGAACCGGCGGACCTGGTGCACCACGCCTGCGTGCGCTACCGGCGCAGCAACGGCCGCATCATGGCGTGGGAGTTCACCCGCGAGGGTTGCGATTTCGAGGTGGAGGTGGGTGGCCGGTTGATCGTCAACGACAGTGATCTCGGCCTGGTGCTGGTGCGGCAGGGCCTGGGCATGGCGCAGGTGTTCGAGTCCCAGGTCGAAGCGGAACTGCGCAGCGGGGCGCTGGTACGGGTGCTGGAAGCCTGGCAGGCGCCGTTCGCCGGTTTCCACATCTACTACCCGGCGCGCGAACACCTGCCGCCCAAGTTGCGGGTGTTCATCGACTACCTGCGCGAAGTGCTGCCGCCGCCCTGAGCGCCGTTCCGGTTTCCGCGCGCATCAGCGGAACACCACCGTGCGATGCCCGTTGAGCAGGATGCGGTGCTCCACGTGCCGGCGCACCGCGCGCGCCAGCACCAGCGATTCGGTGTCGCTGCCCAGCCGGACCAGATCGCGCGGCGTCATCGCGTGATCCACCCGCGCGATGTCCTGCTCGATGATCGGTCCTTCATCGAGATCGCGGGTCACGTAGTGCGCGGTGGCGCCGATGATCTTGACCCCGCGCCGGTGCGCCTGGTGGTACGGATGCGCGCCCTTGAAGCTGGGCAGGAAGCTGTGGTGGATGTTGATCGCGCGCCCGGACAGCGCGTCGCACAGCTCCGGCGACAGGATCTGCATGTAGCGCGCCAGCACCACCAGATCCACCTGCCCGGATTCGACCAGATCCAGGATCCGCCGCTCCTGCGCGGGACGATTGCCCGCATCCACCGGCAGATGGTGGAACGGCACGCCATAGGAGGCGGCGAGCGGGCCGAAGTCCGCGTGGTTGGACGCCACCGCCGCGATCTCCACCGGCAACTGCCGGCTGTGCGCGCGGAACAGCAGATCGTTGAGGCAATGTCCCTGCTTGCTGACCAGTACCAGCAGGCGCGCCTTGCGGCGCGCATCGTGGATTCGCCATTCCATGCCGAACGCTTCGGCCAGCGTCTCGAAGCGCGCTTCCAGTGCCGGCAGGGTCGCCGCGGACGGCACGTCGAAATGCACGCGCAGGAAGAAGCGCCCGGATTCCTCGTCGCCGAACTGCTGCGCGTCGATGATGTTGCAGTCCGACTCGAACAGCAGCCCGGTGACCCGGTAGACGATGCCGGTGCGATCGGGACAGGACAGGGTCAGGATGTGATCGTGGCGCATGGAGCCGGGGCACGGGTGGGCGGGCCAGTGTAGGCCGCGCGCGGTGTCGCCGCACCGCGCGGACCCGGCGCGGTCCGCCTCAGTCCGCCGCCATGCCCTGGCCCAGCTTGCGCAGCAGTCCCGCCAGTGTCGCCTGTTCCCCGGCGTCCAGTCCGGCCACGGCCAGGCGCGCCTGTTCGAAACGCAGCGCGATGGCGCGCTCCGCCAGCTTGACGCCCTTGGCGGTCAGCACCGCGAACAGGGAACGGCCGTCGCGCGGATCCGCCTCGCGCCGAAGCAGGCCGCGCCGCTGCAGTCGGTTGAGGCAGGCGGTCATCGCGCCGGAGGTCAGCAGCACCGAACGGCGAAGGTCGGTCGGCGACAGCCGGTAGGGCGCGCCGGAGCGGCGCAGCGTCGCCAGCAGGTCCAGCTCCGTGTAGCTCAGTTCCAGCGCCTTCAGGCATTCGTCGGCCTGTGCCTCCAGCAGGCGGCCCAGATGCAGGACGCGGCCCGCCACCGCCATCGCGGAAGCATCCAGATCGGGCCGTTCGCGGCGCCAGTCCGCCAGCAGCTGGTCGATCAGGTCGGGAGCGGGGGAGGGCGGGATATCGGTCGGTGGGGTCGTCATGAAAAATATCTTGACATAAAGATATCTGTGGAGCGAGGCTACGCCCACCCCATCGTCGGGAATCCGCCCATGAAGCGCAGGCTCTGGTTGTCGGCTGTCGTGATGATGCTTGGTTCCATCGCTTCCGGCGCCTTCGCGCAGGCGCGCCGCGCCGGCGACATCGTGGTCACCGCGGCGACGGTCCGCGCCGCGGATGGTACGACGGTGCCCTACGAAATCGGCACGCTGTACGTACCGGAAAACCGCCGTGCCACCGGCGGCCGCCTGATCGGGGTGGGCTTCGCCCGCATCCGCGCACGTGTGCCCACCGGTGCGCCGCCCGTCTTCTGGCTGCCCGGTGGCCCGGGCCTGGCGGTGCTGGAGGCATTCGACGGCGATACCGAGACCGCGCGCAATCGGCTCGGATCCTGGCTGACCTATCGGGACACCGCGGATCTGGTCATCATCGAACAGCGCGGTTACAGCGAGCGCGGTGAAAAACTGACCGCGATGTCGCCGGCGTGGCCGCGCGACCGCGAATACACCGCGCGGGATGACATCGACGACGCGCTTCGTCGCGCCGCCTCGGCCATCGCCGCGCATCCGGACAAGGATCTGGCGGGCTACACCATCGACGCCTGCGCCGACGACGTCGACGATCTGCGTCGCGCGCTGGGCTACCCGCGCATCAGCCTGTTCGGCGGCAGCTTTGGATCGCAATGGAGCTTCGCGGTGATGCGCTCGCATCCGGACATCGTCGCGCGCGCCGTGCTGTCGTCGGTGGAGCCGCTGGATTTCGGCTACGACATGCCATCGCCGCTGCTGGCGACGATGCAGCGCATCGCCTTCGATGCCGATCGGGATCCCGGCCTGGCGCCGTATCTGCCGACGGGCGGACTGATGGCCGCCATCGACGCGCTGCGCGAACGCTTCGCGCGGCAGCCGATCACGGTCGATCCGCAGGATGGCGGTGGATCGGTGGTGATCGGGTTGGCCGACCTGCAGGCTTCGCTGCTGGCCGAGGCCAGCGTGCCGCACACCTGGCCCGCGTTCGTGCTGTCGCTGTACCACGGCCGCTACACGGACTGGGCCCGCGAAGTGGCCAGGGGCCGGCAGGCGCAGGAATACAAGCTGATTGGACCGCTGATCGACACCAGCCTGGGCATCACGCCGTCTCACGAGTTCCGCCTGCGCCACGATCCGGCCAGCGCCTATCTCGGCGAGGGCGGCTTCGCGCCCTACCTGGCGGCCGCGTCGGCATGGCCGACACCGGATCTGGGCGACGACTACCGCCAGCTGCGGCCGATCGATACGCCGGTGCTGCTGGTGCACGGCGACTGGGATACCTCCACGCCCATCGACAACGCGCTGGCGCAACTGCCCTACCTGCGCAATGGTCACGCCATCGTGATCCATCGCGGTGGTCACGACGGCACGTTCTATCAGCTGCGCAACGAGCCGGCGGCCCGGGAAGCGGTCCACCGTTTCCTGCGCACGGGAGAGCTTCGCGATCTGCCGACGGAAGTGACCCTGTCTTCCCCGACCTTCACCGTGCCGGCTTTTGCCGCGCCCGCCAAGGTGGCGGGCCGTATCCCGCGAGGAAGGCCGCTTGACGCAGCGGTCGCATCGCCGTAACGTGCCCGGGCCAGGGTTTCCATCTCTTCATGCGAATGAAGAGATGGAATTAATAGGGAAGCCGGTGCGGGCCGAAAAGCCCCATTCCGGCGCTGCCCCGCAGCGGTATTTGGAAACGACCCCCGTCATCGGCACTGGCCCCCAAGGGCCGGGAAGCGGCGGACAGTAGGCCGGCCCCGATCCCCGGATCGGGCCGACGTCCATGAGCCCGAAGACCTGCCTTGGCCGGAAGACCCGAAGTCTTCCGCATGACCTGGAACTTCCGAGGGGAGGTGCCCGGAACTGCCGCGGACGCGTCGCGTCCGCGCGCAAGTCCGTGCGCCTCCCTTCGCCGTTCCGGTTCGCCCGAGGGGGCGAAGGTCGCTGGCGTTGTCCGCCATCGCCATCGGCGATGAAGGCGGCGCGGTCCTTCGTTCCTCATCCGACCACGAATGAGGACATGCATCATGACGACTGTTGGCAATCTCGGTTTCCCGCGCATCGGCGTGCGCCGGGAACTCAAGCGGGCACTGGAAGCCCATTGGCGCGGCGACGCCACCGGCGAAGAACTGCACGCCGCCGCGCGCCGGCTTCGCCTCCGCCATTGGCGCCTGCAGGTAGACGCGGGCGTCGATGTCGTGCCGTGCAACGACTTTTCGCTGTACGACCACGTGCTCGACACCGCCTTCCTGTTCGACGCCATCCCCGAACCCTATCGCGCGCTGGCGGACGTGGATCCGCTGGCGGCCTATTTCGCCCTCGCGCGGGGGCGGCAACAGGACGGCGTGGACCTGCGCGCGCTGGAAATGACCAAGTGGTTCGACACCAACTACCACTACCTGGTGCCGGAACTGCATCGCGAGCAAACGTTCCGCCTGCGTGGCGACAAGCCGTTGAGCGAGTTCAACGAGGCCCATGCGGCCGGTTTCAATGCGCGGCCGGTGCTGCTGGGACCGGTGAGCTTCCTGCGCCTGTCCAAGGCAAGCGATGGCGGCGATCCGCTGGCGCTGCTCGAACGCCTGCTGCCACCCTACGCGGAACTGCTGTCGCGGCTGGCCGCCGCCGGCGCCGAATGGGTGCAGATCGATGAGCCTTGCCTGGTGCTGGACGCCGACCCGGCGTTGCAACAGGCCTACCGGCACGCCTACACCGCCCTGGCGCAAGCGACGCGCCCGAAGCTGCTGCTGACCACCTATTTCGGCGACCTGGGCGCGAACCTGCCGCTGGTGGCGGCCCTGCCGGTCGATGGCCTGCATGTGGACCTGATGCGCGGGCTGGACCAACTCGACGCCGTGCTGAAAGCCATGCCGGAGGGGCGGACGCTGTCGCTCGGGCTGATCGACGGCCGCAACATCTGGCGCGCCAACCTCGACAACGCGTTGGTGCTCGCGCGCTACGCGCAGGGCCATGTCGGTGCCGACCGGCTGTGGCTGGCGCCTTCCTGCTCCCTGCTGCACGTGCCGGTGGACGCGGAAGGCGAAACCGGGCTGGATGCCGAACTGCGTGGCTGGCTGGCGTTCGCGCGGCAGAAGCTGGAGGAACTGCGCCTGCTGGCGACCGCCCTGGACGATGCGCCCGCGGCCGGGCCGGCGCTGGCCATCGCCCGCGAGCGCCACGAAAGCCGTCGCCGTTCCGCGCGCGTGCACCGGAAAGAGGTGGCCGAGCGCCTGGCCGCGCTGACGCCCGCGGCCGCCCATCGTTCCTCGCCCTATCCCACGCGCCGCGCGCGCCAGCAGGCCGGCCTGCGCCTGCCACCCTATCCGACCACGACCATCGGTTCCTTTCCGCAGACGCCGGAAGTACGCCAGGCCCGTGCGCTCAACCGCGCCGGGAAACTGCCCGATGCGGAATACGACGCCTTCCTGGCGACCGAGATCGCGCGCTGCGTGCGCGTGCAGGAGGAACTCGGCATCGACGTGCTGGTGCACGGCGAGTTCGAGCGCAACGACATGGTCGAGTACTTCGGCGAGCAGCTCGACGGATTCGCCTTCACCCGCAACGGCTGGGTCCAGAGCTACGGCTCCCGCTGCGTGAAGCCGCCGATCATCTTCGGCGATGTGGTGCGGCCGGCGCCGATGACGGTGCGCTGGTCGCGGCACGCGCAATCACTCACATCCCGGCCGATGAAGGGCATGCTGACCGGACCGGTGACGGTGCTGCAGTGGTCCTTCGTCCGCGACGATCAGCCGCGCGCGCGGACCTGCCGGCAGATCGCGCTGGCGTTGCGCGACGAGGTCCGCGACCTGGAAGCCGCCGGCATCGGCGTAATCCAGATCGACGAACCAGCCTTGCGCGAAGGCCTGCCGCTGCGCAGGGCCGAATGGTCACGCTACCTCGATTGGGCGGTGGAATGTTTCCGCATCACCGCCGCGGTGGCGACCGACGAAACCCAGATCCACACCCACATGTGCTACTCCGAGTTCAACGACATCATCGAAGCCGTGGCGGCGATGGACGCCGACGTGATCTCCATCGAAACCTCGCGCTCGCGGATGGAACTGCTGGACGCATTCGTGAAGTTCCGCTACCCGAACCAGATCGGGCCGGGCGTGTACGACATCCATTCGCCGCGGGTTCCGGACAGCGGCGAGATGCACGCCCTGCTGGACAAGGCGCGGGAGGTACTGGCACCGGAGCAGATCTGGGTCAATCCGGACTGCGGGCTGAAGACGCGTGGCTGGCCGGAGACCCGCGCGGCGCTGGAGGCGATGGTGGAGGCGGCGAAGAGGATGCGGGCCGCGGCGTGATGCGGCCGGGCCGTGGCGCGCGCAGCCTCGTGCGCGCCACGGCATCCGCGGTCAGCGGAGGGGGACGGACCTCAGCCCTGCACGACCGGTGGCGGCAGCGGCGGAGCCTGGGTGGGCCGGCCCAGCGGATCCAGCGCGATCATCACGAAGTGGCCGCGCGTGCACAGCTTGCGCTCGCCGCTCAGCAGATCCTCGGTGATGACTTCGACATCGACGTTCATCGAACTGCGCCCGACCTTGACGATGCGGGCGATGACCTCGACCAGATCGCCCTTGTGGATCGGCTGGTTGAAATCGACCTGTTCCGACCTTGCGGTGACCACGGTGGTGCGCGCGTAGCGCGAGGCGGCGATGAAGGCGGACATGTCCATCCACGCCAGCGCCTGGCCGCCGAACAGCGTGCCCAGGTGGTTGGTGTGGTCCGGGAAGACCATGTGCAGCAGGCGCGCCTCGGTCGGGCGCAGGTCGGACAGGGGATGTTCGGACATGGGGTTGCTCCGTGGTGCCAGTGCCTCCCGGCTGCATCCTAGCGCAGGAAACGGATTCCGGAATGAATCCCTGCGGGAGCGACGTCAGTCGCGAAAGCTCCTGATCCGGCCGAAGCGCATCGCGACTGACGTCGCTCCCACAAGGTGGTTTACAGGAAACGGTCAGAACGCGTGGTCGAAGCCGACTTCGCCCTGCACGCCGACCTGGTAGGCCGAGACGCGGCGTTCGAAGAAGTTGGTCAGCTCCTGCACGTCCTGCAGTTCCATGAACGGCAGCGGGTTGCGCACGTTGTACTTCTTCTCCATGCCCAGCTTGACGAAGTGCTGGTCGGCGCAATGCTGCAGGTACTGGCGCATGTCGCGGGTGGAGATGCCGGCCACGCCGCCGGACAGCACGTCCTCGGCGAACTGCACCTCGCACTCGATGGCCTCGGCCAGCATGTCGTAGACCTGCTGGCGCATGGTGTCGTCGAACAGGTCCGGCTCCTCCTCGCGCACCGTGCGCACCGACTCGAACGCGAACTCCATGTGGCAGCTCTCGTCGCGGAACACCCAGTTGGTGCCCGAGGCCAGCCCCGGCAGCAGGCCGCGCGAGCGGAAGTAGTACACGTAGGCGAACGCGGCGAAGAAGAACAGGCCCTCGATGCAGGCGGCGAAGCAGATCTGGTTGAGCAGGAACTGCCGCCGCTGTTCGCGGGTTTCGATCCGGCGCAGGTCCTGGATCGAGTCGATCCACTTGAAGCAGAACTCGGCCTTCTTGCGGATGGAGGGGATGTTCTCCACCGCCGCGAACGCCTTCACCCGTTCGGCCGGATCCGGCAGATAGTTGTCCAGCAGGGTCAGGTAGAACTGCACGTGCAGCGCTTCCTCGTACAGCTGGCGCGACAGGTACATGCGCGCTTCCGGCGCATTGAGGTGCTGGTAGAGGTTGAGCACCAGGTTGTTGGACACGATCGAATCGCCGGTGGCGAAGAACGCGACCAGCCGGTGGATCAGGTGACGATCGGCCGGGGTCATCTTGTCGTGCAGATCGCTGATGTCGATCTGGAAATTGATCTCCTCCACCGTCCAGGTGTTCTTGATCGCGTCGCGGTACATCTCGTAGAACTGCGGATAGCGCATCGGGCGCAGGGTCAGTTCAAAGCCGGGGTCCAGCAGCATCTGGCGGGGTTGGGAGGACATGTCGCATTTTTCCTGTTTCAGCGCCTTCTCCCGCAAGCGGGGGAAGGCCGGCATGGGGGCAAACGGAGCGGGATGCATCCGTTTGCGGATTTCCGCCCCTTCCCCCGCCGGCGGGGGAAGGTTGGGATGGAGGCAAACGGGCCGGACTGCATCCGTTCGCGGATTTCCGCCCCTTCCCCCGCAAGCGGGAAGGCCGGGATGGGGGCAAACGGAGCGGGATGCATCCGTTCGCGAATTTCCGCCCCTTCCCCCGCTGGCGGGGGAAGGTTGGGATGGGGGCGAACGGGTCGGACTGCATCCGTTCGCGAATTTCCGCCCCTTCCCCCGCAAGCGGGGGAAGGCTGGGATGGGGGCGAACGAAGTGGAGGCCTGTCCGTCTGCGAAAAAAACGTGATGAAGCGAAGTGACTCTTCGGTGGGCGTTCCGGCGGTTTGCGTTCAATGGCTTCGGCCTTGCCCCCACCCTGACCCTCCCCCGCGAGCGGGGGAGGGGACTGTCCAGCGGGTATTGGCGCATCCCTGCGCCCGGAACGTCCTGTTCCTTTCTTCCCTATGTGCATCCTGCGTGGGGATTTCGGAGGGTGATCTTTCGACCGCGCATGAATTCGCTACTGGCACGCCTCGCATGCTTCCGGGTTCTCCAACGAGCACGACACCGCTTCCACCGCCGTATAGGCCGGCTTCGGCGCCTCGCTGCCCACGCTGCTGACCGTGGTCTTGGCGATGCGGGTGGCCGGGCGCGAGCGCAGGTAGTAGGTGGTCTTGATGCCCTGCTTCCACGCATACATGTACATGGACGACAGCGCGCCGATGTTCGGGCTTTCCATGAACAGGTTGAGCGAGGCCGACTGATCGATGTAGGCGCCGCGCTCGGCGGCCATGTCGATCAGCGAGCGCATCGGCAGTTCCCAGGCGGTGCGGTAGATCTGGCGCAGCGGCTCGGGAATCTGCGCGATGCCCTGGATCGAACCCTCGGCCAGTTTGATCGCATCGCGCATCTCCGGCGTCCACAGGCCCAGCTGCTTCAGTTCGGCCACCAGATAGCGGTTGACCTGCAGGAAGTCGCCGGACAGTGTCTCGCGCTTGAACAGGTTGGAGATCTGCGGCTCCACGCATTCGTAGCAGCCGGCGATCGAGGCGATCGTCGCGGTCGGGGCGATGGCGATCAGCAGCGAGTTGCGCAGGCCGTGCTCGCGGATACGCGCGCGCAGCGTGTCCCAGCGCGCGCCGTCCTGCGGCGCCACGTTCCAGGCGTCGAACTGCAGTTCTCCGGAGGCCGCGCGGGTATCGGCGAAGGACGGATGGCGGCCACGTTCCTCGGCCAGCTCGCACGAGGTTTCCAGCGCGTGAAAGTAGATGGTCTCGGCGATCTTCTGCGACAGCGCACGCGCCTCGGCGCTGTCGAACGCCAACCGCTTGCGGAAGAACACGTCCTGCAGGCCCATGCAGCCCAGGCCGACCGGGCGCCAGCGCAGGTTGCCGCGGCGCGCCGATTCGATCGGGTAGAAGTTCAGATCAATCACCCGATCCAGCTGGCGCACCGCCAGCCGCACGGTTTCGGCCAGGCG
Source organism: Pseudoxanthomonas sp. OG2 (assembly GCF_014192765.1). Taxonomy (NCBI): domain Bacteria; kingdom Pseudomonadati; phylum Pseudomonadota; class Gammaproteobacteria; order Lysobacterales; family Lysobacteraceae; genus Pseudoxanthomonas; species Pseudoxanthomonas sp. OG2. The sequence goes on along the minus strand of NZ_JACHYM010000001.1, from coordinate 2,184,233 downwards.
TTCGAAATCGAAGTCGCCGTACTCGTCGAAATGGCGGGCGAGGTTGATCGAGCCCAGGTTGCAGACCGCGGTTTCCTCGGCCGAGGTGATCTCCAGGATCTCGGTGCACAGGTTGGACAGGTGGATGACGTTGTTCGCGCGCAGGGTCTGGTTGCTGGCGCGGTTGCACTTGTCCTTGAAGGTCATCCAGCCGTTGCCGGTCTCGGCCAGCGTGCGCATCATCCGCGCATACAGCTTGCGCGCCGGCACCGCCTTGGCGGCCTTGCCCTGGGTCTCGGCCTGCAGGTAGGCCTGCTCGAACGCCTCGCCGTACAGATCGGTCAGCTCCGGCACCACGCGCGGATCGAACAGCGACCATTCCTGGTCGGCCTCCACCCGCTTCATGAACAGATCCGGCACCCAGTTGGCCAGGTTGAGGTTGTGGGTACGGCGCGATTCGTCGCCGGTGTTGTCGCGCAGTTCCAGGAAATCCTCGACGTCGGCGTGCCAGGTTTCCAGGTACACGCAGGCCGCGCCCTTGCGCTTGCCGCCCTGGTTGACCGCCGCGACCGAGGAGTCCAGCGTCTTCAGCCACGGCACGATGCCGTTGGAATGGCCGTTGGTCGACTTGATCAGCGAACCGCGCGAACGCACCCGCGTGTAGCTGACGCCGATGCCGCCGCTGAACTTGGACAGCTGGGCGATATCGCCGTACTTCTGGTAGATCGATTCCAGCGAATCCTGCGGCGAATCCAGCAGGAAGCACGAGGACAGCTGTTCGTGGGTGGTGCCGGAGTTGAACAGGGTCGGCGAGCTGGGCAGGTAGTCCAGGTTGCCCATCCGGCGGTACAGCGCCAGCGCTTCGGACACGTCCTCGCTGAGCGCGCAGGCGATGCGCAGGAAGAACTGCTGCGGGGTCTCGATGACCTTGCGGGTGTGCGGATGGCGCAGCAGGTAGCGGTCGTACAGGGTGCGCAGGCCGAAGTAATCGAAATGCAGATCCAGCGAGGCGTCCAGCGCGTCGTTGAGCTTGCGCGCGTTGGTCTGCACGAAGTTCAGCAGGCGATCGTTGATGAGTCCCACCTCGTGGCCGCGCGTCACCGACTGCGAGAACGCGTGGATTTCCTGCCCGGTCACTTCCTTGGCGATGTAGCTGGCCAGCAGGCGCGCGGCCAGCCGGCTGTATTCGGGTTCCTCGGCGGTCAGCAGCGCGGCGGTGCGGATGGACAGTTCGTCCAGTTCGCGCGTGCTGGCGCCGTCGTACAGGCCGGAGATGGTGCGGGTGGCCACGCGCATCGGATCGATGGCGTGCAGGCCCTCGCAGCTGCGCTGCACCGCGCGGACGATCTTGTTCAGATCCACCGGCTCGCGGCTGCCGTTGCGCTTGGTCACGCTCATCGCGGTGGCGGTGGGCGGCGAGGTCAACAGGAATGCGTCCTTCTGGGGCGGGGAGACGTCGGTTTCGGCGACGGCGGTATCGGTCGGGGTCACGGGGCTTCCTCCATGCGTGATGCACGCGGCGACCTGTCCCTCGCAGGCAGCGGAAGGCCGGATGAAGCATCAGGGTGGGGAAGCGGCGTCGCAGGGACCGCGACCGTGGAAACGGATGGCCGGCCTGCTTCACCAGCCATCTCCCCCCGGAGATTCCGCGGCCGGCACCGCGCGGTGTGCAACGCGCGGCTGTCGGCAGGTCTTCGGACTCGTGGACGCGGAAGCCGTGCTTCCTCCTAGCCCGTCGCTTCCCAAGGCGAGGCGCCTCAGTGCCAATGACGGGTTCGTTTCCACCTACCGCTGCGGGGCAGCGCCGGCATTCGACCGGCTTCCCTTTTCATCCCCCGGCTTGCGGCCGGAGGAACCGACGGCCACAAGATAGTGGGGGCATATGGGGGCGTCAACACCAAATATGGTGCCGACGCTGTTGTGAAACCCAACACCTTGCAGTGGCGGGCGTTCCACGCGATGACTACTTCACGAAGCGGATCGCCGCCAGCGCTTCGTGCAGGCGCGCCTGCGCGACGGCCCCGTCGAACGGCGGCGTGCGCGGCGGGTCGTAGACCTCCGGACGGGTGCCGACCACCAGCAGGTCGATGGCGTAGCAGCGTTGCTGGCGCACCGCGCGGTAGGCGTCCACGGTCAGGTAGTGGCTCATCGCCGCGTCGCTGGCGCGGAAATGCCGGAACGGCTGGCCATCGATGCGGACTTCGTCGCGCGGCGTGGGCAGCGCCGAATCGGAAACCTCCAGGCAGCGGGCCACGCTGTCCGCGTCATCGCTGACGCCCACGCGCAGTTCCGCCGCCGTCACCTCGTTGGAGCCGTCCAGCACCAGCGCGGCCACCGCCTTGCCGCGGCTGTCGGTCTGGGCGAAGGCCTTCCAGTCATCGGTGGCCAGATAGCTGCGGCGGAAGTCGCGGCGCAGGGTGAAACCCGGCCACGGCAGGATCGCCACGCCCAGCGCTTCGTCCACGAACTGCGCCTGCAAGGCGATGCGCGAGGCCTGCGCATCGGACACCGGCGGCGGAGCCGTTGCGGTCGCGACCGCGCGCGTGGCGGACGTGGCGTTGGCGGTATCGACGGGATGTTCCGATTGGCAGGCCGACAACAGGCTCAGCAGACAGACCGCACCCAGGCGTTGATTCATCGATCTTCCTTTCTCGTTCGCGTCAGCGCGGGCGAGTCTGGCAAAGCGAGGATGAACGTACCCAAGGCACCGCCGCGAACGGTTCAGGCTCGCGACTTCAGCAATGTGGAGACCAATTAACGCCGGCCAATCACCCGGCGCGATCAGCGCGAATGCGGATCACGCATCGCGCGGCGTACGCGAATCGTCGCTGTCGGGTTTCGGCGCAACCCATTGCGCGGCCAGGATGCCGGCTTCGTACAGCAGGCACATCGGAATCGCCAGCATCAGCTGGGAGACCACGTCCGGCGGCGTGATCACCGCGGCCAGGATGAAGATGCCGACCACCGCGTAGCCACGCCCCTGGCGCAACTGCTGCGGCGTCACCCAGCCCATCACCGCCATGATCACCAGCGCCACCGGCAGCTCGAAGCTGACCCCGAAGGCCAGGAAGATCACCAGCACGAAATCGAGATACTTGCCCGGATCCGGCGCGATGGTGACGATGTCCGGAGTGAACATCATCAGTGCGTGGAAGACGCCCGGCAGCACCAGGAAGTAGGCGAACGCGCAGCCGGCGTAGAACAGCGTGATCGCCGAGACCAGCAGCGGCAGCGCCAGCCGCTTCTCGTGTTTGTAGAGACCCGGCGCGACGAAACCCCAGGCCTGGTACAGCAGCCACGGTGCGGTCGCGAACAGGGCGGCGAAGAACGCCAGCTTGATCGGCGCGAAGAAACCGGAGGTCGGATCGTTGGCGATCATCTGCGCGGCCTGGCTTTTCGGCAGCTGGCTCAGCATGGGCAGGGCCAGCTGGCTGTACAGCGCCTTCACGAACGGCAGCAGCGCCACCAGCACGATCACCACGCCCAGCAGCGCCCGCATCAACCGCGTGCGCAGCTCCAGCAGGTGGCCCATCAGGCTGCTTTCGGCCTGATCCTCAGGTGCGTCGTGGTTCATCGCTGGCGTCGTGGGGCGTGGTCGCGGCGTCGTCGGCCGGCGGGGCGGGTTCCGGTTCGGCGCCCGGGGCGGGGGCCGGCGTGCTTTCCACCGAGGCGCGCAGGTCCTCGAATTCGCGTTCGGTCTGCGCCGCGCCCTCGCGCACCTTGCGCTCGGTCTCGCGCAGCGCTTCTTCCGTGTCGCGCAGGCTGCGCTTGAGTTCCTCGGCCGCCAGTTCGCGTTCGAACTCGTCCTTCACCGAATGCCATTGCGCGCGCGCGCGGCGTACCCACAGGCCGGCGAAACGCGCCGCCTTGGGCAGCCGTTCCGGGCCCAGGACGACCAGCGCGACGATGGCAATGATCAGCAGTTCGCTGAAGCCGATATCGAACATGGCGGCAGGCCGGCCGCGCGGTCAGTTGGCGTCGCGGTCGCGCTCTTTCGACGCGCTGGATTCGGCGTTGCGGGACTGCGACTGATCGTCAAGCCGTTCGACCGGCTTGTCCTCGTCCTGCTGCATGCCCTTCTTGAAGCCCTTGACCGCTTCGCCCAGATCCTGGCCGACGTTGCGCAAGCGCTTGGTGCCGAAGATCAGCAGAACGACCACCAGAACGATGATCCAATGCCAGATGCTGAAACCGCCCATGGTCTTCTCGTGCGTTGAGTAATGAAATTCAGGCGATCAGCATAGCGCAGGCACGCCCGGAGATCCCGGGCGCGGTGCGATGTTTTCGCTTTTCCTAGGGCGTACTGTTGAGCGGTTCAGTACGGACTTCACCCTCGGCCACCGGCTGGAAACCGGACTGGGCGGGCGGGGTGGTCGGCGCCTGGCCCAGCGGGGCGGTTTCGGCCGCCGGCGCGGTCGAAGCGGCCGCTGCCGGGGCCGCTGCGGTCACGGTCGCGGCCGGTGCGGGCGTCGACTTGCCGGCACGCGCGGCGCGCGCGGCCGCGGTCACTTCCTCCAGCTGATCCCGGAAGCCGACCACGGCGCCGGACGGATGGCCGGCGCGGCCTTCGAAAATGGCGCGCGGCGTGCTGCCGCCACCGTAGACCGCGGTGTTGGCGTCGTCATCGATCTGCAACACGGCGCCATCCAGCGCCACGCCCGCGAACAGGCCGCGGGCGCGCGACCACGACCAGATCTCGGCCTTGAGCTGGCCATCGGTGGCGGCGGCGGCGTTGCGGCCCACCGGACCGGCGGCCACGCCGGCATCGGCGCCCAGGGTGATCTTGCCGTTGACGATGTTGTCCAGGTTGCGGTCGTTGCGGAACACCAGGACGATGTCCGAGGACTGCACGCCGGCCTGGAAGCCGATGCTGCCGCCGGTCAGCTTGACGAACACCGGCTGCGACCAGGTGCCGTCCGGATTCTTGACCGACATCAGGCCATGGCCGCGGCGGCCGCCGAACACCAGGCCGGCCTTGAGGGTGTCGGGAATGACGACGATGGCGCGCCCTTCGTCCAGCAGCTTGTCGGGGATGCCTTCCTCGGGGATGCGGCGGATTTCGTCCAGCACGCGCACCGCGTTGGTGGCGCGCTCGTCCTCCTTGGGACCGGCGAGGGCCTGGCCGGCGAACAGGGCGGTGGCCAGCAGGGTCGCGGCCGGCAGCATCAGCAGGCGGGAATGGCGGCGTTTCATGGGCGCTCCGAAGGTGGATTCGCAGAAATTTACTGCAACCGCTTGAAAATAGGTAAATGCGAATGAATCGGCGCTGAGGATTCCGGCCTTCGGCTGCCGTCCATCGATTCGATCGAAGAAGGCCATTGATAAGGAGAAGCGGCTCGCAAGAGTGCGCTCTGCCACAATAGGCGGATGCCCGACGCACCCGATACCGCGCTGATCGCGGTCAATCTAGGCACGCCCGAGGCGCCCACGGCTCCCGCCGTCCGGCGCTATCTGGGCGAGTTCCTGCTCGATCCCCGCGTGGTCCAGCTCAGTCGCTGGATCTGGTACCCGCTGCTGTTCGGCCTGATCCTGCCGCTGCGCGGTCCGCGCGCGGCCCACAAGTACGCCCAGATCTGGTTGCCGGAAGGCTCGCCGCTGGCCGTGCATACCCGCCGCCTGGCCGAGGCGATCCAGCAACGCCTGCCGCATTGGCGGGTGGTCGATGCCATGCGCTACGGCCAGCCGGCCCTGCCGGAGCGGCTGCGCGAGCTGCGCCAGGCCGGGATTCGCCGGCTGATCGTGCTGCCGCTGTACCCGCAGTACTCCAGCACCACCACCGAATCGGTCAAGGACGTGCTGGCGCGCGAGGCCAAGGGCTTCGACCTGACCGTGATCGATGACTACTCGGTCGATGCCGGCTGGGTGGGCGCGGTCGCCGATTCGATCCGCGACTGGCGCACGCGCAACGGCGCCGGCGAGCACCTGCTGTTCTCGTTCCACGGCCTGCCGCAGCGCCTGGCGCGCGAGGGCGATCCCTACCCGCAGCGCTGCGAGGCCAGCAGCCGCGCCATTGCCGCCGCGCTGGGGCTGGGCGAGGGCGAATGGACCCTGACCTACCAGTCGCGCTTCGGCAAGGAGCGTTGGCTGGAACCGGCCACCGACGCCACCCTCGACGCGATGGCCGCGCGCGGCCTGCGCAAGGTCGACGTGGTCTGCCCCGGTTTCGCCGTGGACTGCCTGGAGACCCTGGAGGAAGTGGCGATCGGTTTCGTCCAGCGTTTCGCCGAACGCGGCGGCGAGCTGCGCTATATCCCCTGCCTCAACGCGTCGCCGGCGCACGCCGACGCGCTGGCGGCGCTGGCCCGCCAGGTGGCCGGGGAGCCGGCATGAGGCTGGAGGAGTTTTCCGCCGACATCGCGATGGGACGGATTGGCGGCCTGCGCGGCGGCGAGCCCGGTGGCACGCGGGTGCTGGCGCTGCACGGCTGGCTCGACAACGCGGCCAGCTTCGTGCCGCTGGCCGCGCATCTGTCCGGCGTCGAACTGGTCATTCCGGACCTGCCCGGGCATGGCCACAGCGTGCATATCGGTCCGGGTGCCGAGTACACCAGCGGCGTGGCGGTCAACGCGGTCCTGGATCTGGCCGACGCGCTGGGCTGGGACGAGTTCTGCCTGCTTGGCCACTCGATGGGCGCCGGCATCGCCAGCCTGCTGGCCGCTTCCTCGCCACGGCGGGTGCGCCGGCTGCTGGTGATCGAAGCCCTCGGCGGCCTGTCCGAGACCGTGGATCGCACCGCCGCGCGCTGGCAGGAGGCGATCGCCGCCGCGCGCGCGCTGCCGGGCAAGCGCCTGCGCGTGTTCACCGACACGGCCACGCCGATCCGCGCGCGCATGCAGGCCAACCAGTTGAGCGAGGCCAATGCGCGGCTGCTGGTGGAACGCGGCATCCGCGCGGTGGACGGCGGCCATGTCTGGAGCAGCGACCAGCGCCTGACCCTGCCGACCCCGCAGCGCCTGGACGAAGCGCAGATCGCCGCGCTGGTCGCCGACATCCGCTGCCCGACCCGGGTGATCTTCGCCGAGCCGGCGCAGCCCTACTTCCCCGAACCGCTGCGCAGCCAGCGCGCGGCGCTGTTGCCGAACGGCGAGTTGATCGTCATGGCCGGCACCCATCACCTGCACATGGAAGATCCGGCCGGCGTGGCGCGCGCGATCGGCGATTTCTTCACCGCCCCCTGAGCTTGGGGGTAGGAGCGCCGTCCCGGCGCGAGCTTTTCCGGGGCGTGTGGGAAGAGCTCGCGGCCGGAGGCCGCTCCTACCGGGGGGTTCTCAATGCGCAATCGGTCTGGAGCGGGGTAGGAGTGCCGTCCCGGCGCGAGCTTTTCCGGGGCATGTGGGAAGAGCTCGCGGCCGGAGGCCGCTCCTACCGGGGTGTCTCAATGCGCAATCGGTCTGGAGCGGGGTAGGAGCGCCGTCCCGGCGCGAGCTTTCCGAGGTGTGTGGCGAGGAAGCGGACGGCGGAAAAAAAAAGCGGCCCGAAGGCCGCTTTTTTTTTTTTCGGGATCCGCGTCTGCCCGAAACCTTCGGTCACGGGTGCGGCCGGCACGACGGTGATTACTGCGCGGCGGTTTCCGCGTCCATCACCTGCAGGCCGATCGAGACCGGCTCGCCCGCGCCTTCGCCGTTGAACGAGACCGTGGCCTTGCGGCCTTCCTTCTCGTAGGCCAGCAGGCCGTCGTTGGCGCTGCCCTGCATCGCCATGGTCTGCTTCCAGCCTTCCTTTTCCATCGCCGTGCGCGCGTCCGCGTACAGCTTGGCGACCTCGCCCGGCGCCTTCAGCGCGATCAGCTGGGTCTTGTTCACTTCCATCACGCTTTCCACCGCGTAATTGGGCGGCAGGTAGACGTCCTTGGGGAAGGTCGCGGGCAGCTTGGCGTTGTCGCCGCCGCTGATCTTCATTTCCCCCTCTTCGGTCTTGATGGTGACTGTCTCACCGTCCTTGTCGAGATCGACCTTGTGGCCGGTCGCCTTTTCCAACGCCGCCTCGGCCAGGGTTTCCTCGGCCGATTGCTTGCAGCCCGCCAGGGCCAGCGCCACGCAGCACACCAACAGCATTCCACGCATTCCGCATTTCTCCTTGTCATCGATGATCACCGGACCGGCATCCACGCCGGCCCGTCACCGGATCGAACGATAGCGGAAACCTCAGCCGGCCAGCAGTGCGCGCAGGCCCGCCTTGAGGCGGCGGCCGTGCTCATGGAAGTAGGCGCGCTCGTCGCGCCAGGCCGGAAACCGCGCCTCCACTTCGCGCCAGAACGCGCGCGAATGATTGGCGTGGATCAGATGGCACAGCTCGTGGACCAGGACATACTCGAACGCCGACGGCCGCGCGACGACCAGCGACAGATCCAGCGTCATCGCACCGTCCGGGCTCAGCGAGCCCCACAGCGAGGACATCATCTTCAGCCGGATCGGCGAGGGCGCGCGCGGCAGCGCCGCCAGGTAGCGCGGCAGCCAGCGGTTGATGTCCGCGCGCGCCTCGGTTTCGTAGAACGCGCGCAGGTGCCGGCGCAGTCCGGCGTCGCCCAGCCGGGCCGGCAGCTGGATGCGGATGCGTCCGTCTTCGTGCCGGATGGCCGCGTAGCGCCCTTCCTGCCAGTCCACCGGCACATCCTCGCCGCGCAGCGGCAGGGTGGCGGTGGTGAACGGCACCAGCGAGGGTAGTGCCTCGCCGCCGAGCTGGCGCGCCAGCTGCGCCTGCAGCCAGGCGCGGTGTTCGTGCAGGAAACGTTCGCCCGAGACCAGGCTGGCGCGCATCGGCAGGGTCAGCCGCGCGCCGCGTTCGTCCACGCTCAGCTTGAGCCGGCGCGCGCGCGGATCGCGGACCCGCTGCACCTCGATCGTGCGGCCGTCCTCCAGCGCCAGCGGGACGACGTCGCGCTCGACGCTGCGGGGCGTCTTGGCGATCAGGCGTTGCAACCGGAAGGGCATGGACAAAAGCATCGCATGGAATACCCGGCTGCTGGTGGCGCCAAGAGCCAAATCCCCCTCAGTCCCCCTTTTTCAAAGGGGGAGGCAGAGCGGAGGCTTTCGCGAGATCGAGGTGCTGAGTAAGCCCCCTTTGCAAAAGGGGGCGGGCACCCGCGAAGCGGGTGACGGGGGATTTGGCTCTTGGCGCCAAAAGCTAAATCCCCTCAATCCCCCTTTTGCAAAGGGGGAGGTAAATGCGGGGCTCTTACGAATCCCGAATCCCGAATCCCGACTCCCGAATCCCGGCCTTCAACGGCCGCATGGCCGGTCATCCCGAATCCCGGCTCCTCAAGCCTCCGCCTTGCTCAGCTTCAGCGCATGCTCCAGCACGATGAACAGGCGCTTCACCTCGCCGGCCATCAGCGCGAAGCGGGCATCCAGTTCGGCGCGCAGGTCCTCGCGTTCGGTGTTCTCCAGCTGATCCACCACGCCGTCGAGGAACTTCAGCTTGCGGATGATCAGGTCCTCGCCGAGGACGAAGGAGACGTGATCGTCCAGCGTCAGCGCCAGCCGGGTGACCTGTTTGCCGGCTTCCAGGTGCTTGGCGATTTCGTCGCTCTGCAGTTCCTGGTGCTGGCACTTGACCACCGCGCCGCCGTCCATCGCGTCCTTGAGTTCGCACTCCTCGCCCAGGCTCAGGCCTTCGGGCAGCGGTTCGCCGGCGATCCAGCCGGTCATCACCGAACGCGGCGCCACTTCGGCATTGAGCGGCAGGGCCGGGAAGCTGCCCATCGCGCGGCGGATTTCCGACACCGTGTTCTCGCCGCTCTTGCGCGAGGAACTGTCCACGGCGACGAAGCCGTGCTCCAGATCCAGCAGCGCGTCGGTGCGCGAAGGCTTGACGAAGGCGCGCGGCAGCAGCTCCATCAGCAGGTCGTCCTTCAGCCGCTTGCGGGTGCGCCCGCTCGGCTTGCGGCCTTCCTTCTCCTCGATTTCCTCCAGCTTGCGCGCCAGCAGGTCGTTGACCACCGCGCCGGGCAGGATCTTGTCCTCGCCGCCCACGCTCAGCCAGATCGAATCCTGGATGCGGTGCGACAGCGCTTCCTCACCCCGCCCGAACGGCGAGATGAAGCCGCGCGAGGACAGCTCCAGCGGGCCGACCGGCTTGAGCCGGGCCTCGGGAAGCAGTTCATCGAGCTGGGAGAAATCGAGCGAGGGATTGAAACGGAACAGCGTCAGGTTGCGGAAGAACATTCAGGGGCCGGGATTGGGGATTCGGGAGTGGGGATTCGGTCGGACGGAAGAGATGGGGATGGTGTTACGAATCCCCAATCTCCAATTCCGAATCCCGTGCCTCGCCCGCCAGCCACGCATGCGCGTCGGCTTGCTGCGCGCCTTCGCGGTGACCGAGGGAAAGGAAGTCGAACAGTTTCGGATCGCTGAGCTGCGAGGGCCGGATGTCGCCGAGCGCGCGCGAGATCGTCTCGATGCGGCCGGGGGACTCGCGTTCCCAGGCATCCATCATCTTCTTGACCTGCTTGCGCTGCAGGTTTTCCTGGCTGCCGCACAGGTTGCACGGGATGATCGGAAATCCCTTCGCCTCGGCGTAGGTTTCGATGTCCGACTCGCGCACGTAGGCCAGCGGCCGGATCACCACGTGCTTGCCATCGTCCGACAGCAGCTTGGGCGGCATGCCGGACAGCTTGGCGTGGAAGAACAGGTTGAGGAAGAAGGTCGCCACCAGATCGTCGCGGTGGTGGCCCAGCGCGATCTTGGTGAAGCCCTGTTCCTCGGCGTACGAGTACAGCGCGCCGCGGCGCAGGCGCGAGCACAGCGAGCACATCGTCTTGCCTTCCGGCACCACCCGCGACACCACCGAATAGGTGTCCTGCTCCAGGATCCGGTAGGGCACCCCGATCGATGCGAGGTACTCCGGCAGGATGTGTTCGGGAAAGCCGGGCTGCTTCTGGTCCAGGTTGACGGCGACCAGCTCGAAATCGACCGGCGCCTTCTTCCGCAGCTGCAGCAGGATGTCCAGCATCGTATAGCTGTCCTTGCCGCCGGACAGGCACACCATGACCTTGTCGCCATCCTCGATCATCCCGTAGTCGGCGATGGCCTGGCCGATCTGGCGGCGCAGGCGCTTGGCCAGCTTGCCCTGTTCGCGGGCGTGGCGGCGGGGATCCGCGCCACGAGGCGCGGGATCGGCGAGGACCTGGGGCAGGGGATGGATGGCGTTCATGCGAACGGCCATTGTACCGGCCGCGTTGCGATGACGACGAAACCCCGGCGGTGTACGCTCGGTGCGTGGACAGCCAGAACCCCGCCGACATCGCCCAGCGCATCGCCGAGCTCCGGCGCGAGCACCGCGAGCTGGACGACGCGATCGCGCAGCGGGTGTCCACCAGCCTGGAAGACGACGAAATCGCCATCAAGCGCATGAAGAAGCGCAAGCTCTGGCTGAAGGACTGCATTGCCCGGCTGGAAAGCGCGCTGATTCCGGACGAGCCGGCCTGACCGGTCGTCGCCCGCCGCCCCCGGCGTCCCATCCGGCCCGAAGCTGACGCGTCGCGTCACCTCCCATCCGTTCGGCGGCGGCGCCGTGGTCCGCCGGAATGCCGCACAGCCCCTTCCGCGCGGGGCATCCGGGGCTGGCCCGGAGTTGGCCCGATGCTTGCTTCATTTCTGTGAACAGTTGCCCATTTCGGGCGGGCAGGACGTGGCCGGGAGCCGCATGAACCAGGAAAAAGAACCCATCGGGAGCTTGTCCCCGCCGCGCGATCCGGGCGCGGGCATGGCCCCGCTGCGGGTCCGCCGCATCGCTCCCGGCGAAGCGCTGGGCGATGTCCAGCGCCTGCGCCGCGAGGTGTACTTCCTGGAACGGGGCCGGCCGGACGGGCGTGGCAAGCGCATCGCCGACGGCCTGGACGGCTGCGGCACCACCGTCGTGGTCGAGGTCGGGCCGCAGGCGGTGGCGACCCTGCGCCTGCACGACTTCGGCTCGCCGGCGGTGCAGGTGGAATACGGCAGCCTGTTCCAGGTCGATCGCTTCGCCCGCGCCTGGCCGCCGCGGAGCATCGCGGTGGGCACCCGCTTCGCGGTGCAGGCCGACCAGCGCGCCAAACCGGTGGTGGATCGGCTGATGGAAGGCACCTACCGCTGGGCGCAGGACAACGGCATCCGCTTCTGGCTGGTGGCCTGCGAACCGTTCCTGATCGATGCGTTCGAGCACTACGGCTTCCGCGAATACCTGCCGCCGGTGATCCTGGCCGGCGGCGCGGAACTGCTGCGGATGGCGCTGGTGATCGATGATGCCCAGCACCTGGGCGAATGCGGATCGCCGCTGCGTCCGCTGGTGGAGGATCCGGCCTCCGGCGCCATGGCCAAGGCCTGGCTCACCCGCAGCTTCGGCCACGTCAACTGAAAACATGCGCGGCGCCCGGGGGGCGCCGCGATTCCGTCACCGCGCTTATTCCACCGGCGCGGGAGGCGGTTCCGGCGCGGCCGCTTCCGGGCTGACCCGCTCGATGGTGTGGCGCAGTTCGCGGCCCAGGATCACCTTCGCGTCCTTGGCCCACGCGTCCAGCCGCTCGTCGAACATCAGCTTGCTGTTCTCGTCCGGCCACACCAGCTTCATTTCGCGCATCTTCTGGATGAAGCTGCGGAACAGGGTCTTGTCGAAGAATTCCGGCGCGGCCGGGGCGTACAGCAGGCTCAGGCGCTGCGCGGCCTGCTGGCACAGGCTTTCCAGTTCGGCCGTGCCCAGCTTGCCCGGGCCGTTCTTCACCAGCACCGAGATCGCGATGTAGTAGCGCTCGAACGCCTGCTGCAGCGAGTGGCCGATCGCGCGCAGGCGGAACACCTCGTCGGTCTGGCCGGCGCTGCGCGCCAGGATGCCGCCGTCCTCCTCGTTGACCTGCTGCAGCAGGCCCTCGCGGATGAACACATCGACGGTGCGATCCATGCGCTCGACGAACTCGTCCTCGCTCCACGGCAGGAACAGCTCCTCCTGCAGGAACGGATACAGCCCGCGGCCCAGGCGCAGCACGCCGGCGCGGCTCATGCGCCGGTTGTTCTGGAAGCAGCAGGCGATCCACGACGAGGCGGTGAACAGGTGCAGCACGTTGTTGCGGTAGTAGCTCATCAGCACCGCGGTGTCGTCGCTGTCGAAGCTCAGCACGTCCCCCAGCGGATGCTTGATGCGGCGGAGCGCGCCGATCTCCTCGCCGTGGGCGATGATCCGTTCCGGCGAATGCGGGGTCACCGTCACCCGGTCCGAATACGGCAGGTCCGCCAGCACCGACTTGGACAGTTCGATCTGCGCGATCAGATCCACTTCGCCCATCGCGTGCTTGGGCGTGGACAGCAGCGCCAGCGCCAGCAGGTTGATCGGGTTCACGTCCGCGGCGCGGTTGATATTGATCTGGATGCGCTCGGCCAGGGTGTCGATGGTGTCGGACAGCCAGGCCGGCTTCTCGTCGTCGGAGACCGGCTTGCCGTCCCATTCCGGCGCGTGTTCGGCCAGCACGTCGCCCAGCGGAATCGGTTCGCCGAAGTTCACCACCACCTGGCCGTAGTTCTGCTTGAGCACCTTGGGGATGTTCCACAGCAGCACCCAGATGGATTCCTTTTCCTTCGGGCGACCGCTGAGTTCGTCCAGGTAGCTGTTGCCTTCCAGCAGCTTTTCGTAGCCGATGTAGACCGGCTGGAACAGCACCGGCTTGCGCGGCTGGCGCAGGAACGCGCGCACGGTCATCGAGATCATGCCGCCCTTGGGGGGCAGCAGCCGGCCGGTGCGCGAGCGCCCGCCCTCGATGAAGTACTCCAGCGAATAGCCGCCGGAGACCAGCTGCGCCACGTACTCGGTGAACACCGCCGAGTACAGCGGGTTGCCGCGGAAGCTGCGGCGCATGAAGAACGCGCCGCCCTTGCGCAGGATGGTCCCCACCACCGGCAGGTTGAGGTTGATGCCGGCGGCGATGTGCGGCGGCACGATGCCGCGTTCGTACAGCAGGTACGACAGCAGCAGGTAGTCCATGTGGCTGCGGTGGCAGGGCACGTAGACCACTTCGTGGCCGGGCGCGGCCTCCTTGAACTTGTCCAGGTGGTGGACCAGCACGCCGTCGTAGATCTGGTTCCACACGTGCGAGAGCAGGAAGCTGGCCGAGCGCACCACCGGGTTGGAATAGTCGGCGGCGATTTCCCAGGCGTAGGCGTGCGCCTTCTTCCAGGCGTCCTCGGGCTTGCTCTTGTCGCGCCGGGCCTGCTCGGTGATCGCTTCGCGCACCGGCTCGGCCGCCAGCACCTGGTCCACCAGCAGGCGCCGGGTCGACAGATCGGGTCCGATGATGGCTTCGCGGATGCGGTGGAAGTGCGTGCGCAGTACCCGCGAGAGCTTGCGCACCGTGCGTTCCGGGTCCAGCCCCTCGGCCACGGTGTCGCGCAGCGAGACCGGCGCGGCGAAGCGGACGATGGTGCCGCGGCCGTTGAGCAGGATCGCCAGCAGGCGGCGGAAGCGGCCGACGATGGCCCAGTTTTCCGAGAACAGCACCGAGAACCAGCCGCTCTGCTTGTCCGGTGCCCGGCCGACGAAGATCGACACCGGCACCAGCTGCACATCCAGGTCCGGGTTCACGCGGTGGGCGTCGAGCAGCTTGGCCAGCGAGCCGGAATGGGTCTTGGCACTGATCTGGTCGGGAATCAGGGTGCTGGCGTTGCGCCGCGACAGCGCCACGTAGGCGCGCTTGCGACCCAGCGGGTCGCCGCCGACCGGCAGCGGTTCCAGCGGCGAGGGCAGGCCGGCGTCGCGGCAGGCCCGGTCCAGGATCAGCGCATTGGACAGGCCGTAGTCCTCCAGCACGTAGCAGATCGGGCGTCCGTCCACGACTTCCCGCGGCGACTCCGGATCGATGCGCAGGGACAGCCAGGGGTCGGCCAGGCGACCCAGCAGGCGGGCCCACAGCGGCCGCCGCGAGGCGCGCGCGGGCGGTGCCGGCACGGGCGGGCGCGCCGGGGGAGGGGATTCGGACGCCGGTTCGCGCGGCGCTTCCGGTTTCTTGTCCGGCGGCGTCGGGGCGGGGGCTTCCGGGAACGGCAGGGGGTTCTGTTCTGGCATCGGCGGCATTATGGCGCACGGGCCTGTCCGGCAGAAAAGCGCCTACCCGCACCCCGGGGGTAGGAGCGGCCTCCGGCCGCGAGCTTCTGTGCGCGGTCTCGCATGTGAGTGGTTCCCGGAGCCGGAGGATAGGGCTCGCGCCGGGACGGCGCTCCTGCCGGTGGGGCGTGCGTGCGTTGGGCCGGCAGGTCCCAAGGTAGGAGCGGCCTCCGGCCGCGAGCTTTTATGGATGGTCTCGCATGTGCGTGATTCCCAGGGACCGGGCCGAAGGGCTCGCGCCGGGGACGGCGCTCCTACCTGGCGGCGGTGGTCGGCCGTGCCGAGGTCGGGGGTTCGGGCTCGGTGGGCGGTTCGGCTGGGGGCGGGGGCGGCGGCCGGGCACGTTCGGCCGCCCGCAGGTAATCGCTCAGGTACCAGCGGCCGTCGCGACGTTCCAGGCTGACCTGGCTGTCGATCTCGCGGTTGCCCAGCGGATAGTGGATTCGCACGGTGGCGCGGTCGCCCTTCTGCTCGACCAGGCCGGTGCGCAGGTCCGCCAGGGTGGTCTCCAGCGGCAGCCCGTAGCGCGTGAAGGTCGCCTTGGTCTCGGCGAGCACCGGCGCCAGCCGGCGCAGGCTGCCGTCCATGCCGGCGGCACGCAGGTCGGCTTCGCTGGACAGACCCGCCTTGCGGGCGGCGGCGGCCATCCGGTTGATGGTGTTGCGGGCCAGCGCGGGGTCGGCCAGCGGTGCGTCCTGGGCCCAGGCGCTCAGCGCCTGGACCACCTGGGTGTAGTGGACGCGCTGGGTCGGCGAGTACTCGCCTTCCTTCTTCAGGTACTGCACGCCGAACAGGCCCAGCGAGCGCGCGGCATCGCGCAGATCGCGATCCTGGCGGGCAAACTGGCGGTTGAAGTCGCGCATCAGCGCCTGTTCCGAACCCGGCGCCGAGAACGTGGCCAGCATCGGCACCAGTTGCTGGCTCAGTGGCAACTCGGTCAGCGGCCAGCGGCTGCGGTCCTCGCGCCAGGCGGTTTCCAGGACGGCATGGTCCGCCGGCGGCACCGCGGCACGGGCAAAGCCGGCCAGGTCGTCGCGGCGCAGGTGGTCCACCAGCTCGCGCACGGTCGCGGCCGGTTCGCTGGTCGCGCCGGCGAGCTCCTCCGGTTCGCGCTTGCAGGCGACCAGCAGTGTCGCCAGCAACAGCGGTACCAGGACGGGCAGTGCGCGGCGTGCGCGCGGAACGATAGGCATCGGCAGACTTCCCCAAGTCGGGCCGCATCTTGGCCGGTCCGGCGCGATCGGGGCAAGGGACGCCGGTCCCTGTTTCCTTCCTTGCCTAAAGCAAATCCCCCTCAATCCCCCTTTTGCAAAGGGGGAGGCAACCGCCGGTCCAGTGCCGCTGAAAGATGGCCGTATTGATAGCCCCCTTTGAAAAAGGGGGCGGGCGCCGAAGGCGACGGGGGATTTGCTCTTGGTCCAATAAAAAAAGAGGCGGCGATCCCGGATGGGAACCGCCAGCCTCCTGAAGCCGGCCGAAGCCGGAGGACTATGTGTTGTGGCACATGTACGGCCGAAGCCGGATGGCGCACAGCCTAGCGCTCGGCCAAACTTAAAGCAATACCTGAGTAAATGGCGTTTAACTTAATGATTTATATGAGTGATTCGGCGATCTCACGCTGAATCGCCTCCGCCGCCGCGCGCGGATCCGCGGCCTGGCGGACCGGCCGGCCCACCACGATGGCGTCCGCGCCCAGGCGGAAGGCCGCGGCCACGCCCACCGTGCGCTTCTGGTCATCGCCCACCGGGCCGCCCGGGCGGATGCCGGGGCAGACGATGTCGAAACCCGGGCCGGTGGCGGCGCGGATGACGCCGGCCTCCTGGCCCGAGGCGATCACGCCGTCGATGCCGGCGGCCTGCGCGGCCAGCGCACGTTGGACGACGATGTCGGCAGGTTCGCCGTCGATGCCCATCGCCTTGAGATCCTGGCCATCCATCGACGTCAGCACGGTGACCGCCAGCAGGCGCAGGTCGCCGCTGCGCGCGGCGGCGGCGGCCTCCATCATCCCGGCATGCCAGCCGTGGAGGGTGCAGTAGCTCACCGGCCAGCGGGACAGGCCCTTGATGACGCCGGCGATGGTGGCGGGGATGTCGAAGAACTTCAGGTCGACGAAGATCTTCTTCTCGCGCCGCGCCAGTTCGTCCAGCACTCGGAAGTAGTCGCCCGAGGCCAGCAGCTCCATGCCGATCTTGTAGAACTGCACCGCATCGCCCAGCCGATCCACCCAGGCCAGCGCTTCGTCGCCGGTGGGTTCGTCGAGCGCGACGATCAGCCGCTCGCGGGGACCGAGTTGCAGCGGCCGGCCGCTCATCGGGCCACGTCCAGCGCGGCGCGCTTGGCCTGGCTGCGGGCCTCGGCCGGCTGCGCCCAGTCGTTGTTGAACAGCGCCGGCTCCCAGGAACCGTAGGTCGGGTTGGGCAACATCCACCAGCGTTCGCCGAACCAGTCCTCGTATTCGTCGTACAGCTTCTGCCGGCCTTCGGGGGTGTTGACCTCGACCTGCACGAAGTCGCCGATCTGGTCGCCGAACTGCATCAGCACGCGGTACTTCTGCCCGGCCAGGCGGCGGCGGCAGTTCTTCTCCGAACCGTTCTGCTCGCAGCCTTCCACCACCGTGCCCAGGCCCAGGAACACGCTGTCGTCGGCGACCGGCAGGCCGACCGCGCGCAGGTTGGCCAGGGTGGCCTCCTTCAAATGCACCGCGCGGTTGGAGATGTACAGCACCGTCACGCCCTTGGCATTGGCGGCCTTGGCGAAATCGACCACGCCCGGCACCGGCTTGGCCTTCTTCTCGGCCACCCACTGGTCCCAGCTGACTTCGTCGTATTCCTTGCCGTCGCGGATCAGGCGCGCCTGGTAGGGCGAGTTGTCCAGGACCGTCTCGTCCACGTCCATCACCACCGCCGGCTTCAGGCCGGTGGCCGCGTTGCCGCGCTCGTCCGGCACCAGCGCGTCCCAGTGCTTTTCCTTCAGCGCCGCGTCCAGGTGGTCGGCGGCGGCGCGGTAGCTCTGCTCGGACAGCGCCTTGTATTCCACCGAGGTCTGCACCCAGGCCACCGCGTTGAGGTTGTCGTGGAAACCGGCCGCGGGCGTGGCGGCGGCTTCGGCCTTCGGCGCGTCGGCGGGCGCGGCCGGAGCCGGCGCGTCGGTGCGCTTGCACGCGGACAGGGTCAGGAGGGAGGCCAGGACACTGGCCGTCAGCAGGGCAGGACGCATCGCGGTTCCATCGAACAGGAGTGGCGCGATTTTAGCCGAGCCCGGTTTCAGCCGCTTTTCCGGGCATCCGGCCACCGGCGGCGCGGGATTGCCATGCGGGGGCGTTATCCTGATCGCCATGAGTACCGAATCCGATTCTTCCTCCGAGACCATGCCGTCCGCGCTGACCCTCGATGCCACCGAAGCCCGCCTGCTGGGCTGTCTGATCGAGAAGGAGGCCACCACGCCGGACGTCTATCCGCTGACCGTCAACGCCGCCCAGTCGGCATCCAACCAGAAGACCGCCCGCGACCCGGTGCTGAACCTGGAGCCGGGTGAAGTGAACCGCGGCCTGCGCGCGCTGGAACAGAAGGGACTGGCGCGACAGGTGTTCTCTTCCCGTGCCGAGCGCTACGAACACCGCACCGGCCAGCATTTCAGCCTGCCGCAACAGCAGGTCGCGCTGCTCGGCCTGCTCCTGCTGCGCGGCCCGCAGACCATCCACGAACTGCTCGCGCGCAGCGAGCGGCTGGCGAAATTCGCCGACGCCGAGGATCTGCGGCACCACCTGGATCGCCTCGCCCAGCGCCAGCCCGCACTGGTGGTACAGATTCCGCGCGGTCCCGGCCAGCGCGAGGACCGCTACATGCACCTGCTGTCCGGCCCGGTGGATGTCGCCGCCATCGCCGCGCGCGCACCGGCGGCGTCGGCTTCCGGCGCGTCGGATCTGGAAGCGCGGGTGCAGGCGCTGGAAGCGGGTGTCGCCGCGTTGCAGGAACAGATCGCGCAGCTGCTCGCGCAGCCGGAAGCGTAAATCCCACTCGGTCCCCCTTTTGCGCTTTCAACAGCCGAATGGCTGGTCAAGGGGGATGTAAAAGCAGCTCCGTGCGCAGAAAAACCTCCTTGGCCCCCTTTGCAAAAGGGGGCGGGCGCCGAAGGCGACGGGGGATTTGCTCTTCGCGCCGAAGCCCAATCCCCCTCAAGTGCTTCTCAACCGCCGCATGGCGGGTCATCCCCCTTTTTCAAAGGGGGAGGCAAAGCGGATTCAGACAGCTCCGGCACCCGCACGAACAGATCCGTCACCCCCACGTCGACCCCCATCTGCGCGAACAGCGTCGTGATCTGCCCGCGATGATGGGTCTGGTGGTTGAAGAAATGCAGCAGCGTGCCGTCCAGCGGGCGCCGGAACGCATCGTCACGCAGATTCAGGTATTCCAGCGGCACCGCCAGCGTCGCCGCGTCGAGCGTGTCCACCCAGGCGACGATGATCCCATCCAGCCATTCGCGCCGCGCGCGCAGCGCGGGCAGATCGACGCAGGGCCGCGCATCCAGCACGCGCGGGAGCTCCAGCGCATCCATCGGCGCCAGGATTTCCGATCCCGAAGCATGCTGGCGGAAGCGCTTCAGCCAGATCGTGTCGGCCACCACCAGATGGCTCAGCGTGCCGAAGATCGACCCGAAAAAGGCACCGCGATCCGCCGTGACCTCCGCCTCCGGCAAGTCACCGGCCAGCGCGTACAGCCGCTCGTTCATCCAGCGGTTGTAGCCGGCCAGCAGCCGGAACGCGCCCGCCAGTTCGCTCATTGTGGGCGCCGGCTGCTGCGCAACAGCAGCAGGCTGCCGATGACGGTACCGATCAGGGACGCGCCCAGGCCGAGCATGGTCGCGATCCACAGCTCCCGCGGCCACGGCACCATCGCCGCATCGCCCACCAGCAGATGGCGCAGCACCACCGCCGTCGGCACCGCCAGCGCCGCCCACAGCCACACGCGCAGGAAACGCCCGGTCCCGAACGCGCGCAGCAGCATCGCCACCACCGCCACGGCGGCCAGCCCGGGCGTATACAGCGCGACCGGCAGCACCGCCTGATCGACGGGCAATTGCCAGTACTTGAAGCCGATGCCGATCAGCGCGATGGCGAAACCGATCGGCAACCAGACGGGACTGGATCGGGTCATGGAGACACCTGCGAAGAGCCTGCGCGCAGCCTAGCGAGACGGACGGGGCGGCGTCCACCTTGTGTCCTGCGATGCGTCAAAAGCAAATCCCCCTCAATCCCCTTTTTTCAAAGGGGGAGGAACAGCGGGTTTCCGACCGTTGAAGTCTCCTGGTAGCCCCCTTTGAAAAAGGGGGCGGGCGCCGAAGGCGACGGGGGATTTGCTCTTTCGCGCAAACCCAAAGACAACCGCCAAACAGCGGCTCAAGGACGCAAGCCCGCCTACCCGTCCAGCAACGCCTGAATCGCCGCCAGCCCCGCGCTCGCGCGTTCCTTCTTGCGCTCCGCATCCGCCACCGGGTCCGCGCCGTCGCGCTGCAACTCGGCGGCGGGAAGTTCATCCAGGAAGCGGCTCGGCATCAGCCGGATGCGTTCGCCGAAGCGGCGGGTCTCGCGGCTGTGGCTCAGCCACAGCGCCTGCTTGGCGCGGGTGATGCCCACGTACATCAGGCGGCGTTCCTCGGCCAGGTTGCCTTCTTCCACGCTGATCTCGTGCGGCAGGGTGCCGTCCTCGCAGCCGACGATGAAGACATAGCGGAACTCCAGGCCCTTGGCCGCGTGCAGGCTCATCAGCCGCACCTGGTTGCCGCCGTCGTCCTTGTCGTTGCGCGACAGCAGCGCCAGCTGCGCGGCAAGATCGCCGACGTTGCCGCCGCGCGGTCCGCCGTCGAACCAGTCCGCCAGCTCGTCCAGGTTGGCGCGCCGGCGTTCGAAGCCGGCCTGATCCTTGCTCTGCGCGCGCAGATCGGCCAGCAGGCCGGAGCGCTCGACCAGCCGCAGCAGCAGTTCCTTGGCCGACAGCGTCTTGGTGTGATCGCGCAGATCCCGGATCACGTCGTTGAACGCGCTCAGGCCGTTGGCCGCGCGCGCGGGCAATGCCTTGAGCACGGTCATCGACTCGGCCGCGCGCGACATCGGCATGCTCGCGTGCTGGGCCATCTCCGCCAGCTTGGCCAGCGAGGTGGTGCCCACTTCGCGCTTGGGCGACTGCACCGCGCGCAGGAACGCCGTGTCGTCATCCGGATTGGCGACCAGCCGCAGCCACGACAGCGCGTCCTTCACTTCCTGGCGCTCCAAGAACGCGGTGCCGCCGGTCAGGTGATAGGGCACGCGCAGCAATTGCAGCGCTTTTTCCAGCACGCGCGACTGGTGGTTGCCGCGGAACAGGATGCAGAAGTCGCTCCACGGTGCCTCGCGGGCCGTGTGCAGGAACGAAATCTCGGCGGCCACCTTCTCCGCCTCGTGCTCGCTGTCGCGGCACTCCCACACCCGGATGCGATCGCCGTCGGGCTGGTCGCTCCACAGTTTCTTCAGGTGTTCATGCGGGTTGTTGGCGATCAGTGTGTTGGCCGCGCGCAGCACCCGGTTGGAGCAGCGGTAGTTCTGCTCCAGCTTGATGATTTCCAGCTTGGGATAGTCCTTGGCCATCTCCAGCAGGTTGTCCGGGTTGGCGCCGCGCCAGGCGTAGATGCTCTGGTCGTCGTCGCCCACGCAGGTGAAATCGCCGCGCGGGCCGGCCAGTTGCTTCAGCAGGCGGTACTGGGCGTCGTTGGTGTCCTGGCACTCGTCCACCAGCAGGTAGCCGATGCGCTCGCGCCAGGCCTTGGCGATCTCCTCGTTGCCTTCCAGGATCTGCACTGGCAGTCGGATCAGATCGTCGAAGTCCACCGCGTTGAAGGTCGACAGGCGCGCCTGGTAGCGCGCGTACAGGCTGGCCGCCTCCTGTTCGCGCGCGCTGCGCGCGGCGGCCATCGCCTCCTCGGGCGACAGGCCGGCGTTCTTGGCGCGCGAAATCAGGTTCTTGGCCGCGTCGATGGCGTCGGGCTTGGCGCCGGTCATCAGATCCTTGATCTGCGCGGCCGCGTCGTCGGCGTCGAAGATCGAGAAGCCGCGCTTCAGGCCGGCCGCCGCGTGCTCGATCTGCAGGAACTTCAACCCCAGCGCATGGAAGGTGCATACGGTCAGGCCGTCGGTCACGTCGCTCTTGAGCCGCTTGCCCAGGCGCTCGCGCATTTCCTTGGCGGACTTGTTGGTGAAGGTGATCGCGGCGATGCGCTTGGCCGGCATCCGGCCCGAGGTGATCAGGTGCGCGATCTTCTCGATGATCACGCGCGTCTTGCCGCTGCCGGCGCCGGCGAGCACCAGCAGCGGTCCGTGCACGTGCTGGACCGCGGCGCGTTGGGGAGGGTTGAGGCCTTGCATGGGGGCGCTATTGTAGGGCCAAGGCCGCCCCGCATCGGGGTCCGGAACGGCTCGAAACAGAAAATTTTCACATTGACATCCGGCCCCGCATCGGCGGGGCAACGGCGGTCACGCCGCATCCGTTCCACGCTCGCCCACTAGACCGTCATCCCGGTTCGCGTGCTTTCGGACGATTCCGATGGGGTCGCACCGGCTGCCGTGGTCTCCTCCCATTGTCACGTGACGCACTCTTGTTCGTATCCGGGGATCGCGCCGCGATGGCACGAATCGATACCCACGGAGTCAACGGATGCACCGGCCCACATGGCATCGCGCACGCAAGTGCGCGGGAGGCTTCAGCCTCGTCGAACTGATGGCGACGACCGCGTTGCTCGCCCTCCTGGGCGCGATGGCGATGCCGTCGCTTGAAAACCTGATCAACGGCAATCGCCTGGCGAACGCCAGCAACGAGATGCTCGCGTTCCTGAATGCGGCGCGCCTGGAAGCCGTCACCCATCACACGCGGGTCGACCTCTGCCGCAGTGCGGATGGCGAACGTTGTTCGGACGACGCGCCGTCCCCGGCCGGCTGGATGGCCTATCGACCGGAGGGCGACGGGATCGAGGTGGTGGCCGCCACCCGGATGGATGGCCGCATCGTCCTGCAACTCAATCAGGCCGCGGCGGGCTGGACGGGATACGACGCCGACGGCCGGATCCGCACCCGCCCGCAGTTCCTGTCTTCCGGCCGCATGCGCCTGTGCATTCCGACGACCCGCCCGCGCGACAACATCCGCGACGTGACGATCCGCGCCAGTGGCCGGGTCGAAGTGACCGCCTCCAGCGGCAACGGCGAATGCCCGTCACCGTCGGACTGACGGGACGAAGATCCAGCCAACGAAGCGCGGGCCCGCGCACGCCGCGTGGCGACGGCCAAGCGCCCGACGCACCCGCGTTCCGGTAACGCCGAAACTGCCGGCAACGCATCGTCCACCGCGTGACCATCGCCGCGTTTGCGCGCCTTTCGGAATCCTCCGATGGCCCTCCCACCGTGTTGACGATTCCATTCCCGGTCCGTGGGTGCCGGCCGGAAACGTCCAAGGCATGGCGCCTGATGCAGGGGGATCGTTCCCGTGAGGGGCTACACGGTGGAGAGCGCAATGGGTTTGAAGCGACGGAGTGGCGCGTGTCCCGATGCGGCGCGCAACGCGGCGGGCTTCACGCTGATCGAACTGGCGGTGACCATCGCGGTGCTGGCGATCCTGCTCGCGATCGCGTCCCCGTCCTTCGAAACCCTGATCAACCAGAACCGCCTCGGCGCGGCCAGCAACCAGGTGATCGCCACCCTGCAGACCGCGCGCGTCGAGGCCATCCGCCAGAACCGGAAGGTGATGATCTGCGATTCCGCAGACGGCGCCCAATGCCGATGCTGCGAGCGCAGATGGCGCGGCCTGCTGCTCGCCCAGCCCGAGGGGGAGAGCGGCAGCCGATCGCTGGCGTTCACGCAGTTCAATGCGCCCGTCGAGTTCATTCCCGGGGCGGCGTCCAACAGCAACTACTGGGAACACCGGATCGCCTACCGCGCGGATGGCCGGCCGGCGAACGGACCCTGGCCGTCGTTGTCCGGCCCGATCACGCTGCGGGTCTGCATTCCCACCTCCCGGCCCGCCAACAACATCCGCGACGTGGTGCTGCATCCCAGCGGACGCGTGGACGTGAGGGATGCCAACGGCGGTGGCGCCTGCCCCTTCCCCGACACGTCGCCGAGTTGAGGTGCGGATGAAAATAGGTCAACGCAGTGCCGCGCTCCGGTCGCCAACCACGCGCCGCCAGATGACAGGCGCCGGATTGCTCGAAGTGCTGGTCGCGGTGCTGGTGCTCGGCATCGGCCTGCTCGGCGTGGCTGCCACCCAGAGCGTGGCGCTGAAGGCCAACCAGGTATCGGCGATGCGCTCCCAGGCCATCATCGAAAGCTACGGCATGCTCGATGCGATCCGCGCGGCGATGCCCCCGGAAGCGCTGGCTTCCTCCTCCGCACGCGCGACGTTCCTGGCCGCCTATCAGTTGCAGCGGACCTGCAACGCCAGTGGCGGCGCCGCCGGCACGCTGGCCGGCAACGATCTGCGCGAATGGGTGAGCACGCTGCGGAACGATCTGGGGGAAGGCGCCTGCGGCACCGTGGCCTGCAACCCCCAGAGCGGCGAATGCGCGATCACGGTGGAGTGGGACGAATCGCGCCTGCCCGGCGGCCAGTCGGGCAACACCCTCACCATCAAGAGCCGCCCATGAGCGCCGTTGCGTTCCCGTCCTTCCCGCGCACGCGGGCCTGTCGGCGCCGGACCATCGTGATGCCGCCCGCGTCGATGGCGGGCCTGTCGCTGATCGAACTCATGATTGCCGTCGTGCTCGGCTTGCTGGTCGTGCTGGCCGCGATCGGCCTGTTCACCAGCAATCGCGCCGTCTACGACAGCACCGAGGCGCTGTCGCGCATCCAGGAAAACGCCCGTGCCGGATTCGAACTGATGGCGCGCGACCTCCGCGCCGCGGACGGCACCGTGTGCCGGACGCCCGTCGACACAAGCACGGCGGCCGCGGCTGCCTCGCCGGAAAAGATGCCGCTGATCCGGTGGGCGGGTGCAGCCAGCAAGCCCGCATGGGGCTTCGGCCTCTGGGGGGATGGCCTGCGGGGATGGAGCGGGCAACTGGGTGATGTCATCGAACTGCGCTCGGCTACGGCGGGTGCCGTGCCCATCGAGACGCACATATCCAACACATTGAGTCACGTCGGCCCGCCCCGGTTCAGGCAGGCGGATGAACTGCTGGCCTGCGACGGCAACACCGGTTACCTGCTGAGCGCATCCGGCGTGGAGGGAAGTGCCGTTTCCTATACGCCTGCAGCTTGCAATGCAGTGATCTCCGGCAACTGCGACGAAGAGCAACTTCCTCTCGATCCCGCGCTCCGCCCGGCCTTCCTGGCCCCGGTCGCCGCGATCCGCTGGGAAGTGGGCACCAACCCGCGGGGCGGCCGGGTGTTGTATCGCGTGACGCCGGCATCGGGATCCCACGTCGGCGACGACAGGGCGGAAGTCATCGACGGCGTGCGCACGCTGACGCTGCGCTACCTGCTGCCCGGCAAGACCGAATACGTCCCGGCCACCCAGGTCGGCGACTGGAAGGCGGTGCGCGCGGTGCGTGTCGCGCTGGAACTGGAAGCCTCGCCGGGCGGCGGCGCCGGCAACGAAAAAATCGGCCGCCGCATCGTGCATGTCGTCAGCCTGCGGAACCGCAATCCATGAGCGCCGCATCCCGTCCTTGTCTCCACGACCCACGCGCGCGCCAGCGGGGCAACACCCTGCTGGTCGTGCTGGTGCTGCTGCTGGTGATGACCCTGCTGGCGTTGGCCAGCCTGCGCATCGGCAACCTGGAAGAGCGCATGACCGCCAACCTGTTCGATCGCGGCCTGGCCTTCCAGGCCACCGAGGCCGCCTTGCGCGAAGGCGAAAGGTTGGCACGGTCGTCATCGACGCCGCCGGCCGCTGGCAGCGACTGCGTCAACGGCCTCTGCGGAAAACCGCAGAGCGTGCTGTCGGAGCAACAGATCACCGCCTTGTTCAAGAAAAACGCACGCAGGGCCAGCCCGTTGGAAAAGAACACGCTGGCCGTACCCAATCCGGACAACGTCCGCTATCTGGTCGTGCATCGCGGACGTGCCGAATCCACCCATGGCTGCTCGCGTGTCCTGGGTCCCGGCGGCGGCATCAAGGACCCGCTGTGCCTGATCGAGGCCTACCAGGTGGAGGCCCGCTACGAGGCCCCCGATCGCGCAGTGGTGGTGCTGCGCTCGGTGGTGCATGTCCCCGCGCCTTCTTCTCCCTCACCGTAGCCGGCTGCGATGAAACCAAGAACCCCTTGTCTGCATTCCCGGTGGAGCTCCCGCGTTTTCGCGGGAACCGCTGCCTTCCTGATCACGTTGCTGTGCGCGCCGGTGCGGGCCGCCATCGACGACGTCCCGATTCCGGCCGAGCCGCTGGTGTCCGGCTCGGCGGTGGCGCCGAACATCATGCTGCTCCTGAACAACTCGCTGCCGGCGACACGGCTTGTCGATTACAAGCACACCTGGTACGGCCGGAGCACGATCAAGACTTACAACGGCAAGAACGGCGGATTTCACTACATGAGGGGTGAGAGCAGGGACGCTTCCTATAAATACAATCTGCTCCACTATGATCCGCGGGTGACGTACCGGCCCTGGGTACGTCCGGATGGCAGCCGCTACCCGGACATGGATCCGGCGAACACCTACACGCACCTGGATCTGGCGGTGCCCGCCTACGACCGGACCATCGGCAGGATCGCCGAAAGCCCGCGGGGTTCGCTGTACGACTGGGACCCGCATGATCCGACGCATTCCGGCGCACCCCCGCCGATATACAAGCCGAACAAGTACGGATGGCTCGGGCAGCCGTTCTACGTGTTCAAGCACAACGGCGACAACATCAGCGACCTGCTCCAGTACACGCTCTACCGGCTGGTCAACGCGGACACCGCGTGGCGCTGCACGACGGCCGAAATGGGCGACAACGGCATCTGGAAGGAAACAACCTATTTCTGGATGGAACAGGGGGAGTGCGAGCGGGTATGGGATTTCACCTGGACAACCGAGGACGGGCGGACCATCCGGCGTTCCCTGGCCGAGGAATGGAAGAACTACGCCAACTGGTACGGCTATCACCGCACCCGGTTGAAGGTCGGCAAGGCCGCCGCGGGCGAGGCCTTCAGCCAGTTGCCGGAGCACTACCGCGTCGGCTACATGAACCTCGCCACCGGCATCAAGGGGATCGAACTGCCAATCCCGGTGAATTCGGATGGCGGTCGGTTCCGGGACAAGCCGGGCGTGTCGTCCAACCGCAGTGCCTGGTTCAGCCGGATGTACGGCGAGCGGGCCACCTGGACGGCGACGGCGCTACATACCGCGCTGCAGAATGCCGGTGACTATTTCTCCCGCAGCGATGCCAATGGGCCGTGGGGACCAGGCAACCTCTCGCAGCAGGCCACCTGTCGGCAGAACCACGTGATCGTGGCGAGCAACGGCTTATGGGAAAACCCCTCGCTGCGCTACCGGCCGGTCGGCAACACCGATGGCACGCCCGGCGAGGACATCCACGGGCCCGACGGCCGGCATTACCGGTACCAGCCCGGTCCTCCCCATGCCGACACGCATGCCGACACCCTGGCCGATCTGGTCATGCACTACTGGAAGACTGACCTGCGTCCCGACCTGACCAATAACGTGCCCGCGTCCGATACCAATCCGGCGTTCTGGCAGCACATGGTGGTGTCGGCCGCTTCCATCGTCAATCGTGGTTACCTCAGCGCCGATGATCTGCCCCTGCTCAGGTCCGGGCAGAAGTCCTGGATGGACCCGTATGGAGGCGACGAGACGCATCGGGTGGATGATCTGTTCCACGCAACCCTCAACAGTCGCGGCCTGTTCTTCAGCGCCAAAAAACCGGAGGATCTGGCGAAAGGATTCACCGAGATCCTCGACGACGTGGGAGTGGGCAACAGCTCGGCCAGCAGCATCAGTTTCAACGGACCCGAGCTGAAGGCGGGAAGCCGCACCTATGTGGCGAACTTCACCTCGAAACGGTGGACAGGTGATCTGAAGGCCTATCCGGTGACGGCCAGCGGTATTTCCGGCGCGCCGATCTGGCGCGCGGCCAGCCAGATCCCCGCCGCCGCCGAGCGGCACATATTCACCCAGGGAGAGGCCGGGCAATCCGGACGCGGCCTGTCGAAACTGGCGACTTTTCCGACCCTGGCGCAGAAGGACACGCTCACCGAGCCGGTCGCCGACTGGATTCGCGGCGATCGCAGTCGCGAAGGCAAGGGCCTGCGCGTCCGTTCCGGTGTGCTGGGCGACATCGTGCATAGCTCGCCGCTGCATGTGAAGACGGCCAACGCCGAAGCGATCTTTGTCGGCGCCAACGACGGCATGCTGCATGCGTTCGACGCCGTCACCGGCAAGGAGATATTCGCCTACGTGCCCGGCCTGCTGGACATGGAATCGCTGAAGTACCTCGCCGAGGCGGAGAAGTACCGGCATCGCTACTACGTCGACGGCCCGTTGGTGGCCGGACGCGTCGACGGCGATGAGGTCACCGTGGTCGGCACGCTGGGACGTGGCGGACGCGGCGTGTACGCGGTTTCGTTGAATCTGGCCAAACCCTCCAGCGCGCCGGCCGGATGGGAGTACACCGATGACGAGGACATGGGGATGGTGCTGTCGCGCCCGCAGATCCATCGCATCGCCGGGCAGGGAGGGGCGGCCCGGACGGTGGCGCTGGTACCCAACGGCATCAACAGCCCCAGCGGTCGGGCGGCCCTGTACGTGCTCGACGCGGAGACCGGCGAGCGGATCGGCAAGATCGTGGCGGGCAATGAAACCGGCAACGGACTTTCCGCGTTGACGGTGCTGGACCGCAACGGTGATGGCCGCGTCGATACCGCGTATGCCGGCGATCTGCGCGGCAACGTATGGCGGTTCGACCTGTCGGGTACCGCGGGCAACGGGCAGGCCAGCCGAATCTTCACCGCCACCAACGCGGCCGGCCAACGCCAGCCCATCACCGGCGGGGTCGGCGTCGCCCTGCACCCCGCCACCCGTCGGCCCTGGGTGTTTTTCGGCACCGGGAGCTATTTGAGCGCGGACGACGCCGCCGACGTGTCGGTGCAGAGCTGGTATGGCGTGGAGGACCGGGGTACTGCGGCCAGTCGGAATCAACTGCGCACGCGGCGAATCGTTGCCACCGGCAGCATCGGCGGAAAAACCGTGCGCGCCTTCGGCAAGGCGTCGGCGAACGACATGACCGGCAAGCGCGGTTGGGTGGTCGACCTGCAGACACCGGGCACCGATGCCGAAGGCGAGCGCATGATCGGCGAAACCCAGCAGGTGATCGGCGGCCGTACGCTGATGGCGTCCAGCATGATCGCGGAAGGCGGTGGCTGCGGCGGCGCGGGGCGTGGCTACCTCAATGCGATCGACGCCTTCTCCGGCGGCGCTACCTCCAATCCGTTCTTCGATGTGGACGGCGATGGCCGTTTCGACGGAAACGACAATGTCGATGGCACGCCGACGGGATCGATCGATCTGGACCTGGGGATGGTGACCGACCCGGGCATCCTGCTGGGCGATCTGGTGCAGGGGAGCAATCCATCGCTGGCCTGTGTCGGAGGCGCGTCCGGCACGCCCGGCTGCGTGTCCCTGAACCTGCAGGGCATGGGTTCGCACTACGGGCGGGTGTCCTGGATGGAGATCATCCGGGATTAGCGCCGCCATCCATCCGCGCGACCGTGCCATCAGTGGGAGAGACAGTCGCCGGCATTCCTTCTAGGATTTGGACCACCGGGGATTTACAGGAAATGATCAGGATGATGCGCAAACGACTTTGGCTGCTGGCCATGCTGCCGATATCCGCCGCCATGGCGGCGGACAAGAAGCCCGCGCCGCCGCCGGATCCGACGTCCGATCCGTTGATGATCACGGCCGGCTTCCTGACCCATCACCCGGACATGAAGTACCGCCTGCTGGGCATGGAGGCGTTCAAGGCCAAGAAGTATGAAGACGCGATGCGCTTCTTCCGCCGCGCCAGCTTCTATGCCGACAAGCCCTCGCAGGGCATGGTCGCGGAAATGCTGTGGAACGGGCAGGGCGCGCCGCAGGACAGGGTGCTGGCCTACGCCTGGATGGATCTGGCCGCCGAGCGCGGCTATGCCGGTTTCCTCGGCCTGCGCGAGCGCTACTGGAGCGCCCTGACCGAGGCCGAGCGCGAGCGCGCCGTCAGCGAGGGCCAGGCCATCTATGCCCGCTTCGGCGACGCCGCCGCCAAGCCGCGCTATGAAACCCAGCTGCGGCGCGGCCGCATGCAAATCACCGGCAGCCGCACCGGCTTCGCCGGCAACGTGCAGATCATCGTGCCCGGCCCCGGCGGCGAGCAGACCATCGACGGCAGCAAGTTCTACGACCCACGCTACTGGGACGCCAAGAAGTACTGGGCCTATACCGACCAGGTCTGGGCGAAACCGCGCATCGGCCGGGTCTCGGTGGGCGAGGTGGAGCAGGTCGATGAACTCCCGCCGGCCCCCAGCTCGCGCGTGCCGGAAACCACCCCGCAGATCGACGCCCCGGAACCGGACGTGCCCGAGGAGCCCGCGCCCGTCAATCCCTGACGGGCCGGCCATGCGCGGCAGTAGAATCCGCGCATGGCCAAGCTCTACTTCTACTACTCGGCGATGAACGCCGGGAAGACCACCACGTTGCTGCAATCCGCCCACAACTACCGGGAGCGGGGCATGCGCGTGCTGATCCTGACCCCCCGCCTGGATGATCGCGCCGGCACCGGCGTGGTCGCCTCGCGGATCGGCCTGAAGGCCAGCGGCACCGCCTTCGTCCACGACACCGATCTGGAAAGGCTGATCCGCGCGGACCTCGCCGAACACGGCAAGCTCGACTGCGTGCTGGTGGACGAGGCGCAGTTCCTGACCAAGCCGCAGGTGTGGCAGCTCAGCGAAGTGGTGGATGCGCTGCGCATCCCGGTGCTGTGCTACGGCCTGCGCACCGACTTCCGCGGCGAACTATTCGAAGGCAGCCAGTACCTGCTGGCCTGGGCCGACGAGATCGCCGAAATCAAGACCATCTGCCACACCGGCAAGAAGGCGATCATGACCGTGCGCGTGGACGAGGAAGGCCGCGCGGTGCAGGACGGCCCGCAGGTGGAAATCGGCGGCAACGACCGCTACGTCTCGGTCAGCCGCGCCGAGTTCAAGCGCATCGCGCGCGGCGAAAGCCGGATTGAGCCGATGCAGGCGCCGTTGCCCTTGTAGGGGGCTTTGGCCTGGAAAAGCCAAAAAGCAAATCCCCCTCAATCCCCCTTTTGCAAAGGGGGAGGAACAGCGGGTTTCCGGGCGTAGGAGTTGCTTGTTAGCCCCCTTTGAAAAAGGGGGCGGGCGCCGGAGGCGACGGGGGATTGGCTCTGGGCGCGAACAGCAAATCCCCCTCAATCCCCTTTTGCAAAGGGGGAAGCAAAGTGGGTTTCCGGGCGTTGAAGTCTCCTGGTAGCCCCCTTTGAAAAAGGGGGCGGGCGCCGAAGGCGACGGGGGATTGGCTCTTGGCGCGAACAGCAAATCCCCCTCAATCCCCCTTTTGCAAAGGGGGAGGAACAGCGGGTTTTCGGGCGCTGAAGCTTCCTGGTAGCCCCCTTTGAAAAAGGGGGCGGGCGCCGGAGGCGACGGGGGATTGGCTCTTGGCGCGAAAAAGAAAACCCCACTTCGCTCCCCTTCAACAGGAGCGAAGATCCATCCCCAACCTCAAATGCACCGCGCCCGAATTCGCGCAATCTCCCGCGGAATGACACCACCATCCGGCTGCGCGGTGCGCAGCTCGGCCAGCAGCGCATCCAGATCCCGGCGGCCACGCTCGCGTTGATCGCGTTCGCAGCGCAGCTCGGCGGCATAGCCGCGCGCGCTCCAGCGCAGTTTCGGGATCTCGCTGCCTTCGCCCTTGCGCACCGCCAGCGCGTCCATCCGGCGCAGCGCTTCGTTGACCTGGCCGGTGCGGCCCAGCTGGCGGGCCAGCGACAGCTCGGCGAACAGCGTGCGCGGATGGTCGGTGCCGTAGCCGATGCGGGTCAGTTTCTCGGCGCGATCGAAGTACTCGCTGGCCGCGGCCAGATCGCCGCGCGAGGCCAGCACCTCGCCGATCAGGCGATCGGTTTCGCCGACCAGCGCGTGGCTGGCGCCAAACAGTTCGGCACGCAATCCGCGCGCTTCCTGCAACGCGGCCAGCGCCTCGTCCTCGCGGCCGGCGCTGTGCAGCACCATGCCGTAGTTGTAGAGCCCGCCGGGCAGTTGCTGGCGGCTGTCCGGGCTGCGCCAGACCCGCACCGCGCGTTCGATGTCGGCGATGGCGGCGTCGGTGTCGCCCAGTTCCCAGGCGATGATGCCCAGCGAGTTCCAGCTGGATCCTGTTTCGCGATGGGCCGGTCCCAGCGCATTGATCGTCTGCTCGTGCAGCTGGCGCATCTGCGCGTTGGCCTCGGTGAAATGGCCCAGATCCACCTGCACCGCGCCCATCTGCCGGCGCACCGCCAGGGTCGCCGGGTGGCTATCGCCGTGGATGTCGCGGGCCAGCGCGAGTGCGCGCCGGTAGTGCATCAGCGCGGTCTGCGAATCGCCGCGGATCCGGTACAGGCTGGCGAGACTGCGTTCGATGTCGACCGCCAGCGGATGGCGCTGGCCGTCGTACTGGCGCAGGTGCACGAGCGCGGCGTTGAAACCGCGGATCGCGCCATCGGCATTGCCCATGTCGCTTTCCAGTCCGGCCAGGTCGTACAGGCTCTCGGCGACACCGGTCTGATCACGCAGGCCGCGACGGATCAGCTGCGAGCGCAGGAACAACTGGCGCGCGGTCTGGCGGTCGGCGACCGCGCGCCGGCAACGCCCGTCCTGCGACAGGAAATCGGCGGCCTGCTGCGGCAACTGGATCTGCAGGCGGCCGATGTCCGCTTCCAGCCGGATCATCGCGTCGATGCAGTCGCGCTGCCGCCCCAGCAGGGCCAGCACGCGGCCTCGCTGGGTGGTGCTTTCCAGGGTCAGCGCGGGCGCGTCGCTGCCTTGCAGCAGGCGCTGTTGCCGGTCCAGCAGGTCCAGCGCCTCGCGGTAGTCGCCCAGGCCGATGCGCAGGCGCGCGATCACGCCCAGCAGTTCGGCGTGCGCCAGCGGCTGCCGGGCGAGTTCGCGCTCGCCGCGGCGCTCGCCCGCCACCAGCAGTTCGCGCGCGTCGTAGGTGTTGCCGCGCTGCGCGGTGCCGGCATTGTCGAACAGGCCGATCACGAAGTTCTGCATCGCCTGCGCGCGCGCGGCCTCGCGCACCGCCTGCTGGCTCTGCCACAGGCTGGCGCCGAGCGCGGCGATCAGGATCAGCGCGGTCACGCTGCCGGCGGCCAGCGCCCAGCGATGGCGGGAAATGTACTTGCGCGCGCGATAGCCCAGGCTCTGCGGCCGCGCGTGCACCGGTCGCCCGTCCATGTGCCGGCGCAGGTCCAGCGCCAGCGCTTCCACCGACGGATAGCGTTGTTCCGGCGACTTGGCCAGCGCCTTCAGCGCGATGTTGTCCAGATCGCCGGACAGCTGGCGGCCGTGGCGGCGCGCGTTCGGGCATTCGGTGCGTCCGCCGCCGGTGGTGCGCTGCGCGGCCACCGAGGGCTTGAGCGGTTCCACCGCCAGGATCGCTTCCTCCCACTCCGCGTCGCTCTGCCGGCGCAGCCGGTACGGCTTGGTGCCGGCCAGCAGTTCGTACAGCACCACGCCCAGCGAGTACACGTCGGTCATGGTGGTGACCGGTTCGCCGCGGATCTGCTCGGGCGCGGCGTAGTGCAGGGTGAAGGCGCGGACCTCGGTGCGCGCGTTCACCGGCGCGGGCTCGCTTTCATCCAGCAGCTTGGCGATGCCGAAGTCGAGCAGGCGCACATTGCGGTCCGGCGAGACCAGGATGTTGGAAGGCTTGAGATCGCGATGGACGATCAGGTTGGCGTGGGCGTGGCTGACCGCCTCGCAGACCTGCAGGAACAGGCGCAGGCGATCGTCGATGGACAGCGCGTTGACCTGGCAATACTCGGTCAGCGGGATGCCCTCGACATACTCCAGCGCCAGGTAGGGCTGGCTGCCCTGGCTCACCCCGGCGTCGAGCAGGCGCGCGATGTTGGGGTGCTCCAGCCGCGCCAGGATTTCGCGTTCGCGGGTGAAGCGCAGGCGCAGGTTGGGATCGGCCAGGCCCGGGCGCAGCAGTTTCAGCGCGACCCGGCGCTGGTACAGGCCATCGGCGCGCGAGGCCAGCCAGACCATGCCCATGCCGCCTTCGCCCAGCAGGTCCTCCAGCCGGTAGGGGCCGATGAGCATGCCGGGCTGCAGCCCGCTCTGGGGCTTTTCCAGCAGCGGGGCTTCCATGAAACCCTCGCTCTCATCCTCCAGCGCGAGCAGTTTCTCCAGCTCGATCGCCAGCTCCGGATCCTCGGCGCGAATCGCGTCCATCCGGTGTGCGCGGGCGTCCGGCGCCAGTTCCAGCAGGACATCCAGCAGGGGGGAAAGCTGTTTCCAGCGTTCGACGTCCACGATGGACCGCCGTGATCAGGGTTCCTGCATCGTCGACAGCAGGAACATCCGCGCCTTTTGCCAGTCGCGGCGGATGCTGCGTTCGGAGCGCTGCAGGAGCTCGGCGATTTCCAGTTCCGACAGACCGGCGAAGTAACGCAGTTCCACCACCTTGGCCAGGCGTTCGTCCGCCTGCGCCAGCTGGTCCAGCGCGGCGTTCAGCGCCAGCAGGTCCTCGTCGAGTTTCAGGTTGCCTTCGACTTCCTCGGGAATGTCCGCGACCCGCTTGAGGTCGCCGCCGCGCTTGCGCGCCAGCCGGCTGCGCGCGTAATCCACCACCACGCTGCGCATGGAGGAGGCGGCGTAGGCGAAGAAGTGCGCGCGGTCCTCGAACTTGGCGGTTCCGGTGGAACCGATCAGCTTGAGGTAGGACTCGTGGACCAGCGCGGTCGCGTCCAGGGTGTAGCCATGCTGGCCCGACAGCTGGCGGCGGGCCATGGTGTGCAGTTCCTGGTAGAGCGTGGCCAGCACCCGATCCAGCGCGGCGCGATCGCCGTTGCGGGCCGAATCCAGCCAGAGGGTGATGTCTGAAGCGTCCGCCATGTGCTTTCCCCACAAGTCAGGCGGCGAATATAGCCCCAAATGTGAATAAAGGCATTCGGGAGAAGGTCCCTGTCACTTCTGGCAGTGGCCGCACCAGACGGTCGTGCGCTGGCCGATGCTGGCTTCCTTCATCGGCCGCCGGCAGCGCGGGCAGGGCTCGCCGCCGCGCCCGTAGGCCGACAGTTCCTGCTCGAAGTAGCCGGGCGCCCCGTCCGGGCTGATGAAGTCGCGCAGGGTGGTCCCTCCGCGGGTGATGGCGTAACCGAGGATCCGCTTGACCGCGTCGGCCAGGGCCACGTAGCGCTCGCGCGAGACCTTGCCGGCGGCGCGCAGCGGCGAGATGCCGGCCAGGAACAGGCTCTCGGCCGCGTAGATGTTGCCCACCCCGACCACCACGCCCTGGTCCATCAGGAAGGTCTTCACCGGCGCCTTGCGGCCACGGCTGAGTTCGAACAGGTAGTCGCCGTCGAACGCGTCCGACAGCGGTTCCGGCCCCAGCCCCTGCAGGAGGGGATGGATCTCGCCGGCCGGCTGCCACAGCAGGCAACCGAAGCGTCGCGGGTCATTGAAGCGCAACACCCGCTGCTGCCCGCGCGGACCTTCCACCGCGATGTCGACATGATCGTGCGCACGCACCGGCGTATCCACCGGCAGCACCCGCAGGCTGCCGGACATGCCCAGGTGCAGCAACGCGCTGCCGCCGTCCACATCCATCAACAGGTACTTGGCCCGCCGCCGCACCTCGGCGATGCGCTGTCCGGGCAGCTCGCGCGCGATCTCCGGCGGAATCGGCCAGCGCAGATCCGGCCGGCGCAGCGTCACCTCGCGGATGCGCCGTCCTTCCAGATGCGGAGCCAGACCCCGGCGGGTGGTTTCGACTTCGGGCAGTTCGGGCATGGGGTGGCCGGAAAAGGTGACTGGGGAGGGAATGGGGGTCCCGGGAACGGCAGACAAGCCCGTCACGGGGCAAGGCGGCCACGACCGGGGCGGGGCTGATGGCCAGGCCAACGCCGGTGACGGTACCGGCGGGCGCCCGAGGCGCCCTATGTACAGACCGTGGTTCCAATCATCTTATCCGCTGCCCGCGAAGTCGGCGGAGTGCATCACGATGCGTCGCTGGCCATCCCGGATCGCGCCTCGCGCGGCGACCCTTCAGGAATTGTCGGAGCGTCCCTTCCAAGCAGTCTCGAACATGATTGGCCGCATCGGCCGCTTTGCATTCCACATCTAACTTTGAATGCGATCCGTGCCTTGAAGGATGGGATGAGCGGGACAGTGCAAATACCATGCGGGGTTCCTTCAGCCACTTGGAATGCATTTCGTATGGAAGCACGCACGCGCCTGAAACTGTCCTGCGGTGTCCTGATCGCCGCGCTGACCATGACTGCCTGTTCGCCGGGAGCTTCTCCGCAAGGCGAAGCCAGGTCCGATGACGGAACGCCGCTCGTCATCGAGGAAGTCATCATCGCCGCCAAGGGGAAAGAGCCGCATGCTTCCCGCGCCGCACTGCGACCCGGGCAGCCACTCGTACTGGGCATCCGGACTTCCCGCAGCGCGAAGAACAGCACTGTGGAAGCAAAGGTCTTCGCCTTGGCGACCGGGCAGGTCAAGGAAAAGAGGACCGAACGCTTCGACAAGGACGTCGAGACCATCGAGCTGGATCTGGACGACGCAAAAAGCTGGTCGGCAGGACGCTACCTGGTCGAGATTCGTCTGGATGGAAAACTGGCGGCCCAGCAGGAGTTCGATCTGACCGAGATGCCCGAAGAAGCATCGCGCCCCTAGGGCGTGTTCGTGTCGCTGAGCGAACGCAGGAACGCCAGAAGCGCCCGCTTCTCTTCCACGGTCAGCTGGATCGGCGTGCCGCGGGACAGGTTCCGGTAGTAGATCTCGCGTTCCAGCGCTTCCTCCAGCGTTGGAACGCTACCGTCATGCATGTACGGCCCGGTCCTGGCGACATTCCGGAGGGATGGCGTCCTGAAAGCGCCCAGATCTTCCACCCTGCGGCTGGATGTGTATTTCCCAAGTTCGGAGATGCGCTTGTCCGAAAGGATGGCGTGTCCCAGTGTGCGGGTGGCAAGCGCTTCATCCAGATAGGCGATGGCGGGCGCGATCCTTCCCGCCACCTGCTCGAAACCAATGCCCGTGTGATGTGATTGGTTGTCCGTCAGCTTGCTGTTCCCGCGCGTGAAAACGTGGCAGCTCCCGCATTCGGCCTTGCCGTTGAACAGCGCCAGTCCCGCAAGCGCTTCATCGTCTAGAACGGCTTGTCCACTCAGGTGTCGAAAGCCCGGACCATCGGCCGCCGGCAGCGACCCGAGATAGGCCGAGATGACGGCGGCGAGGCGGGCCTTGTCCACCCGCAGCGAACCACCTTGGCGGAGCAGGAGTTCCGAATACTCCGGCCGCGAAGCCAGGCGATCGGCCAGCTGATTCATGTCGGCCAATCCCATCTCGACGGGATTGGTAAAGGGCTGAAGCACGACATGTTCGAGGGACGTCTCCCGTCCGTCCCAGAAAAACGCGAGCGCACGGCTCGAATCCAGCAGGCTGGGTGAATTGCGTGTTCCGGACTTTCCTCCGCTTCCCAAGGAAACGGCGCGGCCATCTGAGAAGTGCAGATCGGAGCGATGGCAGCTCGCACAACTGACGTCGTGCTCCGCGCTCAGGCGGCGATCGTTGAATATTTTCTTGCCCAGATCGGCGTCGGAAGGATTGACGATGGATGCTGCTTCGAAACGGCATGAAACAAGCGAGAGGAGTGACGCTGCCATCACTGTCAGTGTGATGCTTCTCTTTATCAAGCTCTTTTCCATTTTCAAAGTTAATTGACAGCGTACTTCCAGTCGCTAAAAAAGAAATGGAAATGGGGCGGCATTCGATCGAATGTCGAAAAAAGCACAAGTGTCGAGGCGTACAGCCCGGCGATCATGGAGTGGCGGCTTGGGCATGTGGCGGAAGGATTCCATACGGAAGAAAGTGCGGAGCACCGTGTTCTGGCGAGCGTGGAAAGCCGCAATCGCGCTGATGATTTTTGGCGTAGCGGCATCGCTTGCGGGCGCGACCACCTATCTGTACGACGCCAACGGTCGGCTGGTGGTGGCGACGAATGAAGAGGGCGCGCACGCGCGATACGTCTATGACGCCGTCGGCAACCTGCAAGGAATTGAAAGACTGCGTCCGGACGAACTGGCGATATTCAGCGTGGAACCTAGTCGCGGCGCACCAGGCGCGCGGGTCCTGGTGCGGGGACAGGGATTCTCGACGGCGACCGCGGGAAACCGGGTCGCGTTCAACGGGACCGCTGCGGAGGTGGTGCAGGCATCACCGACATCGCTGACGGTTGTGGTGCCGGCAGGAGCGACGACAGGCTTTGTTGCAGTCGAGGCGGGTGGAGCGTCGGCCGTCAGCACATCGACCTTCGTCGTTGACGAGAACGAAGCACCGCCAGTGATTCGCAGGATCGTGCCGTTGCGTGTCGCGGCGGGGGCAACCGTTGGAATCGATGGCGAGCATCTGGTGCCGATCCCGGGCCAAAGCAAGGTATCGGTATCGGGGCGCTTTGTGTCCTCCGCTCGTGAGTCTGCCGGAAATCACATTGATTTCGTGGTGCCAGCCAACGTCGGAAGCGGCAAGGTTACGGTCACCACCCCATTCGGCAAGGCTGAAAGTGGCGATGACCTGATCGTGGTTCCGCGTGATGTTTCGCCCGCTGATGTTGAGGCGGTCCATCGGGTTGAGCTGGGAGCGGAGCCCATTTCTTTGGGCGCATCCGGTTCTGGGAAATGGGTGGTGGTGCTGTTCGATGGAAAGCTCGACGACTACCTGAGCATTCAGTCCGACCCCGGCACGGGATCAGCCGTCGAGTATGTCGTCCGTGATCCCGCGAATCAGATACTCGCAAAAGGCTCACTGTCTGCAAGTCGGCCATCGAGCCATTTGCCTGCTCTGAACAAGACGGGCAGCTATGCGATCTACATGAAACGCGCACCGGAGGCGGGAAGCTGGCGGTTGTCGGTGGAGGTCGACCCGACGCAGGCCATCGACGGGGAGTCTCGGGCACTGGGGGCATGGGCGCCGGGTCAGAGCAAGCGTTTTCTTATTTCCGGAAGGATTGGCGACAACCTGGGCCTGGGCATCAGTGAATTGGATGCACCCGGTGGCAGCTATGCCTATGTCGAGGTGTACCGGCCGGATGGCAAGCGAGGGTGGTCCAGTACCTGCTACCTCAGCCATGGCGGCTGTGACGTGAACCTGCCGCGGTTGTCGGCGGGCACGTATGTAGTGGTAATGGAACCCGCGTGGTCCAGACAGCAGGTGCAATTCAAGGTCACCTTGTCGGCGGACGTGACAGGTGAGCTGGTGCCGGATGCATGGACGTCGCTGGTGCTGAGTCGGCCGGGACAGAACGGCCGGCTGAGCTTCACCGGCACGGCCGGCCAGCGGTTGGGCCTGCAGGTCAGCGGGCAGCAGACACTGCCGGCAGATGGGAGCGCGTACTACACCGTGTATGCACCGGACCGCACTCTGCTGACGTCCGGGACCCTACGGGGCGGCGGTGCGCTGGACTTGTCGACGTTGCCGGCGGATGGCACCTACCAGGTGTTCGTGGATCCGTACTACGGCGAGACGCTGACCGCGCAGTTGCGGTTGGCGACCGGTACCGCCGAAGGGCTGGGGGTGACGAACGGGTCGGTCTCGTATGAAGCACGGGGCGCCAACGAGGCGGCGTACTTTACCTTCACCGCCAAGGATGGGGACAACCTCGGCCTGGGCATCAGCGAGCTGCAGGTGACTCCGGAGAACTGGTACGCCTACAGCTATGTCCGGGTGTTCCGGCCGGATGGCAAGCAGGGGTGGTCCAGCACCTGCTATCTCAGCCATGGCGGCTGCGATGTAAACCTGCCGCGGTTGTCGGCGGGCACGTATGCAGTGGTGGTGGAGCCGACATCGGCCGGACAGCGGTTGCGGTTCAAGGCCACCTTGTCGGCGGATGTGACAGGTGAGCTGGTGCCGGATGCATGGACGCCGCTGGTGCTGAGTCGACCGGGCCAGAACGGCCGGCTGAGCTTCACCGGCACGGCCGGCCAGCGGTTGGGCTTGCAGGTCAGCGGGCAGCAGACACTGCCGGCAGATGGGAGCGTGTACTACACCGTGTATGCACCGGACCGCACTCTGCTGACGTCCGGGACCCTACGGGGCGGCGGTGCGCTGGACTTGTCGACGTTGCCGGCGGATGGCACCTACCAGGTGTTCGTGGATCCGTACTACGGCGAGACGCTGACGGCGCAACTACGCCTGGCGACCGGCACGGCCGAAGGGCTGGGGGTGGCGAACGGGTCGGTCTCGTATGAAGCACGGGGCGCCAACGAGGCGGCGTACTTTACCTTCACCGCCAAGGATGGGGACAACCTCGGCCTGGGCATCAGTGAGCTGCAGGTGACTCCGGAGAACTGGTACGCCTACAGCTATGTCCGGGTGTTCCGGCCGGATGGCAAGCAGGGGTGGTCCAGCACCTGCTATCTCAGTCATGGCGGCTGCGATGTAAACCTGCCGCGGTTGTCGGCGGGCACGTATGCAGTGGTGGTGGAGCCGACGTCGGCCGGACAGCGGTTGCGGTTCAAGGCCACCTTGTCGGCGGACGTGACAGGTGAGCTGGTGCCGGATGCATGGACGCCATTGACGCTGAGTCGGCCGGGACAGAACGGCCGGCTGAGCTTCACCGGCACGGCCGGCCAGCGGTTGGGCCTGCAGGTCAGCGGGCAGCAGACACTGCCCGCTGACCGGAACGTGTACTACGCCGTGTATGCACCGGACCGCACTCTGCTGACGTCCGGGACCCTACGGGGCGGCGGTGCGCTGGACTTGTCGACGTTGCCGGCGGATGGCACCTACCAGGTGTTCGTGGATCCGGAGTACGGCGAGACGTTGACGGCACAGTTGCGGTTGGCGACCGGTACCGCCGAAGGGTTGGGGGTGGCGAACGGGTCGGTCTCGTATGAAGCACGGGCCGCCGGCGAGGCGGCGTACTTTACCTTCACCGCCAAGGAAGGGGACAACCTCGGCCTGGGCAT
The DNA here is from genome assembly GCF_014192765.1 of Pseudoxanthomonas sp. OG2. Lineage (NCBI taxonomy): Bacteria > Pseudomonadati > Pseudomonadota > Gammaproteobacteria > Lysobacterales > Lysobacteraceae > Pseudoxanthomonas > Pseudoxanthomonas sp. OG2. The sequence goes on along the minus strand of NZ_JACHYM010000001.1, from coordinate 2,142,996 downwards.
CAGTGAGCTGCAGGTGACTCCGGAGAACTGGTACGCCTACAGCTATGTCCGGGTGTTCCGGCCGGACGGCACGCAGTTGCGGTACCGGTATTGCTACGTCAGTTATGGCGGCTGCGACGTGAACCTGCCGCGGTTGTCGGCGGGCACCTACGCGGTGGTGGTGGAACCGGCCTCGTCCACTCAGCGCTTGCAGTTCAAAGTCACCTTGTCGGCGGACGTGACAGGTGAGCTGGTGCCGGATGCATGGACGCCGCTGGTGCTGAGTCGACCGGGCCAGAACGGCCGGCTGAGCTTCACCGGCACGGCCGGCCAGCGGTTGGGCCTGCAGGTCAGCGGGCAGCAGACACTGCCGGCAGATGGGAACGTGTACTACACCGTGTATGCGCCGGACCTTAGTCTGCTGACGTCCGGAACCCTAGAGGGCGGCGGTACGCTCCGCATGCCGGCGTTGCCGACGGACGGCCCCTACCAGATATTTGTGGATCCGGCTTACGGCGAGACGCTGACCGCGCAGTTGCGGTTGGCGACCGGTACCGCTGAAGGGTTGGGGGTGGTGAACGCGCCGGTCGCGTATGAAGCACGGGGCGCCAACGAGGCGGCGTACTTTACCTTCACCGCCAAGGATGGGGACAACCTCGGCCTGGGCATCAGTGAGCTGCAGGTGACTCCGGAGAACTGGTACGCCTACAGCTATGTCCGGGTGTTCCGGCCGGATGGCAAGCAGGGGTGGTCCAGCACCTGCTATCTCAGCCATGGCGGCTGCGATGTAAACCTGCCGCGGTTGTCGGCGGGCACGTATGCAGTGGTGGTGGAGCCGACATCGGCCGGACAGCGGTTGCGGTTCAAGGCCACCTTGTCGGCGGATGTGACAGGTGAGCTGGTGCCGGACGCGTGGACGCCGCTGGTGCTGAGTCGACCGGGCCAGAACGGCCGGCTGAGCTTCACCGGCACGGCCGGCCAGCGGTTGGGCTTGCAGGTCAGCGGGCAGCAGACACTGCCGTCAGATGGGAGCGTGTACTACACCGTGTATGCACCGGACCGCACTCTGCTGACGTCCGGGACCCTACTGGGCGGCGGTGCGCTGGACTTGTCGACGTTGCCGGCGGATGGCACCTACCAGGTGTTCGTGGATCCGTACTACGGCGAGACGCTGACGGCGCAACTACGCCTGGCGACCGGCACGGCCGAAGGGCTGGGGGTGGCGAACGGGTCGGTCTCGTATGAAGCACGGGGCGCCAACGAGGCGGCGTACTTTACCTTCACCGCCAAGGATGGGGACAACCTCGGCCTGGGCATCAGCGAGCTGCAGGTGACTCCGGAGAACTGGTACGCCCACAGCTATGTCCGGGTGTTCCGGCCGGATGGCAAGCAGGGGTGGTCCAGCACCTGCTATCTCAGTCATGGCGGCTGCGATGTAAACCTGCCGCGGTTGTCGGCGGGCACGTATGCAGTGGTGGTGGAGCCGGTATCGGCCGGACAGCGGTTGCGGTTCAAGGCCACCTTGTCGGCGGACGTGACAGGTGAGCTGGTGCCGGATGCATGGACGCCATTGACACTGAATCGACCGGGCCAGAACGGTCGGTTGCACTTCACCGGCACGGCTGGGCAACGGTTGGGCCTTCAGACCCGTGGACAGCAGACGCTGCCGGCGAATCGTTATGTCTACTACTACGTGTACACCCCCCAGGGCAGTTTGCTGACTTCGAGGTCGATTCGAGCCGGCGGCACACTGGATCTGCCAGTGCTGCCAGTGGACGGTACCTACCAGGTGTTTGTGGATTCGGAGTACGGCGAGACGTTGACGGCACAGTTGCGGTTGGCGACCGGTACCGCCGAAGGGTTGGGGGTGGCGAACGGGTCGGTCTCGTATGAAGCACGGGCCGCCGGCGAGGCGGCGTACTTCACCTTCACCGCACGGGAAGGGGACAACCTCGGCCTGGGCCTGAGCGAACTGGCCGACAATGAGGACCGTCACGCCTACCTCCGTGTGTACCGGCCGGACGGCACGCAGTTGCGGTACCGGTACTGCTACGTCAGCTATGGCGGCTGCGACGTGAACCTGCCGCGGTTGTCGGCGGGCACCTACGCGGTGGTGGTGGAACCGGCCTCGTCCACTCAGCGCTTGCAGTTCAAAGTCACCTTGTCGGCGGACGTGACAGGTGAGCTGGTGCCGGATGCGTGGACGCCATTGACGCTGAGTCGACCGGGCCAGAACGGTCGGTTGCACTTCACCGGCACGGCCGGCCAGCGGTTGGGCCTGCAGGTCAGCGGGCAGCAGACACTGCCGGCAGATGGGAACGTGTACTACTACGTGTATGCGCCGGACCTTAGTCTGCTGACGTCCGGAACCCTAGAGGGCGGCGGTACGCTCCGCATGCCGGCGTTGCCGACGGACGGCCCCTACCAGATATTTGTGGATCCGGCTTACGGCGAGACGCTGACGGCACAGCTGCGGTCGGCGACCGGCGCGGCCGAAGGGCTGGGGGTGGCGAACGGGCCGGTCGCGTATGAAGCACGAGGTACGGGCGAGGCGGCGTACTTCACCTTCACCGCCAGGGAAGGGGACAACCTGGGCCTGGGAATCAGCGAGATGCGCATCGTCAGAGGCAGCTCTGCCTACCTCGACGTGTATCGGCCCAATGGCGACCGAATGATGCATGGAACCTGTAGTGCTGGCTGCCGTGTGAACCTGCCGAATCTGCCGGCGGGCATTTATGTGGTGATAGTGAAACAGAGCCCGGTTGGGCGGCAGTTTCAGTTCAAGGCCACGCTGTCGGCGGACAAGATGGGCCTGCTGCTGCCGGATGACTGGAAGACATTGGTGCTGGATCGTCCGGGGCAGGGAGCACGGCTGAGCTTCACCGGCACGGCCGGCCAGCGGCTGAGTCTGCAGGTCAGGGGGCAGCGGACAGTGCCCGCTGACCGTCATATCCGTTATGAGGTCTACAGCCCCAATGGCAGATTCTTGACTTCGCGAGCGCTGCGAAATGACGGTACGCAGGACCTGCTTGCATTGCCAACGGACGGCACCTACCAGGTGTTTGTGGATCCGATTCATGGTGAAACGTTGACCGTGCAGTTGCGGCTGGCTGTCAAGCCGCCCATCTCGAGCCGAGGCCGGCAGGGCCGAGTTGAGTCGGTGTTTTCATGGCGCACCGCAAGAATTCGAATGGATGCAGGCCCGTCTCCGGACGCGCGTGCAGGGCGCTGGATTCAAGATGGGAGCCATCGACTCCTGCCGATGCGCCGGCAAATCCGCAGTACACGAAGCATGGCATGCCTGAACACCCGTGCACGCAGCCGAAGAGCGGCAAGTCTCAAGGAAGAACAAGGAATGCATCATGGATAAGCACCCGCGTAGCCAGAAGAGCTTTTCCCTGGCCGTCTTGCTGAGTCTGTTCGCGGTCACGGCCAGCAGCGGGCAGGTACCGTCCCAGTCGGCACGTCCGGCGTCGATGGACAAGAACGAAGTGCCTACGTCCACGCGCCAGACCCTGACACCCATGGAGCGCAAGGTGTCCATTCAGGATGGACGAACGCTGGTCCTGTCGGGTGATGGCAATACCTTGATCGAACGCGATGCGAAGACCGGTGGGATCACGCATCGAGTCGAACTGGAATCCGTGCGAATCGGGGCGAGCCTGACCCTGATGCCGCAGGGGCGCGCGCTCATTTGGGGAGGCGCGGCGGCGGACGGCAAATTGCAGCCGGGTGGCGTCTGGTACGACACGCGTTCGCGTCGCATTGAACCTGCGCTTGGCCTGCCCATGTCGGCCCGGGCGGGCCACAGCGCAACCGTGCTGACGGATGGACGCTTGCTGCTGGTGGGAGGATTGGGTGCCGAGGGTGGTGCGCAGTTGTGGGACGAACGAACCGGAGTGCTCACCCGCGTCCAGCGCCATTCTGGCGATCGGATGTCGGGTCATCGGGCGACCCTGCAGAGCGACGGAAAGGTCAGGTTGCGCGGAGGCGGGGTTGCGGGACGGACGACGTCGACCGACGTCTGGTTCGACCCCGAAACCTCGTCGTTCATTGAAAGGGCGCGCAACGACAACGAGCCCACGCAGGCACCCCGGATGGCGGGATCCCTGCCACGGCAAGGCGATCAGGCGGTCTCGACGGATGCATTGATCGCCGTCAGGTTCACCCAGCGCATGCGTGCGCAGGAACTCAATCCTTCGACGGTGTCGTTGCTGGGGCCCGGCGGAATGACCCCCATCGACATCGTGGTGGTCGAGGAGGGAAGGCTGGTATTCGCACGCCCCAGACAGGCGCTCTATCCCGGATCCCGATACTCGCTGCTGGTGGATGGCGTGCATGCGGTGGATGGCCGCGCCATGCCGCTTGCGGTCCTGGACTTCCAGACGGCCGTCATCGCCGGACCGGAAGAAGCCGAGGCAACTGCGGAGCAGCTTCCCGGCAACGCCGACCTGATCCAGGGCACCCCTGCGGAATGCGGATACCTGGAAAAACGCCAACCCTGCCGCAGGCAGGGCGCCCTGAAAGAAGGGGTGTGGCAACCGGGGCAAGACAATACGGACGGACGCTGGCGGGTTCCGGGAAACCAGCCGGACCTGCGCAACACCGAACTCATTGATCGCATCGTCCGCGCCATGCGCTTCACCAGCGTCATGGGGCAGATTCTTCGGGTGGACGGCGTGCCGGTGGCCGATGTCGAAATCAGCATCGGCGGCCGGCACGTCAGGACCAACCGGGATGGCTACTTCCTGTTGCACGAAGCCCCCGCGGGCAAGCAGGAACTGTATGTCGATGGGACCACCGCGAACTCGGCGGGCGTGGAGTACGGCCAGTTCGTGGTCGGGCTGGATGTAAAGCCCGGCCAGCTCACCCAGATTCCCTACACCCTGTACCTGCCGCGCATCACCGCGCGGGACAAGAGCAGAATTGGCTCACCGCTCGGCAGGGACACGGTGCTCACCCATCCGGACATGCCGGGCCTGCAGGTCCTCATCCCGCGCGATACCGTCATCCGGGACCGCAAGGGGCGGCTGGTCACCGAACTGGCCATCGTGCCGACACCGGTCAACCGCGCGCCGTTTCCGGTGGCGGACAACTATCCGATGTACTTCACCCTGGAGCCCGGTGGTGCGACGGTGCAGGCGCTGACGCCGCGCGCGGCGGAGGGCATCCGGATTTTCTATCCGAACTACGACGGTCACCCGACGGGCACCCAGGCTAACTTCTGGATCTACGATCCCGCCGAGGGCTGGCGTGTCTACGGTCAGGGGCGCGTCACCAGCGACGGCAGCCGCTTCGCACCCGAGAAGGGAGTGGCGCTGCACCAGACCATGGGCGGGAGCTACTCCGTGGCGAGCAACGACCCGCCCACCGAGCCCGACCAACCGCCCTGCAGCGAGGCCTGTGGTTCCTCCGGCTCCGGTTCCGGCGCCACGGCCGGGGACCCCATCGATCTCTATACCGGCGAATTCTTCTACTCCGAAACCGACGCCACCCTCAACGACATCCTGCCTGTTGCGATCAGTCGCCACTATCGGCCGAATGACACCGGCAAGCGGGAATTCGGCATCGGCACCACGTCGAATTTCGGCTATCGCATGTTCTCGCCGCCGGGTTCCGGCTATGACCTGATCCAGCTCATCCTGCCGGGTGGCATGCCGGTGGATTTCACCCGCATCGCGGGTACCGGCCTCACGGGGACCTGGAAACATTCGGGCGGCACGACCGGGTTCGCCGGTTCCGTCCTGAAGTATGTATACGACGATCAGGGCTATGGGCTTCTCCTGACCCTGCGGGATGGCGCCATCATGCGCTTCGGCAACTACGCGCCCAATCCGCTGCGCTGGATGCGGGACAAGCATGGCAATCGGGTCGAGTTTGTCTATGACGCGGGTTTGCTGGTACGGATCGTCTCTTCCAGTGGACGCTATCTGGCCCTGGAGCACGACGGCAACAACCGCGTCCAGCGTATCCGGGATCATTCCGGCAGGAGCTGGACATACGCGTACGATGACAACGGCTTCCTGGCGCGCGTGACCTATCCCGACGGCGCCGCCCGGCGATACGGATACCGGGCCGAAAAACTCCCGGGCGGAAAGCGGAAGTCCCGGCTTGAGTCGATCCACGATCAGAACGGCCACCGAATCGTGTACAACGAGTTCGAAGCCAGGGGCGAGGGCGGATGGAGCGGTCGCGTGGTGCGGCAGACCCAGGCCGATGGCGGCGTCTATCGGCTTGAGTACGACCACGTCGATGGCGATACCCTCGGCACGTTGGTGACCCGCCCGGATGGAAGCCAGCGCAGGCTGGTATTCGACCCCGTCAGTCACTATCCCGTCAGCGACACGCTGGGATATGGCACCGCGCTGGCGCAGACCACCCGATTCGAGCGTGACGCGGCAGGACGGTTGAGCGCGAAGGTGGATCCGCTGGGGCGGCGTTCCGAGTATCGCTACGATGCCGAAGGCCAACTGACGGGCGAGACCCATCTGCCGGGAACCCCGGAAGCCAGAACGCTTGCCATCGCGTACAACGCGCATGGCGACCCCGTTTCGATGACGGACGCATTGGGCAGAACGACCACCCTGGGATACACCGATCGCTGCCTGTCCTCGGTGACCGATCCCGCGGGCCAGGTCCGACGTATCACCTGCAACTTTGCCGGCCAACCCGCCGCCCTGTCGGACCCGCTCGGCAATCGCACCAGATTCGAATACGAAGGCTACGAGTTGACCGCCACGATCGATCCGCTGGGCCGGCGAACCGAAATGCGCCATGACCCGCTGGGCCGGGTGATCAGCATGCGTGATACTGCGGGCCACACCGCGCGACGCGAGTACGACGCCATGGGCCGGATCGTTCGCCAGATCGATGCGATCGGTGGCGTGACCGAAACCGGCTACGACGCCAACGGCAACGTGATGGCCGTCTTGCTGCCGCACGGCGCCGGCATCACTTACGCCTACGACGCGCGCAACCGGTTGACCGCGCGCACCGACAGTCTGGGCCAGACCGAGCGTTGGACCTATGACCTGATGGACCGGGTCACCTCCCACTCCGATCGCAATGGCGCGCTCACCCGTTTCCAGTACGACCTGCTGGGCCGGCTGGTACGGGTGGAGCAGGGACAGCATGTGGTCACGGCAAGCTACGATACCGGCGACCGCGTGCTGAGCATGGACGACAGCGACACAGGAACCCTGCGCTGGTCCTACAACGCGTTCGATGAAGTGGTGCAGGCCACCAGCCCGCAGGGCATCGTGCGCTACGAGTACGATCGCGGCGGACAGCGCATTGCCATGACTGCGGACGCGCAGCCCCGCATCCAGTACCGCTATGACGCGGTTGGCCGTCTGATACGGTTGTGGCAGGGCAGCGAAAACGTGGCCTTCGACTATGATGCCGCCAGCCGGCTCATCCGCACCACGCTGCCCAACGGCGTCGAGACGGGCTACGCGTACAACGCGACCAACCAAATCACCGGTATCGCCTGGACCAAGCCGGGTCAGGCGACGCTGGGCACGCTGGGCTACGGCTACGACGCGCTCGGCCGCCGGGTGGCCCAAACCGGCACCTATGCCTCCCAACTGCTACCGGAAGCGAGCCGGGGCAGCAACACGTTCGATGACAACAACCGGCAGACCCGGCACGACGAAAAAGCCTTGAGCTACGACGCCAACGGCAATTTGCTGAGTGACGGCCAGCGCACCTACCACTGGAACGCGCGCAATCAGTTGGTCGCCATCAAGATAGGAGACTCGACGCAGGCCAGCTTCCAGTACGACGCACTGGGCCGGCGCATCAGCAAGACCGAAGGCGGGCAGACCCTCACCTATCTCTACGACGGTGTGGACATCGTGCAGGAGCGGGTGGGCAACACGGTCAATCCCATTCTGACCGGCCCGGGCATCGACCAGCGGTTTGCCCGCAATGAAGGCAGCGAACGGACCTACTTCCTGACGGATGCGCTGGGCAGCACGCGCGCGTTGACCAACGCGGCGGGTGAAGTGGTGCAGCGTTATGACTACACGCCGTATGGGCAGACCCGGGCACTCAATGCCGGCACGACCAATCCGTATCAGTACACCGGGCGGGAGCGTGACGATTCAGGCATCTACTACTACCGGGCCAGGTATTACTCGCCAGGAATGGGGCGGTTTATCAGTGAGGATCCTACGGGTCTGCACGCTGGAGTAAACACCTATGCCTATGTGGGCGCCGACCCAATCAGTTATATAGATCAGGATGGGAAACAAAGAACGAAGCAAAATCCGTGGAACATACATCAGAGACAAAATGGTGGAAAAGGCCTAACAAGCGATGAGATTTGGTCGAGTTACAGGAGATTGCAGTTAGACAGGCTAGGGAAGGGGAATGCCGAACTTCGAGACGCGCTTGGAAATTTTCCAGAGCCAGTTGGCAAAACATATCCTGATATGAGGACGGTTAGATGCAATAGCCTTGGTTATTGTGTTGTTGATGCCGACCTATGCAAATGCATAAGGGAAAAGCCGGATACTTGTCAGGCAAATCCGCTGCCTAACATCGGTCCTGCTCCGCGCGATGATCCAGGCTGCTATTGCACGAAAGTTACCATGCCGATTTAGAGGAGTGATTATGTTTGTCATATATAGAGCTCTGACAGTTGTTTTATTGTCAATTTTATTGGTCTGGTTCTTCTTTCCTTGGGGGTTTGCTTATGTGGGTGAAGCGAAATACGCTCTTGCGTGGCTTGGCGTCAATTCTGTTGTCGACAGGGAAGTAATTGTCGCTTATAGCAATGTGGTGGTAGTAGCTTATGTTGTTTTATATGTTGGTCTTTTCTTCTATATAAATGTTGCGCGCTATGGATTTGTACTCTTGGTCATGTTGGTTGGGCTTGCTTCTCCTCTTTTAGGATTGTCCGTGCAATCGGGGTACGAAGCGATGTTTGGGTATTTTCAAACAATAGGAGATGGCATGGTGCTTGCAATGTCTTTTTTTACGGGTGTTGCGAACCGCTTCAAAGAAGGACGGAACAAGAAAATGGATAATTGAGGTCTTGAGCAATCGAGGTCCAGCGCGACGACCTGGGCCGACGCATCAGCAAGACCGAAGGCGGGCAGACCCTCACCTATCTCTACGACGGTGTGGACATCGTGCAGGAGCGGATGGGCAACACGATCAATCCCATTCTGACCGGCCCGGGCATCGACCAGCGGTTCGCCCGCAATGAAGGCAGCGAACGGACCTACTTCCTCACGGATGCGCTGAGCAGCACGCGCGCGTTGACCAACGCGGCCGGTGAAGTGGTGCAGCGTTATGACTACACGCCGTATGGACAGACCCGTCAACTCAACGCCGGCACGACCAACCCGTATCAGTACACAGGGCGGAGCGGGATGGGTCAGGTATCTACTACTACCGGGCAAGGTACTACTCACCCAGCATAAGTAGATTTATTGCCGAGGATCCGGTCGGCTTATCTGGGGGAGATAACGTCTATTCCTACGTGGAAGGCAATCCGATTATTTATGTTGATCCGCTAGGACTATGGAAAGTGACGCTATCGCTATTCAAAGGTATTGGGGGAGCCATATTTTTTGGGAATGACGAAGCATCTGGCGGATTTGTTGGTATTCGAGCAGGCAAGGGATTTGGTGGTGGAATTTTGTACGAGCCACTAGGAACTGCTCCAGGGGCAGATCCGTGCAGTAATGGAGGGCTAGGGATTGGCGGTTTTGCAGAAGCTGGACTTAACGCGGGGCCGATTCAGGCAGCCTTGGGTGGGAACTTGGGTGTGAAGTTTACGCCTTCCGATGGTTCGATAATCAAACCATATGGAGGGTTAGAGCCACAGGGCGGAGTAGGCAACAGCTGGGGCATTAAAGGAAGTGCATCGGTGGGTGTGGAGATTACTTTGCACGGCGGCCGCCCACGTCGGTAACGGAGAAAAGTCATGAAACTTAGGAAGCCATATGCGATAGCGAGATCAACGGCCGTAGCATTGTTGATAGCTACCTTCATCTATCTCGGGGCCTACCTGTTGGTCGTTAATGGTGATGCCTATCAGTGCGCCAAGTCGTTTGTCCGATCGTCGGAGGTTATTTCAAGGCAAACGGGAGGAATCGAAAAGGTATGGCTCGCTCCGTTCCCGCTAAAAATAGCCGTATCCGGATCCAGCGGAAATGCGGAGTTCAGCATGATTGCTGTTTCGGACCAGGGAGAGCGGCACAAAGTGCTGATAGACCTGAAGAAGACGTTGGGACAGTGGCGGGTCACCGGCGTCACGCTGGATGCGCTCCCGCTTCCAGTTGGAGTTGATGAGGCCGACAGGCTTGAAATGGAGCCGAAGGCGTAAGGAAAGCGCCTTAGCTTTGAACGGCGATGGTTCGTCCAGTGGGTACCGGCTTGAAAGGTATTGATGGGCTGCCATCAGGTCACGCCGAACTCAACGGCGGTCCGACCTAATCCAGCCCCAGCACAAACCGCCCACCCTCACGCCGCACCTGCAACGGTCCGCCGTAGGCGGCGGACAGGTTTTCCGAGGTGAGGATGTCGTCGGGCGCGCCGTCGGCCATCACGTCGCCGGCGCGCAGCAGGATCACGCGCTGGAATTCGGGGACGATTTCTTCCAGGTGATGGGTGACCAGCACCAGGGTGATGCCCTGGCGTGCGAGATCGCGCAGTAGTTCCAGGAAGTGGCGCTGGGCGATCAGGTCCAGGCCGGCGGTGGGTTCGTCCAGCAGCAGCGCCTCGGGCTGGTGCACGAGGGCGCGGGCGATGAGCACGCGGCGCATTTCGCCGGTGGACAGTTCGGCGACTTCGCGATCGGCCAGCGCGGTGGCCTCGACCGCCGCCAGCGCGCGGCGGGCCTGCGCGCGCATCTGCGCATCCACCTCGCAGTGCGGCGGAATGACGAAACTGGAGAAGAAGCCGGTGACGACCGCGTCCTCCACCCGCAGCTGCGGCATCTCCTGCAGGTTGCGGGTGAGGTCGCTGGTGACCACGCCCAGCCGGGTGCGCAGTTCGGCCACGTTCCAGCGGCGCAGGCCGAACACCTTGACCGGCGCGTCGCCTTCACGGGCGAGCGGATACAGCTCGCGGTTGATCAGCTTGATGAAGGTCGACTTGCCGCAGCCGTTGGGGCCGAGGATGACGGTGTGCTGGCCCAACGGGATGCTCAGGGTCAGCTCGCGCAGCACGCGGACGGAGCCGCGGATGACGGTGGCGCGATCGAGTTCGAACAGGGGCGCCGGCGCGGGCGCGGCATCGGGGGCGAGGGACATCGGCGGGGCTGTCTGGGGGGAGTGGAAGCGGGATAGACTCGGCGCCAGTCCAGGGAGGGAACCGACCATGCGCCGCATCCGCCTCGCCATCCTGCTGCTCTGTCTTTCGGTGGCATTCCCCGCGTTCGCGCAGTCGCCCGCCATCGGCGATCCGGCACCGACCGTGCTCGGCAAGGGACGTGACGGAAAGATAGTCGATCTGGCCGAACACCGGGGCAAGGTGGTGATCGTGACCTTCTGGGCGTCCTGGTGCGGTTACTGCCTGAAGGAACTGCCGGTGCTGGACGCCCTGCAGAAGAAGGTCGACCCCCAGTGGCTGCAGGTCATCGCGGTGAACGTCGAGGACCCGCCCGCCACCTACCGGCAGATGATGCGGCAGATGCGCGATTACAGCCTGCTGCAGTCCCGCGACCCCAACGGTGACATCGCGCGCACCTACAGTGTGAAGGCCTACCCGAATCTGTGGGTGATCGACACCCAGGGTCGTATCGCCAGCCATCACGTCGGCTACGGCGAGGACTCGCTCGAGTCGATTGTGGGCGAGATCAAGCGGGTGCTGACCGAAGAAATGCACCGCCAGGAAGCGGCCGCGGCAGCGGCGAAATCCGCCAGCTGAACACCATTCGGCGGCGTCGGGTGAAATCGTCACGTGCAGGCCGCATGATGCGCTGACGGCACCGGACCCCACCGGCGCCGGTGCCTTCCGGAGCGCTTTCCATGTCCGACTCGTTGCTGCAGTTCCTGATCGGAGGCCTGACCGGCCTGGTCTGGTGGGAGCTGTTGATCGTGCTGCTGGTCTTCACCCAGCTGACCATCTTCTCGGTGACGCTATACCTGCATCGCAGCCAAGCGCACCGGGGCGTGGATTTCCATCCGGTGCTGAACCACTTCTTCCGGTTCTGGACCTGGCTGACCACCTCGATGATCACCAAGGAGTGGGTCGCCATCCATCGCAAGCATCACGCCAAGGTGGAGACCGAAGAGGATCCGCACAGTCCGCAGACCAAGGGCATCGGCAACGTGTTCTGGCGCGGCGTGGAGCTGTACCGCGAAGCGCGCGGGCAGCGCGCCGACATCGAGCAGTACGGCAAGGGCGCGCCGGACGATTGGATCGAGCGCCATGTGTACACCCCGCACGCCAACCTGGGACCGACCTTGTTGCTGCTGATCAACGCCACCCTGTTCGGCCTGCCCGGCGTCGCGCTGTGGGCGATCCAGATGGCGTGGATTCCGTTCTGGGCGGCGGGCGTGATCAATGGCCTGGGCCACTGGTGGGGCTATCGCAATTTCGAATCCTCCGACACCTCGACCAACCTGACGCCATGGGGCGTGTGGGTGGGCGGCGAGGAGCTGCATAACAACCATCACGCCTTCCCCAGTTCGGCACGCTTCTCGATGCGCCGCTGGGAAGTGGATATCGGCTGGATCGTGATCAAGGGCATGGAGAAGGTCCGGCTGGCGAAAGTGTTGCGGGTGGCACCCACCCTGGACATTCGCCCGAACATCGCGGTGCCTGACGCAGACACGCTGAAGGCGCTGCTGTCGCACCGTTTCCAGGCCATGACCGACTACCAGCGCAACGTGCTCAAACCGGCGCTGAAGGAAGAGGCCGCGCAGGCGGGCGCCAAGCTGCGCGCGCTACTGCCGCGCAAGCTGCGTCGTGGCCTGGTCGACGACGGCCGCTGGCTCAAGCCGGACGCGCGCGAACAACTGCGCAACTGGGTCTCGCAGCGGCCGCGCATCAGCGCGCTGGTCGAACACCGCGCGCGCCTGTCGGCGCTGCTCGAAGCCCGCAGCCATGATGCAGCGGAGCGGTTGAAGGCGTTGCAGGCGTGGTGCCATGAGGCCGAGGCCAGCGGTATCCGGGCGTTGCAGGAGTACTCCGCGCGGTTGAAGGGGTATGCGCTGGCGCATTGAGGTTTGCAGCGAAGAGCCAATCCCCCTCAATCCCCCTTTTTCAAAGGGGGAGGAAAAGCGGGTTTCCGAGCGCTGGAGTCTCTTGTTAGCCCCCTTTTCAAAAGGGGGCGGGCGCCGTAAGGCGACGGGGGATTAGCTTTTGGCGCCAAAAGCAAATCCCCCTCAATCCCCCTTTTCCAAAGGGGGAGGCAAAGCGGTTTCCGAGCGCTGGAGTCTCTTGGTAGCCCCCTTTGAAAAAGGGGGCGGGCGCCGTAAGGCGACGGGGGATTTGCTTTTGGCGCCAAGAGCAAATCCCCCTCAGTCCCCCTTTTGCAAAGGGGGAGGAAAAGCGGGTTTCCGAGCGCTGGAGTCTCTTGGTAGCCCCCTTTTCAAAAGGGGGCGGGCGCCGGAGGCGACGGGGGATTTGCGCGGGGTGCGTGGACGAGCGCACACGCCAAATCCAGTCCTACAATGCGGGGATGACGCGTCTATTGCTCGCATTGCTGATATCGGCCCTGCCGCTGCTCGCGGTGGGGCAGGTCAACGGCACCAAGGACTATCTGCAGCGCATGGATACCGATGGCGACGGTCGGGTCAGCCAGGCCGAGTTCCTGGACTGGATGAGCTACGCCTTCGATGCGCGTGACCGCAATCGCGATGGCGTGCTGTCCGGCGACGAGCTGCCGGGCGGCAAGGGGACCGCCATCACCCGCGCAACCCATCGCGAGCGATTGGCGGCCACCTTCCGCAAACAGGATCGCAGCGGCGACGGTTATCTGGATGCGCGGGAGCTCGCTGCTCCCCCGCAATAGGCCGCGGCCCGATCGATGAAACGCGGCGGCGTCAGCCGCCGGACAACAGCCGGCGAGCCAGGCGTTCGCTGCCGGTCAGCTCGGCCAGATGGTGCAGCTGGTTGTTCTCGTAGGCCTGGTTGAAGGTCGCCACGTCGATGGCCAGGACCTTGCGGAACGCCTGGATCGCCGCCTCGCCCTTGGCCGATGCGATGCGTTCGCCGTGGCGGGCGATCAGGTCCATCATCGCCAGCGGATAGCGGACCGGCAGTCCGATGCGCACGTGCACGTTGCCGATGCCCAGCCGCTTGAGTGCGTAGGCGTCGTCGTACTCACCGCAGAACACCTCCACGAACCAGTTGGCCAGGGTGGTGGCCAGGCGTTCCTTGTCGCCGATGAATTCCCGGGTCGGCTCGTGCGACAGCAGGCGCTCGTAGAACTCGGCGACCAGGGTCGGGGCCGCTTCGCGGGCCATCGGCTCCAGCGCCTTCAGCAACGCGCATTCCTCCGCCGACAGGGTGAGCAATTCGCGCAGCTCGCGGACGATGGCTTCGTCCTTGACCGTCCAGCTCTTGCGTTCGTGGTTCATGGCGTCTGCTCCTTACAGGATGGCGGTCAACTGGGTGATCACGTCGGCCACTTCCAGTTCGATTAGGCCGACATTGGTGTCCGACGGCGCCACCAGCGCCAGGCAGGCCTTGCTGCCGACCATGTAGATGAAGATGCGGCCCTCCGCGGCCACCAGCTTGATGCCGCGCAGCGTTCCGGTGGACAGGGTTTCGGTGATGCGCCGGCCCACGCCCAGGGCGGTGGCGGCCATCGCCGCGACCCGCGCCGAATCGACGCCGGGATCGGTAATCGACTGGCAGACGGGCATGCCGTCGAAGGTGCAAAGGAAGCTGCCCTTCATGCCCGGAATGGCGCGTGTCAGGGCGTCCAGCGTGGCTTGCATCTGTTCTTGCTTGCTCATGATGTGTCCTCGTGAAAACAGGGAAGAAGGCCGCGTGCAGGCGATCAGACGCGCTGCAGCAGCTGGTGGATGGCATGGCGGGCGTGCGCGGCGTCGCGGGGATTGAGCGCAAGCACCTGCTGTTCGGGAACACCGAAGTAGGCGGCGACCTCGGCGGCGGTCCAGCCGTCGGCGGCCAGATCGGTCCGGGTCAGCCCGATGATGAATTCCACCGGCTGGCGGCTGATCACGAACTCCAGGATCCGCCGCGCCTGCGGGAATTCGCTGGGCGCGTCGCAGGGCACCAGCACGATCAGGCCCAGCGCGCCTTCGCTGAGGACGTCCCACATGTAGTCGAAGCGCGACTGCCCGGGCGTGCCGAACAGGTGCAGCACGTAGTCGCCCAGTGCGATCTGGCCGAAGTCCAGTGCGACCGTCGTGTGCGTCTTGCCGATCCGCTCGGTGCTGACTTCCTCCGTGCTGACCACTTCGGTCTGGGACACGGAACGGATGAAGGTGGTCTTGCCGGCGCCGACGGGGCCGGAGATAACGATCTTGAGTGGGGTCATCGGGTGAAGAAGCTGGCGATGCGCTGGCCCAGGGACTGGCGCTGCTTGCGTTGTTCCGGATCGAGCCGATCCACGTATGCCTGCATCGGCCAGACTTTCTTGACCTGACGCAGGCGTTGCAGGTTGCGGCGCGTGCCTTCGAGCGGGAATCCCAGTTGCCGCGAGATCCGTTCGGCGCTGGCGCCCTCGGTGAGCAACGGCACGGCCGCGCCGAGGAACTCGGCCAGATCCGGCGGCAGTTCCACCTGGCGACCCTTGATCACCAGGAACATCGTCTTGGGATGCGGCAGGTCGCGTTCGTCCAGTGGCACCGCGCCGCGGCCTTCCAGCAGTTCGTCCATCCGCAGGAACGAACGCTTCGCCTCCACCGTGGCCAGCGGCTCGAAACGGAACTCGCCGTTCCCCTGCGCGAACATGCGCAGCAGCACTTGTCCTTCGCTGCGCGAGTCGATGGGGCGTTCCACGGTCATCCGGGTGATGCTGGTGCCGGCGATGTCCAGGCGGAGCACCTGGCCATCCCGTTGATCCACGGTGAGCACGCCGTGCTTGCCGACAACCACGGTCAGGATGTCGCGCAGCGAGAAGTCGCTCAGGTTTCCGTGGATGGCCATGGGATGCCTCGATCGCGGGAAAGGCCGGGTCGCCTGACCGATGGCCGGGCGAACGAAGGTTCTGGGGAGAGTCCGGGCAGGATAGGAAGGCGCCACCGCTTGCGAAATCGGAGGATTCCTAAAAGCGCATGCCGCCGCGCGCACAAAAAAACGCCGGCCACGAGGGCCGGCGTCGGGTTGGCCGGAATGCGTCCGGCCGGCGCGGAGGGAGCGCGCTTACTGGGTGATGTCCACGTCCTTGGTTTCGCGCAGGAACAGGATGCCGACAATCAGGGTCAGCACCGCCACGCCGATCGGATACCACAGGCCGTAGTACATGTTGCCGGTGCCGGCGACCAGGGCGAACGAGATGGCCGGCAGGAAGCCGCCGAACCAGCCGTTGCCGATGTGGTACGGCAGCGACATCGAGGTGTAGCGGATGCGGGTGGGGAACAGCTCCACCAGGTAGGCCGCGATCGGGCCGTAGACCATGGTCACGTAGATCACCAGCACCCACAGCAGGAACAGCGTCATCGGGATGTTGATGCGTGCCGGGTCCGCCTTCTCCGGATAGCCGGCCGAGGTCAGCGCGGTCTTCAGGCGGGCGCCCAGGTCGGTGCCCTTGGCCTTGGCGTCATCCTTGGACAGCCCGGCCGCTTCGTACGACTCGACTTGATTGCCGCCGACCTCGACGCGGGCCAGCGAGCCGGGAGCGGCCGCCTGCACGGTGTACGGCACGCCCGCCTTGGTCAGCGCCGCGGTGGCGACGTCGCAGGAACTGGTGAACTTGCGCACGCCGGCCGGATCGAACTGGAAGCTGCAGGTGGCCGGGTCCGCCACCACCACCGCCGGCGAGCTCGCGCGGGCTTCCTCGATGCCCGGGTTGGCGAAGTGGGTCAGGCCCTTGAAGATCGGGAAGTAGGTGATCGCCGCCAGCAGGCAGCCGGCCAGGATGATCTTCTTGCGGCCGATGCGGTCGGACAGCCAGCCGAAGAAGATGAAGAACGGCGTGGCCAGGGCCAGTGCGCCGGCGATCAGCAGGTTGGCGGTGGTGCCGTCGACCTTGAGCGCCTGGGTCAGGAAGAACAGCGAGTAGAACTGGCCGCCGTACCACACCACCGCCTGGCCGGCGGTCGCGCCCAACAGCACCAGCAGCATAAGCTTGAGGTTGCCGCCCTTCAGGCTGTCGCGGAACGGGGTCTTGGAGCCCTTGCCCTCGGACTTCATCTGCTGGAACAGCGGCGATTCGCTCAACTGCATGCGGATCCACACCGACACGCCCAGCAGCACGATCGAGACCAGGAACGGAATGCGCCAGCCCCAGGCTTCGAACGCCTCGGTGCCCAGCGACAGGCGGCAGCTGAGGATCACCAGCAGCGACAGGAACAGGCCCAGCGTGGCGGTGGTCTGGATGAAGCTGGTGTACAGGCCGCGCTTGCCGTTGGGGGCGTGCTCGGCCACGTAGGTCGCCGCGCCGCCGTACTCGCCGCCCAGTGCCAGGCCCTGCAACAGGCGCAGGCCGATCAGGATGATCGGGGCGGCCACGCCGATGCTGGCGTAGGTGGGCAGGATGCCGACGATGAAGGTGGACAGGCCCATGATCACGATGGTGACCAGGAACGTGTACTTGCGCCCGATGCGGTCGCCCAGGCTGCCGAAGAACGCCGCGCCGAACGGACGCACCGCGAAGCCGGCGGCGAAGGCCAGCAACGCGAAGATGAAGCCGGTGGTCTCGTTGACGCCGCTGAAGAACTGCTTGGCGATGATCGCCGCCAGTGAACCGTACAGATAGAAGTCGTACCACTCGAAGACGGTACCCAGGCTGGATGCGAAGATGACCTTCTTGTGGCCTTGGCTGAGTTCGCCGGACGGCGAATGCTTGAGCGTGGTTGCGTTCATTCCTCTCCCCTCAGAACGAGTATTTGACGTGGGTGTGCAGGCGCTTCAGGTCGCCCTCGCGGTCATCCTCGAGTGAACGCTGGCCGAAGATGAGTTCCGCGCCGATGTCCAGTTTCGGAAACGGCGAGTAGATGACGTTGGCGTGCATCGACTGGGTGCGCTCGGTGACGCCCCAGCCGGTGAGCGACACGTCGTTGTCGAAATGCGAGGCCGAGTACATCAGGTTGGTGCGGACCTTCGGGCTGAACACGTGGCGCCAGGCCACGAAGCCGCCGTAGCCGTCCAGCGCGCTGATGTCGCCATCGGCCTCGGTGACCACGTCGCTGCCGACGCCGAAGGCCAGGTAGCGGCCGATGCCCTGGCCGGCGTTGACGGCGTAGCGGATGTCGTCGTTCTTGCCCAGGTTGAACTTGCCCGAGACGCTGAGCGCGGCGCCGGTGTCGGTCTCGTCGGCCACCTTGAACTGGCGCAGCAGCGCGGCCACGGTGAAGTGGCCCCAGTCGCCCTTGGTCAGCCAGCGCGCGGTGAAGTCGGGCGCGGCATTGTCTCCGCTGTTGAAGCGCGCGCCGGTCAGGTAGGGCGTGACGGTGGTCTGCGGGTTCTCGATCGAGAACGACCACGGGCCCTTGGTGTAGCGCAACTGCGCCTGGCGCACGAAGATGGTGCCGTCGGTCGGGCCGACGAAATCGACCGCGTCCGGCAGCGCGCCGGCGTCCATGAAGTTGGACCAGGTCTGGCCGGCCAGCCAGTTGTTCCAGGTCACGTAGGCGTGGCGCAGGGTGACGGCATAGGTGTTGGTGGCGGTTTCGTTGCCGGCCAGCGCGTTGCTGCCGCCGCCGAAGAAGTCGGCCTCGATGAAACCCTTGAACTTGTCGCCGTTGTCGGTGACGTGGTCGGCGCTGAGCCAGAAGCGCGAGAACTGGGCATGGAAGTCGGCGTAGGGATCGCCGCCATCGGCGTTCGCGCCCGCCACCGGGATCGTGCTGGGCACGTAGAACAGGCGGCCGGAGGAACCGTCGGCGATGCGGCCGTCGCTGGTGTCGGTCACCATCGCGTCCATCTTGATGAAGCCGCCGTAGGAGAACGTGGTGCCCGGATTGGCGGCGGTCATGATGGTGGTGCCCTGGATCGGCTGCTTGCCGGCCGGCAGCGCCGGCTTGGCCGCCTGCGCGGCCTGGACCTGGGTCACCTGCTCCTGGGTGCTGCTGATCTGGGTCTGCTGTTGCTGCTGCGCCGACAGCAGCAGTTGCACCTGCCGCTCCAGTTCGGCCACGCGGGCCTCCAACGCCTTTTCCTTCGCCGTCTGGGCGAACGCCAGGCCCGGCGCGATGCAGGCGACGAACAGCGCGGCGGCCAGCGGCCGCCTGGCCATCGTTGCGAAACGTGTGGTCATAACCCCTCCCGGTTTGGACGCATGCCGTGCTCGGCACGTGCCGGGCAGACTTGCGCCGTTGCCTCCGCCGCGCCTATTCGCCATTGGTCGAATGACACGCGCCGGCCGCCAAAACCCCTTCAAAACGGCTTCCACGCGCGGGTGGGCATGCGGGTGCGCGGCTGGAATTACGACCAAGGTCTAACAGGGTTGCTGCGATGCCGCATGGCCGGATGCGGCAAACTCGGCGCGTCGCCCCTCCCGCGGAGCGTTGCCGGCGCTCGCGGTGTGATGGGCATTCTTGTCAGAATCGCATCCTCAGACTTTTCGTTCCGCTGTCCCCGGGAGGGCCCCCATGAGCGACATCTACCCCATCAAGCCGGACTTCGCCGCCAAGGCGCGCATCGACCGCGCCGCCTACCAGCGCGACTACCAGGCTTCCATCGACCATCCTGAAAAATTCTGGGGACAGGTCGCCGAGCGCCTGGACTGGTTCAAGAAGCCGACCCGGATCAAGGACGTCAGCTACCAGCTGGATGACTTCCACATCCGCTGGTTCGAGGATGGTGAGCTCAACGCCAGCGTCAACTGCCTGGATCGCCAGCTCGCCGCCCGCGGCGACAAGACCGCTCTGCTGTTCGAGCCGGACAGCCCGGACCAGCCGTCGCTGCGGGTCACCTACCGCGAACTGTACGAGCGCACCTGCAAGCTGGCCAACGCGCTGCGCGCGCTGGGGGTGAAGAAGGGCGACCGCGTCACCATCTACCTGCCGATGATTCCGGACGCGGCGGTGGCGATGCTGGCTTGCGCGCGCATCGGCGCGATCCACTCGGTGGTGTTCGGCGGCTTCGCCCCCAATTCCATCGCCGACCGCGTGGCCGACTGCGGCAGCAAGCTGATCATCACCGCCGACGAGGGCCTGCGCGGCGGCAAGAAGGTGCCGTTGAAGGCGAACGTGGACGCCGCGCTCAAGCTGCCCGGCACCAATTCGGTCGAGACCGTGCTGGTGGTACGCCACACCGGCGGCGCGGTGGACATGCAGATGCCGCGCGACCGCTGGTTCGACGCGGTGGTCGACCAGCAGCCGGCCGAGTGCGAGCCCGAGCGGATGAACGCCGAGGACCCGCTGTTCATCCTCTACACCTCCGGTTCGACCGGCAAGCCCAAGGGCGTGCTGCACACCACCGGCGGCTACCTGCTGTACGCGGCCTACACCCACGAGGCGGTGTTCGACCTGCGCGAGGACGACATCTACTGGTGCACCGCCGACGTGGGCTGGGTGACCGGCCACAGCTACATCGTCTACGGGCCGTTGGCCAACGGCGCCACCTCGGTGATGTTCGAGGGCGTGCCCAACTACCCGAGCGTGTCGCGCTTCTGGGAAGTCATCGACAAGCACCAGGTCACCATCTTCTACACCGCGCCCACCGCGATCCGCGCGCTGATGCGCGAGGGCGAGGCGCCGGTGAAGAAGACCTCGCGCAGCTCGCTGCGCCTGCTCGGCAGCGTCGGCGAGCCGATCAACCCGGAAGCCTGGCGCTGGTACTACGACGTGGTCGGCGACGGCCGCTGCCCGATCGTGGACACCTGGTGGCAGACCGAGACCGGCGGCATCATGATCAGCCCGCTGGCCGGCGCGATCGACCAGAAGCCGGGTTCGGCCACGCTGCCGTTCTTCGGCGTGCGCCCGGCGCTGGTGGACGCCAACGGTGAAATCCTCGACGGCGCCACCGAGGGGAACCTGGTCCTGCTGGATTCCTGGCCGGGCCAGATGCGCACGGTCTACGGCGACCACCAGCGCTTCATCGACACCTATTTCCGCACCTATCCGGGCACCTACTTCACCGGCGACGGCTGCCGCCGCGACGCCGACGGTTACTACTGGATCACCGGCCGCGTCGACGACGTGATCAACGTCAGCGGCCACCGCATCGGCACCGCCGAGGTGGAAAGCGCGCTGGTGCTGCATCCGAAGGTCGCCGAGGCGGCGGTGGTCGGCTTTCCGCACGACATCAAGGGCCAGGGCATCTATGCCTACGTGACCCTGAAGGCCGGCGAGGTGCCCAGCGACGAACTGCAGAAGGAACTGGTGCTGTGGGTGCGCAAGGAAATCGGCCCCATCGCCGCGCCGGATCACCTGCAATGGGCGCCGGGCCTGCCGAAGACGCGCTCCGGCAAGATCATGCGCCGCATCCTGCGCAAGATCGCCGAGAACGCGCCGGACCAGCTGGGCGACACCTCGACCCTGGCCGATCCGGGCGTGGTCGATTCGCTGGTCGCGGAACGGAAGGTGAAGTGAGCATGGCGGGGGCCCGCAAATCCCCCCCGGGCCCCCTTTTTCAAAGGGGGGAGCGCGGTTGGCTTTCCCGAAGGGTCCTACCCAGTGGCGGTGCATGGACCTTTCCCATCGAAACGCGGACGCCTTCGTTCTCCGCTGACGCAGCCGGAGCATTCCCCCCTTTGAAAAAGGGGGGCAGGGGGGATTTTCCCTCAGCGTTCGCGGATCACCCGCAGAATCACTTCCAGCACGGCGGTCGTTTCCAGCAGCGCTTGCCGATCATCGAACCGGAGGACGCGCAGCCCCTGGCCCGCCAGGAATGCATCACGGCGTCGATCCCCTGCCAGGCCGTCGGCGGTGAAATGCTGGCTACCATCCAACTCGATCACCAGATCTGCGGCAGGGCCATAGAAATCGACGATATATCGCCCAAGCGGCTTCTGCCGGTAGAACTGCACGCCATCGAGCTGTTTCCTGCGCAGGTGGAACCACAGCCGCTGCTCGGCATCGGTCATGTCACGGCGCAGCCGGCGCGCATGGGGTTTGAGGTAGCGGTGGTAGGGAAGCATCCGGAGAGTGAATCCCCCCTGCCCCCCTTTTCCAAAGGGGGGAAAGGCGCGATTCCGCGTAAGGAAAGTCCGCTGCCACCAACAAACTGCACCGGATTACGCACACGGCAACCTCGCAGCACTACCACCGAAGGAATCCCCCCTTTGAAAAAGGGGGGTAGGGGGGATTTGCCCCACCCCGGGAGAACCCCATGACCACCCTGCTGATCGCCGACGACCATCCGCTGTTCCGCGAAGCGCTGCGCGCGGCGGTGCAGCGGGTGCTGCCGGGCGTGCGCCTGCACGAGGCCGACAGCGTGGACGCCCTGTATGCGCTGGTGGATGCGCACCCGGATGCGGATTTGCTGCTGATGGACTTGAACATGCCCGGCGCGCAAGGGTTCAGCGCGCTGGTGCATGTGCGCGCGCTGCATCCGCAGCTGCCGGTGGTGATCGTGTCCGCGCGCGAGGAGCCGACCGTCATGCGGCGCGCGCTGGATCATGGCGCGCTGGGCTTCATTCCCAAGTCGGCCGATTCGGACACCATCGGCGAGGCCATCGGCACGGTGCTGGACGGTGAACGCTGGGCACCGGTCGAAGCGATGAACGCGCCGGCCATCAGCCGTGACGAACACGAGATCGCACAGCGCCTGCGCGACCTCACCCCGCAGCAGTTTCGGGTATTGCAGATGCTGGGCGTGGGCCGGCTCAACAAGCAGATCGCCTACGACCTGGGCGTGTCCGAAGCCACCATCAAGGCACACGTCACCGCGATCCTGCGCAAGCTCGGCGTCACCAACCGCACCCAGGCGGTGCTGATGGCCGGTCGTCTCGCGGTGGATCCGGACGGCGTGGTGCCGCCGCCGGAAGAGGATTGACGACCGACGACAACGGACCGGCGATCGGATGGGCTGTCTTGATGCGGAACGTTCGGGCGCAGCGGAGCAAGCTCCGCTCTACGGGCGGCAGGCGGCGAAGAGATCCCGATCGCGGTCGTATACGCCGGTGCGCACGTCCAGCAGGCCCAGCACGGACGGAAACAGGTTGTCGTGGCTGGCCGGTTGCGTGGATTCCCGGCGCAGGCAGGCGATGTCCAGGCCGCTGCCGGCCGCGAAACCCGGCGAGAACCACATCACCATCGGCACCCGGGTCTGTTCTTCCGGGGCGATCGCATAGGGCACGCCATGCAGGTAGAGGCCTTTCTCGCCCAGCGATTCGCCATGATCGGATACGTAGATCATGGCGGTGTCGTAGCGGGGATTGCGGCCCAGCTGGCCGATCAGCTTCGCAAGCACATGATCGGTGTAGCCCAGTGCGTTGTCGTAGGCGTTGACGATGGACGGGCGATCGCATTCGCCCAGATCGACCGATTCGCACACCGGCGTGTAGCGGCGGAACGCGGAGGGATACCGCTCGAAGTAGTTGGGGCCATGGTTGCCCAATGGGTGCAGCACTACCACGCGATCGCCGCCACCGGCGGGTACGGCGGCGTCCAGGCCACGCAGCAGGATCTCGTCCAGGCAGCGTTTGCCGTTGCACAGGTCGGGATCCTTCGCATCATCCAGCGCCTGCATCGGCAGTCCCTGGCAGACGCCCTTGCAGCCGGACTGGTTGTCGCGCCACAGGGTGCGGATGCCGGCGTACTCCAGCACATGCAGCAGCGATTGGTGATCGCGGATCTTCTTCTGGTCGTAGTCGTGCCGACCGTAGGGTGAAAACATGCAGGGCAGGGAAACTTCGGTGCTGCTGCCGCAGGCGGTGACGGCGGGGAAGTTGATCACGCCCATGCGCGACAGTTCCGGCGTGGTCTGGCGCGAATAGCCGTTCAATCCCCAGTTCTGCGCGCGCGCGGTTTCGCCCACCACCAGCACCAGCAGCCGCGGCTTGCGGCCGGCCGTCTGCGGCAACTGGCGGGCGTCCTGGCCGATCGGCGTCCTGGCGGTACGGCTTCCCGGCGGCGCGGCCGTCAGCACCCGCGCCAACGAGACCAGATAGTTCGCCGGCGTCACCAGATAACGCACCTCGCGGCGGTTGCGGATCAGCGAGGACAGGTCCTGGTACGACAGCATCGCCGCGCCCGCGAAGGCCACCAGCAGCGCCGCCAGGAATCCGCCGCGCATGATCAGCGCGCGCCGCCACGGCCGTTCGCGCAGCCGCACCCGCCACAGCAGGGCGATCGGCAGGCTGGCGAACAGGATCGGCATCAGCAGGCGCCAGCTCAGCAGTTCGCTGGACTCCTTGCGATCGGTATGCAGGATGTTGCGCAGCATGTCCGAATCCAGGTACACGCCATAGCTGCCCATGTAGTAGGTGGCGATGGCGGTGACCAGGATCAGCCCGGCCAGCAGCGGACGCGCATAGCGGCGATGCACGACCAGTCCGAGCAACAGCGCGTGCACGGCGGTGATGATCACGAACAGCGCCGCGGCGAACTTCCACTGCACCGCCGGCGCGACGATCACGTTGCGCCAGAACTGGCCATTGCTGAAGAGGGTGAAGTAGAGGCTCACCGCCAGCAACAGGGTTTCGCTGGCGACCACCGGACGCTGGCGCAGCCACGCCGGCGCGGTGGAGCGGACATTGCGGCGCAGACCGGCTTCCAGCGGACTGGCGTTCATGGCTCGCTCCGCGACAACAGGCCGGGAGCCGGCGGCGCTGGCATGACGCGCCGCGCCGCCGGGGACCGTGCCGGCACCAGCAGGCAGGCATGCAGCAGCAGCGCGATCGTCCAGCAGATGGCCAGGGTCCACAGGTCGTGCGAGAGGAAATGGGCACCGCGCAGCTGCTGGGCGAAGCCGAACAGCAGCCCGGCCGCCAGGCCGACGCCCAGACCCAGCCAGCGCAGGCGTGGCGCGGTGGCCAGGAAAAAGAAGTACAGCGCCACCCACGCATAACCGGCGCTGGCGTGGCCGGCGGGAAAGCACGACGCCGTCGGCAACCGCGCCGGCCGCGCGCTGAACAGGTCGACGAACGGCCGGCTGCCGCCATAGCGGGCCAGATCCCACGGGCAGTCCATGTCCGTCCACAGCTTCAGCGTGCCGACCGCTGCGGTCGACAACGCGGTGGCCAGCAGCAGGAAGAACAGCGGCCGTCGCCATGCCTTCAGGCGCGGGAAGGAACCACTGGCGATCAGCAGCAGTGCCACGCCGTACCAGCCCAAGGTACTCAACCGCTTGCCCATCACATGGATCAGGTGCTGGGTGACGAAACCCTGCTGCAGCGACCAGCGATGGCCTTCCCAGGCGTACAGCCGATCCGCCAGCCACAGATCGCCGCGCAGCGGGATCAGGATCACCGTTGCCAGCGCGAACACCGCCAGCGGCCAGCCGGCGTGGTGGACGAGGAAGTCGCGATCGAAGGCCGGCGGCGGACGGATCTCGCCAAGCGGCATGGAGGGCTGTGGTGCGGCAAAGGACATCGGATACGTTCATTCCGGCCCCTGCGCCGGTATGAAGGCCATGCTGGTGACGCCGCTGTCGGAGAGTCGTCGGAACCCCGTTCGCGCGTCGTTAACGCGGCAGGCGGCGCAGGGCACGCTTCAGCCGCCGTTGCCATTGCGCGACTGCTTCACCCGTGTCTCCCCGCGCATGGGAGAATCGTCCCGTTCCGACCGGATTCCGACACCGGGAGGTACAGCGTGGCGACCCGCCGG
The DNA here is from genome assembly GCF_014192765.1 of Pseudoxanthomonas sp. OG2. NCBI lineage: Bacteria > Pseudomonadati > Pseudomonadota > Gammaproteobacteria > Lysobacterales > Lysobacteraceae > Pseudoxanthomonas > Pseudoxanthomonas sp. OG2. The sequence continues at coordinate 2,117,206 of NZ_JACHYM010000001.1, read as the reverse complement.
GATGCCCGTGCCGGTCAACGACGAGGACGGAAACCCCGATGCGGCTGCTCGTGATCGAAGACAACCGGAGCCTGGTGGCAAACCTGTTCGACTACTTCGAAGCGCGCGGCCATGCCCTGGATGCCGCGCCGGACGGGGTGACCGGCTTGCACCTGGCCACCACGCAGGCCTACGACGCGATCATCCTGGACTGGATGCTGCCGCGGATGGATGGTCGCGAGGTGCTGCGACGCCTGCGCGAAACGCATGCCGGCGACGCGCCGGTCATCATGCTCACCGCGCGCGACGAACTGCCCGACAAGATCGCCGGCTTCCGCGCCGGCGCCGACGACTACCTGACCAAGCCTTTCGAGCTGCCCGAACTGGAGGTGCGGCTGGAAGCGGTGCTGGCGCGCAGTGGCGGGCGCGGTCGCAACCGCCTGCTGCAGGTGGCGGATCTGAAATTGGACCTGTCCACCCTGGAAGCCAGTCGCGCGGGGCAGCCGCTGCACCTGTATCCGGCCTGCCGCAAGCTGCTGGAAGTGCTGATGCAGGCCAGTCCCGGCGCGGTGACCCGGGATCGCCTGGAATACGCCCTGTGGGGCGACAGTCCGCCGGACGGCGACATGCTGCGTTCGCATGTGTACGAGTTGCGCCGCAGCGTCGATGGACCGTTCCCGGTGAAGCTGATCCAGACCTTGCCGCGGGTGGGCTACCGGCTGGCGGCACCGGAGGAGCAGCGCGATGGCGGCTAGGAACAACAGCCTGCGCCGGCGCATCCTCACCTGGCTGCTGGTCTACGTCTCGCTGCTCTCGGTCGCCATCTTCATCGGCGGCCTGATCGTCAACGAGGAGGCCGAGCGCATGGTCTGGAGTTCGCTGCTGCGCGCCGAACTCCATCACTACCAGGATCGCGTGCAGGCCGATCCCGGCTACCGCTGGACCGACACCGACGACATGACGCTCTACCGCTGGGACGGCGTGCCGCCGCCGCCCAAAGTATTGCGTGCGCTGCCGCCCGGCCTGCACGACGACCTGTGGGTGGAAGGCAAGCTGCGGGTGGTGATGATCCAGGACCTGCCCGGTGGCCGGGTCGCGCTGGCGCTGGACATCACCGAGTTCGAGGGACTGGAGGAGACCATCAGCAGCGGAATCGTGGTCGGCATGTTCGCCTCGGTGATCCTGCTTGGCCTGCTGCTGGCCTGGGGGCTGGGCCGGGCGATCCGTCCGCTGGGCGTGATGGCCGACGATATCGCGCGCCTACGGCCCGAACGCGGGCGCCAGCGTATCGGGCTTGAACCCAGCGCCAGCCGCGAACTGCGGGTGATTGCCGATGCCTTCAATGACTACCTGGATCGCAGCGAGCGCTTCGTCGAGCGCGAGCGGGCCTTCATCAACAGCGCCAGCCACGAGCTGCGCACGCCCATCGCGGTAATCGGCGGCGCCGCCCGGCTCGCCTCGGACCAGGCAGGCGTGCCGCCGGCCGCGCGCGAACAGATGCAACGCATCGCGCGCAACGTCCGCCAGATCGAGCAGCTGATCTCGCTGCTGCTGATCCTGGCCAAGGACCCCGAGCGCCTGGCCGCGGTCAGCGATGCGGTGGCGTTGGACGAACTGCTGCCGGAAATCGTCGAAGACCATCGCCATCTCACCCACGGCAAGGATCTCGCGTTGCAGTTGGGTCCGCTGTCGGCGGTCCGGGTCACCGCGCCGGTGGCCATTGTCCAGGCCGCGATCGGCAACCTGTTGCGCAACGCCATCGAGAACAGCGATCGCGGCGTGATCGACATCCGCCTGGACGCCGATGCCACCGTGACGATCACCGATCCCGGACACGGCATGAGTCCGGAGGAGATCAGCCGCATCTATGCGCAGTTGGCGCGCGGGGAAGGACGCGACGGCGGCGGCATCGGGCTGGATCTGATCGCGCGCCTGTGCGAACACCTGGGTTGGCAGCTGGACATCGATTCGGCGCCGGAACGCGGCACGGTGGCCCGACTGCGTTTTCGCCGGTAGCGCCATCGCTCCAGGCCGTGCCGCCGAGGATCGCTTTCCGGTGAAATGAAAGCGATCGACATCGCGCGCGTTCGCCGCCCGGAGAGGGAAGCGAATCAGCTGCGCGCGAGGCATGCCTGTCATTCGCGTAACTTTGAACGCGAATGTCTTTTTCCAGCGCGCAGGGCTGGTTAGCATCGGTCGGGCATCATCGCGCCGCCATCGCGGACGGCGCATCGACTGGCGCGTGCTCGACGGGCCATCTCCTTGTCCACCGCATCCCGGAGGCACGCCCATGCGATCCGCCCACATCCGTGTCCTGCATCGATACGTTTTCCACCGACATGATCTCCATCGACGCCGGTACCCGGCGGCAGGATTCAGCCTGCTCGAACTGATGATCGTGGTGGCCATCATCGCCATCCTGGCAAGCATCGCTTTTGGCAGCTATCAACATCACGTCGTCAATACCCGTCGCGCCGCCGCCGCCGCATGCCTGCAGGAACGCACCCAGCGCCTGGAACGCTTCCATACCCTGCATCTTTCCTATCTGGATACGGCGGGCAAGCCTCCCGCCCTCGCGGAGTGCGGCGATGGCCTGGCCCGGCACTACCAGATCAGCCTGTCCGCTGTTTCGGCGCGTGCCTTCACATTGCAGGCGGTGCCGCAGGGAACGCAGGCCAGGGCCGACACCCGCTGCGGCACGCTTGCGATCAACCAGCTGGGTGTCCGCACGGTGAGCGGGACCGCGAACGCGACGCCGGGGGAATGCTGGTGACCACCGGCGGCGCGCGCGGGCACCAGCGGTAGTCAGGCTTCCAGGCGCTGGCGGGCGTCGTGGTGCGCGGCGAGGAAGGCGCGCAGCGACGCCGGCTTGACCGGTTTGGTCAGCAACCGGTAACCGCGTTCGCGGGCGCGCTGTTTCAACTCGTCGCGGCCGTCGGCGGTCAGCAGGGCCCCGGCCATCGGGCCCGCGCTGGCGGCGCGCAGCGCGTCCAGCGTATCCAGGCCGTCCAGCCGATCGTGCAGGTGGTAGTCGACCAGCACCACCGTCGGCGCCGAGGCCATCCGTTCCAGCGCCTCGTCGACCGTGGTGGCGATGATCACCTCGACCTGCCAGCGGCCCAGCAGCGCGCGCATGCCGTCGAGGATCTCGCGATCGTTGTCCACGCACAGCACCCGCAGGCCGGCGAGCGAATCGGCGGCGAGTCCACGCCGCGGCGTGGACGGACGCGCCGGCGCGCGGGTGGCGCGCGGAACGACGATCGAGAACATGCTGCCGTGATCGACCCGGCTGCGCGCGTCCAGGTGATGCCCGAGCAGGCGCGAGATGCGCTGGCAGATCGACAGGCCCAGGCCGAGTCCGCGCTCGCCCCAGTCGAACGGCTGCTGGTAGCGGTGGAACTCGTCGTAGATCTGCCGCATGTGGTTTTCCGGAATGCCCGGGCCGGTGTCCCAGACCTGCAGCGACACCTTGCCGTCGAGCATGCGCATGCCCAGCACGATCCGGCCCTGGCGGGTATAGCGCAGGGCGTTGGCCAGGAAGTTCTGCAGCACCCGGCGCAGCAGGCGCCGGTCGGTGCGTACCGACAACCCGCGCGGATGCACCCGCAGATCCAGCCCGCGGCCGGCGGCCACCGGCGCGTACTGGGCGGCCAGTTCGCGCAGCAGTTCGCCGGCGTCGAAGTCGCTGATCTCCACCCGCAGGCTGCCCGCGTCCAGCCGCGACACGTCGAGCAGGCCGTCGAGCAACTCTTCGGCGGCGCGCAGCGAGGCATCCACGCGTTCGGCCAGGTGCCGTTGCTCGCCGTCCTGTTCGCCGTCGCGCAGGGCCGAGGCGAACAGGCGCGCGGCGTTGAGCGGCTGCAATACGTCGTGGCTGATGGCGGCGAGGAAGCGGGTCTTGGACTGCTGGGCCGCTTCGGCCGCGCGGCTGCGTTCGGTGACGCGCTGCTCCAGGGTCTCGTTGGCTTCCCGCAGCGCCAACTCGGCGCGCTTGAAGTCGGTGATGTCGTTGTAGCTGGTGACGTAGCCGCCGCCGGGCAGGGCCTGGCCGCGCATCTCGATCACCTGGCCATCGCTGCGCACGCGCTCGAACACGTGCGGCGAGCCGGCCCGCATGTAGGCAATGCGCTTGCCGATCTGCGCGTCGACGTCGCCTTCGCCCAGCTCACCGCGCTCGGCGTTGTAGCGGATCAGGTCGGCGACCGGCCGGCCGACGTACAGCATGCCGTCGGGGTAGCCGAACATCTGCTGGTAGCGCCGGTTCCAGGCGACCAGCCGCATCTCGGGATCGACCACACTGACGCCGGCGGCGATGTTTTCCAGGGTGGTGGAGAGGATCTCGCGGTTGAAGCGCAGTTCCTGGCCGGCCTCGTCCAGCACCGCGACCACTTCGCCCAGTTCCATGCCCGATCCGCGCAGCACGCTGGTCAGGACAATGCGCGCGGACGCCGCACCGATCGAGGCGGCCAGCAGACGCTCGGTGAATTGCACCCAGGCGCGGTCGGCAGAGGCGCCGGGCTGCATCTCGCGGCCCAATGCCTGGGCCTGTTCCTGGAACGCGCGGCGCGCATGGCGCTCGCCGACCACCCGTTCGGCCAGGGTCTGCAGGTCGCCCACCCGCACGCTGCCGGGCCATTCGCCGGCGACCAGCGCCGGGCGCTGCGCGTACGGATCCAGGAATGGCGCCGCGCGCAGGCGATCGTCCACGCCGGGCCGCCAGCGCGCGGAGATCACCATCATCGCGCCGGTGTTCACCAGCAGTGACCAGAACGTGCCGTGGGTGAGCGGATCCCAGCCGCTCAAACCGAACAGCTGGTGCGGCCGCAGCCAGGCGATGCCGAACGGTCCGGTCGCGATCCATGACGCATCGAAGCCACCGGCCTGGGTCATGGTCGGCAGCAGCAGGGTGTAGATCCAGGTGCCGAAGCCCAGCAGCATGCCCACTTCCACGCCGCGCCGGCTGGCGCCGCGCCAGTACAGGCCGCCGATCAGGCCCGGCGCGAACTGGGCGACCGCCGCGAACGCCATCAGGCCATAGGACGCCAGCGTGCTGTCGTTGCCGCTGCTGCGGTAATAGATGTAGGCGGCGAGCGCCAGCAGCAGGATCGCGAACCGGCGGATCCACAGCACCCGCGAAGCGACGTCGGCTTCGGCGTGATGATCCGCCCAGCCGCGCCGCAGCAGCACCGGCATCACCAGGTCGTTGCTGACCATGGTGGCCAGCGCGATGCTGGCGACGATGACCATGCCGGTGGCGGCGGAGAAACCGCCGACGTAGGCGATCAACGCCAGCGCCTTGCTGCCGTCTGCCAGCGGCAGCGCCAGGATGAAACTGTCATCGGCCACGCCGCTGCCGATGCCGAAGGACGCCACGCCGGCGGCCGCGATCGGCACCACCATCACCGAGATCAGGACCAGGTAGGTGCCGAACAGCCAGCGCGCCCGACGGATGTCGCCGACGTCGCTGCATTCGACCACCGCGACATGGAACTGGCGAGGCAGGCAGACGATCGCGAGGAACCCGAGCAGGGTCTGGGTGACGAATCCGACCGGTGGCGAATTCTCGAACAGCGTGCGTGCGGACTCGGCGACCGGGATGGAGCGGCCCTGCAGCCACAGGTAGGCGAACAGGCCGACCGCGATCATCGCCACCAGCTTGACCATCGACTCCAGCGCGATGGCCAGCATCATGCCGTGATGATGTTCGGTGGCGTCGACCTGGCGGGTGCCGAACAGGGCGGCGAACAGCGCCATCAGCAACGCCACGTACAGCGCGGGATCCGAGAAGAAGCCATGCGCGCTGCCGCCGGGCTGGCCGGTCAGCACGCCCAGGCTCATCGCCACCGCCTTGTACTGCAGCGCCAGGTAGGGAACGACGCCGATCAACGCGATCACCGTCACCAGCGCGGCCAGCCGGCGCGAGCGTCCGTAGCGCGAGGAGATGAAGTCGGCGATCGACACCGTGTTCTCGCTGCGCGCGATCAGTGCCAGCCGTTCGATGATCCGCCAGCCGAACAGCAGCAGCAGCAGCGGACCCAGGTAGATCGGCAGGTAGCCGATGCCGTTGCGCACCGCGCTGCCGACCGCGCCGTAGAAGGTCCAGGACGAGCAGTAGACCGCCAGCGCCAGGCTGTACACCACCGGACGCAGCCACGGCCGATCCGGATACATCGGGCGACGATCACCCCACCATGCCACGCCGAACAGCAGCGCCGCGTAGCTGATGGACACCAGCAGCAGAATCCAGCTCGAAACCAATGCCGCCTCCCGGCGCCCGACATCGGAACCAGCGTAGCAGCGGAGCTGGCTCCGCTCTACAGCGAGGGAGGAAATCCGCCGGGGATGCTGGCGGGTAAACGACGGCCGGCGAGCGCGCCCGCGTCAGCGCGCGAGCAACTGGCGGGCGACCGCTTCGGCCTGGCCCCGCAGTTCAGGAATGGCGGTGCTTTCCCACAGGTTGCCGATCCGCAGGCTGCCCAATACCCACAGGTCGGGCTGGACGCGGCCGTCGGCGTCCAGCACCCGCCCGTCGTCGCCGGCGTCGATGCCGATGCCGTGCGGGCCGGTGCGCGCGTGGCCCTCGCCCAACAGCTCGGTCAGCAGCGGATTGCGCATGGTCGGAACCCGCATCTCGACACCGGTGGCGTTCACCACCCGATCCACTTCCAGCGCCAGCCCGGGCCTGCCACGCACGTTCGCGCCGACCTGCACGCAGCGGCCGACCTGCATCACCGTGTCCAGGCGGCCGCGGTGCATGCGCAGCTGCCCGCGATCGATCAGCGCCTGCAACTGTTCGTGCACGGAAATCGCCACCCGGTGCCGGTGCACGTCCCACAGTCGCACGACGTGGCGCAGGAAACGCCGCTGGTCGGATTCGGACAGGGAACGCCACAGCGCCTGTCCGTGCGGGCGCAGGCGTTCCATCACCGCCTGCCAGGGCAGGCCGGCGGCGGCGGCTTCGCGCACGCGTTCGCGGACGAAGCGCAGGCGCGCGCGCAGGTCCAGCGGCAGCAACCGCGCCGGATCGAAATCGGCCACCGCATGCGGCGCATGCGGCTGCGGCAGCCAGCCATGCCGCGAAAGCACATGGATGGCGCCGCGATGTTCGGTGGCGACGAAGCTCAACACCGCGTCGACCATGCTCAATCCGGAACCGACGATGCACAGCCGGGCATCGCCGGGAACCGCGCGCACCGCGTCGAAATCCCAGGCCGACAGGCTGGCATCGGCGGACAGGCCGCCGGCGCCGCGCGCCGGCAGCGGGCGTGGGCGGTTGCCGACCGCCAGCACCACCGCATCGCAATCGGCCTGCGCGCCATCGGCGAGCCGCAGTCGCCAGCCCGCCTCGTTTCGATCCATCGCCATCACCGGCTGGACGATGTGCACCAGCGTGGCCGGGCTGGCCGCGCGCGCGCGCTCCAGGCGATCGCGCAGGTATTCCCCGTAGCGATGACGCTCGACGAACGTGGGTGCCAACGCGGCGCGTTCCTGCGGATCGGCGCTGAGGAAATCGAGGAAATCGTCCGGCTGATCGCTGAAGCCGCTCATGCGTTGTGCCGGCACGTTGAGCAGGTGTTCCGGATAGGGCGTGGCATAGGCCACGCCACGGGCAAGTGTGGATTGCGGTTCGTACAGCGCGATGCACAGCGGCGCGGTCGCCGCGCGCAGCAACTGGATGGCGGTCAGGACGCCGCCGGCGCCTCCCCCGATGATGGCGATGTCATGGGCGAGGCCCGCGGATACGCTGGTCATGGGCCGCATTGTAGTGGATCGATCCGGCGCGCCTCATGCTGGCTTGGCATCAGTGGCGCATGACCGGGCAACGCAAACTTTACAAATACGCGAAAACCGTTGCGCATCAGGCGCTTTCAACATCGACGTTTTGTTACATCAGCGAATCCGCCAGGCGCGCGATGCCATCGCGGCTGCGCCGCCACGCCGGGCGTCGTGCCCAGTCCTCGCCGTGGACGCTGCGGGCATCGCGCAAGTATTCCGATTCGATCCCGCGCAGCCGGGCGACGACCGCGCGGTCATAGCACAGCAGGCCGATTTCCGCGTTGAGCGCGAACGAGCGGATGTCGAGGTTGATCGAACCGACCAGCGCGACTTCGTCGTCCACGCTCATGTGCTTGGCATGCAGGAAGTGCGGCTGGTACAGCGCGATGCGCACGCCGCAGGCCAGCAGTTCCGCGTAGTAGGACTCCTGAGCCCATGCGGTCAGGCGCTGGTTGTTGCGGTCGGACAGGATCAGTTGCACCTCCACGCCCGACAGCGCGGCGATGCGCAGCGCGCTGAGGGTGGCGTCATCGGGCACGAAGTAGGGCGTGGCCAGCACGATGCGGCGCTTGGCCAGGTGGATCAGCGCGTTGACGGCATCACGTGCGTTCTCGAAGGGATAGGCCGGCCCGCTCGGCAGCAGTTGCATCGCCACCTGGCCCGTGCCGGTGGCGCGAACGGGATCCACGTGCAGGCGCTCGCCGGTTTCCAGATACCAGTCGCTGGCGAACACCGCGTCGAGCTGGGCGACGATCGGCCCGCGCACGTGGGCGACCAGTTCGCGATTGGGAAAGCCGGGAATGAACATCGGGTCGGCGAGGTTCTGCGAACCGATGAAACCGGTGGCGCCATCGATGACCGCGATCTTGCGGTGGTTGCGCAGATCCATCCGGCCACTGCGACGCCAGCGCAGGCCACCGGGAAGCAATTGGTGGATCTGCACGCCGGCCTTGCGCAGGCGCCGCGCGTAGCGGCGCCATCCGCGCTTGGCGCCGACCGCGTCGAGCAGCAGCCTGCATTCCACCCCGCGACCGGCCGCGCGTTCCAGCGCGGCGGCCACCGCATCGCCGACCGCGTCGTCGAACATCAGGTAATACAGCAGGTGGATGCGCGCGCGCGCCCCGTCCATCGCCGCGATCAACGCGCGCAGGGAATCGTCATAGTCGTCCAGCAGTTCGACCGTGTTGCCGCGGATGGGCATGAACGCGCCCTGCCGCTCGACCAGCGGCGCCATCTCGGCGGCGATACCGGCGTCGGGCTGCCAGCGCAGTGCGGCGAGCGGCCGCTGTTCCTCGCGGATTACCTGCGAGGCGCGCGCCTGGCGCTGGACGCGTTCGCGCGACAGCCACGGATGGCCCAGCAGCAGGTAGGCCGGCAGGCCCAGCAGCGGCACGAACCCGACCAGCAGCATCCAGCTGCGCGCCGCCGCCGGCGAGGTGCGGCTGGGAATCCACAGCAGCGCGGCCAGCCGGATCATCCAGTCGAGGATCAGCAGTACGGTTCCCAGCGACCAGTCCATGCGGCGCCTGTGAAGGATGCGATGGCTGATTCTGGCCGCAGTCGGTGCAAACCGGAAGGTGGCGGGGTGTTGCCGGCCAATCGCGCAAATCCCCCGTCGCCCGCTACGCGGGCGCCCGCCCCCTTTTTCAAAGGGGGCTAGCAATCATTGCCGAGTTCAGCTGCCAGAGAATTGCTGTTCCTCCCCCTTTGAAAAAGGGGGACCGAGGGGGATTCGCTCTTCGCTTCATTCCCGAAGCAAACAAAAAGCCCGCCTTGCGGCGGGCTTCGGATGACGCGGATGCGCTCGCCGGGGGCAAGCGCATCACGACATCACTTGATCTTGCCTTCCTTGTAGATCACGTGCTTGCGCACGACCGGGTCGTACTTCTTCATTTCCATCTTGCCCGGGGTGTTCTTCTTGTTCTTGTCCGTCGTGTAGAAGTGGCCGGTGTTGGCCGAGGAGATCAGACGGATCTTGTCACGCTTGGTTGCCATGTTCGATTACTCCTCAGACCTTCTCGCCGCGGGCACGCAGCTCGGCCAGAACGGAGTCGATGCCGTTCTTGTCGATGGTGCGCAGGGCATGCGCGGAAACTTTCAGCTTGATCCAGCGGTTTTCGCTGGCGACCCAGAAGCGGCGCTCGTGCAGGTTGGGCAGGAAGCGACGACGGGTCTTGTTGTTGGCGTGCGAGACGTTGTTACCGGTCTGCACACGCTTGCCGGTGACTTGGCATACGCGGGACATACGCACCTCGAAAAAAGTTTGATGCTTCCCTTGGCCAGGGAGGCGGCGGCCCGACGACACGGCCTGCGAACAGACCGGACGACACGCGATGCGGAGGAAAAACCTCGCCGTGGACCCAAGCCGGAATCGCGCTTCCGGCCGCAAATCCGGACAAGCCGGACACAGCGAGCCGCGCATTATGGAGGGCTTTCCCTTTCCATGCAAGCACTTAGGCCGGAAACGGGCCCGGGACGGTTCCCCACGCCCCGGGCCGTCCGGTTCAGCTCGCCGGCCGGGCCTCCGGAGCCGCCGGCGCGGCCTTCCGCCCGTGCAGCCAGCGGTACAGCACTGGCAGCACCAGCAGGGTCAGCAGGGTCGAGGAGACGATGCCGCCGATCACCACCGTGGCCAGCGGGCGCTGGACCTCGGAGCCGGCGCCGACGTTGAAGGCCATCGGCAGGAAGCCCAGCGAGGCCACCAGCGCGGTCATCAGCACCGGCCGCAGCCGGCCCAGGGCCCCGTCGACCACCGCTTCCTCCAGTGGATTCCCCTGCTCCCGCAGCTTGCGGATGAAGGCGATCATCACCAGCCCGTTCAGGACCGCCACCCCGGACAGGGCGATGAAGCCGACCCCGGCCGAGATCGACAGCGGGATCCCGCGCAGGGCCAGGGCGATGACGCCGCCGGTCAGCGCCAGCGGCACCCCGCTGAACACGATGGCCGCGTCGCGGGCCGAGCCGAAGGCCCAGAACAGCAGGGCGAAGATCAGCGCCAGGGTCACCGGCACCACCACCGACAGGCGCTGGCTGGCTGAAATCAGCTGCTCGAAGGTGCCGCCATAGTCGATCCAGTAGCCGGACGGCAGCTTCACCCCGGTCCCGACCCGCTGTTGCAGCTCGGATACGAAGCCGCCCAGATCGCGGCCGCGCACGTTGGCGGTCACCACCACCCGGCGTTTGCCGTTCTCGCGGTTGACCTGGTTCGGCCCGAGGGTGGTTTCGATCTTCGCCACCTCGCGCAGCGGCACCGTCCGTGGCGTGCCCGACGCCAGCGCCATTTCCCGGCTGGACTCGTCGGCGTTGGCGTCCCCGCCCAGCGGGATCGGCAGATCCTGCAGCGCGGCCGGGTCCTGGCGCAGGTGCTCCGGCAGGCGGATGACGATGTCGAACCGGCGATCGCCCTCGAACAGCTGGCCGGCAACTTCGCCGCCGACCGCGGTCGCCACGGTGTCCTGGACCACGCCGGGATTGAGGCCGTAGCGGGCCAGCGCGCGCCGGTCTGGGCTGATGGTCAGCAGCGGCAGGCCGGTGGTCTGTTCCAGCTTGACGTCGGCCGCGCCGGGTACGCTCCGCGCCACCGCCTCGATGCGGCGGCCGACGTCCACCAGCGTGTCCAGATCGTCGCCGTAGAGCTTGATCGCCACGTCCGCGCGGACGCCGGAAATCAGTTCGTTCATGCGCATCTGGATCGGCTGGGTGAACTCGTAGTTGTTGCCGGGCAACTGCTTCACCGCCGCCTCGATCTCGGCGACCAGCTCTGCCTTGGACTTGCGCGGATCCGGCCACTGGTCGCGCGGCTTGAGGATCAGGAAGGTGTCGGCCACCGATGGCGGCATCGGGTCGGTCGCGACCTCCGCGGTGCCGAGCTTGCCGAACACGCGTTCCACTTCGGAAAACTGCTTGATGCGCGCTTCCAGCGTCGCCTGCATCCGCAACGCCTGCTCCAGGCTGGTGCCGGGGATGCGCATGGCGTGCATGGCGATGTCGCCCTCGTCCAGGCTGGGGATGAATTCCGACCCCAGCCGCGTGGCCAGCAGGCCGCACACGGCCAGCAGCGCGACCGCGCCGCCGAGCACCCAAGCGCGCCGGCGCAGCGCCCAGTCCAGCGCGGGCGCGTACGCACGGCGCGCCCACAGCATCACCCGGGTTTCCTTTTCCTCCACGCGGCCACGCAGGAACAGCGCGATCGAAGCCGGCACGAAGGTCAGCGACAGCAGCATCGCGCCGGTCAGCGCCAGCACCACGGTGATCGCCATCGGGTGGAACATTTTTCCTTCCACGCCGGTGAGGGCGAAGATCGGCAGGTACACGGCGGTGATGATGCCCAGGCCGAACAGGCTGGGGCGGATCACCTCGGCGGTGGCCGAGGCGGTGGTGTCCAGCCGTTCCTCGTCGCTCAATACCCGCCCCAGCCGGTGTTGCAATTCGCCGAACCGGCGCAGGCAGTTCTCGATGATGATCACCGCGCCGTCGACGATCAGGCCGAAGTCGAGCGCGCCCAGGCTCATCAGATTGCCGGACACGCCGCCGCGGACCATGCCGGTGAGGGTGAACAGCATCGCCAGCGGAATCACCGCCGCGGTGATCAGCGCAGCGCGGAAATTGCCCAGCAGCAGGAACAGCACCACGATCACCAGCAGCGCGCCTTCGACCAGGTTCTTGGCCACGGTGCGGATGGTGCGATCCACCAGCACGGTGCGGTCGTAGACCGGGTTGGCCGACACCCCCGGCGGCAGGCTGCGGTTGGCTTCGGCCAGGCGCGCGGCGGCGGCCTGGGCGACGTCGCGGCTGTTGGCTCCGATCAGCATGAACACCGTGCCGAGCACGACCTCGTGGCCGTTCTGGGTGGCCGCGCCGTTGCGCAGTTCCGGGCCTTCGCCGACCGTGGCCACGTCGCGCACGCGGATCGGCACGCCCTCGCGGCGATCCAGCACGATGTCGCGGATGCCGTCCAGATCCGCGACCTGCCCCGGCGCGCGCACCAGGTACTGCTGGCCGTTGCGCTCGATGTAGCCGGCGCCGACGTTCTGGTTGTTGGCGGCCACCGCGTCGACCACGTCGCGCAGGGTGAAGCCCAGCGCGACCAGCCGCGCCGGATCCGGGGTGATGTGGATCTGGCGCGCGTAGCCACCGATGGTGTTGACCTCGGTGACGCCGCGGGTATTGCGCAGCTGCGGCTTGATCACCCAGTCCTGCAGGGTGCGCAGATCGGTGGCCGTCCACTTGCCGCCATCGGGCTTGCGCGCGTCCGGCTTGGCATCGACGGTGTACATGAAGATCTCGCCCATGCCGGTGGTGACCGGACCCAGTTCCGGCTCCAGTCCCCCGGGCAACTGCGACTTGACCTGTTGCAGGCGTTCGGCGACCTGCTGGCGGGCGAAGTAGAGATCGACGCCGTCGTCGAATACCACCGTCACCTGCGACAGCCCATAGCGCGAGATCGAACGGGTGTGATCCATCCCGGGCAGGCCGGACAGCGCGGTCTCGATCGGGAAGGTCACGCGCTGTTCCGATTCCAGCGGCGAGTAGCCGGCGGCCTCGGTGTTGATCTGCACCTGCACGTTGGTGATGTCGGGGGTGGCGTCGATCGGCAACTGGCGGAAGCTCCACGTGCCCACGCCGATCAGCGCGAGGGTGAGCGCCAGCATCAGCCATCGGTGGGCGATGGCGAAGCGGATGATTCTCTCGAGCATGGCCGGGTCCTCAGTGGTCGTGGGAAGCGCCGGACTTCTCGATGTCCGCCTTCACCACGTAGCTCTGTTCGACCACGACCTGGTCGCCCGCCTTCAATCCGGACAGCACTTCCACCCGTTGCGCGTCGCGCTTGCCGAGCTTGAGCGGCCGTACCTCGTAGGTGTCGCCGACCCGCACGAACACCACGTCCCAGTCGCGGAACTTCTGCAGCGACGCCACCGGTACCACCAGCGCGGCGGGTTGCCGATCCACGGTGACGCGCGCGGTGATCGCCGAACCCGGCCGCCATTGACCGTCCGCGTTGGCGATGACCGCGCGCGCGACCGTGCTCTGGCTGGCGGTGGCGGTGCCGGGCAGCACGCGTTCCAGGGTGGTTTCGGCCTGCGCGCCGTCGCTGATGCGGGTGATGGTCACCGGCGAGCCGGCGCGGATGTGCTGGGCGTCGAAGCCGAACACGTGCAGATCCACCCACAGCGTGGACAGATCGGCGACCTCGAACAGCGTCGTGCCTTCGGCCGCGACCGATCCCACTTCGGCGTTGCGCGCCAGCACCACGCCGTTGATCGGCGTGCTGACGGTGTAGGTGGTCAGGCTGAGGTTGCTTTCAATCGACGCCAGCGCCTGTCCGGCGCGCACCCGGTCGCCGACGTTGGCGGCGAGCCGGCGGATCGGGCCGGGAAAGCGCGCGGCGACCTTGGCCACGCGGCCTTCGACCGGGGTCAGCAGGCCCTGCACTTCATGTTCGTCGGCGATGATGCCGGCGCCCGCCGGGGCGACCCGGATGCCGGTCTGTTGCGCGATCGGCGCGGCGATCTCGGTGCGTCCCTCATAGCTGGGATAGGCCCAGCGCAGTGAACGCCCCTCGATGCCCGCCAGTACTTCCACGTCGAAGGAGTGCGGTTCGATCACCTCGGCCGTGCCGAGCAGGCTGCCGTCGGCCTGCGCCTGCAGGCGATGGGTCTCGGCAAGGCCGCCCAGGCGCTTGAGTCGGACTTCGACCGTGCCGGCGCTGGCCGGCAGCGGTTTGCCGTCGCGGTACAGCCAGGCCTGGAATTTTGGCGGCGTGCCGTCCTCGGCCATCGCCAGTTCCACCGCCAGGCCCTCCTTTTCCAGCAGGCGGCCGCCGTGCTGGCCGGTGGCCGCCTCGGTTTCGGCGTGCTCGTCGGAGGCGTGGCCGTGTTCGTCGCCAGCGGCTTCGCCATCGGCGCCGCCGCCGCAGGCGGCCAGGGCCAGGGTCAACAACAGCAGCGGCATCCACCGCAGGGCGGGAGTGCGGATATTCATGGGGAGGTTCCTTGTGCGGGGGCGGCGGCCACGAACGGCTGGCCGGTCAGGCGCTGGATTTCGATCAGCGCGCGCTGTGCGTCGAGGGCGGCGTCGAGCTGCTGCCGGCGCGCGCTGGTGCGCTCGGATTGCAGCTGCGCCCATTCCAGATAGCTGATGGCGCCGGCGCGATACGCGCGCTCGGCGGCGCGTTCGGCCTTGGCCAGCTTCGGCAGCACCGCCTCGTCCAGGCGCTTCACTTCGAACTGCGCGGTGCGGTAGCGGCCATGTGCCTCGGCCAGGGTCGAGTACAGCGCGAGCCCCTCGGCTTCGCGTTCGATCTCCACCAGCGCCAGCTCCGCCTCGGCGGCACGGATGCCGGGTTCGGCGCGGCGCGCGCTGCCCAATGGAATCGCGACGCTGGCCATCAGGCCGGTATCGCCGTTCTCCTGCAACCGGCGCACGCCGAACTGCCAGTCGACATTGGCGCTGCGTTCGCTGCGCGCCAGTTGCACGCGTGCTTCGCGGATGCGGCGCTCGTCGGCGAAGCGGGCCAGCTCGGGCGTGCTGTCCAGCAAGGCGGCCAGTTCGCCGAAGTCGGCGACCGCCGGCAGCGCCAGCGGATTGCCGGCCACGGTGTCGAAGCCGGGATCGCGTTCGCCCCACAGCGCGGCCAGATGCTGGCGCGCGGACATCAACAGGCGATCGGCACGATCGCGCTCCAGTTCCGCGCGGGTGAGCGCGGCCTGCGCGGTCAGCAGCACCGATTCCGGCGAAGCGCCCGCGGCCAGCCGCTGGCGCGCGGCCGCGACCGTGCGCGTGCGTTGCTCGATATCGTCCAACGCCACCACGCGCTGGCGCTGGGCGGCGGTGATGGCCAGGTAGCGGCGCGCGACTTCGGCCAGCAGATCCAGCCGGCGGGTCTCGCGCTGCACCGCCAGCGCGTCGATGCGGCTTTGCGCCAGCGTGCGGCGGGCGTCCCACTTGCCGCCGCGTTCGAGCACGCCGGCCAGGGTCAGGCTGATTTCGGCGCCGCCGAAACCGCTGACGTCACCGGTGCCGAGCGCGTTTTCGACCGACGCGCCGGCGGTGAGGCCCGGACGCAGCGCGGCGACTTCGGCTTCCGCGGCGAGGACGCGCTGCTGGCCGTCGACCAGGCGCAGATCGGGATGGGTACGGGCGACGCGCGCGAACGCGTCGTCCAGGGACAGGACAACAGGCGACTGTGCCCGCGCGGGTGCGACGGACACGGCCACGAAGGCGGCCAAAGCCGCCAGACGCAACCACATGGGAATTCTCCGAAAGGATCGAGGACGAACGAAACCCGGCCGGGCCGGGAGTGCCTCAGATCGCTATCGGCGGGCGCAACAGCTTGTCGCTGCGGTGGGTGGGAACCGGCGCGTCGTGCGGGAACGACACGGAATCCAGCGGCGCGAGCGGCTGCCAGATCGTGGCCGCCATCGGCATCGCAGGCGCGTGGCCACAGCAGTGCGTGGCATGCATCAGGGCATGCAGCAGGCCGCGGGTCTTGCCGGATTCGTCGTCCCCGCGCTCGTGCCCTTCGCCGTCCGGGACCGCGTCCGCATCCACGTGCGAATGCAGGCCGCCGCCGTGGCCGAGTTCGTGGACGCCGCCCACCGAGGCCATCACCGGCTGTGCGATCACGCCCAGCAGCAGCACGCACAGCGCCAGCAGGCGCATGAGGGTGGGGCGGCGGAAGCGGCGGAGCAGGGGCATGGCTGCACAGGCTAACGGCGGGGCATGGCGTTACACAATCGCAGGGGCGACGGGGATTTGGGCCGGCGCCAAGAGCGAATCCCCCTCGGTCCCCCTTCTTCGAAGGGGGAGGAACAGCGCGGTAGGGTACGGCGACGCCTCGCCGTCAGTGGCTGGCCTTGTCGCGGTGCCAGCCGCGGTGCCGGATGTCCAGGTACAGGCTGTACAGCGCGGTGAAGGCCGGGAACAGGTTCTGCAGTACGCCGACCGAGTCCTGCTTGGCCGAAAACAGGAAGTAGCTCAGCGTCATCAGGCTGCCCAGCACGCTCATGTACCAGAACAGGCGCGGGATGACCGGCTTGCCGGCGCGCCGGGAGGCGATGAACTGGACCAGCCAGCGGCCGCCGAACATCAGTGCGCCGGTGTAGCCGATCAGCTTCCAGCCGGTGACATGCAGGCCGGTCCAGTAGAGCGCCTCGATCGGCTGGTTGAGCCAGTGCACTTCCACCTCAGAGCTCCCGGACCGCCGTGCGCTTGCCGCGCTTGATCAGCCAGGCCACGCCGCGCAGGTCGCTGATGCCGACCAGCGCGCGGTTGAGGTTGTTGTACTTGGACACGCCGGCGGTGCGATGGCGGTGATTGACCGGCACACTGATCGTCTTCCAGCCGGCGCGCTGCATCAGCGCGGGCAGGTAGCGGTGCATGTGATCGAAGTAGGGCAGGTCGAGGAAGGCTTCGCGTTCGAACAGCTTGATGCCGCAGCCGGTATCCGGCGTCTCGTCGCGCAGCATGCGCGAGCGGATCGCGTTGGCCCACTTGCTGGCCCAGCGCTTGCTGCCGCTGTCCTGGCGGTTGACCCGCCAGCCGGCGTAGAGCCTGGTCTGCGCCTCGCCGCCATCGCGCGCGGCGATCAATTTGGGAATGTCGGCCGGATCGTTCTGGCCGTCGCCGTCCAGGGTGGCGATCCAGGCGCCGCGCGCGGCCTTGACGCCGGTGCGGATGGCGGTGCTCTGGCCGCTCTGCTGGACATGTTGCAGCACCCGCAGTTCCGGCACGCGCGCCTTCAGGGCCTGCAGCACGGCCAGGGTGTCGTCGCGGGAATGGTCATCGACGTAGACGATCTCGAAATCGATCCGGCCGCGCAGCGCGGCGGTGATCTCGTCGATCAGGGGCGTGACGTTGTCGCGCTCGTTGAAGACCGGGACGACGACGGAGAGGGCGGGGCTGGATGTCATGGGCGCCTATTTTGCCGCCACCGGCTGAATCTGGTCTTGTCGATGTGTCGGCGCGCCTCCGCTGGGGGCGCGCCCCGGGGCCTCAGCCGCGCGGGCCGCGCAGTTTTTCCAGCACGCCGTCGAGGGTGTCTAGATCGGTGTACTGGATGATCAGCTTGCCCTTGCCGCCGCGTCCGTGGGCGATGGTGACGCGGGTGCCGAGGCCTTCGGACAGCTCGGTTTCCAGGGCGGCGATGTCCGGCTGCGGCGCGGCCTTGCCGGGCTTGGCCTTGCGGCCGATCACCGGCACCTTGCCGGCGGCGAACTGCTGGGCGCGGTGTTCGACCTCGCGCACCGACCAGCCCTGGTCGGCGGCATCGGAGGCCAGCTTGCTGGCCAGTTCCGGCGACAGCGTCAGCAGCGCGCGGGCGTGGCCCATTTCCAGCCGGCGCGCTTCCAGCAGCGCGCGGATGGCCGGCGGCAGTTCCAGCAGGCGCAGCAGGTTGGACACCGCCGCGCGCGAACGGCCGACCGCTTCGGCGGCCTCGGCGTGGGTCAGCGAGAATTCGTTGATCAGGCGTTGCAGCGACTGCGCTTCTTCCAGCGGATTCAGATCCTCGCGCTGGATGTTCTCGATCAGCGCCATCGCGATGACGGTGCGATCGTCCAGCTCGCGCACCACCACCGGCACTTCGGCCAGGCCGGCTTCCTGCGAGGCGCGCCAGCGACGCTCGCCGGCGACGATCTCGAAGCGTCCGGGCGCCAGTTCGCGCACCACGATCGGCTGGATCACGCCCTGCGCCTTGATCGACTCGGCCAGCTCGCTGAGCTTGGCCGGATCCATCGCCATGCGCGGCTGGTACTTGCCGGGTTGCAGGTGAGCGACCGGCAGGGTGCGCAGGGCCTCGCCCGGCTGGGCTTCCGGCGGTGGGGTCTCGGCCGCCTTGGGGCCGAGCAGGGCTTCCAGCCCGCGGCCCAGGCCGCGTTTCTTCGACGCGCTCATCAGGCGTACTCCATCCTCTTTTCTTGCTTCTTGCGTTCACTCTGGCGGCGGATGATTTCCCCGGCCAGGCCCAGGTAGGCGACGCCGCCGCGCGAAGTGCGGTCGTAGCCGACGATGCTCTGGCCATGGCTGGGCGCCTCGGCCAGGCGGACGTTGCGCGGCACGATGGTGCGGAACACGCGATCGCCGAAATGCTGGGTCAGTTCCGCCGAGACGGCGTTGGCCAGGTTGTTGCGCACGTCGAACATGGTGCGCAGCACGCCCTCGATCTCAAGGCCGGGATTCAGTCGTGTCTTCAGCGCCTCGATGGTTTCCACCAGCGCGCTCAGGCCTTCCAGCGCGTAGTACTCGCACTGCATCGGCACCAGCACCGAGTCGGCCGCGGTCAGCGCGTTGAGGGTGAGCAGCGACAGCGCCGGCGGGCAGTCGATGATGATGAAGTCGTAGTCGGCGCGGATCGGTTCCAGCGCGGCCTTCAGGCGCAGCTCGCGGCCGTCGATCTCCATCAGCTGGATCTCGGCGGCGGTCAGGTCGATGTTGCCGGGAAGCAGGTCGAAGCCTTCCTGGGTGCTCACGATCGCCGTGCGCGCGTCGACTTCCTGCAGCAACACGTCGCAGGTGGAATTCTCGAGTTCGCGCTTGTCCACGCCGCTGCCCATGGTGGCATTGCCCTGGGCGTCCAGATCCACCAGCAGCACGCGCTGCGGGGCACGCGCCAGCGCGGCGGCCAGATTGACGGCAGTGGTGGTCTTGCCGACGCCGCCTTTCTGGTTGGCGATCGCGATGATGCGGGCCATGCGGGTGGTCGCCTCGGGACACGGGGTGGATGGGGGATTATGCGGGGTCCGGACCGGTCCTGCGAATTCGCCTCGCCGATCCGGCCGCGCGGCGGCGCCCGGGAACGGCGCTCATGCCCTCGAGGCGTCCAACGATATCAATCGGTTATGGGGATCGAGGCGCGGGTTCAGGCGCCTGCCTTGCGCACCACGATCAGATGGCGCTCGCCGACCAGGCCGGGCACGCGCAACGGATGGATGGCCTCGACCTGCCAGTCCGGTGGCAGCGCGGCGATTTCCTCGTCCGGCCGCACGCCCTTCATCGCCAGCAGGGTGCCGCCCGGTTTCAGCAGGTGTCCGCCGACGGCGATGATGCCGGCCAGCGTGTCCATGGCCCGCGCGGTCAGGTGGTCGTAGGCGGCGGGTTCGTCCAGCGCCTCGGCGCGCGATTCGGCCACCCGCGCGTTGCCCAGGCCCAACTGGCGCACCGCCTCGCGCATGAAGCGGGCCTTCTTGCCGTTGCTTTCGACCAGCGTCACCCGCAGTCCGGGGTGGGTGATGGCCAGCGGAATCCCCGGCAGCCCCGGTCCGGTGCCCAGATCGGCCAGGCTGCCTTTGGCGACGTGCGCGTGCATGGCCAGCGAATCCAGCAGGTGGCGGGTCACCATCTCGGCCGGGTCGCGGATCGCGGTCAGGTTGTAGGTGCGGTTCCAGCGGTGCAGCAGGGCCAGATAGTCCAGCAGCGGCGGCGCCAGGGCGGCGGCGTCCAGGCCGAGTTCGGTCAGGCCCTGGCGCAGTTGCGCGTCCAGGCCGGCGGGCAGCGTCGAGGCATTCATCGCGCGCATTATCCCCGAACGGCGGGACTCAGGCCCGCCAAGCGAGCGCGCCGCGGTAGCCGGGCAGCGGTTCCCATTCGTGCAATTGCCATTCGGCCGGGGAGCCCAGCGCGGGATCGCAGTCGATCAGCTGCAGGCCGCCTTCGCGTTCGCCGAACACCAGCTTCTCCAGGCCGAAGGAGACGCCATGGCCGTGTGCCTTCAGCAGCGCTTCCTTGGCGCACCACAGGCGCACGAACGCGCCGGTGCGCGCCGGGTCATCCTGCGCGCGCAGCCAGTCCAGCTCACTGGGGTGGAAGAAGCGCTGCGCGATCTCCATCATCCGCGGCCGTTCGCGATGGCGTTCGACATCCACGCCCAGGTCGCGTGCCGGCCCGAGCGCGACCAGCAGCACCTCGCCGCTGTGGCTCCAGCTGATCGCCTGGTCGTCGAAGGGCGCCGCGAAATGGGGCTTGCCGCGTGCGTCGCGCCGGATCGGCAAGGCGTCGGCCGGCTGTGCCAGTGCTTCGGCCAGCACCTGCCGCGCGGTCGGTTCGCCGCGCATGCGGGGGGGATGCGCGCGCAGCCAGACCTGGAACCGCCCGAACCGCCAGGCGGGCGGCGTGGTCGCGGATGGGAAGATGGAGGGAATCTCGGTCATGGTCGGCCGGTGGTGCGGGGCAGCGTGCATCGCGGCGCGATCCGCGTTATCACCGCGCTGCAAGGATGCCATTCCCCCTATCCGGCTTAACAGTGGTTTCACGGCGGCAATCGCTTAATCGCACCGTCCCCGGTCTTCGGGGCCGGAGTCCACAACGGAAGGAGACAGGCAGAATGAATTTTCTCATCTATCTGATCGTCGGTGGTATCGCGGGCTGGCTGGCCAGCCTGGTGATGAGGCGTGATGGTTCGCAGGGCATCATTCTCAACATCGTGGTCGGCATCATCGGTGGTTTCCTGGGCGGATGGCTGCTGCCGGCGCTCGGGCTGGGCCTGGGAGGAGGCTGGATCGGATTCCTGGTCACCGCCTTCATCGGCGCAGTGGTGTTGCTGCTGATCGTCAACCTGTTCACCCGGGGACGCGCACGCTGACGCCACGATGATCCGGTTTCGCTGCGGCCGCGTGCGCTGATTCGAGACGCACCCAAGGTCCGTGGCATCACAAAGGCCCGGCGCACGCCGGGCCTTTGTTTATTTCCTTCAAACGAGTGCGGATCAGCCGGCCAGTTGCACCCAGGCCGGCGCGTGGTCGCTGGGGCGTTCCCAGGTGCGCGGCTCGCGATCGATGCCGGCGGCGGCGGCCTGCGCGCGCAACGCGTCCGAGACCAGGGTGAGATCGATGCGCAGGCCCAGGTTGCGGCGCAGCCCGCCCATCCGGTAGTCCCACCAGCTGTACACGCCGGCTTCGTCGTTGTGCATGCGGAAGGCGTCGTGCAGGCCGAGCGCGTACAGGCGGCGGAGCGCGTCGCGCTCGGCGACCGAGGTCAGGATGTGGGCATCGCCCCAGACTTTGGGGTCGTAGACGTCGCGATCGTCCGGGGCGATGTTGAAATCGCCCAGCACGACCATCTTCGGGTGCCGCTGCAGCTCCTCGGCGAGCCAGCCGTGCACGGCATCCAGCCAGCGCAGCTTGTAGGCGTACTTGTCGGTGCCCACGTCCTGGCCGTTGACCACGTACAGGTTGACGATGCGCAGATCGCCCACGGTCGCGGCGATCACGCGCTTCTGTTCGTCCTCGAAACCGGGGACGCCGATCTGCACCTCGGTGGCCGGCACCCGCGACAGGATCGCCACGCCGTTGTAGGTCTTCTGTCCGGCGAAGATGCTGCGGTAGCCCAGCCCGGCCAGCACGGTGTCGGGGAAACGGTGATCCTCCAGCTTGGTTTCCTGGATGCCCACCACGTCCGGCGAGAACGCACCCAGCCATTGCTCCAGATGCGGCTGGCGGACATTGAGCGAATTGACGTTCCAGCTGGCGATCTTCATCCCGTGCATCCGTGGTCGTGGGCGCCCGCGGGCGCCAGAGAGATAGAGGCGTCAGTGTAAGTGATGTGTCCGCGACGGCGTGCGCGCGGCAGGCGCCACCTTGGATGCCTCATGCGCCGGAAGCCTCGTTGGCCACGCTCGCCACATGGCCTTCGCCCTCGCCATCGCGCATCAGGTGCGAGGCCATCCACGCCGCCAACAGCATCATCGTTCCGCCGAACACCGCCACCAGCCGCATGGCGTCGGTGAACGCGGCGCGCGCGGTCGTTTCGATGGCGATGGCCAGGCCGGCCGGCAGCGTTTCGGCGGTGGCGATCGCGCCGCCCAGCGTGGACAGGGCATGACCGGCGGCGGCGTGGGCCAGATCCGCCGGCAATGCCGGCTCCAGCCAGAAGCGGTACAGCGCCATGCCGGCGCTGCCGAGCAGCGCGATGCCCAGCGCGCCGCTGAGTTCGGCGCTGGTTTCCGCCAATGCCGACGCCGCGCCGGCGCGTTCCGGCGGCGCGGTGGTGATGATCAGTTCATTGCCCACGGTGAACACCGGCGCCATGCCGATGCTCATCGCCAGCATGCCAGCGATCAGGATCCACAGCCCGTGCGGCGGCACCACCAGCGCGGTGATGCCGAAGCCGACCGCCGCCACCAGCAGGCCGCGCACCATCACCCGCCGCGCGCCCCAGTGGCGCGCCAGCTTCGGCGCCAGCAGCGATCCCACGGTGAAGCACAGCGACCACGGGACGGTGGCGAAACCGGCTTCCAGCGGCGACAGCCCCAGCACCAGTTGCAGGTACTGGGTCATGAAGATGTACACGCCCATCATCGACAGGCCGGCCAGCGCGTAGGCGACGATCGCCGCGCTGAAGGCGGGACGGCGGAACAGGGTGACATCCAGGAACGGATAGTCCAGGTGCCGCTGTCGGCGCACGAACAGCACGCCCAGTACCAGGCCGGCGGCCAGCACCAGCAGACCGCGCGTATCGGCGCCGTACTCGGCGATCCGCTTGAGGCCGTACACCACCGCCAGCACCGCGAACAGCGATTGCGCCATGCTCGCCGGATCCAGCCGGCCGGCGTCGGGATCGCGGTATTCGGGCAGCAGCTTCGGTCCCAGCAGCAACAGCAGCACCATCACCGGCACCGCGGCCAGGAACGCCGCGCCCCACCAGAACCATTCCAGCAACAGGCCGCCGACCAGCGGGCCAATCGCGCCGCCGACCGAGAAGCTGGCGATCCAGACGCCGATCGCGAACTGGCGCTCGTGCTCGTCATGGAACATGTTGCGGATCAGCGACATCGTCGACGGCGCCAGGGTGGCGCCGGCCACGCCCAGCAGCGCGCGCATGGCGATCAGCATCTCCGCGCTGCGCGAGAAGGCGGCGATGATCGAGGCCGCGGCGAACGCGGCCGCACCGATCAGCAACAGTCGGCGCCGGCCGATGCGATCACCCAACGTTCCCATCGTGATCAGGAAGCCGGCCACCAGGAACCCGTAGATGTCGACGATCCACAGCAGTTGCGAAGTGGAAGGGTTGAGTTCGGCGCTGATCGCCGGCAACGCCAGGTTGAGCACGGTCAGGTCCATCGCGTAGACCATGCAGGGCAGGGCGATGGCGGCCAGGCCAATCCATTCGCGGCGGGTGGCCTTGGGGGACGTCGGGGAGATCATGGGCGGTCCTGTGCGGGGTGACCTGACTATGACGCGCGAGCGGTGCGGTTTTCGACAGCGGGAAAATGCATGGGGGCCGCTTTCTCCGCCGTCGCCTGAATGACGGCGGGAGGACGATATCGATGAACGGGCCTTGCCGTCATCCCGGCGGTCTCCAATGGCCGGCAGGTCGGTCAAGCCGGGACCTGTATATGGGTGCTGCACGCGGGTGAATCACGGCGGCGCGGCCCCGCTGGGCCGAAGGGATCGCGAGCCACGCTCGCGCTCCCAATGCCGTGGGAAGGCATGCGCCGCCGTCTCGGCCAGCAAGGCCGCTTGGATGCCGGGTTCGAAAGCGGAATGGCCCGCATCGGGCACGATGGTCAGACGCGCTCCGGGCCAGGCTCGGGCGATGGCCAGCGCGCCATCCACCGGGCACAGCATGTCGTAGCGTCCATGCACGATCGCTCCCGGCAGATCACCCAGTCGTTCCGCTGCCGCCATCAGCGCTTCCGGTTCCGTGAAAGCCCGGTTGATCGTGAAATGCGCTTCGATGCGTGCAAGCGCCAGGGTTTCCGGTCCGGGGAGGATTCCCTCCCCGGAAGGCAACAGGCGTTCGCAGGCCGCTTCCCAGCGGCAGAATGAAACGGCCGCCGGCATGTGCACGGCCGGATCGTCGTCGCACAGGCGTCGATGGTAGGCAGCCAGCAGGTCGCCTCGCTCCTCTTCGGGGACGAACTCTTCGAACCCGGCGAATGCCTCCGGCCAGAACCGGCGTAGCCCGCCATAGTCCCAGGCGATATCGTCCTCGCGATTCAGCCAGATGCCGCGCAGGATGAGGGCGACGCAACGATCGCGATGCTTGCCGGCGTAACTGAGCGCCAGCGTGGAGCCCCAGGATCCGCCGAACAGCAACCACCGATCCATGCCCAGCCGCTGGCGTAGCCGCTCCATGTCGGCGACGAGGCTCCAGGTATCGTTGGCGTCCAGGCTGGCGTTCGGCCTGGACTTGCCGCATCCCCTCTGATCGAACTGGATGATGCGGTAGATATCCGGGTCGAAGAACCGCCGATGATAGGGAGAAGAGCCCGCGCCGGGGCCGCCATGCAGGATCAGCGCCGGCTGGCCGTCCGGGTTGCCGGACTGGCAGTAGTGGATTGCATGTCCGTCTCCGACATCAAGCAGGCCCTCCGCGAAGGGATCCAGAGGTGGAAACATGGTTCAGTCCTTCGGTTGTTTGTGGAGGGCGACACCCAGCATCACCAAGGCGATGCCCAGCATGTCTTGACCGTTAGGGATTTGAGCCAGGACCAGCGCGCCAACCAGCGTAGCCACGGCGGGCAGCAGCGCCAGCATGAGGGCGAAGGTGGAACGCTTGAGCTTCGCCATTGCGAGCTGGTCGCAGACATAGGGGATGACCGAGGAGCAGACACCTACGCCGATCCCGGCCATGACTAGCAGAGGGTCGCTGAAGGCGGCGAGGGCTTGTTTGAAACCAATCGGCAGGACGACGATCAGGGCGATCGCCATGGCGGCGCCCAGCTGCTTGATGCCATTGCCGGCACCCGTCCGGGCCATCCGATGACCCAGCAGGATATAGGCGACGAACAGCGCACCGTTTAGAAAAGCCCAGAACAGGCCGACGGGATCACTCGACCAGGTGACATCGATCAGGGCGAAGACGCCAACGACAGCGAGCGCAAGGGCGGCAAGGTTCCGTTTCGTGCGCAAACCATGGACGGCAATGCTGATGGTGCCGACAAACTCGATGGCGGCGACAAGGCTGATCGGCAGGCGGTCGAGAGCAAGATAGAAGGCGCAGTTCATCAGGGCCAGGCAAACGCCCATTGCCGCGATCAACCAGCGGCCGGACCTGTCCGCCCGACCGAGCGTTTGCCACGGTCGGGTGATCGGAGCGAAGACGAAAGCCGCCGTCGCGATCCGCAACCACGCTACCCCCAGCACACCCACGGCCGGAAAGAGAAGCACGGCAAAGGAGGGACCGAGATAGTGGAACACGGCGCTGACGCCGAACCAGAGGTGGGGCGGCAAGGCATCAAGGGCGCGGCGCGCAGGCTGGGGTATCGCTTCCATATGATCATGATAGAAGGCGATATTCTCGTTTTACATGGACAAAATAAGGTCGAAAGCGCATTCTTCTGAGGCTTTGGATTGAAATATGACCGTTTTGCCTAAAAAAAGAAGAAGCCATGAGCCGACGCATTGTTCGACCCCTCGACACGCTTGATCGACGGTTGCTGGAACTGCTGTCGGAGAATGCGCGGCTATCGATGAAGGAACTCGCCGACAAGGTCGGTCTTTCTCCGCCCGCCGCGGCCGAGCGCGTCAGGAGACTCGAGGAGAGCGGCGTCATCGAGGGCTACACGATTCGATTGAATCCTGGCGCCGTGGGGCTGCCGCTGGCGGTGCACATGCGCCTGCGGCCGATGCCCGGCGAACTCTCGCGCGTTGCCACCCTTCTGCAGGAGACGCCGGAGGTCGTGGAAGCAGAGCGTGTGACGGGGGACGACTGCTTCGTCGCACGTGCTTTCGTGCGAGGGGTGGAGGAACTTGAGTCCCTGATCGACCGGTTTCTTCCTTATGCCGCGACCAATACGGCGATCATCCAATCCTCGCCGGTGAAGCGTCGCATGCCCCGGCTGCCGCTCGACGAGGGAGATTGACCAACCAATCTCCGCTCTCGGCAACCGCCTGGTTGCTGATCGGTGTCGCGGCAACCTTGCGCGATCTGCATGGTCGGACCCGGCCACCCTCGTTTCCTGCGGGGGGCCTGCCAATCGCGCCGTCGTCATCCCGGCGGCCTCCAACGACCGGTAGGTCGGTCAAGCTGGGACCCATTCTGCCGTCAATGAATTCCGGCGTTCGCCGGAACGAGAACCGGATTCCGGCCCGCTTCGGCATCGCCGACGCGGGGCCGGGAGCTCGCCGGCGCTATCGGACGATGAAGTCGATGAACCGCGCCACCTTCGCGTAGGGCGGCTTGAGCATGTCGCTGCCGGCGCGGCGGCTTTGCCAGAGGATCGGCAGAGCCTTGCTGAACGCGTCGAAGCCGGCTTTGCCGTGGTAGGCGCCCATGCCGCTGGGACCGATGCCGCCGAACGGCAGATCGTTGATGCCGAAATGCAGCACGGTGTCGTTGACGGTGACGCCGCCGGCCAGGGTGTTCTTCAGGATCTTCTCGATCCGGGAACGGTCGTTGCTGAAGGGATACAGCGCCAATGGGCGATCGTGCGCGTTGACGTAGGCGATGGCCTCGTCGAGCGAATCGACCGAACGGATCGGCAGGATCGGGCCGAAGATCTCATCCTGCATCACCTTGGCGTCATCGCCCGGATCCAGCACCAGGGTCGGTGGGAACAACCGCTCCCGGGCATCCTCGGCGCCGGCCAGCGGAATCACCGTCAGGCCACGTGTCTGCGCGTCGTCCAGATAGCCACGCAGCCGCGCGAACTGGCCGTCGTTGATGATGCGGGTGTAGTCGCCCGGATTCTGCAGATCGCCGTAGCGCGCCTTCACCTGTTTGCGCAGCGCTTCCACCAGCGCATCGCGGCGGTGCGCCGCGACCAGCACGTAGTCCGGGGCGATGCAGGTCTGGCCGCCGTTGAACCATTTGCCGGTCGCCAGCCGCGCCGCGGCCTGCTCCAGCGGATAGTCGTCGCAGACGATGGCCGGCGACTTGCCGCCCAGTTCCAGGGTCAGCGGGGTCAGCTGCGGCGCGGCGGCGGCCATCACCTTGCGGCCCACCGCGGTGGAACCGGTGAACACCAGATGGTCGAAGGGCAGGCCGGCGAAGGCCGAGGCGATCTCGGGACCGCCGCTGGCGACCGCCACCCGATCGGCGGGAAAGACCTCGGCCAGCAGTTCGCGCAGGAACGCGGTGGTGCGCGGGGTGTGTTCGGAGGGTTTCAGGTAGACGTGGTTGCCGGCGGCGATGGCGGTGGCCAGCGGGATCAGGGCCAGGTTGACCGGGTAGTTCCATGGCGCGATGACGCCCACCACGCCGACCGGTTCGGGCCGGATCTCCGCGCTGGCGGGCCAGAACCGCCAGCCCACCCCGACCCGGCGCGGCTGCATCCAGCGGCGCAGGTGCTTGAGCAGGTGATCGATCTCGTTGAGCACGGTCATCCCGTCGGCGATGCGGCTCTCGTGCAGCGAACGGTGGCCGAAATCGGCGGCGATGGTGCGGGCCATCTCGTCCAGCCGGCGCTTGAGCGCGTCGCGCAGGCGCTGCAGATCCGCCTGCCGTTGGGCCAGGTCGGGTCGTCGTGCCTGCCAGGCCACGCGCAGGCGGTCGAGGGTGGAGGGGAGTTCGGTCGCGGGCGTGTCGGCGGGAGTGTCCATGCACCGGAGTGTAGGCCCGGACGCGTGCGTATGGTCGCTACAATGGCGACATGACCGCTATCCGCCCCTATCTTGACCGTTTTCCCGCCCTCGGCCCGCGCGTCTACGTGGACCCGGCGGCGACCGTCATCGGTGACGTCGAACTGGCGGAGGACGTCTCGGTGTGGCCGGGCACGGTGATCCGGGGCGACGTCAACCACATCCGCATCGGTGCCCGCACCAACGTGCAGGACGGCACCATCATCCATGTCAGCCACCACAGCCCGTACAACCGGGCCGGCCATCCGACCCTGATCGGCGCCGATGTCACGGTGGGTCACGGCACCATCATCCACGCCTGCACCATCGAGGATCTGTGCCTGATCGGCATGGGCGCGTGCATCCTGGACGGCGCCACGGTGAAGAAATACGGCTTCGTCGGCGCCGGCGCGGTGGTCGGTCCCGGCAAGGTCATCGGCGAGGCCGAACTGTGGCTGGGCAATCCGGCACGTTTCGCCCGCCGGCTCAGCGACAAGGAAATCGAGAGCCTGCACTACTCGGCCGCCTACTACGTGCGCCTGAAGGACCAGTACCTGCAAGCCGCGAAGGACTGACGTCTTCCGGTTTCCACGGTCCGGCCGGAAACCGCCGGTTGCCGGGATTGCGTTCCGGCTTGCCTGGAACCCGCCGAATCCTTTGCCAATGGCCGGAGGCTTGCCTGCCGCCGGCGCTCCGGCAACACTGGCGCGGGACAGGGATCTGTCCATCAACGGGGAAGAAAATGCTGAAACCATGGTTCGGTGGCCTGCTGGCCGCCGTGGCACTGGCGTGGGGAACGCCGGCAATGGCGCAGGAAGACGGGGAAGACGCCGGCCCGAGCGCTGAACAGTTCGTCGCGGGATTGCAGTTCAAGGAGGGCGGCATCACCGTGCCAAAGGCACACGCGCGCTTCCAGCTGACGCCGGACTTCCGCTACCTGGAGCAGGCCGAGGCCCGCCGCGTGCTGGAGGATCTGTGGGGCAATCCGCCCGATGAATCGGTGCTGGGCCTGATCGTGCCGCGCAAGCCGGATCTGCTGGCCGACGACAGTTGGGCCGTCGTGGTCACCTACTCGGACGAGGGTTATGTCTCCGACGAGGACGCGGCCAAGATCGACTACGCCGAGATGCTGACCGAAATGAAGCAGTCCATGCGCGAGGAGAACGGCGCGCGCAAGGAGGCCGGTTACGGCACCGTGGATCTGGTCGGCTGGGCGGTGCCGCCGCGCTATGACGGTTCGGCCAAGAAGCTCTATTGGGCCAAGGAACTGTCCTTCAACGGCAGCGCCGAACATACGTTGAACTACGACATCCGCGTACTCGGGCGGCATGGCTATCTCAGCCTCAACGCGGTGGCCGACATGACTGAACTGGCGCAGGTACAGAAAGGCATGCAGGAACTGCTGCCGATGACCGAGTTCGACGCTGGCGCCCGCTACGCCGACTTCGACGCATCCACCGACAAGGTCGCCAGTTACGGCCTGGCGGCGCTGGTCGGTGGCGGACTCGCGGCGAAGGCCGGCCTGTTCGCCAAGATCGGCCTGGTGTTCGCCAAGTTCTGGAAGCTGCTGCTGATCGGTTTGGTCGCGGTCGGTGCGGGCATCCGGCGCGTGTTCGCCGGCAAGAAGGAAAAGCCGACTGTCAGTTGATATGCATCGCCAGGCATCAGGGCCGGGTGGCCCGCTCCAGCGCGTCCAGGTAGGCCATGGCCTCCTGGCGGCTGCGCCCGCACATTTCCGGTCCCGGCTTGAGGGTGGCGCAGAACCGGGGGCGTTCGGGCTGGCCGAACAGCCGGCAGCGCAGCGCCTCGTCCAGTTGCACGCAGGCCACGCCCGCCGGTTTGCCGGCGGGCATGCCGGGGATCGGCGAGGCGATGGACGGCGCGGTGCAGCAGGCGGCGCATCCGGCGCGGCAGGGAAACAGCGATGACATGGCGGCAGTGTAGCCTTGCGCGGACTGGGCAAGCGCCGCCGTGGCGGCTAAAGTCGCAACGGATGGAACAGGGGATCGGATCGCGCATGGCGCGCAGCACGCAGATATCGCCAGGACGGCGCACCGCCAGCACCCGCACGCGGGCCGGCATCGGGTGACGCATTGAAACTGGACACCTACCGTGAGGTGATCACGCCCGAGGGCGTCGCCCTGCATCTGCCGGCTTCCGGCCCGGTGCCGCGCGCGGTGGCCTGGTCGATCGATCTGGCGGTGCGGGTGGGCATCCTGTTCGTGGTCGGCACCGTGCTCGGCTTGATGGGCAAGATGGGCCAGGGCCTGTCGATGGTGCTGATGTTCATCGTCTACTGGATCTACCCGATCGCCCTGGAGGCGTTCTGGAACGGGCAGACCGTCGGCAAGCGCGCGATGGGCCTGCGGGTGGTGTCGGCCGACGGCGCGCCGCTGGGTTGGCTCGCGGCGATCACCCGCAACCTGCTGCGCACGGTCGACATGTTGCCGTTCGGCTACATGGCCGGGCTGATCAGCAGCCTGGCCGATCCGCATGGCCGCCGGCTTGGCGACATGGTGGCGAGGACCGTCGTGGTCCACGTGGATCATTCGCGCGACGCCGTGCCGGCACCGGCCGACGTGGTGGTGGCGGTGCCGCCCGGGCTGCAGCCCGACGAACAGGCCGCGATCGTCGCCTTCGGCGAACGCGCGCCATTGCTGACGCCGGCACGCCAGGCCGAGCTGGCCGACATCGTCGCGCCGTTGACCCAGGCGCAGGGACAGGCCGGCGTATTGCGCCTGTACGGCATGGCCAACTGGCTGGTGGGGCGTCGATGAGGCAGGAGCAGTTCGTCGCCCGCTACCAGCGCGAATGGCTGGCCTTCGAACACTGGCTGGATCTGCGTGGCGAGCCGCGCCAGGCGCGCGATGCGCGCAACCGCGCCGAACTGGCCGACGAGGACGTGCCGGCCCGCTATCGCCGCATCTGCGAGCAGCTGGCGCTGGCGCGCAAGCGCGGCTACAGCCCGCAGATCACCGATCGCCTGCAGCAGCTGATGCAGCGTGGTCACAACCTGCTGTACCGCACGCCGCCGCCGCGCTGGCGGCGCGCGCTGGTGTTCGTGCTGGCCGACTTCCCGCGGCTGGTGCGCAGCGAGGCGGCCTGCATGTGGGTTGCCGCGGCGCTGTTCGCGTTGCCGATGATCGTGCTGTTCGTGCTGCTGCAGTACCAGCCGGAGCTGATCCACGGGATCAAGGCGCCGGAGGAAATCGCCTCGATGGAGCGGATGTTCGATCCCAACGACCCGCGCCACCGGCTTGGCCGCGACTCGGGCAGCGACTGGTACATGTTCGGCGTGTACATCATGAACAACACCAGCATCGGCCTGCGCGTGTTCGCCAGCGGGCTGCTGGGCTGCCTGGGACCGATCTACGTGCTGATCTTCAACGGCGTGGACATCGGCGCCTCGTTCGGCCACCTCCAGCAGATCGGTTCGGCCGATCCGCTGTGGCGCTTCGTCGCCGGGCACGCGCCGTTCGAGCTGACCGCGATCGTCATCACCGGCGGCGCCGGCCTGCGGCTGGGCTACAACCTGCTCGCGCCCGGGCGGCGGCGGCGGGTGGACGCGCTGGTCGAGGCCGGCTGGAAGGGTGCGCGGATTTGCCTGGGCGCGGCGTTGATGTTCTTTGTCGCCGCCTTCATCGAAGCGTTCTGGTCCTCGATCCAGTCGATTCCCGCCCCGGTGAAATACGGCGTCTCGGCGACGCTGTGGACGCTGGTGCTGTTGTGGCTGTGGCGCGGCGGCCGGGGAACCCCCGATGAGGCTTGAACAGCTCACCGTCCAGCTGCGCGCGCGTTCGTCCTGGGAGGCGATGGAACTGGGCATGGCGCTGGTGCGCCGGCACGCGGCCGCGATCTGGAAGCCCTGGCTGCTGGTGACGCTGCCGGTGTTCGTGCTGCTCAACGCGGCCGGCTGGGCGCTCGACCTGATCGGCCTGGCCGGATTCCTGATGTGGTGGCTCAAGCCGGTGTTCGACCGCATTCCGATGTACGTCGCCTCGCGCGCGGTGTTCGGCGCGGTGCCCGGCGTACGCGAGACCGTGCGCGCGCAGGCGAACTGGGGCTGGAAGCCGATGCTGCACTACCTGACCTGGCGGCGCCTGAGCCCGGTGCGTTCACTGTACCTGCCGGTGGACCTGCTGGAAGGCGTGCAGGGCCAGCGCCTGCGCGAACGCCGTCGCGTGCTGGGGGGAGCGATCTACGGAAACGCCGCGCTGCTGACCCTGGTCTGCCTGCACTTCGAAGGCGCGCTGTTCCTGGGCGGCATCGCCGGCATCCTGATGTTCACGCCGCTGGAGCTGCTGCCGGAAACCCTGCGCACCACCTGGACGCTGATCGTCGAGCAGTCGCCGGCTTGGGTGAGGATCGGCCTCAACGCGCTGGCCTGGATGGCGATGTCGGTGGTGGAACCGTTCTTCGTCGGCGCCGGCTTCGGCCTGTACCTCAACCGCCGTACCCAGCTCGAGGCGTGGGACGTGGAGATCGTGTTCCGCAAGTTGCGCGGCCGGCTTGCCCGCGGCGCGTCGGCGCTGGTTGTCGCGCTGGTGCTGATGGGGGGCCTGGTGCCGGGAATGGCGCGGGCGCAGAGCGAGGACCCGGAGGTTCCAGCGGCCGAGGATTCCGACGCGCACGTGGTGTCCGATGGTGCCGATGACGCGCCGAAGCCGCCGACCCTGCCGGAAGTCTTCGGCGATCAGCGGGTTGACGATGGCGGTTTCCGCCGCGCCAGCGCGCAGGCCTACCGGGATCCGTCGCTCAACCGCAGCGTGGTGCAGAAGCAGTGGGAGCGGATCGACAAGGCCGAGCCCGAGACGCCCTCCCGGCGTCCGCAGATGGGTTGGCTGCAAGGCGTGGCGGCGTTGTTCGCCTTCCTCGCCGAATGGGGCCTGTGGATCCTGCTCGGCGTGCTGGTGCTGATCCTGCTGGCGACCGCGCGCTACTGGTTGCCGTGGATGCGCGGGGTGGGCGGACGTGCGCCAGTGTTCGATGCCGACGTTGCCAGCGAACCGGTACGGATTCCCGAAGCGCTGCCCGATGACGTGGCGAGCGTCGCCCGTCGCCTGTGGCGCGAAGGGCGCGCGCGCGACGCGTTGGCGCTGCTGTACCGGGCCGGCGTGCAGGCGATGGGCCGCCGCGCGCAGGTGGAATTGCCGCCGGGCGCCACCGAGGCCGAATGCCTGCGGCTGTCGCGGCGGATGGCGCAGGTGGAGGATCGGCAGCTGTTCGCCCGCATCGTCCGGGTCTGGCAGTACGCGGCCTATGCGCAGCGGCTGCCGGAGGAGGCGGAGTTCGAATCCCTGCTGGGACAGATGCAGGCGCGCGGCGGGTGGCTGGCATGAAGCGACCCGGAAAGGTGGCCCTCATCGTCGCCCTGACCCTGCTGGGCGGTTTGCTGATCGCGGCCGGCGTGTACTGGTTCACGCGCAACTACCACCGGGTCGACCAGACCCTGTACCTGCCGCCCAACGGCGAGGCGGCGTACAACCCGCTCTACGCGCTGCGCAAGGCGCTGGAGGTCGATGGAATAAAGGCGCAGTCGCGGCAGCGGCTCGCACTGGACGCGCATCCGCCGGGACCGCGCGATACCGTGCTGCTGTTCAACGAAGCCAGTGGCCTGGACGCGGTGCAGGCCGAACGGCTGCTGGACTGGGTGGAAGGCGGTGGCCACCTGCTGGTGCGCACGCCGCCCCAGCGAATCTGGGACGGCAGCCCGGATCCGCTGCTGTTGCAGTGGCTGGGCGTGGAGAGCACCGACGACAGCAGCTGCGCCGACCTGCAGGTGGAAGGCCAGCGCGCGCATGTCGAATTCTGCCGCGGCCGGCGTTTCCGCCTGCACGACGTGGAACCGGAACTGGCCTGGGGCGACCTGGATGCCGGCTACGTCTACGCCCGCCTGGCCCATGGCGACGGCCACGTCGACGTGCTGGCGGACTTCGATTTCCTGACCAACCAGGGCGGTGCCGGCAATCCGTTCGGGGACCCGCTGAAGGCGCCTCAGGGCGGCTTGCGCGATCCGCCGCACCAGGCGCTGGCGAGACAGGTGCTGGCGCCCAACTACGGCGCCGGCACCATGCACCTGGTCTACGCCGCGGACATGCCGTCGCTGCTGCGCACGATCCTGTTCCGCGGCTGGATGGTCTGGCTGCCGCTGCTGGTCGCGCTGCTGGCGTGGTTGTGGTCGCGGATGCAGCGCTTCGGCCCGCCGCTTCCGGCACCGCCGATGGATCGCCGTTCGCTGCTGGAACACGTGCGCGCCAGCGGCGATCACCTGTTCCGCTACGGACGCGGCGTGCTGCTCTACATCGCCGCCCGCCAGGCCTTCCTGAGCCGTTTGCGCCGCCGGGATCCGGTGGCCGCCGCGCTCGCTGGCGAGGCCCAGATCCAGGCGGTGGCCGAGCGCCTGGACATCCCGGTCGAGACCGTGCGCAACGCCCTGCAGACGCCGTCCACGCAGGACAAGGCCGGCTTCCGAGACCGCATTTCCACCCTGATCCAGCTGAGAAACCGACTATGAACGATTCCACCGCCGCAATCCACGGCGCAATGACCGGCGAAATCCTGGCCGAACGCGCCGCCCAGGTGCGCGAGGAAGTGTCCAAGGCGTTCATCGGCCAGGCCGAAGTGCTGGACCAGATCCTGATCGCGCTGCTGGCCGGCGGCCACGTGCTGATCGAGGGCGTGCCCGGGCTGGGCAAGACCTTGCTGGTGCGTGCGCTGGCACAGGCGCTGGAACTGACCTACGCGCGCGTGCAGTTCACTCCCGACCTGATGCCCAGCGACGTCAGCGGACACGCCGTCTACGACCCCAAGACCGAGAGCTTCAAGATCCGGCGCGGCCCGGTGTTCACCCACCTGCTGCTGGCCGACGAAATCAACCGCGCGCCGGCCAAGACCCAGTCCGCGCTGCTGGAAGTGATGCAGGAAGGGCAGGTGACCATCGAGGGCAAGTCCTTCGAACTGGCGCCGCCGTTCATGACCCTCGCCACCCAGAACCCGGTCGAGCAGGAAGGCACCTATCCGCTGCCGGAAGCGCAGCTGGATCGTTTCCTGCTGAAGATCCTGATCGACTATCCGGCGCTGGACGACGAAAAGCGGATGGTCGACGCGATCACCACCGGCCGCACCGCCGGCGACTTCGATCTGTCGCAGGTGCGACGCGTGCTTGGTGCGGCCGACATCCTCGCCATGCAGCGAGGCACCGCCGCGGTGACGGTGGACGAGCAGGTGATCGATTACGCGGTGCGCATCGTCGCCGCCACCCGCAAATGGCCCGGCATTTCGCTGGGCGCCGGCCCGCGCGGCAGCATCGCGCTGGTGCGCGCCGCTCGCGCGCAGGCGGTGCTGCAGGGACGCGATTTCGTCACGCCCGACGACGTCCGCGACATCGCCACGCCCGCGCTGCGCCATCGCATCGCGCTGGCGCCGGAACTGCAGATCGAGGGCCAGTCGCCGGACGACGTGCTGCGCGCCCTGCTGGCCAAGGTGGAAGCACCGCGCAAATGAGACCCGCTTGGCCACTGATCGCCTGCCTGGTGCTGTGGGGCCTGTCCGGCCTGGCCGCGCTGTTCGCCGGCATGCCTCGGGTGGCCTGGCTGGGCGCGGGCGCGGCGGTGATCCTGCTGGCGGCGATCGACGCGCTGTGGCTGCGGCGCCGGCCATCGCCGGTGGTTGAGCGGGAGATGCCGGATGCGTGGCCACTGGGGATCGCGCGCGAGGTGTCGGTGCGCCTGGAAGCGGCGTCGCGGCAGCGCGTGGACGTGTTCGATCTGCATCCCGGCCACTGGACCATGCAGGGCCTGCCGCAGCGGCTGCGGCTGCGCCGTGGCCAGTCCACGTCCTTCCACTATCGGTTGAGCCCGACCGAACGCGGCGACGCGGTTTTCGAAGGCACGCAGATCCGCCTGCACTCGCCGCTGCGCCTGTGGTGGCAATCGCGCCGGATTGGCGAGTCGCGCACCGTGCGCGTGTATCCGGACTTCGCGCCGCTGACCCGGTTCGCGTTGTTCAGTGCCGAACAGGCTTCGCGGCTGGTCGGCGCGCACCTGAAGCGCCGGCGCGGCGAGGGCACCGACTTCAACCAGATGCGCGAGTACCGGGTGGGCGACAGCCTGCGCCAGATCGACTGGAAGGCGACCGCGCGCGCGCGCAAGTTGATCTCGCGCGAATACCAGGACGAGAAGAACCAGCAACTGGTGATGCTGATGGACACCGGCCGCCGGATGATGGCGCGCGAAGGCGGCCTGTCGCATTTCGACCATGCGCTCAACGCCACCCTGGTGGTGTCCTACCTGGCGCTGCGCCAGGGCGACGCGGTCGGCCTGGGCGCCAGCGGTGGCGAGCGCCGCTGGGTCGCGCCGCAGCGCGGCATGGGCGCGATCGATACCCTGCTGCGGGCCAGCTATGACCTGCAGCCGCAGCCGGTCGCCACCGATTACCTGGCCGCGGCCACCGAGCTGTCGTTGCGCCAGCGGCGTCGTTCGCTGGTGATGCTGGTGACCAACGTGCGCGACGAGGACATCGAGGATCTGCTGGCCGCGGTGCGGCTGCTGCAGAAGCGCCATCTGGTGTGCGTGGCGAGCCTGCGCGAACGCGAACTGGACGAGGCGCTGGCCGCGCCGGTGAAGGATCTGCCCGGCGCCGTCCACGCCGGCGCGATTGCCCGTTACCTGGAGCAGCGCGCGATCGCGCACGACGCCCTGCGGCGACACCACGTGATGGTGCTGGACGTGACCTGCGCGGATCTGCCGGCGGCGCTGGTGGAGCGCTACCTGGCGGTCAAGCGCGACGGATTGCTGTAGCCCGTCGCTCCGCGCCCCATCGAACCACCAAAGCAGCGTCACCACACGACCGAACCAGGTAGGAGCGCCGTCCCCGGCGCGAGCTTTTGCGCGCGGATTACGGGACGTTCAAAAAGCTCGCGGCCGGAGGCCGCTCCTACCGTCGGGTTCCACCGAACCGTGTTCGCTCAGCGCGGAGCGCGCATCGCCTTGGCGGCACCCCAGGCCAGCAGCACCAGGCCGACCGACGATACCAGGCCGAACAGCATGGTCAGCGCCGAAATCACCATGAAGAGGCCCTGCATGCTCTCGTAGCCACCTTCCGGCATGTGGTGGATGTTCCAGGCCTGGAACACGCTCGCCAGCAGCCGCAGCACGGCCGAACCCAGCAGCAGGCCGGTTCCCCACAAGGCCAGCGTCCGGCCGGGCGCTGGCTGCGCCCACATCCACAACAGGGCCAGCGCGGCACCGCAGGCCAGCAGTTCCGGTAACTGGTAGCCGACCACGGTCAGAAGCTGGATCAGGAACGGTTCCATCGGCGTCTCCGTGATTCGGCTTCAGTCGGCGGTGACCAGCAGCGCGTCCTTGCCGCGCAGCGCGGCATACACGGCATCGCTGTCGGGGCGCGCGCCATGCCAGGCTTCGAAGGCCTCGGCAGCCTGTTCGACCAGCATGCCCAGACCACCGACCGCGTCGCGACAGCCGGCCGCCCTGGCCCAGGCCAGGAACGGGATGGCGGCTTCGCCGTAGTTCAGATCCACCGCGAGCGTGCGCGGCGTGGTGAGGGTGAACGGCAAATCGAAATCCTCGCCGCCGCCGCGCGCCGCCGAGGTGGCATTGACGATCAGGCCGAAGTCACCGATATCGCCCAGGTCCTGCCAATAGCGTGACAGCGCGCGCTCCGGCTCCCCCATCGCATCGATCAGGGCATCGGCGCGCTCGGGCGTGCGGTTGACCACGATCAGTTCCGAGACGCCGGCATCCAGCAACGCCGGGGCGACCCCGCGCGCGGCTCCGCCGGCACCCAGCATCAGGGCGCGGCGACCGCGCAGGTCCAGTCCGTTCCGACCGGTCAGGTCGCGCACCAGGCCCGCGCCGTCGGTGTTGTCACCGTGCCACTGGCCGTCGTTCCAGCTCAGCGTGTTCACCGCGCCGGCGCGCCGCGCGCGCTCGCTGGTGCGCGCGCAGATCGCGAACGCGGCTTCCTTCAGCGGCAGGGTGACATTGGCGCCCTTGCCACCCTCGCCGACGAACCGATCCAGCGCGCCGACGAATTCGTGCGGCGCCGCGT
Organism: Pseudoxanthomonas sp. OG2; assembly: GCF_014192765.1. Classification (NCBI taxonomy): domain Bacteria; kingdom Pseudomonadati; phylum Pseudomonadota; class Gammaproteobacteria; order Lysobacterales; family Lysobacteraceae; genus Pseudoxanthomonas; species Pseudoxanthomonas sp. OG2. The sequence continues at coordinate 2,078,888 of NZ_JACHYM010000001.1, read as the reverse complement.
CGATGGCGGTGTAGGCCAGCGATACGCCGGTCTGGCGCGCGAACGCGGCATGGATGCGGGGCGAGAGCGAGTGGGAGACCGGATGGCCGAAAACGGCATAACGAACGGTGGACATGACTTGGTATATATCCCGTGGGTGAGGGAACCGGCACGGAGCGACACCATGAAACCAACACGGGCGGCTGCCGTCCTGATCGGCAGTCTACTCTCAGCCGCCGCGGCCGGGCAGTTGGCCGAGTTCGGCATCGAGGGCATGGGCGTGGTGTCCACACCGGCCACCGAAGTGCGTGGCAGCGTGAGTCCGGACGGACAGCGGATCGTCTGGGGCAGCACCGACCGGAGCGGCGGCGCGGGCGGCTGGGACCTGTGGCAGGCGCACCTGCGTGACAAGCGCTGGACCGATCCGGAGCCGCTGCCGATCAATTCCGCCGCCAACGACTTCGACCCGCTGCTGAGCGCCGACGGCCGCTGGCTGTACTTCTTCTCCAACCGTCCCGGTGGCCACGGCGGAGACGATCTCTATCGCGCCGCGGTGAAGGCGGACGGCGGCTTCGGCGAGCCGGAAAACCTGGGCCTGGGCGTCAACAGCGCCGGCAACGAATGGGCGCCCACGCCCAGCGCCGATGGCCGCCGGTTGCTGTTTGCCAGCAACGGGTTCGGTGGCGCCGGGCGCCATGACCTGTTCGTCGCGCGCTGGAACGGCAAGGCCTTCGTCGATCCGCAACCGGTGCCGGGGATCAACAGCGCGGTGGATGAATTCGACGCGGCCTGGCTCGATGGCGGCAAGGCGCTGGTGTTCGCGCGTTCGGACAAGGCCGGCGAGCAGCCGATCCAGTTGTTCGTCGCCGAATGCGATGGCCAGGCCTATTCCGGCATCGCCCCGTGGTCGCTGTCGTTCAACTCGGCCGAAGGCACCACGCTGGGACCGGTGGTGGATCCCTCACGGCCCAGCGAAATGCTGGTGAGCGGCGCTGCGCGCGCGCCGACGGCGGGCAAGCTGGATATCTATCGCACGCTGGCGCCGACGCGGCGCGGCAAGGCGGGGTGTTTGCCGGGGTGAGTCATGAAAGCCCCCTCTGCAGCGGCTTCTCGACAGCCGGATGGCGGATCAAGGGAGAGGCAAAACGCAGTTTCCGAACAGGAAGGTTTTCCACTTAAGCCCCCTTTGAAAAAGGGGGCGGGCATCTGCGAACGCAGATGACGGGGGATTTGCTTTTGGCGCGAAAAGCAAATCCCCCTCAATCCCCCTTTTACAAAGGGGGAGGCAAAGGCGAGCCTTTCCCGAATCCCGAATCCCGAATCCCGAATCCCGAATCCCGAATCCCGAATCCCGAATCCCGAATCCCGAATCCCGAATCCCGAATCCCGAATCAACCCCCACGCAACCAGCGCGCGGCATCCAGCGCGAAATACGTCAGGATGCCGTCGGCACCGGCGCGCTTGAACGCGGTCAGTGCTTCCAGCGTGCAGGCGCGTTCGTCGAGCCAGCCGTTGGCGTAGGCGGCCTTCAGCATCGCGTACTCGCCGCTGACCTGGTAGGCGAAGGTCGGCACGCCGAATTCGTCCTTCACCCGCCGCACCACGTCCAGGTAGGGCATGCCCGGCTTGACCATGACCATGTCCGCGCCTTCCTCCAGATCCAGCGCCACTTCGTGCAGCGCCTCGTTGGTGTTGGCGGGATCCATCTGGTAGGTGAACTTGTTGCCCTTGCCCAGGTTGCCGGCGCTGCCGACCGCGTCGCGGAACGGGCCGTAGAACGCGGAGGCGTACTTGGCCGAGTAGGCCATGATGCGGGTGTGGATGTGGCCTTCCTCTTCCAGTGCGCCGCGGATGGCGCCGATGCGTCCGTCCATCATGTCGCTGGGGGCGACGATGTCCACGCCGGCGCGCGCATGCGACAGCGCCTGCTTGACCAGTGCCTCGACGGTGATGTCGTTCATCACGTAACCACTGTCATCGATGATGCCGTCCTGGCCATGGGTGGTGAACGGATCCAGCGCCACGTCGGTCATCACGCCCAGTTCCGGGAAACGCTGCTTGATCGCGCGCACCGCGCGCTGGGCCAGCCCGTCATCGTCCCAGGCCGCCTCGGCGTCCAGCGACTTGGCTTCCGGCGCGGTCACCGGGAACAGCGCCAGCACGGGGATGCGCAGTTCGGCGGCCTGCTCGGCGACCTTCAGCAGTTCGTCGATCGACAGGCGATCCACGCCCGGCATCGACGGCACCGCCTCGCGGCCCTTCAATTCGTGGACGAAGACCGGGTAGATCAGATCATTGGCGGTGAGCACGTGCTCGCGCATCAACCGGCGGGAGAAATCGTCGCGGCGCATGCGGCGCGGACGCGTATAGGGATAAGCCATCGCTCGCTCCTGGGGGATGCCGCGATCATACGCCCCCGGATTCCAGCCGGCCTGCGACCGATGCGCGCAGGCTGGCGCGGATATCGGAACGGCGCCTCGCGGCGCCGTTCCGGGCCTGTCTATCCGCTTGTTTTTACTTGATGATCTTGGCCGCGCAGGCCATTACCTTGCCGCCCTGGTTGCCGACCAGCAGGCCGCTGGCCAGCGAGCGCGTCTTGTAAGCATCCATGCAGCCCTGGTAGACGTCCTTGCTGCCGCTGGTGCGCAGGCACAGGTTGCTCCAGGCCTGCACGTTCGCGCCCGGGATCAGGCCACCACTGCCGACCACGTCGACATTGGTGGTGCAGTTGCCGATGCGCGCATTGCCGGGATTGAGTTGCCAGCCGATGTCCTGGAACAGCGCCGGGGTCAGATCCAGGTTCACCTCGCCGCGCAGGGTGGAGGTGATGGCCGGTTCCATCAGCGCGTTGGGCACCAGCGCGGTGTCGTAGTGCGAGAACGACGATCCGCTTTCGTACGGATTCGGCGCGTACAGCCGTACCCGCCCGCTGTTGTCGGCGCCCTGCAGCAGTGAGGTATCCACGCCGAAACCGACGCTCGCCGGCAGGTTGGCGCGAATCAGCGCACCATCGGCCTGCGAGACGCCCAGGCTGGGAATGGTGATCGCGGGGTCACTGCCGCCCATCGCCGGCTGCCCGGCCACGTTGTTGGCGACCAGCATGCCTGTGGCACCGGCCGCCTGCACGTTGGCGGCCTTGATCACGAAGTTGCAGTTGCCGCGATCCACCAGTGCGATGTTGCCTGCCACGGCGGCGGCATTGCCGATCGGCTCGCAGCCGTCGGTGGTGCTGACGCCGCCGTCCAGCGCCGCGACCACGGTGCCGGCGAAGTTGGCGGTGGTCGGCACCGGTCCGAAGTTGGCGAAACCGACGTCGTAACTGCCGGCAATCACCGCCGGCGCGGTGACCTTCAGCACGCTGCGGTTGTCCAGCACCAGCGCGGCCTGGCCGTTGACGTTGCCGCCTGTCCACACCAGTCGCCCGGTGTTGCGCAGCGCGGTGGCGCGTTGCGTGGCGGTCAGTTGCGGAAAGGTCGCCGCCAGCGTGTTGTCGTAGGCGAAGGTCGAATAGATGTCCTGCCGCCCGCTGAGGAAGTTGCCGGCCGAGTTGGTGAAGCCCTGGAAGCCCAGGCCATGGCCGATCTCGTGCATGACCACATTGAGGAAATTGATCTTGCCGGCCGGCGTGTTGCCGTCCAGTCCGTAGTACCAGTCCTGGCCGGTCAGGCAGTTGGGATTGACGCCGATGTCGCCGTTGAAGCGCGAGTTGATGTCGATGAAGCCGGGATTGAGATCGCTGCCGGCCAGCGAGTCCGCCAGCGCCGAGGAGTACCAGGTGTTGGGCACCACGCCGGGCGCGAAGTCGGAGAACACGAAGGTGGTGCCGGCCGATCCCAGTGTTGCGCTGGTCGGCGTGCAGGCCAGCGGCTGGAAACTCGCGCCGACATAGATGGTGACATCGCTCTGCAGGACCGAACCCCACAGATCCATCGCGAACTGGTAGGCGAGGGTGCGCTGTGCTCCCAGGGTGGTGCCGGGATTGAGTCCTTCCGGCGCCTTCGGGGTCGGATCGTCCAGGCCCAGTCCGGTGCCGGCGTCGCCGCTGACCAGGACCAGATCGGCGGCGGTGGCCGGCAAGGCGCAGACCAGCGCCGCCAGCAGGGTTGCACGCAACGGGATCATCCTATTCATCGCTGGCCTCCTTCGCCTGCTGCAGCTTCGACGCGTCATCGGCATGGCCCATGCGCAACTGGCCATCCGCGCCGCGGACGATCATCAGGTCGGTCATGCTGCTTTCCGGCACCGGCTGGACCAGGCCGCCGGCGGGCAGCCGGCGCTGGCCGGCCTGGGCCTCGGTCTCGGTGGCGGGCGCCACGAACCCCTTCTTGCCCGCGCCCAGCGGCTCGGCGCGACGCGCCTTGGCGGCGCCGCGGGACTGTTCGCTGAGTTGCCGGCGTTCTTCCTGCGTCAGTGGACGCAGCTTGCCGGTCTTCGGGTCGATGGCGACCTTGCTGTCGGCGGCGGTGGCTTCGGTCTGGGGAGGCGTCGCCGCGGGCGGCGAGGATTGGGGACTGGCCTGGGCGGTCAGGCAGGCGGCGAAACCCGCCAGCAGCCACCAGGACGGATGCGAGTGCTTCATGAGGCGCTCCATTGCAGGACACAGGGACGCCTGCGCCCACCGGATCGCGACGGCCCGGGTGCAAGGACGCAGGGGCGGACGACGCCGGGCAATGCAGCGGGGGGAACCCGGCCGGCGCAGTCTGCGCCGCGCGGCCGGGGGGTTCAATCAACGGCGATTACGTTTTGGACGGCCCGGCTCAGACGATGCCGCCGCCCAGCATCAGGCGGCCGATGGCGACCACGATGACGATGCCGTTGAGGACCAGGCCGGTCTTGGCGCGGCCGCGGTTGCCGGCGGAGGTGAACAGGACGCCGATGGCGGCGATGATCGCGCCCACCGCGGCGAACGGAATCAGGAACCAGTTGCCCCATCCCAGCAGCGGGATCAGGGCGAGCACCATCCAGACCATCGCGACGATGCCCCACAGCAGACTGATCAGACCCATCGATGTCATCTCCGCGCCGGAAAGGGCCGGCGATGCCCCGAGTATGGGTGCGGCGCGGCGGCGATCAAGCCGCCAGGCCGTGCATGCCTTCGATTTCGACCCGCAGCTCGCGTCGGCACACGTCGCCCAGCAGCATCAGGTAGGGCACCTCGCCGCCCAGGCGCGCCGCCAGCTGCGCCGCGACCTCTTCGGCGTCTTCGGCATCGCGCACGTAGACCTTCAGCCGCGCCGAGGCATCCAGGTGGGCGGGCAACTGCGGACGTAGTGCGCGCGCCGCGCCGATCAGGCTGTCAAGGTTGGTCAGGGTTTCGTCCAGTTGCGCCTTCAGCGATTCGGCATGCTGCGAGGCGTGGCCGACGATGGCGGCGGTGCCGGACAGGAACAGCGGCAACGCCGGCGCCGAGGTCGGCAGCAGCGCGCGGGCGAAGCTCGGCGATTGCGGGCCGTACTCGCGCGGATAGCGGTAGGCGCTGACCTGGCGCGGATTCTCCAGCGGCGTGCCGGCCACGCGCGCGCTCAGCCAGTACACCTGCAGCACGCGGCGGCCGTCGCGGCTGCCGACGGCGGTGGCCGCCGGCAGGGTGCCGGTGTCGAACGGACCCAGCCCGCGCACGCGGCCGACGCAGAACTGGCGATAGCGCTCGTGATCGCCTTCGCCCAGGATGATCGCGTCCAGGTAATTCCAGATGCGCAGCAGGTGCGGGTAACCGCTGGCCTGCCAGAACCCGGTCAGGCGGCGATAGACGAGTTCACCGGCCAGCAGGATGCCGCCTTCGGGTTCTTCCATTTCCAGCACGCCGAACTGCAGTTCGCCGTCGCTGGCCCAGCTGATGCCGTCATCGGTGACGCCGGACAAGACCGTCGCCGGGGAGCGCCAGACTTCCAGGCAAGCGGTGCCGTGGAGCGGCTGCAGCGGGACGTGCAGGTAGCGCGGATCGGACACCTGCCCGCGGGTGGGCGCGGTGTCGCCGAAACCGAAGATCGCCAGGGTGTCCGGCCGGTCCAGCTCGCGGGCCAGCGCGGCGACGGGGACATGGTCGACCGCCAGCCGTGCGCTGCTGGGCCGGAAGTCGGGGACGACGCTCATCTTTCGGTACGGATACGCATGAACAGGCCGTCATGATACCGCGCGGCCCGGGGATCCCGGGGCACCGGCGCGGATATGCCATATTCAGTCCCTGCGGCGGATGATCCGGCGCAAACCACGGGAGTCGTGCCATGTCCGTCCGTCTTGCCGCCATGCTGGGGTTGGCCATCCTGCTGACCGGATGCGCCGGAACGTCCAAGGTGATGCTGGGAACGGCGCGCGCGCCGATCGACCCGGCCCAGGTCCAGGTCTACAGCACACCGCCTCCGGGTTCGGTGGAAATCGCCCAGCTGGAATCCACCAGCGCGGTCGGTTTCGGCACCCAGGGCCAGACCGACGCCGCGGTCGCCCGGCTCAAGCGCGAGGCCGCGGCGCTGGGCGCCAACGGCGTCGTGCTGATGGGCGTGGGTTCGAGCGGTTCGCCGGTCGGCATGTCGGTCGGTGCCGGCAGCTACGGACGCCACAGCGGTGGCGGCGTCGGCATCGGCATCCCGACCACCCAGAAGCGCGCCGCCGGCGTGGCGATCTACGTGCCGCCGGGGGCCGCGCCGCCACCGGCGACCGTTCCGCCGACCAGTCCGCCCGCGCGCTAGATCCCGCATGCGCCTGCCAGGAAGGCTGGCGTTGCTGGCCGGACTGGCCACGCTCGTCATCGCATCCGCCGGTTTCGCCACCGACAGCGTCTGTTTCGGCACGCCCGGCCATGGTCGCCTGGAGAAGGCGGCACGGATCCCCGTTTCCGGCGCCAACTTCCAGCCTTACAGCGGACTGGGCGTCCGCCTCGGCCGGACCCATGCGCATTCGCGCGTGGTCCGGGTGATCATCCACGCTTACGGCGCGCTGGAAAAATCGATGCCCGATCGCGTGTTCGTCTACGGCGAATCGGGTTGGGCGCAGGGCGGACCCTTTCGCCCGCACCGCACCCACCAGAACGGACTGGCGGTCGATTTCATGGTGCCGGTGCTCGACGAATCCGGCCGCTCGGTGCCGCTGCCTTCCCGCGTGGACAACAAGTTCGGCTACGGCATCGAGTTCGATCGCCAGGGCCGTCATGGCAATCTACGCATCGACTACGAAGCCATCGCCGAACACCTGCATGCGGTGCACGCCGCCGCCCGCCGCGAAGGCATCGTGATGGAGCGGGTCATCTTCATCCGGCGCTGATCCCGGCCCTGTACCGCACCCGCCGCGGCGACTTCATCCGCCGGCAGGTGCGTTTCATGCCGGGGCAGGCCTGGGTCCGCCATGACGAGCATTACCACATCGATTTCGGGATTCCCTGCCGCCCGTTGGGCGAATGACGCATCACCCCGCATGGACGACGTGGACGCTCGGACGGTTCCGATTCCCGTGCTGTCACCCGAAGGCTACGCTCGCCTCTCCGCACGCTGTCCCGCCATGTCGTCCGGGCTGGCATCCTGCATCGCCCCCGGCCCAAGGATTCCGATGAGAAAACTTCTTCCAGCGCTCGCGTTGTGCATGGCGGGCAGCGCCCAGGGCGCGGTCAGCACCGACATCCGCTGTTTCACCTCCGAAGGCGCGCGTCCCGTCCGCTTCGAGCTCCGTCTCTATCACGACGCCGCGATCGCCTGGTCGGGCGGCGCGGTGCGCTACGCGGGTTCGCGCGACAGCCTGCCGCTGGTGCGCGAAAGCGAGGAAGTGGAGGAAATGGTGCCTGGCCGCCCGTATCAGTTCACCACCACCTGGCAGGAGATGCTGGAGGGCAAGGTCAACGGTCGCTACGAGATGGTCAGCCAGGGAGCGCAGATCCACTCCATGGCCTACACGAACGCACGCACCGGCAAGCGGACGGAATTTTCCTGGGTACCCGGCATCGAGGTTTCCGGAGACGACGGTTGCCGGTGGTGAGGTGGTGGAGGATGCGTGCGAGGACGGAAGGCCAGCATGGCAAGGCACGGACGATGGTTCGCACGATGCCGGGATGGGTGTTCATGGCTTGCGTGTTCGCTGCTTCGGCGGGTGGGCGCGGCATGCAGGGCGCAGGCATGACGCCGGCGCCTGATCGCGGGTCCGGAGCGGGTCCTGTCGCGGAGATCGCGCGGGTGAAGCGCCTGGATGGCGTGCAGGCGGTGGCCGATACGCACGGCAGCCTGACCTTGGCATGGATCGAGGGTGCGACCGTGTACGCCGCTCGCCGCGATGCCGCGCGAGGAGCGTGGAGCGCTGCGGTTCGCATCGGTCCGGAACCCACGGCGCCCGGGCAGCGTTCCTTCAACCTGCAGGCGGCGGCGGACGCGGCGGGAACGGTGTTCGTGGCCTGGATGCAGGACACCTCGACGGGACGGCACGTCTTCGTCGCGCGGCATCTCGCGGGGCAGGCGGAATGGCAAGCGGTCCAGCGCGTGACCCCTGCGGACAAGGCGTTGCAGGCGGATGTGCACGAACTGGTTTTGCTGGTCGCGCCGGACGGAGATGCGACGGCGATCTGGTCGGAGATCGCGGACACGCAGGCGCGCGCGGTGCGGGCCTTGTCCAGCAGCGTCGCGCCCCAGCGGCGGCATGCGCTCCTGGCCGCGCGTTTCGACGCCGCCCGCGAGCGCTGGAGCGAGGCGATCCCGGTGGACCCGCGCCGGACCGGAGGATACGGGTTTGGCGTCAGCACGCCGCCCGCCGCGGCCATGGACGGCGATGGCAACGTGACCGTGGCCTGGAACGATCAAGTGGTCGACCGTCCTTTCCTGCTGGCCGCGCGGATCCGCAACGAACTGAAGACGAGCCGGTTCGATGTGCGCAACGGGCGCTGGGAGACGCCGCGGGTGCTCGCGCGCTGCGCCAACGCGATCGCCTGCACGCCGTGGTTGCGGAGCGGCGCTGACGGCACGATCTGGGCCGCCTGGAGTGAAGTCACCGCACCGCCGATCGGCCGGGATGTCTTCGTCGCCCGCCGCGCTCCGCAGGACCGGCGATGGTCGCAACCGCTGCGGCTGACGGACTGCCGGCAGGACGGCTGCGGCGGTGAACTGAGCGATCTGGAAATCGCGCCGTCGGGCGGCGTCGCGCTCCGCTGGGAGCGAGGCGACCGCACGGCGGGCGCGCTGCTGCCCGAACCCGCGGGCACGTGGCATCCGCTGCCGCTCACGCCGTGGCCGGTACGCATCGGCTGGCTGGAGGACGATGCGCGGTTGTTCGTGATCGGCGGATCCGAATTCGACGCGGCGGGTGGATGGAATCCGGTCGGTGCGCTGGCGCACTACGCGGCGGTCGCCGATACGTCGGAGCCGTGGGAATGGCGTGCCGACGCGCCGCCGCCGTTCACGCTGCCGGAGGGATTCGTCCAACTCGACCGCCGGCGGATGCGCACCTTCCGTGTCGGCGATATCCGGGCGGTGGTGTCGATCGGGCGGTTGGCGCCGCCTCCTGCGCAGCGGCGCGTGCGCGACGACGGGCGCTTCCAGATTGTGCTGGATCGCTATGACCCGGCGGCCGGGCGCTGGCTGGCGCCGACGGTTCTGGACGAGGTCGGAATATCCGGGAATGCGCTGTTTGGAGGCGAGCCGGGCGGTGTGATCCCGCTGGCAACGACGCCGCGGGCCTCCGTCATCCTGTGGTGGCACAAAGAAGTCGACGGCCTGGTGCTGAAAAGCGCGGACTACCGCTTCTGAGGTGCGCGCCGGTGCGGACTCAGCGCCCGAATTCCCCGGCGTCGTCGTCTTTATCCCGCAAATCGATCCGCTGGCCACCGTCCAGGGCCACCACCAGCGTCTCGTACTGCCATTCGCCTGCCCGCTTGTTCGCTTCCACGTACAGCGTGGCCGCGCCGCGACTGCCCTTGAGCGGGATGGCGAGGTTCGCCTCGCCGGACGCGGCGCTGCCGTCAATGTTGCCCTGGACGAAATAGCCCGGCGTGATCGGTTCGCCCAGCGCCGCCACCACGGCGGCGTCGGCGCGGGCGCGTGAAAGTCCGGTCTGGTAAGGCTCGGACGACTTCATCATGCCGAACACGAAACTCATGATCGCCAGGACGAAGGCGGCGATCAGGGCCATCCCCGTCACCACCAGCGTTGGTACGAACCACTTCCAGTTGCGGCTCCACCAGTTCGGCGGTGGGACGGGGATCTGGCTCATGTCGTCACTCCACGGGCTTCAGGCAGCGCTGGAAGAAATCCTCGGTGATCTTCAGCCGGTGCAGGTTGTCCTTGCCGCGCAGGCCGTGCTTGGCGCCCGGATAGGTCATCAGCTCGAACGGCACCGCGCGCTGCTGCAGGGCGCTCATCAGCTTGGTCGAATTGGTGAACAGCACGTTGTCGTCGGCCATGCCGTGGATCAGCAGCAGCCGGGACTTCAGGCCATCCACATGGGTGAACACCGAACCCTCGCGGTAGCCGTCCACGTTCGACTTCGGCAGATCCATGTAGCGCTCGGTGTAGTGGGTGTCGTACAGGCTCCAGTCGGTGACCGGCGCGCCCGCCACGCCGCAGGCATAGGCGTCGGAGGCCTTGGCCAGCAGCATCAGGGTCATGTAGCCGCCGTTGGACCAGCCGTACACGCCGATGCGCGAACCGTCGACCCACGGCTGCGACTTGAGGAAGTCCACGCCCTTGAGCTGATCGACGACCTCCACCGTGCCCTGCTTGCGGAACAGCGCGTTGCCGAACTTCGCGCCGCGCCGTGGCGTGCCGCGGTTGTCCAGCGAGAACACCACGTAGCCATGCTGCGCCATGTACTGGTCGAAGGTCGGCGCCCAGGTGCGGCTGACGGTCTGGCCGGCCGGGCCGCCATAGACGTAGACCACCACCGGATATTTCTTCTTCGGATCGAAGCCGGTCGGCTTGATCAGGCTGTAGTGCAGGGTCTGGCCGTCCTCGGCATCCAGCGTGCCGTATTCGATCGGGCGATGCGCGTCCTTGTACCTGGCGTAGGGATGCTGCGGGTCGGCCAGATCGTTCTTCACCAGCGCGGTCAGCAGGGTGCCGTCGGCGCGGTGCAGTTCCACCTGCGGCGGCGTGGTCGGGTTGGACCAGCTGTCGATGTAGACCTCGGCGTTGTCGCTGAAGGCCACGCCGTGCATGCCCTCGGCGCGGGTGATGCGGACGGGCCTGGCATCACCGGCCAGGCTGACCGAATACAGCTGCCGCTCCAGCGGCGAAGCCTCGGTGGCGGTGAAATAGACCAGGCCCTTGGCCTCGTCCAGCGCCGAGACGTCCTCGACCGTCCAGTCGCCGGAGGTCAGTTGCGCCAGCTGCTTGCCGTCCTTGTCGTGCAGGTACAGGTGCTCGAAACCGCTCTTCTCGGAGGACCACAGGATGCGGCCGTCCTTGAGGAAGCGCAGGTTGTTGTGCAGCGGGATCCAGGTCTTGCTGGTCTCGGTGATCAGGGTGCGCTGCTTGCCGCTGTCCAGATCGGCTTCGATCAGCTCCAGCGTGCGCTGGTCGCGCGACTGCCGCTGGAACGTGGGGTGGCGCGCGTCGCGCCAGTTCACCCGCGCCAGGTAGATGTCCTTCTCCGCGCCCAGATCCAGCCATTTCGGCGCGCCGCCCTTGGGCGAGATCACGCCCAGCTGGATCAGCACGTTCGGATCGCCGGCGGCCGGGTAGCGCTGCTCGACGATGTCGGCGCGATCCGGATACACCTCGAAGCGTTTCTGCACCGGCACCGGGGTTTCATCGATGCGGGCGAAGGCAATCGCCGAATCATCCGGCGCCCACCAGTAGCCGGTATGGCGATCCATTTCCTCGTCGGCGACGAACTCGGCCACGCCGTTGCCGATGGTGTCCGAACCGTCGCGGGTCAGCTGGGTTTCCTTGCCGCTGGCCAGATCGATCACCCACAGGTTGCGTTCACGCACGAAACTGACGAAGCCGCCCTTGGGCGACACCTTGGGATCGGTGGCGAAGCCGCCGCCGCGGGTCAGCTTGCGTACCGCCTCCGCGCCGGTCTTGCCCAGGTCGTACAGGTACAGCTCGCCGCCCAGCGGGAACAGCAGGCGCTGGCCATCCGGGGAGAATTGGTAGTCGACGATGCCCGACATCGCGGCGATGCGCTGGCGTTCGCGCCGCGCCTTTTCCTCGTCGCTCAGGGTCTCGGTGCCGGGCAGCACCACCTTGGAGTCCACCAGCATCCGGGTCTGCCCGCTGGCGATGTCGTATTCCCACAGATCCAGCTGGAAGCGGTTGTCCTGCTTGCCGCGCAGGAAGGTCACCCGCTTGCCGTCCGGCGAGGTCTTGGCCTTCATCAGCGAGGGACCGGACAGCGGAGCATCGCCGGCCAGGGCTTCCAGGGTGAGTTTCTCGGCGTGGGCAACGGGCATGGCGGCGATCTGGCAGGTGGACGCCAGGCAGGCGGCCAGGAAAAGTCCGGTCAACGGGCGGGCGAGCGCTTTCTTCATGACTTCACGGGTCCTTGGTTGAACAGGTGTTTGCGTTCTTCATCGGTGAGCGGCTGGCCGGCATTGGGATTGACCTGCGTGCGCAGCGCGTAGGCGCGCTGGGTGGCGGGGCGTGCGGCGATGCTTTCATGCCAGCGTCTCAGATTCGGGAACGCCTCGAAATCCGGTGGCAGCTTGTCGTAGGCGTGGATCCAGGGATAGCTGGCCATGTCGGCGATGCCGTATTCGTCGCCGGCCAGGTAGGCGCTCTCCGCCAGGCGCTTGTCCATCACGCCGTGCAGGCGCGCCACTTCGCGGCCGTAGCGTTCGATGGCGTACGGAATCGGCTCCGGCGCGTAGACGTTGAAATGGCCCATCTGTCCGGTCATCGGCCCCAGCCCGCCCATCTGCCAGAACAGCCATTCCAGCGCCGCGACGCGGCCGCGCGGCGTCGTCGGCAGGAAACGGCCGGTCTTCTCGGCCAGGTACAGCAGGATCGCGCCGGATTCGAACACGCTCTGCGGCGCGCCGCCGTCGGCCGGGGCGTGATCGACGATCGCCGGCATCTTGTTGTTGGGGGAAATGGCCAGGAATTCGGGCTTGAACTGATCCCCCGCGCCGATGTTGACCGGCTTGATCGTGTAGGGGAGCCCGGCTTCTTCCAGGAACAGGGTGATCTTGTGGCCGTTGGGGGTCGGCCAGTAGTACAGGTCGATCATCGCGGGGGACCCCGGAGCGTGAAAAGGCCGAGTGTAACGCCGCTCGCGGGTTGGCAGCAGGGGATCGGACCGGTAACCTGCGCCCTTTCCCAGCACTGCATCCGACCCCCATGTCGCAACCGACCAATGCGCGCCTTGGTTTCCTGCCGAACCTGATTTTCGCTTCCCGCTGGCTGCAGCTGCCGCTGTACCTGGGCCTGATCGCGGCCCAGGCGGTCTACGTGTTCCTGTTCCTGAAGGAGCTGTGGCACCTGATCCACGGCGCCAACACCCTGACCGAGCAGGGCATCATGCTGCTGGTGCTGGGCCTGATCGACGTGGTGATGATCTCCAACCTGCTGGTGATGGTGATCGTCGGCGGCTACGAGACCTTCGTGTCGCGGCTGCGCCTGCACAACCATCCCGACCAGCCGGAGTGGCTGAGCCACGTCAACGCCAGCGTGCTGAAGGTGAAGCTGGCGATGGCGATCATCGGCATCTCCTCCATCCACCTGCTCAAGACCTTCATCGGCGCCGGCGAGCTTGGCCTGCCGCTGTGCGGGTCGCAGGACCACGTCAGTGCGCTCTCCACTGCCGCGAGCGCGTTGAAGGCCGGCTACGACCTGGGCGCGGTGAAGTGCACCTCGGTCACCTCCATCGGCGTGATGTGGCAGACCATCATCCATGGCGCCTTCATCCTGTCGGCGATCGGCATCGCCTACACCGACAAGTTGATGAGTGCCGCTGCCCCCAAGCGCGAGCACGCCGCCGCCCACTGAGCGGCGCGACGGGGTTTCCACCGTGGCGTCCTGTAAAATGCCGCGGTGGATGTCTCTCACCTACTCGATGATCTGAACCCCGCGCAGCGCGAGGCCGTCTCCGCGCCGCCGGGCCATTACCTGGTCCTGGCCGGCGCCGGCTCCGGCAAGACCCGCGTGCTCACCCACCGCATCGCCTGGCTCAACGAAGTCGAGGGCGTGCCGACCCACGGCATCCTGGCGGTGACCTTCACCAACAAGGCGGCCGGCGAGATGCGCGCGCGCGCCGACCTGCAGCTGCGCAACGGCAGCCGCGGCATGTGGATCGGCACCTTCCACGGCCTGGCCCACCGCCTGCTGCGCCTGCACTGGCAGGAAGCGAAGCTGCCGGAAACCTTCCAGGTGCTGGACAGCGACGATCAGATCCGCCTGGTCAAGCGGGTGGTGCAGCAGCTGGAACTGGACGAGGCGCGCTTCCCGCCGCGCCAGATCGCCTGGTGGATCAACGCGCAGAAGGACGAGGGCCGGCGCGCCGAACACCTGCAACCGGGCGACGACATCTGGGCCGACACCCTGCGCCGGGCCTACATGCTGTACCAGGAACGCTGCGATCGCGCCGGCCTGGTCGATTTCGCCGAACTGCTGCTGCGCGCGCACGAACTGCTGCGCGACAACCCGGCGCTGCTGGCGCATTACCGGCACCGCTTCCGCGAGCTGCTGATCGACGAGTTCCAGGACACCAACGCCATCCAGTACGCGTTCGTGCGGGTGCTGGCCGGCGACACCGGCCACGTGTTCGTGGTCGGCGACGACGACCAGGCCATCTACGGCTGGCGCGGCGCCAAGGTCGAGAACGTGCAGCGCTTCCTCAAGGACTTCCCGCAGGCGCGCACCATCCGGCTCGAGCAGAACTACCGCTCCAGCGCCAACATCCTCAATGCCGCCAACGCGGTGATCGCGCACAACCCCGGCCGCATCGGCAAGCAGCTGTGGACCGACAGCGGCGACGGCGAGCCGATCGATCTGTACGCGGCCTACAACGAAATCGACGAAGCCCGCTTCGTGGTCGAGCGCATCCGCCAGTGGGTACGCGATGGCGGCAGCCTCAACGACGCGGCCATCCTCTACCGCAGCAACGCGCAGTCGCGGGCATTCGAAGAGACCCTGCTGTCGGAACAGGTGCCGTACCGGGTATACGGCGGCATGCGCTTCTTCGAGCGCGCCGAGATCAAGGACACCCTGGCCTACCTGCGGTTGATGGCCAATCGTGACGACGATGCGGCCTTCGAGCGGGCGGTCAACACGCCGGCGCGCGGCATCGGCGATCGCACCATGGACGAAGTGCGCCGGCTGGCGCGCGCGGAATCGCTGTCGCTGTGGCAGGCTGCGCGGCAGCAGGTCGGCGGCACCGCGCTGGCGGCGCGGGCGCGCAACGCCCTGGCCGGTTTCCTGGCGCTGGTCGAAGCCTTGGCGGCGGAAACCGGCGAGTTGCCGTTGCAGGACCGCATCGATCACGCGCTGATGCGCTCGGGCCTGCGCGAACACTATGCCGCCGAGAGCCGCGGCCAACTGGATTCGCGCACCGACAACCTGGACGAACTGGTGTCGGTGGCCTCGCGTTTCGTCCGCGTCGACGACGAGGAGACCCAGGGCATGACCGATCTGGTCGCCTTCCTCGCCTACGCCGCACTGGAAGCCGGCGAGGGCCAGGCCCAGGCCGGCGAGGACGGCGTGCAGCTGATGACCCTGCATTCGGCCAAGGGCCTGGAGTTCCCGCTGGTGTTCCTGGCCGGACTGGAAGAGGGCCTGTTCCCCAGCAACAAGTCGCTGGACGAGAGCGGCCGTCTGGAGGAGGAGCGCCGCCTCGCTTACGTCGGCATCACCCGCGCGCGGCAGAAGCTGGTGCTGAGCTTCGCCGAGGCGCGCCGCCTGCACGGCCAGGACATGTACGGCATTCCCTCGCGGTTCCTGCGCGAAATTCCCACCGCGCTGCTGAACGAGGTGCGTCCGCGCGTGCAGGTGTCCCGCCCGGCGGCCAGCTACGGCCCGCGCCGCGATCTGGGCCACGCCGCGGTGGAGTCGCCCACGCTCAAGCTCGGCCAGAACGTCGTGCACGCGAAATTCGGGCGCGGTGTGGTAACTGACTACGAGGGCAGCGGCGCGCATGCGCGCGTGCAGGTCCACTTCGACGAGGAAGGCAGCAAATGGCTGGTGCTCGCCTATGCCAATTTGCAGGCGGTGTGACGCCCGCGGATTGATTCCGATCAAGGCATGGCGAGGCATTCCGGCGTGTAATGGTTCCACCCCACGACGACGGAGGTATCCCCATGTATCAGCGCATCCTGATAGCGACCGATGGTTCGGAGCTGGCGATGAAGGGCGTGGAGCAGGGGCTGGTGCTGGCCAGCCAGCTCAAGGCGCAGGTCGCCGTGGTGACCGTCAGCGAACCCATCGTCACCGGCTTTGACGATGCCCTTGGCTGGGGCGCGGCCAACCGCTTCTCCACCGACTACCAGAAAGCCCAGGACGAGGCCGCCCAGCGGATCTTCGACGGGGTCACCGAGCACGCGCGGGCGCGGGGCCTGGCAATCACGCCGGTGCACATCCGCGATCGCTACGCGGCCGAAGGCATCATCGAAGCGGCAACCGAACAGAAGGCGGATCTGATCGTGATGGCCTCGCATGGCCGGCGTGGTCTGGGACGCCTGCTGATCGGCAGCCAGACCCACGAAGTGCTGACCCACAGCCACGTGCCGGTGCTGGTGGTGCGCTGATCCGCAGCGCGCGCGGCCTGTGGCCGCGGGCTTTCCGCTGCCTCGCGAGGGATGGGCCTTCTCTCCCCGGTCCCTGCGAAATGGAAGGCTCGCGGCCACAGGCCGCGCACATGGATTCCTCCCCCCGCTTGCGGGGGAAGGTGCCCGAAGGGCGGAAGGGGGCACGCGTCCGGGAGCCAAGCGGCGTTTTCCCGTCGCAGCAAGAGCATCACGAACCGGTAAACCACCATCCGCGACCGAAACCGCGACTCACCAGCCGTAGATCTTCCAGTACACCGGCGACACCGGGCCTTCGCCCTTGCTCTTGTCCAGCCGGCCGTCGCCAATTCCTTCCCCCGCTTGCGGGGGAAGGTGCCCGAAGGGCGGAAGGGGGCACGCGCCCGGGAGCCAAGCGGCGTTTTCCCGTCGCAGCAAGAGCATCACGAACCGGTAAACCACCATCCGCGACCGAAACCGCGACTCACCAGCCGTAGATCTTCCAGTACACCGGCGATACCGGGCCTTCGCCCTTGCTCTTGTCCAGCCGGCCGTCGCCGTTTTCGTCGATCAGGTAATAGGCCGGACCCCGCGCCGGAGTGACCTTGACCATGCGCAGCTGGCCGGCCACGCGGTATTCCTCGATCACGTCGCCATTGGTTTCGGTGCGGACCGCGACCTGGGCGTCGGCCAGATCCACGCCGGGATCGTCCTGGGCGCCGCCCATCGACGCGCAACCTGCCAGCAGCAACACGGCAAGCGCGGCGGGTGCCAACGTCATGCGGGACATCGCGGACTCCTCGGGAATGACCGGTTCGGGGATTATGCGCCAATCGACGCCAATGCGCCGTGACGCCGCGCCCGCGGCGGGGCGTAGAATCGCCGCATGAAACGACTAGTCCTGATCGACGGATCCAGCTACCTGTTCCGCGCGTTCCATGCGCTGCCGCCCCTGACCAACGCCGCCGGCGAACCGACCGGCGCGCTGTTCGGCGTGGTCAACATGCTGCGCGCCACGCTCAAGGAAATGCC
The DNA here is from genome assembly GCF_014192765.1 of Pseudoxanthomonas sp. OG2. NCBI lineage: Bacteria > Pseudomonadati > Pseudomonadota > Gammaproteobacteria > Lysobacterales > Lysobacteraceae > Pseudoxanthomonas > Pseudoxanthomonas sp. OG2. Next base: position 2,061,253 of record NZ_JACHYM010000001.1, on the reverse strand, counting down.
CGACTACGTGGCCTTCGTGCTGGATGCCAGCGGACCGACCTTCCGCGACGCCCTGTATCCCGAGTACAAGGCCAACCGTCCGCCGATGCCCGAGGATCTGCGCGCGCAGGTGGAACCGATGCGCCGGATCGTCGAGGCGCTGGGCTTTCCGCTGCTGTGCGTGGAAGGCGTGGAGGCCGACGACGTGATCGGCACGCTGGCGCTGCAGGGCGCGGCGCAGGGCATCGACGTCACCATTTCCACCAGCGACAAGGATTTCGCCCAGTTGGTGCGACCGGGCGTGGCGCTGGTCAACACCATGAGCGGCAGCCGGATGGATTCGGCCGAGGCGGTGATGGAGAAGTTCGGCGTGCGGCCGGAGCAGATCGTCGACTTCCTCGCCCTGATGGGCGATACCGTGGACAACGTGCCCGGCGTGGAGAAGTGCGGTCCCAAGACCGCCGCCAAGTGGCTGGGCGAATACGGCACGCTCGATGCGATCGTCGCCGGCGCCGACGGCATCAAGGGCAAGATCGGCGAGAACCTGCGCGCGGCGCTGCCGCGGCTACCGCTGAACCGTGAACTGGTCACCATCAAGACCGATGTGGCGCTGCCCGGCGGGCCGGAGACGCTGGCGCTGCGCAATCGCGATGTCGGCGAACTGCGCGAGCTGTATTCGCGCTACGGTTTCAACCAGGCCTTGAAGGAACTGGACGGCGGCGCCGCCGCCGGCGCGGTCGCGGAGAAGGAACCCGGCCGCGCGCGCGGCACCGGTTTCGTGTCCGGGCCGGCGCCGGATGCCGCGCCGATCGATGCGGCGTGGTCCGCGCCCGGCGAATACGAAACGGTCCTGACCGAGGCCCAGCTCGAGGCCTGGATCGCCCGGCTGGCGGCGGCCGACGAGTTCGCCTTCGACACCGAGACCGACAGCCTGGACGCGATGCAGGCCAACCTGGTCGGAATGAGTTTCGCGGTGGAACCCGGCAAGGCGGCCTACCTGCCGCTGGGGCACGTCTATCCGGGCGCGCCCGCGCAACTGGACCAGGCCGCCACCCTGGCGCGGCTGGCGCCGCTGTTCGCCGATCCCGGCAAGCGCAAGCTCGGCCAGCACGGCAAGTACGATCTGCACGTGCTGCGCCGCCATGGCGTGGAGGTCGGCGGCTATGCCGACGACACCATGCTGGAGAGCTTCGTATACAACTCCGGCAGCAACCGCCACGACATGGACAGCCTGGCCAAGCGCTTCCTCGGCTACGACACCATCAAGTACGAACAGGTCGCGGGCAAGGGCGCCAAGCAGATCCTGTTTTCGCAAGTGGCGCTGGACGACGCCACCCGCTACGCCGCCGAGGACGCCGACGTGACCCTGCGCCTGCACCGGGTGATGGCGCCGAAACTCGCCGCCGAGCCGGGTCTGGAACGCGTATATCGCGACATCGAGATGCCACTGGTGCCGGTGCTGGCGCGCATCGAGGCCAATGGCGTGCGCATCGACGGCGACGAACTGCGCCGGCAGAGCGCGGACCTGGCCAAGCGCATGCTGGCCGCCCAGCAGAAGGCCACCGAACTGGCCGGGCGCAGCTTCAACCTGGATTCGCCCAAGCAGCTGCAGGCGCTGCTGTTCGACGAACTCAAGCTGCCGGCGGTGCTGAAGACCCCGACCGGGCAGCCCAGCACCAACGAGGAGGCGCTGGAGGCAATCGCCGACCAGCACGAACTGCCGCGCGTGATCCTCGAGTACCGCGGGCTGGCCAAGCTGCGCAGCACCTACACCGACAAGTTGCCGGAAATGGTCAATCCGGTCACCGGCCGCGTGCACACCAGCTATCACCAGGCCGGTGCGGCCACCGGCCGGCTGTCGTCCACCGATCCCAACCTGCAGAACATCCCGATCCGCACCGAGGACGGCCGCCGCATCCGCAAGGCGTTCGTGGCGCCGCCGGGGCGCAAGCTGATCGCCTGCGATTATTCGCAGATCGAGCTGCGGATCATGGCGCACCTGTCCGAGGATCCGGGCCTGGTGCGCGCGTTCGAATCGGGCGCCGACATCCACAAGGCGACCGCGGCGGAAGTGTTCGGCCGGCAACTGGAGGACGTGACCTCCAACGAGCGCCGCGCGGCCAAGGCGATCAACTTCGGCCTGATGTACGGCATGAGCGCATTCGGCCTGGCCCGCCAGCTCGGCATCGGCCGCGGCGAGGCGCAGGATTACATCGCGCTGTACTTCAGCCGCTATCCGGGCGTGCGCGACTTCATGGAGCGCACCCGCCAGCAGGCGCGCGAGCATGGCTACGTGGAGACCGTGTTCGGCCGCCGGCTGTACCTGGAGTACATCAACAAGGGTACCCAGGGACAGCGTGCAGGCGCCGAGCGCGCGGCGATCAACGCGCCGATGCAGGGCACGGCCGCGGACATCATCAAGCGCGCGATGATCGCGGTGGACGCGTGGCTGGCCGAGCATCGCGAACGCGCGCTGATGATCCTGCAGGTGCACGACGAACTGGTGTTCGAGGCCGATGCCGACTTCGTGCCCACGCTGGTGGCCGAGGCCGGCGCGCGGATGTCGGCGGCGGCGCAACTCATCGTTCCGCTGGTGGTCGACAGCGGGGTCGGCGACGACTGGGATCAGGCCCACTGAGACCGATTTGAACGTCTAAATCCGGAAACCCGTTGACAACCAGAAACTTGCGCGCGGGATGTAGAAACAGGGTGCGATTCAATTTTTGAACTGGGCAGTTCAATAAAATGAATGCGGCCTTAATTCCACGGATTCTTAACGGGAATCTTCACGAACCATCCATGTGGGAAATGGTCAGATAACTCGCGACAGATGCAACGTCTGTCGCGGATCTCTCCCATCCCCTGGAGCGATCTCCCCGGAACGGCGACCCCTCCCCAGGTCCCCGTTCCCCTGGCCCCGATGACCTCCCCCTGGTCTTCGGGGCTTTTTATTTGTGCGTCCTTCGAGACCGGGCACGCTAACGTGTCGGCAACCCGAACGGAGCCTGGACATGGATTCCTTCCTGCATCAGACGTTCAACCTCTCGATGCCCTGGTGGGGCTTCATCGCCCGCGCGGTCATCGTCTACTTCGCGCTGCTGGTGATGATCCGGGTATCCGGCAAGCGCACGATGGGACAGTTCACCTCGTTCGACATGCTGCTGGTGGTGCTGCTGGGCAACGCGGTCCAGAACGCGCTGCTGGGCGAGGACGCTTCGGTGGGTGGCGGTCTGCTGCTGGCGGGCACGCTGATGGCGATCAACTGGCTGGTGGGCCTGGCGTCGGCGCGCAACCGCCGGTTCGAGGCGCTGGTGGAAGGTTCGCCGGTGCTGCTGGCACGCGAGGGCAAGGTTTACAAGGATGTCCTGCGGCGCGAGCTGATCAGCCGCGAGGATTTCGACAAGGCGATGCGCGAGGCGGGCATCGACGCGATCGACGAGATCCATCTGGCGGTGCTGGAAACCAATGGACACATCACGCTGGTGGCGCGACGCGCGTGAGGGGTGACCGGTCATCCGGTTGGCGGAAGCGCCAGTCTTCATGCTGAAAGCAAATCCCCTTTAACCGCTTCGCGGGGGACCGCCCCTTTTTTCAAAGGACAAGCCCCCCGGTAGGAGCGGCCTCCGGCCGCGAGCTTTTGAAGCTTCGCAATCCGCGCAAAGGCTCGCGCCGGGGACGGCGCTCCTACCGGATTCGTGCGTCCTTGACGTTCGCTTCGGCGATTCGAGGATGTGCGACCGCGCATCGCGCTGAGCGATTGTGGCGCCGAGTGACAAAAGGGAGGTTTCCGGGGATTTCATCCCACCACCACGGCATATCCGTCGCGTTGGCCACACCCGCCGTTCCTCCCCCTTGGACCTGCCATGCGGCTGTTGAAAGGCGCTTGCAGAAGGGGGACCGAAAGCGATTCGCCTGGGGGTATGGCAGAGCGACCGCCCCACCGGCTCACCCCAGTTCGTTCAACCAGTCACGCGGGCGCAGGTAGTCGCGCAGGCGCTGCTCGGCGCTGCCGGCTTCGGGTTGGTAGCCGTATTCCCAGCGCACGTAGGGCGGCAGGCTCATCAGGATGGATTCGGCGCGGCCGCCGCTCTGCAGGCCGAACAGGGTGCCGCGGTCGTAGACCAGGTTGAACTCCACGTAGCGGCCGCGGCGGTACAACTGGAACTCGCGCTCGCGTTCGCCGTGCGGCGTGTCCTTGCGGCGCTCGACAATCGGCAGGTAGGCATCGAGGAAACCGTCGCCGACCGCGCGCAGGTAGGCGAAGTCGCGTTCGAAATCCTGCCCCAGGTCGTCGAAGAACAGGCCGCCGACACCACGGGTCTCGCCGCGGTGCTTCAGGAAGAAATACTCGTCGCACCAGTGCTTGTGCGCGGCATAGCGCTCGGCGCCGCCGAACGGTTCGCACAGCTCGCGCGCGGTGCGGTGCCAGTGGAGGACGTCCTCGTCGAACGGGTAGAACGGGGTCAGGTCGAAACCGCCGCCGAACCACCACGCCACCGCCTGCCCGTCGCGCTCGGCGCGGAAGTGGCGAACGTTGGCGTGGGTGGTGGGCAGGAAGGGATTGCGCGGATGGAACACCAGCGAGACGCCGACCGCGCGCCAGGAGGCGCCGGCCAGCTCGGGACGATGCGCGGACGCCGAGGGCGGCAACTTGCTGCCGGAGACGTCGGAAAAGCCGATGCCGGCCTGCTCGAACACGCCGCCGCCGCGCAGCACGCGGGTGCGGCCGCCGCCGCCTTCGGGCCGGTTCCACAGATCTTCCTGGAAGCGGGCCTGGCCGTCGGCCGCCTCGATGGCGGCGCAGATGCGGTCCTGCAGGTCGGTGAGATAGTCGCGGACGGGCATGATGTCGTTCATGCCCGTCATTCTAGCGGCGGGCCGCCACTGCCGTCCTTTTCCGGCGGACGGTGCGGCGGCACCGGGGCGATCGTCAGGGCGTCGCTTCGCTTTCTTCCGGGGCGTCGTCGCCGGCTTCCTGTTCCAGTTCGCGCAAGGCGTCCTGGAGCGCGCGGCCGACGCCCATCTGTTCCCAGTTGGACGTTTCCAGCACATCGCAGGCGACGTGGCGTTCGTCCTTGGCGCACACGGCGCGCATCGACTCGATGACGGCGTCATCGCCGGTTTCCGCATAGGCCCGGATCAGGTTCTCGCAGCCCACGCGCACGCCGGCCGCGCAGATCCGCAGATAGTGCGGCTGGGCGGCGGCCCAATTGCCTTCCAGCGCGCGCTGGTGACCCAGCGCGTTGCAGCCCTGCAGCTTGCCGGCCTTGCAGCAGGCTTCGGCGCCGCCGGCCTGGCTGATGGCGGGGCAATCCTCGACCAGCGGGTGCTCGACGAACTGGCGCGGCGGCGCGCAGCGATCCGCGCCGCCTTCGCCACGCCGGTAGACCGCGTAGCGGTTCCAGCTGTCCAGGCCGAGCAGGCGATCGCCGCCAATCGCCTTGAATACGAAATCGCCGCCCTTGTCGTGGCGGATGCGGATCAGGCCGTTCTCCAGGCGCGCACGCATGACGCTGCCGAAGCCGCCTTCGACCCGACCGGCATCGCCGAAGCCGAGTTCGGACATCAGTCCGCTCTCCGCCGCGTAGGCACCGCAGGGCAGGGCGGTGGCCGGCGCGGCGCGCAGGTCCGCCGCGGTCAGCGCCGCCAGCGGTGCCGTCTTGCCGCAGGCGTCCTTGTCGCCGCCGCGCTCGCAGGCGAGGGTGAGCGCTGCGCGCGCATCCAGGTAGCGCCCGGCGTTCCACAGTTTCTCCGCCGCTGCGCCGCAGACCTTGGCCGAACCGCTGCGCTGGCACAACGCCAGGCTGCGATCCAGGTGCGGCCCGGAAAGGGGAAGATCGTCGGCGTACATGCCCTTGAAGGCATCGGCGAAGGCGCGCGTCATCGCCTCCTTGACCTTGACCTCGCAGGCGGCTTCGGAGAAGGCCGGATGGCCTTCCACACACTCCGGCGGCGCCTCTTCCGTCCCGGCGTCGCCGCGCGATGCCTGATCGGCGGCTTCCTGGAAGCCTTCAATCAGCGCCACGCAGGCGAACGGCAGGGCTTCCTGTTCGCACCAGCGCGCCAGGGTCGGCTCATCGGCCTCGGTCCGGGCGTCGAAGCAGCCGGCCAGATCCGCGCGGCAGCCGTCGTTGGGCGCTGGCGGAGGCGTCGCGCACTGCGCGGATTGCGCCAGCGTGTAGACCTCGTCCATTTCCGTGCGCAGCGCGCGGCCGCCGTTTTCCGGCGTCCAGGTTTCGGAGTAGGCGCTTTCCAGATCGTAGGCGGTGATGTTGTCGCCGGCCGGGGCGTAGGCCAGCGGACGCGGCGCCTGGTACGAGGTGTGCTCGGTCGCGGTGGCCGTCGTCTCGATGCGCAGCTCGCGGCTGCCATCGGCGTTGCGGTAGACGCCGCAGGCGGGCGACGCGGCCAGCGCCAGGGTGGGGAGGCCAATCAGGAGGGCACCGGCGATCCGCGCGGTCAGCATCCATGCTCGTGACATGAACAAACGCTCGTTGTGGGGGGCGCCAGTATATCGACGCCGCGCGGACTCCGAGCGTCAGTGGAATTCCGCGCGCACGGCGGGCGTGCACAGTTTCCACACGATGGCGCCGTGCAGGATCCCGATCAGCAACGCGGCGGCGTAGATCGCCATCCGCATGGCCGCCTGCAGGTTGGCCAGCAATGGATCCACGTTGGCGGGATCGAACCCGGCCCGTGCGTTCAGATCGCCCATCAGCCCGTCGAAAGCGAAAGCCCCCGCCAGTGTCAGCAGGGCGCCGCCGGCGAGCAGGACGATGAAGCCGAAGCGGCCCCATTCACGGCGCTGCAACAGGCCCCACGAGGCCACCGCCAGCAGCACCGATGACAGCAGCGACGCCAGCAGCAACAGGCCAAGGTGATCGAACACCCACAGCAGCGATGGCGGCAGCGGGAGGCCGGACCCGCCGCCGGCGGTCAGCGCGTCCAGCAGGCCCTGATCCGCCGGGCTGGCGGCGAACATCGCCCACTGCAGGAGTCCGGTCAGCACGCCCACCAGCGCCAGCGCGAGCGAAAGCCACGCGGTGATGGTGACGAACTGGGAACGTGGCGCGGCCGGCATGACGCTTACTTCAGGTTGTTCTCGAACAGCTTCAGCACGCGCTTGTATTCGTCCAGCCAGGAATCGGCGCGGGTGAAGCCGTGGCGCTCCAGCGGATATGGCGCGAGTTCCCAGTTGTCCTTGTGCAGTTCGATCAGTTTCTGGGTCAGCACCACCGAATCGCGGAAGAACACGTTGTCGTCGATCATGCCGTGCGCGATCAACAGGTGATCCTGCAGCCCGGCGGCGTATTCGATCGGCGAGGAGGTGCGGTAGGCCTGCGGATCCAGCTCCGGGGTGTTGAGGATGCCGGAGGTGTATTCGTGGTTGTACTGGGTCCAGTCGACCACCGGACGCAGCGCGGCGCCAGCCTTGAACACGCCCGGCTTGCGGAACAGCGCCATGAAGGTCATGAAGCCGCCGTAGGAACCGCCGTAGATGCCGGCGCGGTCGCGATCGCCCTGGCGGGTCTCGACCAGCCAGTCCAGGCCGTCCAGGTAGTCCTCCAGCTCCGGATGGCCCATGTTGCGATAGATCGCGGTGCGCCAGTCGCGGCCATAACCCTCGCTGGCGCGGTAGTCCAGATCCAGCACGATGTAGCCGCGCTGCACCAGCAGGTTGTGGAACATCTGCTCGCGGAAGTAGGTGGGGTAGCGATGGTGCACGTTCTGCAGGTAGCCGGCACCGTGCACGAACATCACGATCGGATAGCGCTTGCCCGGCTCCAGCGTCTTCGGCCCGTAGTACTTGCCCCATACCTGGCCCGCGCCATGCTTCGACGGCACCTGCACGATTTCCGGCTGGATCCATTCGCGCGCCTTGAAGGCCGGCGTGCGGGTGTCGGTGAGCGCGGTCGGCGTGCCGCCGGCCGCGTCGACCACCGACAGCTGGGTCGGCACGTAGGCGCTGGAATGGCTGACCAGCACGCGCCGATCATCGGGCGACAGCGCGAAGCGCTCCACGCCGTCCAGCGCGGTGACCTCGCTGACCTGGTCGCCGGCCAGATCCAGCCGGCAGATTTCGTAGTCGGCGGGATTGGCGCGATTGCACAGGAAGAAGAAGGCGCTGCCGTCAGTGGTCGGCACCGGCGAGGTCACTTCCCAGCGGCCGCTGGTGCGCTGGCGCGGCTTGCCGTTGCCCTGGACGGTGTACAGGTGCGAATAACCGGACTGCTCGGACAGCAGCCACAGGCTGCCGTCGGGCAACCAGCCGAATTCGTTGTTGTTCCAGTTGATCCAGGCCGGATCGCTGAGCCGGTGGCGCGGTTGCAGGCGCGCGCCGGCCAGGTCCACGGTGGCGATCCAGCGGTCCTTGTTGTCGATCGCGTGCAACTGCACCGCGACCTGGCGGCCGTCGTCGCTCCAGGCGATCGCGGCAGTGGCTTCGCTCTCGACGCGCAGCGGACGGTTGCCCTTGAGCGGATCCTTGCCCGCCGCCTTGCGCATCGCGGCCAGCGGATCCTCGGCGATGCCGGGCAACGCGTCGTAGGCCAGCGGCCGGACGCTGCCCGCGGCCACGTCGACCAGCCACAGCGACTGCGGCACCGGATCGTTGCGGCCCACGCGGGTGCGCACGCTCTGGAATTCCTCGTAACCGGACTCGGTGACGTACATCGGCATCTTGCCTTCCTGGCCTTCGTCGGCGCCCTTGGCCTGGGTCACCACCAGCGCCCAGCGGCCATCCGGCGACATCGCGCTGTCGGCGATGGCGACGTCGGCACCGAGGTAGACCGGCGCCGGCGCGCGGCTGCCGTCGGCCTTGCGCCAGGCGTCGTCCTGCTGGCGCGCGGCATCGCGCAACGCGCGATCCCGGGCCAGGGTCTCCAGCGTGCGCAGCTGCTGTTCGCGCAGCGCGTCGGCCTTGGGCGCGCCATTGGGATCCTTTTCCGCGCGCAGCACCAGCGCCTGGGTGGTGCCGCCCTGCGCGGTCCAGCGATACCAGTCGTTGCCGCTGCGCCAGATCACGCCGCCGTCGCGGGCGAAGCGCGCCTGCGCCTCGGTGTCGTTGCTGCGGGTGAGCTGGGTCAGCGCGCCGCTGCGCAGATCGCGCAGGAACACATCGCCGTTGCGTACGAACAGCATGCGCTGCCCGCGCGCGTCGATCTGCGGGTTCGGTGCGTCCAGGCCACCGCGCTCGGCATCGCCGACGCGTTCGGCGGCGCGGCCGCCGGCGACGGCCTGCACGTAGGTGTCGCGGCTCAGGCTGCCCGGCCGCTTGAGGTCGTACTGCACGCGCTGGCCATCCCACGACCACCAGGCGCGTTCGACCGGCGGACCGATCCAGTCCGGATCCGCCATCACCTGTTCGATGGTGAGTGGCGTGGCTTCCTGCGCGGAAAGGGGGCCGGCGAGGGCCAGCGACAGTGGCAGGAGCAGGGCGGGCAGAACGTGGCGCATGGAGTTTCCGTTAGGCCGGTGTGAAAGGGTGCAAGCGTAGCAGCCGCGGATGCCGGCATCGCCCGCCGATGGTCATGCGAGGCCTGAACGTGCAGGGTTTCCCCGCATTCGGGTTTCCTCCACAATCTCCGCCATTCCCTACTTTTCCACGGCAGGACGCGTACGCGCGGATGCAAGCCTTCGTTTACAAAAGCCTGCGCAAGGCGGACACCTATGTGTACCTGGCCGCGCGCGACGACTTCACCCGCCTGCCCGAACCGCTGCGCACCCAACTGGGCGACCTGAGCTTCGTGCTGGAAGTGGCGCTCACCCCCGAACGCAAGTTGGCCCGGGAAGACGCCGGGGTGGTGCGCGGCAACCTCGCCGCGCGCGGATTCCATATCCAGTTCCCGCCGCAGCCGGACAGCGACGAATCCACCGATGCCTGAGTCCGCAAGCCAACAACGCCGGCTGGCCGCGATCGCCGGTCTCCTGGGCGTGGCCCTGGCCGCGCTGGGCTGGGTCGGTGGCCCGCTGGCGGCGTTCGGCGCCTGGCTGGCGCAGCCGGCGCTGGCGCTGGCCTGGTCGTGGCAGCGCGGCAGCCGGCCGCTGCCGGTGGCGCGCGACTGGCGCGAATCGCTGCCGGCCCTGCTGATCGCCTGGGGCGGCGCGTTCGTGACCGTGGCGGTGCTGATCGCCTGGCCGCTGTCGGCGCTGGGTGACAGCGGCAGCCTGCAGGCGGCGCTGGGCCTGAGCGCGGTGGTGGGCGTGCTGTTGATCGGCCTGTGGCGGACCTGGCCGCTGTGGCAGGGCATCGAGCGCGAACCGGGCAGCCTGGGCTGGCATTGGCGCGCGCTGGCCGAGCGGGATTTCCATGCCTGGCGCGGGCTGGGCGTGGCCGCGCTGGTGGCGCTGGCGATCGCCGGCGGCCTGGTGCTGGCGTGGCCGGATCTGCTTCCGGCGCAAACGCGGCTGATCGTCGCCCCGATCTATGTGCTGGCGCTGCCGGCGCTGCATTGGGGCATCCAGTCCATCGCCGCCGCGCGCGGCCTGCCGGTGGTGGAAATGAGTGCCGGCCTGCCGCCAATGCAGGAAAGCGCAACGGCGCCCGCACCGGTCCACGAAGCGGATCTGGAACAGGCCCTGTTCGACGCCGCCCGCGGCGGCCGGGTCGATCGCGCGCTCGAACTGCTGGAAGCCGGCGCCGATCCGCATGCGCTGCCGGCGCCGTCCTCGCGCGATCAGCGCAGCCTGCCGGTGCTGGCCGCGGTGCTGCCGGATCTGCGCCTGCTGCGCACCCTGATCGGCCATGGCGTGGATCTCAACCACGCCCACGCCGGCATGACCCCGCTGCTGGCCGCCACCCGCGACAGCTGGCATGGCCGTCCCGACGCGGTGACCACCCTGCTGGCCAACGGCGCCGATCCGCGGGTCGCCGATGGCGAAGGCAACACCCCGCTGCATCATGCCGCGCGCAGTTCCGATCCCGGCGTGGTCGCCCTGTTGCGCGATGCCGCCGCCGAGATCGATGCCATCAACCAGGATGGCCTGAGTCCGCTGGGCGTGGCCTGCGTGGCCGGCAACTGGCGCCTGGCCAAGTTCCTGCTCGAGCGTGGCGCGCGTCCCGAACCGGCCGGCGGGCAACCGGTGCTGCTGGCCGCCGCCGCCACCGAGGAAGACGACCCCGCCGGCGTGCAGTTGCTGCTCAAGCACCGCGCCAAGGTCGACACCCGCGACGGTGAGCGCCGCAGCGCGCTGCACGAAGCCGCGCTCGCCGGCCATATCGACATCGTCAACACGCTGCTGGCCGCGGGCGCCGATGTGCATGCCCACGATGCACAGGGGCGCACGCCGTGGCTGGAAGCCGCGCGTGGCGGCCGCATCGCGGTGCTGGAGCGACTGGCCGAAGCGGGCGTGGACGTGACCGTGAGCGACACCGAACAGCGCAACGCGGTTCGCGTGGCCTGCGCCTCCGAGAATGCCTCGCCGGCGTTGATCCGGCGCCTGCTGGACCTGGGCGTGGCGGCGGATCAGCCCGATGCGCAGGGCCGGCGCGCGGTGGATCTCGCCGCCGAGGCGGGCCGCTGGGCGATCGTGTCCGCGCTGGATGCCGCCTATCCGCTGCCGTCGGCGGTAAGTGCCGGCGACGACGACCAGCCGCCGCCGGATCGCGCGCCGATCGCGCTGCTGCGCGATGGGCTGCACGCGGATCGCCCGCGCGGCGAACTGGCGCCGCTGGCGCGGCTGGCATCGCGCCAGGAGCTGGGTGCGCTGCTGCACGACCCCGAGATCGCGCTTTCGCCGCAACGCCTGGAATGGCTGCTGGCGCAGGGCGCGGACGCCGATGCGTTGGATCCGGCCGGCGACACGCCGCTGTTCGCGCTGCTGTCGCGTGGCGGCGAGGCCATGGCCTCGGTGCAGGTCCTGCTGCGCCGCGCCGCGTCCCCGGCGGGGGCCGGCGGACTGGCGCGCTTCCTCGACGCCTGCGCGCGTGGCGAACAGATCGGGCGCGGGCTGGAGCAGTTCGCCTGCGACCTGCTGGAACGCGGCGCCGATCCCTTCGCGGCCTCGCCGCTGGGAGATCCGCCGCTGGCGCTGGCGGTGCGACTGGGCTGGTCGCGACTGCTGGACCGGCTGCTGGATATCGGCGTGGATCGCGAAGCCCGCGACAGCCACGGCATGACCGCGTTGCACCTGGCCGCGGCGCTGGGCCGCGAACTCGCGTTGCGCCAACTGATCGCCAAGGGCGCATGCCCGGATTCGCGCGCCGCCGATGGCCAGACCCCGCTGGGCGTGGCCCTGGCCAGCGGCCGCCGCGATCTGGCCGACTGGCTGGACTGGCGTGGTTGGGCGTTGCCGCGCCGCGCGCTGCGGCCCGCCGATCTGCCGGCGGCGGCGATGGTCGGCGACGCCGACGCGGTGCGCCGCTTGCTGGATCTGGGATTCGCGGTGGATTCTCCGGACGCGCAGGGCTGCACCGCGCTGCTGCGCGCGGCCGGCGGCGGTCATCGCGCTGCTGTGGAACTGCTGCTGGCGCGCGGCGCGGATCCGCAGAACGCGGCGAACACCGGCGCCACCCCGTTGTCGGCGGCGGTGAGCATGCGCCAGGCCGAGATCGTGGCGCTGCTGCTGCAGGCCGGCGCCGCACTGGAACACCGCCTGCCGGGCGGCGTCACCGTGCTGATGCTGGCGGCCGCGCTGGGACTGCCGGACATCGTCGCGCGCCTGCTGACCGCGGGCGCGAACGTGCATGCCGGCGATGCGCAGGGCCTGACGCCGCTGCATTGCGCCGCCCTGTACGGTTTCACCTCGCGCGACAAGCCACGGCTGGTCGCGCTGTTCGACACCCTGCTGCTGTCCGGCGCCGAACCCGATCAGGTCGCCGCCGGTTCGGTCACACCGCTGCTGCTGTTGCTGGGGGCGCGCGCCGAACCGGGCACCGCCTGCGACGAGGAGGTCGTGCTGGCCGGGGTCGAGCGCCTGCTCGATGAGGAGGTTTCCCTGGAAACCCAGGATCCGCGCGGTTTCGGTCCGCTGCACCTGGCCGCGCTGCATGGCCTGTTGCGGGTGGTGCAGCGCTTGCTGCGCGCGGGTGCGGATCCGGATTTGCGCGATGCCCTGAACCGCACCCCGCGCGAGATCGCGGTGATGCGCGGTTTCGTCGACGTGGCCGGCGAGTTCGTGCCGGTGGCGCCCGGTGCCTCGATGGCGCGTTTCCTGCGCGAACCCGGCGGCTGAAGCCCGTCGCCCCGCCGCTCCCGCGTGTCCCTCAGGTCGCGCGCGGCGCGGCATCCGTGGCGCCGGTATCCTCGTCGCTGGCATCGGCCTCGAACAGTTTCTCCAGATCGCCGACGGCGTCGCGCGCGGTCTGCACGACCGCCGCGTCATCGTCGTAGACCAGGTACTGCGCGCGCAGCAGCTTCTCGTCGTGCTCGCGGAAACGCCGGGCCTGCTGGGCCGCCGCCTCGGGCGAACGCCCCAGCGCCACCAGCGTCTGCTCGGCCATTTCCAGGCTCGTGCCCAGCGTCTCGCGGAATGGTTCGGTGCTCAGATCCATCAGCCGCCACGCGTGCTGGCGGTTGCGCGCGCGCGCCAGCACCTTGGCGTTCGGATACATGCGGCGGATCAGCCGAACCGCCTTGATGTTGGTGTCCGGATCGTCCATCGCGATCACGAACACCTTGACGTGCTGCGCGCCGGCCGAACGCAACAGATCGGGGCGAGTGGGATCGCCGTAGTAGATGCGCGCGCCGCCGAACCGGCGCAGCGTGTCCACCGTCTCCGGGCTGTGTTCGAGGGCGACGAACGGGATCCGCTGCGAAGTGAGCACGCGCGCCACGATCTGGCCAAACCGGCCCATGCCGGCAATCAGAACCTGCGGGGTCTGATCCGGGATGTCGTCGAAGGCGCGCGTGTCCTGCACGGGCCGGGCGATGCCCGAAACCCAGCGCGAGATGCCCATCATCAGCAGCGGGGTCAGCGCCATCGATACACCCACGATGGCGACCAGGCGATCCCGCACGTCGGCGTCCAGCAGCTTCACGCGCGCGGCTTCGTTGAACACCACGAACGCGAACTCGCCGCCCAGCCACAGCGCGCCGCCCAGCATCAGCGCGCCGCGCACGCCCAGCCGGCCAGGCCACAGGCCGAGCAGGAAGAGGATGCCGAACTTCACCAGCAACAGCACCAGCACGCCGGCGCTGATGATCTGCGGTTCGGCGACCACCCGATCCAGATCGATGTCCATGCCCACGGCGATGAAGAACAGGCCCAGCAGCAGGCCCTTGAAGGGTTCGATCTGCGATTCCAGCTCGTGCCGGAATTCCGAATCCGACAGCAGCACGCCGGCCAGGAATGCGCCCAGGCCCGCGCTCAGCCCGGCCAGCTGCATGAACCAGGCCGTGCCCAGCACCACCAGCAGCGCGCTGGCGGTGAACACTTCCGGCATCCGCGTGCGTGCCACCACCCGGAACATGTGCCGCAGGAGCAGTCGCCCGCCGAAAATGACGATCGCCATCGCACCGATGGCCTGGAACACCATGGTCCAGGTCAGGGTCTCGTTCTTGGCTCCGCCCAGCAGCGGAATCGCCGCCAGCAACGGAATCGCCACCAGATCCTGGAACAGCAGGATGGCGAAGCCGAGCCGGCCGTGCTCGCTGGTCAGTTCCTTGCGCTCGGACAGCAACTGCAGGCTGACCGCGGTCGAGGACAGCGCCAGTCCCAGGCCGATCACCAGCGAGGTTTTCCAGTGGTGCTCGGCCAGCAGGGCGATGCCGCCCAGCGCCAGCGCGGTGAGCAGGACCTGCAGGCCACCGGCGCCGAACACAGGCTTGCGCATCACCCGCAGGCGCGACGGCGACAATTCCAGGCCGATGACGAACAGCATCATCACCACGCCGATTTCCGCCGCGTCCAGGACCCGGTCCGCATCGCGCACCAGCGCCATGCCGTCCGGCCCCAGCACCACGCCGGCGACCAGGTAGGCCAGCACCGCGCCGATGCCCAGCCGCTTGAACACCGGTACCGCTATGACCGCGGCCAGCAGAAACACCAACGTCAGTTCCAGGCCGCTACCGTGCATGCATTCACCTCGGGGTCGAAGGACATTATGCAGGCAGCCCCCGCGACCCGGGCCGGCCGCGGCGATTGAAGCCGGCCAACGTCCGCGCTAGGCTCGGCGACGGTTCATCCAGGGAGCGGGAGATGAAGGGGATTTGGGGAATCGCACTGTGGCTGCTGGCCGCCCTGGCCCAGGCACAGACACAGACCCAGACCGCGGAGCTGCGGATGCCGGTGAACGGGGAAATCGGCATCGACCCGGCGGGTTCCGTATTCGACTATCGCATCGACTCCGAACTGACGCCCGAGGTCAAGGCGTTGGTGGAGCGTTCGGTCCGGCAATGGAAGTTCGAACCGGTATTGCGTGGCGGTGTCGCCACCCACGCCAAGGCGCGCATGCACCTGACCCTGATCGCGCACCAGGTGGACGGCGGATTCCAGCTGAAGGTGGAGGAGGCCCGCTTCTCGGGCTATCGCAAGACGGCGCTGATGAATCCGCCACGCTATCCGCCGGAAGCCGCCCGGGCCGGCATCAGCGGCGATGTGCTGGTGGCGGTGCGGGTCGACGCCCAGGGCGAGGTCGTTGACGCCGCCGCGGTGCAGAGCGCGTGGCCGTACGAGAAGATCAGCGAAAGCGCGATGCGTTATTGGGGCAAGGTACTGGAAAAGGCATCCGTTGATGCCGCCCGCAAGTGGCGGTTCGAACCGAGCGATCCCGCGCAATCCGAACCGGCCGATACCACGCTGGTGGTGCCGATCAGTTTTCGGGTGAACGCGCCCCTGGCCACGGCGGGATGGCGCCAGGAATCGGCGGGACCCGCCAGGCCCATTCCCTGGCTGGAGCCGGCACAGCAGGCCTTCGACGCGACCGGCTTGAAGCAGGGCGAAGCCTTGGCGCTGGACTACTCGGTGAAACTGAAAACGCCCGTGGTGGGGACCGCGCTCTAGGCGGGATCCGCATTTCGTGGTCGTCGAACCGGAGAATGGTTGATGAAAAGGATTCTGGGTTTGGCCCTGTGGGCCATGGCAACGACCGTCCTGGCCCAGGATGCGGGGCTGCGGCTGCCGGTAAACGGGGAAATCGGTATCGACCCGACCGGTGCCGTGTTCGATTACCGGATCGACACCGAGCTGACGCCGGAGGTCAAGTCGCTGGTCGAGCGCTCGGTGCGGCAATGGAAGTTCGAGCCTGTGCTGCGTGACGGCAAGGCGACCCATGCGAAGGCCCGCGTTCACCTGACACTGATCGCCCGAGAGGTGACCGAGGGCTTCCAATTGCAAGTGGAGGACGTCCGCTTCTCGGGGTATCGGGACGCGGTCTCGATGAAGCCGCCGCGCTATCCCAAGCAGGCGGCGATCAATGGCGTGGGCGGCGACGTACTGGTGGCGGTCAGGGTCGATGCTTCGGGCAAGGTGATTGACGCCGTGGCCGTGCAGACCTCCTGGCCGTACAAGAAAGTTGCCGCCAAGGCGGCCGAAAAGTGGGGAGCGCTGCTGGAAACCGCGTCGGTGGAAGCCGCGCGCGACTGGACGTTCGAACCCGTCGATACGGCCCTGCACGAGCAAGGGGACACCACCCTGATCGTGCCGATCAGCTACCGGATGAATGTGGACCGCCCTCCACGGGAGGGCTGGCACTACGAATCGGCAGGGCCAGCCCGACCGATCCCCTGGCTCGCGCCTTCCCGCCAGGCGTTTGATGCGTCCGGCTTGAAGGACGGCGAAGTCCTGGCGCTGGACTATTCGGTGAAGCTGAAGACGCACGTGGTGGGAACCGCGCTCTGATCGCGTTTTCCGGGACAAGCATGGACAGGGATGGGATGGGGGAAGAAGGATGAAGCGATGGGGTTTTCCACGGCGACGTGGCCGGATACTGACAGCGGCCTTGTTGATGGCCTGCACCTGCGTCGCATCGGCGGCCAATCCCGGGGAGCAGGAATTGTTGATGTTCCAGACCCGGGCCGCGGTGAGCATCGACGCGATGGGGCGTCCCACGGATATCCAGCTTCCGGAGCAGCTACCGGAGGTGGTGGCGTCCTTTGTCCGCAACCAGATCATGCAGTGGCGATTCGTGCCGCCCGATATCGATGGACAGCCGCGCGCAGGCAAGACCTACCTGACCCTGGGCGCATGCGCCGCACCGGTGTCTGAAGGCTATCAACTGGCGATCGACTACAAGGGCGCCGGGCCGGGCGCGTGGCGACCGGATGGGAGGTCGCCGCCGCCGCAATACCCGGTCGAAGCGGTGAAGCAACAGGCCGGCGGCAGTGGGCTGGTGCAGTTCGTGGTGGAACCCGACGGTAGTGCCACGCTGGAAACGGTCGAGTTCAAGCCGGCACGCAGCCGGCGCCTGTTCCAGCAGGCCATCGAGGATTGGGTGGAGCAGCTGCGTTTCATGCCGGAAGAAGTGGACGGAAAGCCGGTCCGGACGCGAATGAGGATGCCCTTGCACTTCGAACGCCGCTTGCGCGGGACCGTGGCGGCGAACGCGAAGGTCGATAAGCCCGAATGCATGGCCCTGATGAAACAGGGCGACGAGCAGCGTCCGGTGGCATTGGATTCGCCTTTCAGGCGACTGGAAGGAGGAGGCTGAGTCGTCATGGGGAATATGCAGGCGTTCCGGTGTCGGACGAATAGCGGAGGAGCAACGACATGATCATGGAAATGCGCGGAATGGGCCGATGGCTGGCGATCGCATTGCTGCTCGGTATCGCCTGCACGGCGGTTGCCGGCATCAAGGAAGTCCGCGCGCAGGTCGAGGCCAGCATGCTGGTGACCGGCGCGGTCATCATCGAGCCGGACGGCACGGTGGCGAAACTGGATCTCGATCAGCGCGAGAAACTGCCACCGGCCGTAGCCGGCCTGATCGACAAGGCCGCTGCGAGCTGGAAGTTCGAACCGATCCTGGTCGATGGCGTCGCGCGCCGCGGCAAGGCGCGGATGAGCTTGCGGGTGGTGGCCAACAAGCTGCCGAATGGCGACTTCCAGGTGGCGCTGCGCGGCGGCCATTTCGGCGACGAGGCGATCAGTCCGGAAGAGCGCCAGAAGCGCAATGACTCCGTGCGGAGCGTCAAGCTCTTGCCGCCCGCCTATCCGGGAGGCGCGGCGCGCGCGGGCGCACAGGGCACCGTGTATCTGGTGGTCAAGGTGGCGCGCGATGGCACGGTTGCGGATGTGATCGCCGAACAGGTCAATCTGGGCTTTGTCGGCAACGAGCGATTGATGCAGCAGGCCCGTGACGCGTTCTCCGAGTCGGCCCTGGCGGTGGCGAAGAAATGGATCTTCCGGCCGCCAACGGAAGGAGCGGAGGCGGCGGCGCCGTTCTGGCTGGTGCGGGTGCCCGTGGATTACAAGATGCCCGAGAAGAAAGCGCCGGGCTACGGCCGGTGGGAGGTTTATGTTCCGGGCCACCGCCAGAGTGCGCCGTGGATGCAATCGGAGCATGGCGAGGACGACGCTCCGGATGCCATGGTGGCCGGCGGCGTCTACGAGATCGGCAAGGGCCGGCGCCTGCTCACGCCGCTGTCGGGCTGAGTATTGCCTGGCCTTGGACGCGGAGGCGCTCCGTTAGCCGAGGCGTTCGCGCAATTTCCCGTGACCTGCGGGAATTTCAATGTTAATTGAAGGCGGTTTCCTCGCCCGCTAGGCTCGATGGCGGATCATTCGAGGAACTTGCGATGAAAGGAACATTGGCAATCGCGCGCGCTTGCCTGTGCGTCGCGGCGCTGCTGATCAGCGGCGCCGCCAGTGCGGAGTTGAGCATCAAGGAGATCAGGAAGCAGACCGAGGCCAGCATGCTGGTGACCGGCTGGGTGATCATTGAAGCCGATGGCGCGGTTGGCCGGCTCGATATCGATCAGCGGGAGAAGTTGCCGGCAGCGGTCGCGGAGTTGATCGACAAAGCCTCGGGCGGATGGAAGTTCGAACCGGTCGTGATTGATGGCCATCCGCGGCGTGGCAAGGCCAGGATGAGCCTGCGGGTGGTGGCCAACCGACTCGAAGATGGCAACTACCGGGTGACGCTGACCGGTGGCCACTTCGGTGACGAAGCGGATCCGGAAAAGCTCCGGCAGCGCGCCGACTCGGTTCGCAGCATCCAGATGACGCCGCCACGTTTTCCGGAGAATGCCGTGCGCATGGGCGCGCGCGGCAGCGTGTACCTGGTGATCAAGGTGGAGCGGGACGGTTCGGTCGGCGAAGTGCTTGCCGAGCAGGTCAACCTGGGCACCGTCGGCAACGAGCGCCAGATGCGGCAGATGCGCAAATGGCTTTCGGAAGCGGCGCTGACGGCGGCCAGGCGCTGGCGATTCCAGCCGCCCACAGAAGGCGAC
Organism: Pseudoxanthomonas sp. OG2; assembly: GCF_014192765.1. Lineage (NCBI taxonomy): Bacteria > Pseudomonadati > Pseudomonadota > Gammaproteobacteria > Lysobacterales > Lysobacteraceae > Pseudoxanthomonas > Pseudoxanthomonas sp. OG2. Next base: position 2,041,949 of record NZ_JACHYM010000001.1, on the reverse strand, counting down.
ACCGCCAATGCCCCGTTCTGGCAGGTGCGCGTACCGGTGGACTTCCTCTTCTGGGGCGAAAAGCTACCCGGCTACGGCGAATGGCGTGCCTACATTCCCGGACCTCGCCAGAGCGCGCCCTGGATGGGGCAGGACGATGCGTGCGCGCCGGATGCGCTGGTGGCCGGGGAGGTCTACGAGATCGGCAAGGGCCGGCGCCTGCTCACGCCGCTGTCTGGCTGAGGCCATCCGTAAGCAGGTACGGAACGCCCGCATTACGGGGGCGTTCCGGTAACGCTGGTACGCGCGCGACTATCGCAACGGCAGCGCGATCGGCCGCAACGGCGCCGCGTCGCCACCCCGGATCTTCAGCGGGCCGCCGATGAAGGCGAACTCGTAGACCTTGTCACGCGAGAGTTCGTCCAGGGCGATCAGCTCGATGATCGGCACGCCCTGTTCGGCCAGCAGGTAGGTGTGCAGCGGAACGTAGGCGTCGGGTTCCTGCGAGGGAAAAGTCTCGAAGCTCAGGTTGTCGGCGCCGACCACCATCGCTCCGCCGTCCTCGACCAGGTAGCGCGCCGCGTCCAGGCTCATGCCTGGAGGATTGGCCATGTAGGCATCCGGCTGGTCGAACAGGCGCATCCGGCCGGTGCGGATCAGCACGACGTCGCCGCGCTGCAGTTTCACCTTCTGCTTCGCCAGCGCCGCCTGCAGGTCGGCGCGGGTGATGCGGTACTGATCCGCCAGCATTTCCACGCCCTTGGCCGCGGCGACGTCGATCAGCACGCCGCGGGCGATCAGGTTCGGGAACTTCTCGATGCCGGCCTTGCGCCAGCCGCGATCGCCCAGGTGTTCGTCGGCGCTGAAGCCGTTCCAGATCCGGCCGTGCAGGCCGAAATGGTTGAGCGCGTCGATGTGGGTGCCGGTGTGGCTGTACATCGAGAACGCGGTGCCGGTGTAGCTGGTGCTGGCGTTGAGCGGGTCGCCCACGCCCATCGGATCGTCGACGGCGGTGCCGCGCGGCGTATGGGTCATCCAGAACTGGTAGTGCGGATCGCCCGCGCCCTGCCAGCTGGGCATGCCGATGTAGTAATCGGTGGCCAGGTCATAGGCGCGACGGCCATCGACGCGCGACAGGATCGCGGCGCGGGACTCGGGCGTGATCAGGTTGAGCCGGCCGATTTCGTCACCGGGACCCCAGGGGCTGGTGCCGACCTCGCCGGCATGGCCGTTCGCGGCGGCGGACAGGGAAGCGGCCAGCAGCGCGGACAGGGCCAGATGACGCAGGGGACGGGGAAGGGAAGCACTCATGTTGCGGGAATCCTTGTGGAGCGGGCGCCTGGAACAGGCGGCCCGGGGATTCCCAGCTTGAGCGCGTGGCCGGCGGCGAAAAATGCCTCGCGGGTGCGGACAGTTTTCGCTGCCGGTTACGAATCGGTTTCCAGCAGGGGCGGCAGCGCCTGGGCGAGGAAATCGACGAAGACCTGCACCTTGGGCGGCAGGTGCCGCGTGGTGGGATAGATCGCATACACCTGCCGGGGCGGATAACCGCAGGCCGGCAGGATGCGCCGCAGACGGCCGGCGGCGATGGCCGGCGCGGCCAGGAACGAAGGCAGCGCGCCGATGCCGAGGCCGACGCACAGCAGATCGCGCAGCATCAGGCTGTTGTTGACGACGGTGCGCGCCGGCGGCAGCGCCACCCGCGTCATTCCTTCGGGGCCCTGCAATTGCCAACTGTCGGGCGTGTCGGCCAAGGCGTAGGCGAGCACATCGTGCTGGAGCAGCTCGGACGGCGTGCCCGGCACGCCGCGCCGCTGCAGATAGTCCGGCGAAGCGCACAGCATCTGCTGGATCGTGCCGAGCCGGCGCGCGATCAACGAGGAATCCTCCAGCGTGCTGCGCACGCGCAGGGACACGTCGAAGCCGGTGCCGATCACGTCGAGCACGCGATCGTCCAGCGCCAGATCCAGCTTCAGCCGCGGATGCCGGGCCAGGAAATCCCCGAGCAGCGGCGACAGCACGGCCAGGCCGAACGAGGTTGGTGCGTTGACCCGCAAGCGACCCTCGACCTGGCCGGCCTGCGCGCGCAGCGCGTGCTCGACTCGATCCATTTCGTCCAGCAGCCGGCTGCATTCGGCGAAGTAGGCCTGCCCGGCGTCGGTCAGGCTCATCCGGCGGGTGGTCCGCTGCAGCAACACCGCGCCCAGGTGTTCCTCCAGTTGCCGGATCTGCTTGCTCAGGCCGGCCGCGGACGCGCCCAGATCCTCGGCGGCGCGGGCGAAGCCGCCCAGTTCGACAACCCGCCGGAAGGCGCGCATCGCGTTGAGTTGATCCATGGCGGTATCGGAGGAAAGCGAAGCCGGAAATGGAAACGCCGGCGTGGGCCGGCGTTTCCGTCTTGCGGTTGGTTCAGCGCTTCATCGAAGCGAAGAACTCGTCGTTGGACTTGGTGTTCTTCATCTTGTCCAGCAGGAACTCCATCGCGGCGATTTCGTCCATCGGATGGAGCAGCTTGCGCAGGATCCAGATCTTCTGCAGCAGTTCCGGCTCGATCAGCAGGTCCTCGCGGCGGGTGCCGGAGCGGTTGATGTCGATGGCCGGGTAGACGCGCTTCTCGGTGATGCGGCGGTTCAGGTGCACTTCGCTGTTGCCGGTGCCCTTGAACTCTTCGTAGATCACCTCGTCCATCTTGCTGCCGGTTTCGACCAGCGCGGTGGCGATGATGGTCAGCGAGCCGCCTTCCTCGACGTTGCGCGCGGCGCCGAAGAAGCGCTTCGGACGATGCAGGGCGTTGGCGTCCACGCCACCGGTCAGCACCTTGCCGGAGCTGGGCACGACGTTGTTGTAGGCGCGGGCCAGGCGGGTGATCGAGTCGAGCATGATCACCACGTCCTTCTTGTGCTCGACCAGGCGCTTGGCGCGCTCGATCACCATCTCGGCGACCTGCACGTGGCGGGCGGCGGGCTCGTCGAAGGTCGACGACACCACTTCACCGCGCACGGTGCGCTGCATCTCGGTGACTTCTTCCGGACGCTCGTCCACCAGCAGCACGATCAGGTGCACGTCCGGGTGGTTGGTGGTGATGGCGGTGGCGATCTGCTGCATCATGATCGTCTTGCCGGCCTTGGGCGGCGACACGATCAGCGCGCGCTGGCCCTTGCCCTGCGGCGCCATCAGGTCGAGGATGCGGCCGGCGATGTCTTCCGACGAACCGTTGCCACGCTCCAGGGTGAAGCGGCGACGCGGGAACAGCGGGGTCAGGTTCTCGAACAGCACCTTGTTCTTCGACGCTTCCAGCGGCTCGCCGTTGATGGTGTCGATGGTCGACAGCGCGAAGTAGCGCTCGCCGTCCTTCGGGAAGCGGATGCGGCCGGACAGGTGGTCGCCGGTGCGCAGGTTGAAGCGGCGGATCTGGCTGGGGCTGATGTAGACGTCGTCCGGGCCGGCCAGGTAGCTGGCCTCGGCCGCGCGCAGGAAGCCGAAGCCGTCCGGCAGGATTTCCAGCACGCCGTCGGCGGCCACGCCTTCGCCGTGGCGGGTCAGCACCTTCAGCAGGGCGAAGATGACGTCCTGCTTGCGGGCGCGGGCCACGCCTTCCTGGATGTTCAGCTGCTCGGCGATTTCCAGCAGCTTGGGCGCCGGCATACGCTTGAGGTCGCCCAGCGAGTACTGCGGGAAGCCGTCCGGGACGCTCGGCATCTGGCGCGGGACGTAATTCTCGTTGCCGCCGTTGCCGTCGCCGGGCATGCCGTCGTTGTAGCGGTCGCGGCCGCGCTCGCGGTCACGGCGGTTGCGGAAGCGGTCGCGGCGGTTGTTGTTGTTGTTGAAGCGGTTGCCGTCGCGCTGGTCGCGCGGCTCGCCATCCCCCTGGCCCTGCTGCTGGCCGCCGCCGGTGTCGGCGGCGCCTTCCGGCTGGGCGGGCGCGGCGGCGCGCGGCGCTTCGACGGCAGGAGCCGGAGCGGGCGGCGGGGGCGCGGGGGCCGGCGCTTCGGCCGGAGGAGCCGCGCTGGCGGCTTCGGGGGCGGATTTGGCGACGCGCGGCTTACGCACGCGCTTCTCGGCGGGGGCGCCGGTTTCGTTGCTGCTGTCGGACAAAGTGCGATTCCTCGCTATGGCGAGCGCCGGCTCGAACGCGCGGCGGCGGGTGAAGGAGTGTGGGTGACTCAGAAGGGTGCGGCGCAGAAAAGGCGCCGGATGTGCGGACACTAGCACCGCGCTGCGGCGACGGCAAGCGCCGGGCCGCAGCGGGTTCGCACGGGTTCAGCCGGGGCGCCCGGCCGGACCGGCTCAGGCGGTCTGGGCGCCGAGCGTCTTGTCGATCATCTGGGTCAGCTGACCCTTGCCGACCGCGCCGACCTGGGTCGCCTGGACCTGGCCGTCCTTGAACAGCAGCAGCAGCGGGATGTTGCGGACGTGGTACTTGATGGCGGTGGCGCGGTTCTCGTCCACGTTGAGCTTGACCACCTTCAGGCGGCCGTCATAGGTCTCGGCCAGTTCGTCCAGGACCGGGGCGATCATCTTGCACGGACCGCACCATTCGGCCCAGAAATCGACCAGGACCGGTTCACCGGATTGCAGAACGGCGGCCTCGAAATCGGCGTCGCCGACATGGGTTACTTTTTCGCTCACTGGGTTCTCCTGCGGAGCCGCGGCGGGCCGCGGACGGATGGGAGGCCGGGGACGGCCACCTCTTTGGGGTAAACTGGGGCGTTCCGCGGCCAGATCAAGTCATTCCTGGCGGCCGCGCGATCCGGCTTTGGGGGCGCAGTTTGCGACGCCGCCGACGGCGATGCAAGCACGAGCAGTCCCTATATCAGTCGCGCCAACGGAACACTGCGGCGCAAAGAAGAAAGCATGAGCGACAAACCTTTAACCGACATTACTTTTACCTCGTTCGACCTGCATCCGGTCCTCCTGGCCGGGTTGGAGAACGCCGGTTTTTCACGCTGCACCCCCATTCAGGCGCTGACCCTGCCGGTGGCGCTGGCCGGACGCGATGTCGCCGGCCAGGCCCAGACCGGCACCGGCAAGACCCTGGCGTTCCTGGTGGCGGTGATGAATCGCCTGCTGTCGCGGCCGGCCCTGGCCGAGCGCAAGCCGGAAGACCCGCGCGCGCTGATCCTGGCGCCGACCCGCGAGCTGGCCATCCAGATCCACAAGGACGCGGTGAAGTTCGGCGCCGACCTGGGCCTGCGCTTCGCGCTGGTGTACGGCGGCGTGGACTACGACAAGCAGCGCGAGCTGCTGCAGCAGGGCGTGGACGTGATCATCGCCACCCCCGGCCGCCTGATCGACTACGTCAAGCAGCACAAGGTCGTCTCCCTGCACGCCTGCGAGGTCTGCGTGCTGGACGAGGCCGACCGCATGTTCGACCTGGGCTTCATCAAGGACATCCGGTTCCTGCTGCGGCGGATGCCGATCCGCACCGAGCGCCAGACCCTGCTGTTCAGCGCCACCCTCAGCCATCGCGTGCTGGAGCTGGCCTACGAGCACATGAACGAGCCCGAGAAGCTGGTGGTGGAGGCCGAGACGGTCACCGCCGCGCGGGTGCGCCAGCGCATGTACTTCCCGGCCGACGAGGAGAAGATCCCGCTGCTGCTGGGCCTGCTGTCGCGCAGCGAAGGCGCGCGCACCATGGTGTTCGTCAACACCAAGGCGTTCGTCGAGCGGGTCGCGCGCGCGCTGGAGCGCGCCGGCTACCGGGTCGGCGTGCTGTCCGGCGATGTTCCGCAGAAGAAGCGCGAGACCTTGCTCAACCGCTTCCAGAAGGGCCAGCTGGAAATCCTGGTCGCCACCGACGTGGCCGCGCGCGGCCTGCACATCGACGGCGTCTCGCACGTCTACAACTACGACCTGCCGTTCGATGCCGAGGACTATGTCCACCGCATCGGCCGCACCGCCCGCCTGGGCGCGGAAGGCGACGCGATCAGCTTCGCCTGCGAGCGCTACGCGATGTCTCTGCCCGATATCGAGGCGTACATCGAGCAGAAGATTCCGGTCGAAGCGGTCTCCGCCGAACTGCTGACCGCGCTGCCGCGTCCCGAACGCGCGCCGGTGGAAGGCGGCGAGGGCGAGGAAGGCGAGAGTATCGGCCAGATCTTCCGCGAGGCGCGCGAACAGCGCAGCGCCGAGGAACAGCGCCGTGGCGGTGGTGGCCGCCGCAGCGGTGGCGGCAGTGGCAGTGGCGGTGGGCGTGGCCGGGGTGAACGCCGCGAAGGCGGGCAGGGCGAACGCAAGCCGCGCAGCCCGCGTCCGCCGCGTGCGGACAACCCGGCCGCCACGCCGGCACCCGCCGAGCGCCCGCTGCGTCCCGAGGGCGAGCGCGCCCCGCATCCGGAGCGCGCCGAGGGCGAACGCGGTCCGCGCAAGCGCCGCCGCCGCCGTCATGGCCGTCCGGTGGAGAACGCCGACGCCGGCATCGCCGCGTCCACGTCCGCGCCTGCCGCTGGCAAGCCCGCCGCGAACGCGCCCGTCGCCGGCAAGCACGACAAGCCGTCGTTCTTCAGCCGCCTGGGCCGCAAGTTGAAGTCGCTGGTCGGCGGCTGACGCCGACCCGGTGCCCGGCATCGCCTCCGCGTCGATGCCGGCGCCACGCGGGCATCGCTTCCGCGTTGGGCGCTCCGGCATAATCGCCGCATGAGCGTGCTTCGATTCGAAAACGTCAGCAAGCAGTATCCCGGCGGGCACACCGCCCTGTCGGAGGTCAGCTTCGAAGTGGCCGAGGGCGAGATGCTGTTCGTCACCGGCCATTCCGGCGCCGGCAAGAGCACGCTGCTCAAGCTGATCCACCTGAGCGAACGGCCGAGCCGCGGCGCGGTGGTGTTCGCCGGCCGCAACCTGCTGAAGGTGCGCGGCGGACGCATACCGCTGCATCGCCGCGAGGTCGGCGCGGTCCACCAGGACCATCGCCTGCTGACCGATCGCACGATCATGGAGAACGTCTCGCTGCCGCTGATCCTGCGCGGCGAGCGGCGCGCCGACGTGCAGAAGCGGGTCCGCGAAGTGCTCGCCCGGCTCGGCCTGGGCCATCGCGAGAAGGCGCTGCCGACCCAGCTGTCGGCCGGTGAACAACAGCGCGTGGGCATCGCCCGGGCGATCGTCGCCGAGCCCAAGCTGCTGGTAGCCGACGAACCGACCGGCAATCTCGATCCGACCCTGGCCGCGGAAATCATGGAACTGTTCGCCTCCATGCCCGAACGCGGCACCAGCGTGCTGGTGGTGAGCCACGATCTGGCCCTGCTCAAGCGCATGCGCAAGCGCGTGCTGGTGCTGGACCACGGCCAGCTGGTCGACGACATCTCGCCCGCGGATCTGGCCGAATGAACGACAGCAACCGCTTCTCGCGTCCGCGCTCGGGCTTCGGCATCTGGCTGGACCAGCATCTCTACAGCTTCGTCTCCAGCCTGGGCCGGCTGGTGCGGCGGCCGTGGGCCACCCTGCTCACCATCGGGGTGATGGCGGTGGCGTTCGTGCTGCCACTGGGCCTGTGGCTGGCGTTGACCAATGTCGAGCAGTTCGCCGGCGATGTCAGTGAATCGCGCGGCATCGACGTTTTCCTCAAGCTCGACGTGCCGGAGCCGCGCGCGCGGGTGCTGGCGGTCCAGCTGGGCGGCCGCGCCGACGTGGCCAAGGTGGAATTGCGCACGCCCGAGCAGGGGCTGGCCGAGTTTCGCGAGCGCAGCGGCCTGGGCGCCAGCCTGGACGCGCTGGAGGGCAATCCGCTGCCGACCCTGCTGCAGGTGACCCCGCGCGGCGACGAGACCGGGCTGGTGGCGATGCTCGAACGCCTGCCCGAAGCCGATCTGATCCAGCACGACGCGCAATGGCGCGACCGCCTGCGCGGCTGGCTCGGTTTCGGCGAACGCCTGGTCTGGGTGCTGGCCGTGCTGTTCGGTATCGGCGCGCTGCTGGTGGTCGGCAATACGGTCCGGCTGGACATCCAGTCGCGGCGCGAGGAAATCGGCGTGCTGCAGCTGCTGGGCGCCAGCGACGGCTTCATCCGCCGTCCCTTCATCTACCTGGGCGCCTGGTACGGGCTGGTCGCCGGCGCCCTGGCGCTGGGCCTGCTGGTGGCCGCCGGCGCCGCCCTGCAGCCTTCGCTGACCGCGCTGGCGCAGAGCTACGGCAGCCGCTTCGCCCTGGCCGGACTGGATCCGTTGCGCGCCGTCGCCGTGCTGGCCGGGGCAACAGTGATCGGCTGGCTGGGCGCATGGCTGGTGACCGGACACTTCTTGCGGCAGACTCGCCCGACCACCACCTGACCCGCCCGCATGTCCGACGCGCTCCGGCACCTCATCAGCGACGCCCCCCGGGTGATGGTGGTCGACGGTTCCAAGCTGGTGCGCAAGCTCATCGCCGACGTGCTCGAACGGGACCTGCCCGGCGTCAACGTGATCGGCTGCGCCAGCCTCGCCGAGGCACGCAGGGCGCTGGCCGAGGGCGAGATCCACCTGGTCACCACCGCGCTTGCGCTGCGTGACGGTGACGGCATGGAAATCGCGCGCAGCGTGCGCGAAGCGTCCGGCCAGGCCTACGTGCCGGTGATCGTGGTGTCCGGCGACGCCCAGCAGCACCTGGAAGAACGCCGCTTCAACGAATACGTCACCGACTATTTCGACAAGTCGCTGGGACACGAGGCGCTGGCCGCCTTCATCCGCGGCTACGTGCAGCCCGAGCCGATTCCCGGTGCGACCATCCTGTACGTGGAAGACAGCCGGGTGGTCGCGGAGACCACCAAGCGCATGCTGGAACGGCAATCGCTCAACGTGGTGCACGTGCTGCGCGCCGAGGATGCCTTCGCCCTGCTCACCGCCGAATCGCTCGGCCTTTCGACCCACCGCTTCGACCTGGTACTGACCGACGTGACCCTGAAGGGCGAACTCAGCGGCCGCGACGTGGTGCAGCGGATCCGCATCGACTTCGCCTACGGCAAGCGCCGCCTGCCCATCCTGGTGATGACCGGCGACAGCAATCGCGACAACCAGGCCGTGCTGCTGCAGGCCGGTGCGAATGATCTGGTGCTCAAACCGATCGAGGAACGTCTGCTGGTCACCAAGGTGTTGTTCCAGCTGCGGTTGGCGCGGATGGAAGGGCGTTGAGGGCCGGGATTGGGGATTCGTGATTGGGGATTGGCAACGGCGAGGGGCGTGTTGGGTACCATGCCAATCCCGAATCCCCACTCCCGAATCCCTTCGCTAAATGTCCGACCCCGACCGCATCAAGCTCGAACCCTCCTGGAAACAGCATGTCGGCGACTGGTTGCTGCGGCCGGAGATGCAGGCGCTGTCGGAGTTCCTGCGCCAGCGCAAGGTGGCCGGGGCGCGCATCTATCCGCCGGGTCCGCAGATTTTCTCCGCGTTCGAGGCGACGCCGTTCGACGCCGCCAAGGTGGTGATCCTGGGCCAGGATCCGTATCACGGGCCGGGGCAGGCGCATGGGTTGTGCTTCTCGGTGCGTCCGGGCGTGCCGGTGCCACCGTCGCTGGTCAACATCTACAAGGAAATCCAGAGCGATCTGGGCATCGCGCCACCGGATCACGGCTGCCTGCTGCCGTGGGCGCGGCAGGGCGTGCTGCTGCTCAACGCGGTGCTGACGGTGGAGGAGTCACGCGCGGGCGCCCATCAGGGCAAGGGCTGGGAAGGCTTCACCGATCACGTCATCGAGACCCTGGCGCGCGAGCGCGAAGGCCTGGTGTTCCTGCTGTGGGGCAGCTATGCGCAGGCCAAGGGCAAGGTCATCGACGCGCGCCGGCACCGCGTGCTGCGCGCGCCGCATCCCTCGCCGCTGTCGGCGCACCGGGGCTTCCTTGGCTGCGGCCACTTCTCCGCGGCCAACCGCTACCTGCAGGAACGCGGCCAGGCCCCGATCGACTGGCGCCTGCCCCCGCTCGCGCAGCTCCCCCCGGATCCCCTGCTGGCGTAGAGCGGAGCTTGCTCCGCTGGCGGGATATCTGGATGTTCGCGTTGCCCGGGGCGCGCGCAGCGGAGCAAGCTCCGCTCTACGTCAGCGCTTTTTCTTGCGGCGCGGCTGCGACGGGGTGACCGGCGGGGCGGGTACCGGAGCCGGGGTGACGTTCTGGATCTCGGCCTGCAGCTCTTCCATCATCGGGACCATCTTCTGCTGGATGGCGCCCATCAGGTTCTGCATCAGCGCGGGCGTCTTGTCGAGCAGGCTGCGGCCGGCCGGGCTCTCGTAGAACTTGGTGATCGCGCGCACGTCCTCGCGGGTGAAGGTCTTCTTGTAGACATCCACGTACAGCGGCCGCATTTCCTGCCAGGACAGTGCCTTGCGCATGATCTCGTTGGTCTTGGCCATGATCCGGTCGGCTTCGGCGCGCTGCTCCGCGGTCAGCTCCTTGCCGGCCATCAGCTGGTCGAACTGCTGGCGCTGCATGGTTTCCATCTGCGGGATGATCGCGTTGAGCATGCTCTCGGCACGCGAGGCCTGCAGCAGTTTCTCGATGTCCGCATCCGAAGGTTCCGCCGCCCAGGCGGTGCCGGCCCCCAGCGCCAGCCCCGCGATCATGACCAGGCGCGAAAACAGCGGCATCTTCTTCATCGGGCGTCCATACGGAAAACAGAGGGTCTGCATGGTGCCGAGGCGGAAGTAAACGAGGCGTTAAATCGCGTGCGCCGGCCGCCCCGCTGTCATGCGGGCGGTACGCGACCTCCACTACAATCCGCGCATGGGGAGCGGACGACTCGACATCACGCCCACGCTGGCGATTCCGGACGACGAACTGGTGGAACGGTTCGTGCGCGCCAGCGGCGCGGGCGGGCAGAACGTCAACAAGGTGGCCACCGCGGTCGAACTGCGGTTCGACGTGGCGCGGTCGCCGTCGTTGCCCGAACCCCTACGCGAACGCCTGCTGGCCCGCCGCGACCGGCGCCTGACCGACGAGGGCGTGCTGGTCATCGACGCCCAGCGTTTCCGCACCCAGGATCGCAACCGGCAGGACGCCCGCGAGCGCCTGGCCGCGTTCATCGCCGCGGCGATGCACGTGCCCCGGCCCCGCATCGCCACCAAGCCATCGCGCGCGGCCAAGGCCCGGCGCCTGGACGCCAAGCGCGAGCGCAGCGAAGTCAAGCGCGGCCGTTCGCAGAAGAGCCATTGGGAGTAATCGATTGAGCGACGCCCAGGACGTCATCCCCGCCATTCCGCCGAACATGCCGCAGGTGCCGCCCAACCGGTTCACCCGCTGGATGGGGCGCACCTTCCTGCGCACCTTCGGCTGGAAGGTGGTGGGTACGTTGCCGGACATCCCCAAGCTGGTCCTGATCGTGGCGCCGCATTCGTCCAACTGGGATGGCATCTGGGGCATGGCGGCGAAGATCGCGATGGGCTTCAAGGTGCGCGTGCTGGGCAAGGCGCAACTATTCTGGTGGCCGCTGTCGCCGCTGTTGCGCAAGCTCGGCGTGGTACCGGTGGATCGCAGTTCGCCGCAGGGCACGGTGGAGCAGGCGGTGCGGATGATCCGCGAGTCGGAGCGGATGTGGTTCGCGCTGACTCCCGAGGGCACCCGCAAGCGGGTGGAGAAGTGGAAGGGTGGTTTCCTGAAGATCGCCCATCAGGCGCAGGTGCCGATCCTGATGGCCTATTTCCATTACCCCGAAAAAACCATCGGCATTGGCGATGTCTATTACCCCACTGGCGATGCCGAGGTCGACATGGCCGCGATCCGCGCCTGGTACCGGCCCTGGCAAGGCAAGAACCGCGGGACGATGTGATGGCCCGCGGATGATGCGTCCGCCGGAATGAACCCGAAAGAAAACCCGCCGTGAGGCGGGTTTTCCATGTTGCGATCCGGAACTGGTGGCTGGCTTACAGCGCCGATCCGCCCAGCTTCCAGGTGAACTGCAGGTAGTAGCTGCGGCCGAACGAATCGAACCACGAGGTGTCGTAGTACGGATAGTTCGCCCAGGTGGCGTCGCGCGGTGGCATCTTGTCGAACAGGTTGTTGATCGACAGCGAGATGCGCAGGTGATCGGTCACGTCGTAGCGCGCGCCGGCATTGAAGCGCCAGGTCGATTCTGTCCAGGCATCGTTGTTGTAGTTGGCCACGCGGCCCACGTAGTTGCCGAACAGGCTGGCCCCGAACGCGCCCTTGTCCCAGCTCACGCCGACGTTGCCCTTGTTGCGCGGCAGCGTGGTGTCCGCGAAGCTCACGTCCAGCATGTCCTCGGTCGGATCGCCCGGATACAGCTGGCGGGTGTGGCGATGGGTCCAGTTGTAGTTGGCGCGGAACACGAAGTCGCCGGCGCTGGCGGTCAACAGGCGGTAGTTGGCGGTCACGTCGACGCCCGAGGTTTCCTCCTTGGCGATGTTGATCGGGCTGAAGTGCACGCTGGTGATGAAGCCGTCCTGGTCGCGGATGACGCGCGAGAGCGCGTCCACGCAGGTGGGCGAATTGATGTCGACCGACGCGCCGGAGTCGGTCACGCCCAGGCGGCAGTCGGCCTCGGTCGAGCGCAGCAGTTCGCGGCTCTGCGTCTGCACCTGGTTGGACACCTCGATCTTGTAGTAGTCCACGGCCAGGTCGAAGTAGGACACCGGCGACCACACGAATCCGGCGGTGAACGACTTGCTGGTTTCCACGTCCAGGTCCATGTTGCCGGTGTAGACGTCGAAGGTGTTGATGTCCCAGGTGCCGTCGTCGTAGCAGTCGCCGTCGCTGAAGCCAGGCTCGTCGGTCCGGCACTGGAAGTAGTCGGTCGACAGGGTGCGGTAGTAGTCATCGCCGGCGAACAGGTAGTGCATGTCCGGCGCCCGGAAGCCCGTGCCGTAGGAGCCGCGCACCAGCAGTGTGTCGAACGGGCGCCATTCCAGGCCGGCGCTGTAGGTGAACTTGCCCGGATTCTTGTTGCCGTATTCGTAGCGGTCATAGCGGCCGGCCAGGCTGGCCTGCAGCGAGGACAGCAGCGGCAGGCGGAATTCGCCCGCCACGCTCCAGCGATCGCGGTCGCCCTCGCCGTCGCCGTAGCGCGGGCCATAGTAGGCGTCGGCGGTCAGCGCGTACGGATCGGGATTGATCTCGTACGACTGCCGGCCGTACTCGATCGCGGCGGCGAAACCGACGTCGCCGGCCGGCAGGGTGAACAGCGACGGCGTGTCCAGGGTGAAGCTCAGGTTGTCGTTCTCGGCCTTCGGACGGAAGGTGGACATCGCCGCGATGCTGGCGAACTCGGCCTGGGTGAGCGGGGTGAACAGGCGCGCCGGATCCGGGCTGTAGATTGCGTAGCCGTCGGCGTCGTAACCCTGGCGTTCGCCCAGGAACAGGCGGTTGGCCGCTTCGGCCCAGATGCGCGGCATGCCCACGTCGGCCTTGTACTGCGAATGGTTGTACGCCGCTTCCCAGTTCCAGGCCTCGCCGAAAGCGCCTTGCAGGCCGGTGGTCACCGCGAGGGTCTTCTGGGTGGTGGTGTTCATGCGGTTGCGCAGGCCGCCGATTTCCTCCGGGCTGAACTGGCGCGACCAGACTTCACGTCGGCCGGTGACGGCGTTGTAGAAGACCTTGTCGTTGTTGTCGGTCGAAGCCGGGTCGTGGAACTCCCAACCCATGACATCGCTCACCACGTCGTTGCCATTGGTACCGGTCAGCAGCTTGACCTCCTGGCGGCCCAACTGGACATCGGCGAACCAGGACAGCGTGTCGGAGAAGCGGTACTCGAACGAACCGTAAGCGTTGTAGCCCTTGCGCTCGTTCTGGATGGTGCGATACGCGATGGCGCGCTCGCTGCCGCAGTACGGCTCGCCGAAACGGTCCTCGGCCAGCACGGTGGTGCCCTGGTTGAGGCCGGCCATCGCCGCGCAACCGTCCGCCGGGGCGATGTTGACGTCATCGTCCCAGTTGTAGAGCTGCGCGGTCAGGCGCGGCAACCGGCGGCGCGAGGTCGGCGCATCCAGGGTCGAATCCTGGACGCTGCGCTCGTAGCCCCAGAGCGGGCGCTTGTTGAGGAACTCCACGCCGACGATGCCGCTGAACTCGCCGCGCTCGAAACCGGTGGTCAGGGTCAGCTTGTGCGACTCGCCGCCGCCGCGGCTGGTGTCGCCGTAGCGGTAGTCGATGGTGGTGCCGTCGGTGGACTTCTTGAGGATGAAGTTGATCACGCCGGCCATCGCGTCGGAGCCGTACACCGCCGAGGCGCTGCCGGTCAGCACTTCGATACGATCGATCATGCCGAGCGGGATGTTGCCGATGTCGGTGAAGTTGCTGCGGCCGTTGAGAGGCAGCGGAAAGTCGGCGATGCGGCGGCCGTTGATCAGCACCAGGGTATGGTTCGGGCCAAGGCCGCGCAGGTCGACCGCCTGCGCGCCGGGAGTGGACTGGGCGCTGGTGGTGTTCTGCTGGCCCTGCACGCTGCCGCTGTTCTGGCTGAGCGAGCGCAGCACGTCCGGCACGGAGGTGAAGCCGGCGGACTGGATCTGCTCGGCGGTGACCACGGTGATCGGGGCCGGACCCTCGATCTGCGCGCGCGGGATGCGCGAACCGGTGACCTGCACGTTCTCGAGTTGGGTGACGGGCTCCTCGGCGGCCTCAGCGGACTGGCCGGTGGGAGCCGGAGTAGGGCGGGCGGCGGGCGCCGGGCGCGGCGGGGCATCCTGGCGGACGATCACCACCGCGCCGGAGGCGGCGTCGCGGCGGGCGACGTGGCCGCTGCCGCTGAGCACGCGATCCAGCGCCTGGTCGGCCGGGAGATTGCCTTGCACGCCCTGGGTGCGCAGGCCCTTGAGCTGGTCGGCGCGGTACACGAACTGGGTGCCGGATTGACGCGCCAGCGTATCCAGCGCCGCCACCAGATCCCCGGCGGGGATGTTGACCTGCGCGGGTTTGGAATTCTGCGCCTGCGCACTCAGTGCGGCTGAACAGGCCAGGCTCAACAACAGGACACGCAACGACGACCGCATTGGATGGCTCTCCCCATGGGCGCACGGGAAGGCGCCCTTGGCTATCAGGACGAACGAGCCGGGGAAATCCCCCGCCCCCCGGACGGGTCAGAGGCTGTGCAGGACGATGCGGTCCGTACCGGTCTCGGCGCGGACCGGGAAGCCCTGCTCCAGCAGCCGCACGAACGCGTCCACGTTCGACCAGCGGAAATTGCCGCCGACCCGCAGCGCGCCGACGGCGGGATCACCCATCACGATCTTGCGCGCGTTGTAGCGGTTGAACTCGGACGCGGCCTCGGCCAGCGAGGTATCGCGGAAGGTCACGAAGCCGCTGCGCCAGTCGACCAGGCGTTCGGCGTCGGCGACCGAGCCGGTGCGCACCACCACGCCGTTGCGGCTGGCGATGGCCAGGCTGCCGGCCGGCAACAGGGTGGTCGGCTGCAGATGGCCTTCGGCATCGGGCGAGGCTTCCAGCCGCACCGTGCCCTCGGTGACCACCACCCGCAGATCGGGACCGTCCCGCCGCACCGCGAAGCGCGTGCCCACCGCCACCACCTGGCGCGGCCCGGCGCTGACCACGAACGGCCGATGCGGATCCTTGGCGGCCTCGAAGAACGCCTCGCCGCGCTGCAGGTCGATATGCCGTTCGCGCCGCGACAGGCTGACCGCGATGCGGCTGTCGCTGCTGAGCGTGGCGCCGGAGCCATCACTCAACGGTACCCGGTTCAAGTCGCCCAGCGCGGTGGCGTAGGAGGCCTGCTCGATGACCCCGTAGAAATAGTGATGCGCGCCCAGGCCCGCGCCCGCCAGCGCCAGCACGCCGGTGAAGGTGGCGGCCAGCAGGCGCGGCCAGCTCGCCGTGCGCTCCGGTCTGCGCGGCGCGAACACCAGCCGGGCGAGATCCGGCGGTCCGCCCGCCGAAGCCGGCGGCGCACGCGCCGGCGCAGGGCGGTCCAGCGGCGAAGCACCCCATTGTCCGCGCGGCGGCGCGGCACCCGGTGCCTGTCCGGCGCCCAGCGCGGCCAGCCGGCCGCTTTCATTCCAGGCAGATTCCAGGCGCAGGAACGCGACCCGGTGCGCGGTGGATTCGGCCAGCCACGCGTCCAGTCCGGCCTGGTCGGTCCCGGCCCACCCGTCGCTTTCGCGTCGCGCGAGCCAGGCCGCCGCGGCCTGTTCAATCTGTCTGCTGCTGGCCATGCCCCGGTTCCCTTCCTGCGTCCTGCAAGGCCTGCCGCGCGCGGGCGCGCGTCCCGCCACCGCCGTAGAAATGTTCGGCAATCAGGCGGATTCCCTTGGCGACATGCTTTTCCACGGTCTTCTCGCTGATGCCCAGGCGCGAGGCCACCTCTTTCTGTGGCAGTTCCTCGACCCGGCGCAGCCAGATGACCTCCCGGCACCGGTCCGGCAGGCGGTCGAAAGCGTCGGCCAGGCGCTTGAGCACCTGCCGGCCGCCACACCACCGTTCGGGCGATACCTCGTCTATCAAGACGTTTATCGAGTCGAAATCACCCACTGTCTCGATCGACACCACCCGGCTGCGGCGCAGCCGGTCGGTCATCAGGTGGCGCGCGGTGGCGAACAGGAACGACTTGGGCGCGGTCGGCACCGACTTGCCGGCGGCCTCGTAGACCCGCACGTACACTTCCTGGCGCAGGTCGTGGATCTCTTCCCGATGCGGCCAGCAGCGGCGCAGGAAATGCACCAGCGCCTCCTCGTGGACGAGGATTTCGCGGGCGAACCAGGCGTCGGTGGATTCGGTCATGCCACGACATTACCCCAATCCGCGCGGGCCAACGACGGCCATCGATGCTGCACAGCAGCGACGACCGGGGGAGGGGAAGCGCGTATCCGTTCGTCTTCAATGCAGGTGCCCCCTGGAGTTCCATGATGCCGTCGACGTCGTCCCGCCGCCTGTTCCTGCAACGCTGCGCGCTTCTGATCCTGACGCTGGCCGCCGCTGTCGGCACGGCGACCGCCGGGGATGCGCCCGCCACGGACGCGTCGCGCCGCGACGGCTACCGCTACTTTGAAATCGGCGACCTCACCGCCACGCGACCCGGCGCGACCGAGGCCGGGCTGATGCTGGTCGGCGGCGGCGATTGGCCCTACGACGCCTTCCGCTGGATGATCGAAAAGGCCGGGCATGGCCGCATCGTGATCCTGCGCGCCTCCGGCACCGTCGAGGCGCAGGACGAATTCTTCAAGGACATCGGCGGCATCACCGCCGCGCAGACGCTGGTGTTCGACGATCGCCGCGCCGCCAGCGATCCGGAAGTGCTGCGCATCGTGCGCGAGGCCGACGGCATCTTCCTGGCCGGCGGGGACCAGTCCAACTACGTGCGCTTCTGGAAAGGCACGCCGCTGAACGAGGCGCTGGACGCCCACGTGCGCGCCGGCAAGCCAATCGGCGGCACCAGCGCGGGCCTGGCGATCCTGGGGGCGTTCGCCTATGGCGCGATGGACGGCGGCAGCATCGTCTCGCCGACCGCGATGACCGACCCCGCGGGGTCGGAAGTCACCCTGGTGGATGATTTCCTGCACATGCCCTACCTGCAGAACGTGATCACCGACAGCCACTTCGGCGAACGGGATCGGCTGGGCCGCCTGATCGCCTTCGTCGCCCGGCTGTCGGCCGAACAGAAGCGCACGGACCTGGCCGGTATCGGCATCGACGAATACACCGCGCTGTGCATCGACGCCGGCGGCATCGCCCGCGTCCACAGTGGCGACGGCGGCCATGTCTGGCTGGTGCGCCCGCAGCGCCAGGCCGACGTGTTCGCCGCCGGCAAGCCGCTGACCTTCCGCGACGTGCCGGTCATCGGCCTGGATACCGGCAGCACGCTGCGGTTTCCGGACTTCAGCGTCGAGCATCCGGCGTTCGAGCGCCGCATCGATGTGGTGAACGGCGTCCTGGGCGACGCCGCGCGCACCGCCTCGCTAGAATCAACCCCCTGAACCACTGCCATTCCGGAATGACTGCCATGACGAACCTGTTGCGTGCGTGCTGCCTTGCGTTGTTGGGAATGGCGGGCACCGCCATCGCCGCGGATGCGGATCGGCCGGTGCTGGTCATCCACGGCGGCGCGGGCGTGGAGCGTGGCGATCTCGCTCCCGAGGAAATCGCCGCCGCGCGCAAATCAATGGAAGAAGCGCTGCGCGCCGGCCACGCCCAGCTTGCCGCCGGCAAGCCGGCGCTGGACGCGGTGGCCGCAGCGATCACCGTGATGGAGGACGCGCCCAGCTTCAACGCCGGACGTGGCGCGGTGTTCACCCATGACGGCAAGAACGAACTGGACGCCTCGATCATGGACGGTGCCAGCGGCAAGGCCGGCGCGGTGGCCGGCGTGCACCGGGTCAAGAATCCGATCCAGCTGGCGCGGCTGGTGATGGACAAGTCCAGGCACGTGATGATGGTTGGCGACGGCGCCGAGGCCTTCGCGACCGAGCAGGGCGTGACCCTGGTGGATCCGTCCTACTTCCGCACCGAGAAGCGCTGGCAGCAGCTGCAGAAGGCGCTGAAGGAAGAAGCCTCCGGGCAGGCGCATGCGGATCTGGAAACGGCCAAGCATTTCGGCACCGTGGGCGCGTTGGCGCTGGATGCGCAGGGCAAGCTGGCTGCGGGAACCTCGACCGGTGGCATGACCAACAAGCGCTACGGCCGGGTCGGCGATTCGCCGATCATCGGCGCCGGTACCTATGCCGACGCGCGCTGCGCGGTATCGGGCACCGGCTGGGGGGAGTACTACATCCGTGCGGTCGCCGCGCACGACATCTGCGCGCGCGTGCGCTACGGCGGCCAGGACATCGCCAGCGCCGCCAGGGCGGTGATCAACGACGAGATTCCCAAGGCCGGCGGCGACGGTGGCGCGATCGCGCTGGCCGCCGACGGCAGCATCGCCTTCCCGTTCAACACCGAGGGCATGTACCGCGGCTGGATCGGCGCCGACGGCGTGCCGCACGTGGCGATCTTCGCCGACGACCCGCTGCCGATGCCGAAGAAGTAAGCCCGCCGAAATTCCGAACCTGTGGGAGCGACGTGAGTCGCGAATCAGATGCCCGGTAGCGCATGGCGCGAAAAGCTCGCGACTCACGTCGCTCCCACAGGAAGGTGTTCCCGCAGGGCGACAGGCGTGCCGAAGATCGGACACTTGTAGGAGCGACGTAAGTCGCGACCGTATCCCTTGAAGATCACGGGTCGCGACTTACGTCGCTCCTGCAGGCGCAAGCGCTGAATCAGCCCTGCGACCACACCGCCAGTTCGTAGCCGTCGCGATCCAGGAAGTGGAAGCGGCGGCCGCCGGGGAAGGCGAAGATGGGCTGGCTGATGCGTCCGCCGGCAGACTCGACCGCGCTCTGGCTGGCTTCCAGCTCATCCGACTGGATCACGATCAGCGCGCCGCCCGGGCGCGGCTCGCCATGCGCGAAGCCGCCGGTCAGCCGGCCATCGCGGAACTCGCAGTAGTCCGGGCCGTAATCCTGGAAGGTCCAGCCGAACGCCTTGCCGTAGAACGCCTTGGCAGTGGCAATCGAAGCGACGTTGAACTCGACGTAGTCGATGCGATGGTGGTGGGATTCGCTCATGGCGCGGCTCGTGTGGAGGGCGGGCGCGCAGTATCGCGCGATGGCCGGACGGCGTCTTGGAAAAAACGGCCAGCTCAGCCGTGCCGCTGCGCCAGCAAGTCGGTCGGTGTCAGTCCGGTGAGCAGGCGGGTGTCGCGGACCAGGTGCGAAGCATCGCCGTAACCGGCGTCCAGCGCGCGCCGAAGCAATGGCAGATCCGCCGGCGTACGCAGGAAGCGTTGCAGGCGCAGGATCCGCGCCAGCGTCTTGGGGCCGTAGCCGAAGGCATCGTGGCAGCGCCGCCGCAGGGTGCGTTCGCCGATGCCCAGTTCGCGCGCGAGCCTTGCCGGCGACGCGGCATCGGAATGATCCAGGCGAGTGAACAGCGCGGGCATGGCGGGATCCGCAGTCGGCAGGCCCTGCCGGGCGACCGCGTGTTGCAGGGACCGCAGGCGATCCGTGGGAGTGGCGGCATCGAAGGCCAGCCCATCGGTCAGCCGGCGCGCCCGCCGTCCCCACAGATCGCGCAGCGCGACCCGCTGGCCGGTGATGTTCCGCAATGGCAGGCCAAGGAACGCCTGCGCCGCGCCCGGCGCGAACCGGATCGCGGTCAGCAAGGCGCCGGGCGCGACGGATGCCGTTTGCGCGATCGGATCCGGCCCGGCCACGAACACCTCGTCATCCGCCCAGATCAGATCGACGCAGCCGTCGGGGATGACCAGCACCTCCGCTGCCGGCCGCGACGGCGCCTGGTAAGTCCAGGCGCAGGCCAGGCCCGCGCGCAGCGGCGCGGCCGGCGCGACCTCGCGGTAGGCGGAAGGAGGAAGGTCGGAGGCGGCGTCGCGTGGCATGGTGTGCGCCACAGGTTACGCGCTTCCACCGTCAGCCTTCATCCCCGGAATCGGCGCGCCGCAATTCCAGCCAGTGGTTGAGCGCGAACACGAAGTACGGATCCAGCACGCCCGCGGGTCCCTTCGGTCCGGACCAGGCCATCGCCTCGCCCGCGAGCGCGTCGCCGCGCAGTCGCAGATCCACGCGCAGCGCATGCCGGCGCCGCCGCGCGTCGGCGGTCGGCACCTGGCTGAGCGTGTAGCCGCGCAGGCGTCCGTCTTCGACTTCCACCTTGTCGAGCAGGCTCCACAGCTGATCGCCCAGCCGGAACAGCGCACGGCCATCTTCCAATACGCGTAGCCGCGCGGGCACCGGCCCCTCATAGGTATGCAAGGTGCCCGACCAGTCGCCGCGCCATTCGGACGGCGCGGTGCCGATCGGCGCCGGCCGCGGTGCGGAAGCGGTGGCGGGGCCGGCCGTGGCGGCGGCCTGCGCGCGCCAGCCCGGCAGCAATTGCTGGAAGATCCGTTCGCGCACCTGCGCCACTGGTGCGCCGGACACGTTGCCCAGCACCGCCACCACCAGGCCTTCGGACGGCACCATCGTCAACGAAGCGGAGACGCCGGACATCGAACCGCCATGTTCGTACCAGCGATAGCCGCCGTCGTCGATTACCTCCAGCCCGATGCCGTAGCGGGCATGCGGATCGGTGCGGAACGCGTTCTCGACCATCGCGGCGCGGTGCCGGGCATCGAGGATTTCGCGTTGCCCCGGCAGCGGCCGGCCGAGGAAGAACAGCCCGAACCGGGCCAGATCCGGTGCGCTGGCGTACATCGCCGCGGCGCCGGGCTCGGCGAAGCCGTAGAACGGAATCGGTTCGCGCTTGCCGCCATAGCGCGCCGCCGCGTGCCGCTCCAGGCCGGGTCCGATGTCGATGGAGGAATGCCGCATGCCGAGTGGTTCGAACACCCGTGTTCGCAGTGCATCGCCATAGGACTGGCCGGTGACCCGTTCGACGACATGGCCAAGCAGGCCATAGCCGAAATTGTTGTACTCGTGAACCTCGCCAGCGCGACGGTACAGATGCCCATAACGCTGGATGGATTGCGCCATCGGCGGAATCAGCGCGCGCTCGGATTCGCCGTAGAAGAATTGCTCGGCCGTGCCCAGCCCGGACGTGTGGTTGGCGACGTGGCGGATGGTCGCCGCGTCGGCGTCGTCGACCCACGAATGCAGCCCGGCCTCGCCCAGATGCCGGTTGACGGGATCGTCCAGGGCGATGCGGCCTTCCTGCACCAGCGTCATCAGCGCGACCGCGGTGAAGGTCTTGGTCACCGAGGCCAGCGAATACATCGTGTCGGCATCGGCGGCGATGCCGCGTTCGCGATCGGCCACCCCAAAGCCTTCGGTCCACAGCAGGCGGCCGTCCTTCGCCACCGCCACCGACATCGCCGGCACGTCGCGTTCCTGCATGCGCGTGCGGATGTATTCGCGCACCGGCGCAAAGTCCGGCTCGGCGGCGTGGGCGGACAGCAGGGACAGGCACGGCAGGGGCAGGCACAGCAACAGCAACAGCGCCGCGCAAGTTTGGCGGACACGTGAAAAACAGGGGAAAGACAGCAACATCGACAGACTCCGGGAGCAATCCAGTGAACCGGCGCACGTTCGTCGTGCGCGGTGTTCCGAAGTTGTCGGCGGATACTGTCCGGAGCGGACAGGGTAGGCGAACGCGTGCGCGGCTTCAAACGCGCGGCGCGCTCAGCGTTCGGAATGCCCGCTGTCGTCGTAGTCGCGGCGGGTGAACAGATCCGGATGGATCAGCTCGATGAAGGCGCGCGCCTGCGGTGACAGGAACTTGCCCTTGCGCACGATCACGCCGTAGCTGCGCGCAGGAAACCAGTCGCTGAGCGAACGCGTTGCCAGTCTGCCGCGATCGGCGTCGGTCAGGCAGATTGAACTGACGATCGACACGCCCATGCCCATCGCCACGTATTGCTTGATCACTTCCCAGCCGCCGACTTCCAGCGCCACCGTGTAGGGCACGCGGTGCTGCTGGAACACCAGGTCCACCAGCCGGTAGGTAATCTGGCGCTTGGGCGGAAGGATCAGTCCGTAGGGCGAAATGTCGGCGAGTTCGAGTCGCGGCTTGTTCGCCAGCGGATGATCCGGCGGAGTGATCAGCAGCGGTTCGAACCGGTAGATCGGTGCGTAGCTGAGATCGGCGGGCACATCCATCATCGAGCCGACCGCCAGATCCACCGCGTCTGAGCGCAGCAGATCGGTGCCGTCGGCGGTGATCGCGTTGTGCAGGGTCAGGCGCACGTCCGGGTGCTGCTGGCGGAACAGTTCGACGATGCGCGGCAGCAGGTACAGGATGGTGGAGCTGTTGGCGGCGATGTTCAGTTCGCCGGCGTCCAGCCCGGCGACCTTGTCGTGGAAGGTCGCCTCCAGACCGTCGATGCCCTCGACCAGCGGCTGGGCCAGCTCGTACAGCAGTTGCCCCTCGCGGCTGGGACTCAGGCGCCGGCCGCTGCGCTCGAACAGCACCACCCCCAGGTCTCGCTCCAGCGCCTGCAATTGCAGGGTGATGGCCGGCTGGCTGACGAACAGCGCCTCGGCCGCCCGCGATACCGAGCCCAGCCGGACGGTCTGGCAGAACGCCCGCAGGGGCTTCAGCCGGTCCGACTTGTAGGCAAATCGCAGCGTGGGCGGGCGTTTTTCAGGCATTTTGGCTAAAATATAAGTTCAGCTTATTAAGTGCATTGACAAAACTGTTTTGTCAAATAGTTTGCTGCGGCGCACGGTGGACCTCCAAGCAGCAGGAGTCCCGAAATGTCCGCCGCCGTTGCCCTGAGCCAATCCGAACCCGCGTCCCGCCCCACGCCCGGCATCAGCCTGACCGTCCGCCATCACGAGCAGGCCGCGCTGTTGCCGCCCGCCGCCTTGGCGCTGCTCGTCTCGCTGCACCGTGCGATCGAGCCCGGCCGGCAAGCCCGGCTGGCCGCGCGCCGCCAGCGGCAGGCGTTCTTTGATGCCGGCGGCCTGCCGGACTTCCGCGATGACACCCGCGCCATCCGCGAGGGCGACTGGCGGGTCGCGCCGCTACCCGCGGCGCTGCTGGATCGCCGGGTCGAGATCACCGGGCCGGTGGATCCCAAGATGGTGATCAACGCGCTGAACTCCGGCGCGAAGGTCTACATGGCCGACTTCGAGGATTCGACCGCGCCGACCTGGCACAACCTGCTGATCGGCCAGCAGGCCCTGATCGGCGCGGTGCGCGGCGACCTGGCCCACACCGCGCCCAACGGCAAGCGGTACGCGTTGAAGCCGTTCGATGAGCAGGCCGTGCTGCTGGTGCGCCCGCGCGGCTGGCACCTGGACGAGAAGCACGTGCTGATCGATGGCCAGCCGATCGCCGGCGGTCTGTTCGATCTGGCCGTGTATGCCTTCCACAACGCGCGCGCGCTGGCCGAGCGCGATCACGGCCCGTATTTCTACCTGCCCAAGCTGCAGAGCATGGAGGAGGCCGCGCTGTGGGAGACCGCGCTGTCGCACATCGAGGCCGCGCTGGGCCTGCCGCAAGGTCAGATGAAGGTCACCGTGCTGATCGAGACGCTGCCGGCGGTGTTCGAGATGCACGAGATCCTGCACGCGCTGCGGGATCGCATCGTCGGCCTGAACTGCGGCCGCTGGGACTACATCTTTTCCTACATCAAGACTTTCCGCCGCCATCGCGATCGGGTGCTGCCCGAGCGCGGCCAGGTGACCATGACCCAGCCGTTCCTGAAGGCCTATTCGGAACTGCTGATCCAGACCTGCCACCGCCGCGGCGCGCACGCGATGGGCGGCATGGCCGCGCAGATTCCGATCGGCAACGACGAGGCGGCCAACGAACAGGCGCTGGCGCGGGTGCGCGCGGACAAGCTGCGCGAGGTCACCGCCGGCCACGACGGCACCTGGGTGGCGCATCCGGCGCTGATCCCGATCGCGCGCGCCATCTTCGACGAGCACATGCCCGCGCCGAACCAGCACGACGTGCTGCGCGAGGACGTGCGGGTGAGCCGCGACGATCTGATCCGCCCCAGCACCGGCACCATCACCCGCGCCGGTTTCGAGGGCAACGTCGAGGTCTGCGTGCGCTACCTGGCCGCCTGGCTGGACGGCAACGGCTGCGTGCCGATCCATTGGCTGATGGAAGACGCCGCGACCGCCGAGATCGCGCGCACCCAGATCTGGCAGTGGCTGCACACGCCCGGCCTGCACCTGGCCGACGGCACCGCGATCGACTTCGCCCTGCTCGACGCCACCCTGCGCAACCTGCCGGCCCGCCTGGGCGACCGCGCGGCGCTGCCCGGCGGCGACAAGGTTGACGAGGCCATCGGCCTGCTCGACGCATTGAGCCGCAGTGAAGACCTGGCCGAATTCCTGACCCTGCCCGCCTACACCCGCATCGACTGACCCCCCACTTCCGGAGAACACCCATGAACAAGCTGCCCACCGCCCAGGACATCCAGAAGGACTGGGACACCAATCCGCGCTGGCAAGGCATCACCCGCAACTACAGCGCCGAGGACGTCGTGCGCCTGCGCGGCACCATCCCGATCGAGCATTCGATCGCGAAGATCGGCGCCGAGAAGCTGTGGAACTACCTGCAGACCGAAGACTTCATCAACGCGCTGGGCGCGCTGACCGGCAACCAGGCGATGCAGCAGGTCAAGGCCGGCCTGAAGGCGATCTACCTGTCCGGCTGGCAGGTCGCGGCCGACGCCAACCTGGCCGGCCAGATGTATCCCGACCAGTCGCTGTATCCGGCCGACTCGGTACCGGCGGTGGTCAAGCGCATCAACAACACCCTGCTGCGCGCGGATCAACTGCATCATGCCGAGGGCGACGACAGCACCGACTTCCTGCAGCCAATCGTCGCCGACGCGGAAGCCGGCTTCGGCGGCGTGCTGAACGCGTTCGAGCTGATGAAGGCGATGATCGAGGCAGGCGCGGCCGGCGTGCATTTCGAAGACCAGCTGGCCAGCGTCAAGAAGTGCGGCCACATGGGCGGCAAGGTGCTGGTGCCGACCCGCGAGGCGGTGGAGAAATTGAACGCCGCGCGCCTGGCCGCCGACGTGATGGGCGTGCCGACCCTGCTGGTTGCGCGAACCGACGCCGAGGCCGCCGACCTGCTGACCAGCGACATCGACGCCAACGATCAGCCGTTCACCACCGGCGAGCGCACCGTCGAGGGCTTCTTCAAGACCCGCAACGGCCTGGATCAGGCGATCAGCCGCGGCCTGGCGTACGCGCCCTACGCGGACCTGGTCTGGTGCGAGACCGGCAAGCCGGACCTGGAGTTCGCGCGCAAGTTCGCCGAGGCGATTCATGCGAAGTTCCCCGGCAAGCTGCTTGCCTACAACTGCTCGCCGTCGTTCAACTGGAAGAAGAACCTGGACGACGCCACCATCGCCAGGTTCCAGAAGGAAATCGCCAGCTACGGCTACAAATTCCAGTTCATCACCCTGGCCGGTTTCCACAGCCTGAACTACTCGATGTTCAACCTGGCCCACGGCTACGCACGTCGCCAGATGAGCGCATTCGTGGAGCTGCAGGAAGCCGAGTTCGCCGCCGCCGACAAGGGCTTCACCGCGGTCAAGCACCAGCGCGAGGTCGGCACCGGTTACTTCGACGCGGTCACGCAGGCGATCCAGCAGGGCCAGTCCTCGACCACGGCGCTGAAGGGCTCGACCGAGGAGGAGCAGTTCGCGGAGAAGGCGGCCTGATCACGTTGGGTGCGGGGATGAAAAAAAGCCGGGTCCGAATGGACCCGGCTTTTCTTTTGCCCTGGTGCGAAGGAATATGGCCGCGCCTTGGCCGCATCCCGAATGGTGCTTACTTCTTCACCGCCTGCTGATGCGACTTCAACGCCTCGGTCAGGCCCGGCACGCCGTCGGCGCCGGCGGGCACGCTGATGCTGGAGCCGGCGAAATCCTGGCCGATGGGTTCGGCGCGTCCGCCCAGGCACTGGGCCAGGAAGCCTTCGGTCACCGCGTTGAACGCCTTGCTGTTCTCGGGGCGGTGGAAGCCATGGCCTTCATCCGGGAACAGCACGTAGGTAACCGGGATCTTCTTGGCCTGCATCGCCTTGACGATCTGGTCGCTCTCGGCCTGTTTCACCCGCGGGTCGTTGGCGCCCTGGCCGATCAGCAGCGGTTTCTTGATTTGGTCGGCGCGGGTCAGCGGTGAGCGTTCGGTCAGCCACTTGCGGCCTTCCTCGGTGCGCGGGTCGCCCATGCGCTTGGCGAGCTGCTCGAAGAAGCTGGCCCAGTACGGCGGCACCGTGCTCAGCAGGGTGTTGAGGTTGGACGGGCCGACGATGTCGACGCCGCAGGCGAACGTGTCCGGGGTGAAGGTCAGGCCGGCCAGGGTGGCGTAGCCACCGTAGCTGCCGCCCATGATCGCCACCTTGTCGGAAGTCGTCACGCCCTGCTTGACCGCCCATTGCACGCCATCGATCAGATCGTCGTGCATCTTGGCGGCCCACTCGCCGTTGCCGGCGTTGGTGAATTCCTTGCCAAAGCCGGTGGAGCCGCGGAAATTGACCGACAGGACCGCGTAGCCGCGGTTGGCCAGCCACTGATTGGTGTTGCTGTAGCCGTAGGCGTTGCGCGACCACGGACCGCCATGCACCAGCAGCACCATCGGCACCGGCGTGTCGGCCTTGCCATCGTTGTTGGCGTCGGCGCTATGCGGCAGGGTCAGATAGCTGACCAGGGTCTTGCCGTCGCGGGACCTAATCTCCACCGGCCATTGCGCCACCAGCGGCTTGCCATCGAGCTTCGGCTGCACCGAGAACAGCTTGGTCAGCTTGCCGGCGTCGCGGTCGTAGCGGTAAAAGACCGCCGGTGTCTGCGGAGCGGCGTAGACCACGATCCAGGTCTTGTCGTCGTGGGTGCGCGCGGCCACGCTGGTGTCGCCGGGACCGATGCCGCGAAGGCGCTCCAGATCCTTGGCGATGGACGGATCCACCACCTTCCATTCCTCGCGCAGGTAGTCCGAGGCGACCGCCTGAACCCGTCCGGTGACCGGATGGCTCAGCGAATCGCCGACGTCCGCGCGCGCGTCCTCGAACACCAGTTCGCGCTTGCCGCTGGCCACGTCGATGGCATACAGCGCGGCGGTGTTGCGCTTGCGCGAATCGGTGAAGTACAGGGTCTTGCCGTCGCTGGTCAGGCCACCCGGACCGGTGGTCAGCGAATCCTCGAACGGCACGTCGTCGAACTTGCTCCAGCCGCCCTTGCCGTCGGCGGCGAGCACGTCCTGGCCACCGTCGGGTCGCGCGCGGGTGGCGAAGCGCAGGGTGTAGTCGGCGTCGGCGATATAGCCGGCAATCTGGGCGTCGTTCTTCTGCACCAGTTCGCGCTTGCCGCTGGCCAGATCGACCTTGTAGAGGTCGTGCCACTGCGGGTCGCGATCGTTCATGCCCACCAGGATCGTGTCCGGATGGCGATCGCTGACACCCGCGACCTGCGCGCGGGTCTTCGGAAACGGCGACAGATCCCTGGACTCGCCGGACTTCAGATCCACCGCGTAGAGATGGAAATCCTCGTCGCCACCGGTGTCGCGGAGATAGAGCAGGGTATCGGTCCGGTAGGACCAGAAATACTGGCGGATGCCGCGCGCCTTGTCGGACGTCACCGCCCGGGCCTGCGACGGATTTTCCGCCGGCGCCACCCACACGTTGGCCACGCCATCGACCGGCGCTACCCAGCTCAGGTAGCGGCCATCCGGGCTGATCTGCACATTGCTGCGCTCGGGATTGCCGAACAGGATCTCGCGCGGGATGAGTTCGACCTCGGACGATGCGGCGGCGGCCTGTTGCGCGAAGGCAAGCGGACTGACGAGTGCGGCGGACAGTGCCGTCGCGATCAGGGTGGTGCGGAGCATGGCGTTCCTCCTGGATGAGCCGTGTGGTGGCGGACGCGGCGTCGCCGCGAAAACGCAGTAGACCACACGCCCCCGCGTCGCGGCGGAGTGTCGAAAGTCCGGGGGCCGGTTGGGTGCTTCCGCGAAAGGGAGGCTGGCGCCTCAGGGCAGCGGGCCGATCTCGGTGACCCTGGCCGATGCCACGCGGGCGGGTTCGGCGATGACATCGATGGCGACGATACGGCCGTCGCGCACGGCCATCCGGAGCAGGGCGCGCGGAACGCCGTCCGGTGCCCAGATGGCGGCGGGCAAGCCATCGACCAGCGCGGTCTGTCCGGCCTGGGCGCGGCCGAGGAAGGCATGGGCCACGGCGTCGACGCCATGCCGTTCGCGCGCCAGCACCGGTGCGCCGTCACCCTGACTGTCGCGGCTGCCCTCGACCGCGGCGACATCGGCGCGCAGCACCACGTCCGGCGCCAGCAGCGACAGCAGCCCCTGGAGATCGCCGGTGCGCGAGGCGAGCAGGAAGGCATCGACCACCTGGCGGGCACGCGCGCGATCGGCCAGCGCGTCTGCGCCGGCACCCTGGACCCGGCGCCGCGCACGGCTGGCCAGCTGCCGCGTGGCTTCCACGCTGCGATCCAGCATGCGGGCAATCTCTTCGTACGGCACCGCGAACATGTCGTGCAGTACGAACGCCACGCGCTCGGCCGGGGCCAGCGTATCCAGCACGATCAGCATGGCCGGGCCGATCGAATCGGCCAGCAGCACCTCGTGTTCCGGACCGGCACTGGCATCGGCGGCGGGCAGCGCCGCGTCCGGCACCAGGTCCATCGATTCCTCGCTGCGCACCTTGCGCGCGCGCAGCAGATCCAGCGCCAGCCGGGTCACCACCGTCGTCAGCCAGCCGGCAAGATTGCCGACCTCGGTCGCGTCGGCACGATTCAGGCGCAACCACGCCTCCTGCACCACGTCCTCGGCTTCGGCGTGCGAGCCCAGCATGCGGAACGCAACGGCCTCGAGCCGGGTGCGGTTGGACTGGAACTGTTCGGCCAGTCGATGCAAATCTGTCATGGAGAAAGATCCTGGGAGAAACCCGTTTGACGCGCCAGCGGGCCGGGACGTGACGCAACGTTCGGAAAAAAGAAACGATCCGCGATGATGGAGATGTATCCGTCACGCCGGCCGATGCCGGCGCGTCATGGGAATGACCACCAACCAAAGGAAGTTCCCATGCAAGCCCGTATGCCCAACCCCGCCGTCATCCACCACGATGCCATGAAGGCGCTGCTCGCGCTGCACCAGTCCACGCAAGGCAAGGGCATCTCCGATGCCCTGCTGCACCTCATCGACCTGCGGGTCAGCCAGATCAATGGCTGCAGCTTCTGCGTGGACATGCATGCCCGCGAATGCCGGCAGGCCGGTGAAACCGACGAGCGGTTGTTCGCCGTAGCGGTCTGGCGTGAAGCGCCGTGGTTCACCGAGGCCGAGCGCGCCGCGCTGGAACTGGCCGAGGCGGTGACCCGCATCGCCGACCGCGGCGATGCCGTCAGCGACGAGGTCTGGTCCCGCGCCCGAGCCCACTACGACGAAGCCGCATTGGCCTCGTTGCTGATCGCCATCGCCAACATCAACGTCTGGAACCGCCTGAATGTCGCCACGCGCCAGCCGGCCGGGCAGCGGGTGAGTTGATCCACGATTCGCCGAATCGCGGGCCGTTCCGCGCAAGGCCGATCCTGTGCGGCGATGCGGAAGCGATGGCGCACGTCGGGATGTTCCAGGGGAGTCGCCTGACCCTCAACGCCGGTCGAAGCCGACCGGCGAAGCGGCGGACACGGTATGCGCGCCGCGAACCACGAGATAGCCTCGCGTGGTCGTGGTCTTCTTGTTCAACGGCGCGCGCATCGCCGTCCAGACCTTGTCCAGATCCGCCCAGACCGGTGGATACCGGTGAGCGGCGACGTCCAGGATGAGCAGGCGATCACTGGGCGCGTGATAGGCGGCGACCGGCGAAATGTGGCCCATGCGGACCTGGCCCAGATCCGCGCGTTGGTAGTTCACCAGCAGGTAGTCGCCCTCGCGGCGCAGGTTCTCGCGCGCCCGTTGCCGGAACGAGGCCCGGTCCGTCGCCGAGGCGAACACCACGTCCACCTGCGCGCCATGCGCGCGCAGCAGGCCGGCCAGTCCGTTGAGCGACATCCCTTTGAAACTCGTTTTCAGCGGACCCGGCCCGGCGTGTGGATGCGCGAACAGGGCGCGCGGGTCCCGCGGCGCGTCGGCGATGCCGGCTGCGTTGAGCACGGTGATGGCACTGGCCACGCCGCAATAGGCCTTGCGCGTCTGCGGGACGAAACTGCCGGTCAACTCGTCATGGTCGGCGCGCTCGCTTTCGGCCAACAGGCGCCGGCCCAGCGGCGAGTCCAGCGGAATCAGATCCCCGGGCAACGCCAGCATCCGCGGTACCGGCGCGCGCAGGTATTCGTTCCACACCGCGCCCGCGCCGCCCGCCACCGCGATCAGGACGACCGCAAACAGTCCGACCAATCCCGCCCGCTTCATGGCGACCTCGGCTATGGCGAAAGCGCGCCGCCGCCGTTTTCGCGGCAGGCGGCCAAACGACTACAGCGCGAAATGGATGAAATGGCAGTGAAGCAACAGGTACCCGGCAATGATGCCCGTAGGGGGTGGCTGGAGTGAAACCGGAACGGGCATTCGAGCCGGATCTGCCGGCAGCGGCGCCATGCCCTCTAGGGCTTGCCCCGGTCAATCCTCCGGTATCCCAATGCCTCGGTCAGATGGGATCTGTCGATGCGCTCGGCGCCGGCCAGATCCGCGATGGTCCGCGCCACCCGCAGCACCCGCTGCATGGAGCGCGCGGAAAGCCGGAGCCGATCGATCGCGTGTTCCAACAATGCCTGGTCGGCATCGTCGAGCCTGCACAGCGTCAGGGTTTCCGCTTGGCCCAGTTGCGCGTTGAGCCGGCCGGCGCGCGCCAGCTGGATCGCGCGCGCCTGTTCCACCCGCACCCGCACCTGCGCGCTGGTCTCGCCCGGTGGCGCATCCGGACGCAATTCCCTCGGCGGCAGGCGCGGCACCTCCACATGCAGATCGATGCGGTCCAGCAACGGGCCGGAAATGCGGCCGCGATACCGCTGCACGACATCGCTGGAGCAGCGGCAACGCCCGCTGTTGTCGCCGGCCCAGCCGCATGGGCAGGGATTCATCGCCGCGACGAGCTGGAAGCGCGCGGGAAACTCGGCGCTGCGTGCCGCGCGCGAGATGGACACCGTGCCGGACTCCAGGGGCTCTCGCAGCACTTCCAGCGCGCGTCGGTCCCACTCGGGCAATTCGTCGAGGAACAGCACGCCGTTGTGGGCCAGGGAAATCTCACCCGGACGCGGTTCGGTGCCGCCTCCCACCAGTGCGACTGCGCTGGCGGTATGGTGCGGACTGCGGAACGGTCGCCGCCGCCAGCGCGCCGGATCCAGCCCGCGGCCGCTGATCGATGCGATGGCGGCCGTTTCCAGCGCCTCCGCTTCG
Organism: Pseudoxanthomonas sp. OG2; assembly: GCF_014192765.1. Lineage (NCBI taxonomy): Bacteria > Pseudomonadati > Pseudomonadota > Gammaproteobacteria > Lysobacterales > Lysobacteraceae > Pseudoxanthomonas > Pseudoxanthomonas sp. OG2. Next base: position 2,010,242 of record NZ_JACHYM010000001.1, on the reverse strand, counting down.
CTGGCTTCCGGCAGCAGTCCGGGCAGCCGCGACGCCAGCAGGGTCTTGCCGCAACCGGGCGAGCCGACCAGCAGCAGATGGTGGTTGCCGGCGGCCGCCACCTCCAGCGCGCGGCGCGCCTGCACCTGCCCGCGCACGTCACTGAGATCGGGAACGAACGATGCGTCGGGCGGCGGTGTTTCGGCGACCGGCAGTTCGCGCTGGCCGCCCAGGGCGGCGCAGACCTCCAGCAGGGTGCGCGCGGTGCGAGCCTGGCCGTCGCGGGCGAGCGCCGCTTCCGGACCGTTGGCCGGCGCGACAATCAGCGTCCGTTGCGCGCGCGCGGCGGCCAGCGCCGCCGGCAGCACGCCGTCGACGCCGCGCAGCTCGCCGGTCAGGCCGAGTTCGCCGAGGAACTCGTAATCGGCCAGCGCGTCGCGCGGGATCTGCCCGCTGGCGGCCAGGATGCCGAGCGCGATGGGCAGGTCGAAGCGCCCGCCGTCCTTGGGAAGATCGGCCGGCGCCAGGTTGACGGTGATGCGGCGGGCCGGGAATTCGAACTGCGCGCAGAGGATGGCGGCGCGCACGCGGTCGCGTGCCTCGCGTACCGCCGCCTCGGGCAGGCCGACGATGTGGGTCTGAGGCAGGCCACCGGACAGGTGCACTTCCACCCTGACCGGAGGCGCGGCCACACCCGCCCGTGCACGGCTGTGCACCAGCGCCAGGCTCATGGCGGCGGAATCAGGACTGGGCGGTGGGTGCGGAGGCGGGCGGTGCCGCTTCCAGTGCCTGGACAGTGCGTTCCAGGGCTTCGAGTTTCTCGCGGGTGCGCAGCAGGACCGCGCGCTGGACCTCGTACTCCTCGCGGGTCACCAGGTCCAGCCTGGAGAGGCCGCTCTGCAAGGCGCCCTTGAACGCCTGCTGCAGTTCCTCGCGGGATTCGCGCAGGCCCGGCGGGACCAGATCACTGAGGCGGCGGGCGAGGTCGTCGAGATGGTTGAGATCGATCATGGGGGGTCTCCGGCAGTGAAGCCGAGCATTGCATCCGGGAGTCGTCCCGGCCATCGGGATTCACCGCGTCGCGCCATCGGAGAAATCCCGCGGCGCCAGGTCGACATTGAACCCGACCCCCGCCCCGGCCGCAACCACGATATGCTGCCGCCAGCATTTCCGGAGAACAGTCCCGATGAAGATGATCATGGCCATCATCAAGCCGTTCAAGCTGGACGACGTGCGCGAAGCACTCGCCGAATCCGGCATCGCCGGCATCACCGTCACCGAGGTCAAGGGCTTCGGCCGGCAGAAGGGCCACACCGAGCTGTACCGCGGCGCCGAGTACGTCGTCGACTTCCTGCCCAAGGTGAAGCTGGAAGTGGCGGTGACCGACGAGCAGGCCGAATCGGTGGTGGAAGCCATCGTCAAGGCCGCCGGCACCGGCAAGATCGGCGACGGAAAGGTGTTCGTCTACGACCTGGAGCGGGTGGTGCGCATCCGCACCGGTGAACTGGACGCGGACGCGCTGTAGTGCGCGTCGCGAAGCGGTTCCTGTTCATCGCGCTGCTGTGCCTGGCGGCGACGGTATCGGCGACGAGCGTGGTTCCCAAGCCGCTGGCCGAAATGGTGCGGGAAGCCGACCATGTCGTTGTGGCGACGATCACCCGCGTCGACATGGTGGACGGCAAGGGCCGGTTGCTTACGGATCCCGAGTCGCGGACCGGTCCCGGTTTGGCCAACCAGATGCGTCTGCATCTGGAGGTCCATGAAGTGATCGCCACGCGGCTGCCACCGGTTTCCCGCACGATCCGGGTGCCGTTGTGGATGATGTGGCACTACGAGTTGGGCACCATGCAGAAGCATCTCACCGGCCAGCGTGGCATTTTCCTGCTCACCGGGCGCGACTACCAGCCGGTGTATCCGGCCAACTTCCAGCGTTCGCTGGATGAGCGGGCGGAGATACAGCGCTTGCTGGAGCACTGAGATCAGGAGTACCAGATAAAAAAAGCCCCGCATCGCGGGGCTTTTTTTATCGAACCGGCAGCGCTTACTCGCCCAGCGCCTTGGCCACGAACGGCGGGGCGACCAGCGCGCCGGTGTGTAGGTGCGCGCTGTAGTACAGGGTGTCGAAGCCCTTGTTGGCGGCGTCCTGCTGGCGGAAGTCGAAACCGCCGGACTTGCGTGCCATGGTGACGCTCCACCAGCCGGTCGGGTAGCACGGCTGCGGGAACGGCAGGGTCTTGAAGGCGGTGAAGCCGGCCTTGCCCATCTCGCCGCGCATTTCCTTGATCAGGTCCAGCAGCGCCAGCGGCGACTCGGACTGCTGCACCAGGATGCCGTCGTCCTTCAGCGCGCGGAAGCAGCTTTCGTAGAAGGCCTTGTTGAACAGGCCCTCGGCCGGGCCGACCGGATCGGTGGAGTCCACGATCACGATGTCCACGCTGCCGGCCGGGCAGTTGGCCATGTAGGCCACGCCGTCGTCGAACAGCAGCTCGGCGCGCGCGTCGCCGTTGGATTCGCACAGCTCGGGGAAGTACTTCTCCGACATGCGGGTGACCTGCTCGTCGATGTCGCACTGGGTGGCGCTTTCCACGCCCGGGTGCTTGAGCACCTCGCGCAGGGTGCCGCAGTCGCCGCCGCCGATGATCACCACGCGCTTGGGCGCGGCGTGGGTGAACAGCGCCGGGTGGCTGATCATCTCGTGATAGAAGAAGTTGTCGCGCGTGGTCAGCATCACCGCGCCGTCGATGATCATCAACTTGCCCCAGTCGGTGGTGTCGTAGATCTCGATCTTCTGGAACGGCGACTGCACCTCGTCCAGCTTGCCGGTGACGCGGTAGCCGATGGCCGAGCCGGTGGGCTGGAAGTGTTCGATGTACCAGTTGTCGTTCGTGGTCATGGTCTGTCCTGGGTGGGGAAGGATCCGGCCGTTGTCGGCGGGCGCGACGGCCGTGGCCGGTGGGCCCGCGGCCACCGGGGTGAGGCGGGGACGGCGAGGGCGCGCATTGTAACGAACCCCCATGACCACTGCCTGTAGAATGCGCGTCCGTTCGTATTCAGCTGGAAACGCCGATGTCCTGGTCCACCGACCAAGCCCGCAAGACCTATTCCATCCCGCACTGGGCGGAAGGGTATTTCGACGTGGACGCCGCCGGCCGCATGGTGGTCTCGCCCAAGGGCGACGGCGGACCGGTCATCCCGTTGCCGGAGGTGGTGGATGCCGCGCGAGCCAACGGCGCCAAGCTGCCGCTGCTGGTGCGCTTCCCGGACATCCTGGGCGACCGCCTGGGCAAGCTGCAGGCCGCCTTCGCCCAGGCGCAGGCCGACTGGGATTACCGTGGTGGTTACACCGCCGTGTACCCGATCAAGGTCAACCAGCATCGCGGCGTGGCCGGCACCCTGGCCTCGCACGCCGGCGAGGGCTTCGGCCTGGAAGCGGGCAGCAAGCCCGAGCTGATGGCGGTGCTGGCGCTGTCGCGCCCCGGCGGCCTCATCGTCTGCAACGGTTACAAGGATCGCGAGTACATCCGGCTGGCCCTGATCGGCCGCAAGCTGGGCCTGCAGACCTTCATCGTGGTGGAAAAGCCCTCCGAGCTGCCGCTGGTCATCGAGGAGGCGCGCAAGCTGGGCGTCAAGCCGGGCCTGGGCGTGCGCATGCGCCTGGCCACGCTGGGCGCGGGCAAATGGCAGAACAGCGGTGGCGACAAGGCCAAGTTCGGCCTGTCGCCGCGCCAGGTGCTGGATCTGTGGAAGTACCTGCGCGACGCCGGCCTGCAGGATTGCCTGGGCCTGCTGCATTTCCACATGGGCTCGCAGATCTCCAACGTCCGCGACATCGCCAACGGCATGCGCGAGGCGACCCGCTACTTCGTCGAGCTGTCCAAGCTGGGCGCGAGCATCACCCATGTCGACGTCGGCGGCGGCCTGGGCATCGACTACGAAGGCACCCGTTCGCGCAGCTACTGCTCGATCAACTACGGCCTGAACCAGTACGCCAGCAACATCGTGCAGCCGCTGGCCGACGCCTGCGAGCAGCACGGGTTGACCCCGCCGCGCATCGTCACCGAGTGCGGCCGCGCGATGACCGCGCACCACGCGGTGCTGGTGGTCAACGTGGCCGAGGTGGAGCAGGCGCCGGAAGGCCGCGTGCCGCCCGCCCACGACGACGAACCGGCGGTGATCCGCCATCTGCGCGAGATCCACGCCGAACTGGACGAGCGGCCGGCCGTCGAGCTGTTCCACGAAGCACAGCATCATCACAGCGAGGGCCTGTCCCTCTACGCGCTGGGCCAGCTGGATCTGGTCCATCGCGCGCGCATCGACGATCTGTTCTACGCCATCGCCCATGCCGTGCGCGGGCGCCTGAGCAGCGACGAGCGCAGCCACCGGGATCTGCTGGACGAACTCAACGAACGGCTGGTGGACAAATATTTCGTCAACTTCAGCGTGTTCGAATCGATTCCCGACGTGTGGGCCATCGACCAGGTCTTCCCGATCCTGCCGATCGAGCGCCTGGACGAAGCACCGGACCGCCGCGGCGTGATCGCCGACATGACCTGCGACTCGGACGGCATGGTGGAAACCTATGTCGAGAACGAAGGGCTGGACACCTCGCTGCCGCTGCATTCGCTCAGGTCCGGCGAAAGCTACCGGCTGGGCATCTTCCTGGTCGGTGCGTACCAGGAAATCCTCGGCGACATCCACAATCTGTTCGGCGACACCGATGCGGTGGAAGTCAGCGCCGACACCGGCACCGGCTACCTGCTCACCCAGCAGCGCCGCGGCGACACCACCGACGTGATGCTGGATTACGTGGGCTACAAGCTGGATGACCTGCGCACCGCGTACCGTACCCGTGTCGCCGAAGCCGGATTGCCGCAGGAAGAAGCGGCGGCCCTGTCCGACGCGCTCGAAGCCGGCCTGACCGGCTACACCTACCTGTCGGACGAACCGCTGGCGTAAGCCACGAACCTGCCCTTCCCCCGCTCGCGGGGGAAGGTGCCCGAAGGGCGGATGGGGGCGAAGCGGTCGGGGTCACACCCCCATCACCCCCGATGCACCTGGAATCCGGCGAACGACTGCGTCACCGGCATCAGCTCCAGGCGATTGATGTTCAGATGCGGCGGCAGCGTGGCGACCCAGAACAGGGTTTCGGCGATGTCCTCGGCGGTCATCGGCGCCGCGCCCGCATACAGCTTGTCCGACGCGCCCTGATCGCCATGCGTGCGCACCAGGGTGAATTCGGTTTCGGCCATGCCCGGCTCGATCGAAGTCACCCGCACGCCGGTGCCGTGCAGATCCGAGCGCAGGCCCAGCGAGAACTGGGTGACGAACGCCTTGGTCCCGCCGTAGGCATTGCCGCCCGGATAGGGGTAGGTGCCGGCGATCGAACTGATGTTGATGATCGCGCCCTTGCGCTCGATCAGCGCCGGCAGCAGGCGATGGGTGAGGGTGATCAGGCTGCCGATGTTGGTGGCGATCATGGTCCGCCAGTCTTCCAGGCTGGCCGCTTGTGCCGGCGCGGTACCCAGCGCGAGACCGGCGTTGTTGATCAGCAGATCAATCCCGCGAAAGGCTTCCGGCAATGCCGCCAGCGCGGCATCCATGGCGGCTTCGTCGCGGATGTCGAAGGCCGCCGCGTGCACGTGGTCGCCGCCGAGTTCGTCCACCAGCGCCTGCAGCCGATCCGCGCGACGACCGGTGGCGATCACGCGCCAGCCGTCGGCGACGAAACGGCGCACGGCGGCGGCGCCGAAACCGGAGGTCGCTCCGGTGATGAGGGCGGTTCGGGTCATGGGGGCTCCTTGAAAATCAGCCGCACGCCTGGGGATTCAGCGTGTGGGTGGGATACAAACAAAAGCCCGCCACGCGGGCTGCGCGTGGCGGGCGGATATCGAAACGGGATGCGGCATGCGGACTCCTCGGCGCTCGCGGGAGTCCGGCGCGATCACTGGGCCTTGATGGCCATCGCGGGCAGGCCGCCGCTGGCCAGCTTCTGCTTGGCCTCGGCCAGTTCGCTGGCGGTGCCGTAGGGTCCCATGCGCACGCGATAGACGGTCTTGCCGCCGATCTGCGCGGACTCGACCCGCGCGCTCAGGCCCAGCAGGGCGATCTTGGCCTTGGTGGCCTCGGCGTCGCCGGACGCGCCGAACGCGCCGGCCTGCAGGATGTAGCGCGCGCTGGTGTCCGCGTCGGCGACCGTGCGCGGTTGCGCGGGCTTGCTCGTCGGCGCGGTGGCCGGACTGGATGTCGTGGCGGCGGCGGTCGCCGGTGCCTCGTCGATCGGGCGCGGCAGCGTCGCCGGCGTGGTGCCGGTGGCGGGAGTGGTGGTGGCGGGCGTCGCCGCCGCTGCCGCAGCCGCGGCCTTTTCCTCGCGTGCCTTGCGCGCGGCTTCCTCGCGCGCGCTGGCGGCCAGCTCGGCGTCGGACATCTGCACTTCCTTGCCCGGCAGCAGGGTGTAGAAGTCGTACTGCGGTTCCTTGGCCGGCGCCTGCGCGTCGGCATCGCCATTCGCCGCCTGCGTCGCGCCGGACGCGGCGCCGCTGAGGGTGCCCGCCGATTCGGGCACCACCGCCTCGACATCGGCCGAAGCCACCGGTGCCGGCTGCGCGTCGGGATTCGGCTGCGGCCGGAAGAAGCCGTCGCCATCCTTCTTCATCAGGCCGGGCGCGATGAAGTAGATCGCCAGACCGATGAGCAGGCCGAGCAGCAGCCACACCCAGGCCGGGGTGGCGTGGCTGGAATTACGGGTGGCCTGACTCTTGCCGCGACGTGCCGCCATTCAAAAAATCTCCGGTTACATTTTTTCGGGCGCGCTCACGCCCAACAGATCCATGCCGTTGGCCAGCGCCTGCCGCACGGCCGAGGCCAGCGCCAGGCGCGCGTCGCGCGCATCGGCGTCCTCGACCAGCACCGGCGTGCCGCCGTACCACGTGTGGAAAGCATAGGCCAACTCGCGCAGGTATTGCGCGATGGCATGGGGTTCCAGCGACTCGCCCGCCGCTTCCACCACTTCCGGATAGCGCGACAGTTCCACCATCAGCGCGAGCGACGATTCGTCGTCCAGCCGGGCGAGGTGGGCCAGGCCATTGGCCGGGTCGTAGGCGTAGCCCTTTTCGGCCGCCTGGCGATGCAGGCTGCACACGCGAGCATGCGCGTACTGCACGTAGAACACTGGATTGTCGTTGCTCTGCTGGCGCGCCAGATCGATGTCGAAGGTCAGCTGCGAGTCCGGCTTGCGGGCGATCAGGAACCAGCGCGTGGCATCGCGTCCGGCTTCCTCGATGAGATCGCGCAGGGTGAAGTAGCTGCCGGCGCGCTTGGAGAGTTTCACTTCCTCGCCGCCGCGCATCACCGTGACCATCTGGTGCAGCACGTATTCGGGATAACCGGCGGGAATGCCCTCGTCCAGCGCCTGCAGGCCGGCGCGCACGCGCGCCAGCGAACCATGGTGGTCGGCGCCCAGCTCGGTGATCGCGCGACCGTAGCCACGCTGCCACTTGCTCAGGTGGTAGGCCACGTCCGGCACGAAGTAGGTGTAGGTGCCATCGGATTTGCGCATCACCCGGTCCTTGTCGTCGCCGAAGTCGGTGGACTTCAGCCACAGGGCGCCGCCTTCCTCGTAGGTATGGCCGGAGGCGACCAGCTTGCCGACGGTCTCCTCGACCTTGCGGTCGGCGTACAGCGAGCTTTCCAGGAAGTACACGTCGAACGAGACGCCGAACGCGGCCAGATCCAGGTTCTGCTCGCGGCGCAGGTAGGCCACGGCGAACTGGCGGATGGCATCCAGGTTGTCGGGATCCTTGCCGCCCACGACCACGTGATCTTCGAACTCGACGCTGTCGCCGGCCAGATACGCCTGTGCGACGTCACCGATGTAGTCGCCGCGATAGCCGTCTTCCGGCCAGCCTTCGCTGTCCGGGGTCAGGCCCTTCGCGCGCGCCTGGGTGGACCTGGCCAGGTTGTCGATCTGCACGCCGGCATCGTTGTAGTAGAACTCGCGGCGGGTGTCCCAGCCGTTGGCGGCCAGTACCCGGGCTATGCAGTCGCCGATGGCGCCGGCGCGGCCGTGGCCGACATGCAGCGGACCGGTCGGGTTGGCCGAGACGTATTCCACGCCCACCACGCGGCCGGCGCCACTCTGGTTGCGGCCGTAGGCGGGGCCCTGCTGCAGGGCGGTGGCGACCTCGCGCTGGTAGGCGACGGTGGTCAGGTGGAAATTGATGAAGCCGGGGCCGGCAATCTCCACTTTCGCCACGTCGTCGCTGGCCGGCAGGGCGGCCACCAGCGCGGTGGCGATGGCGCGCGGATTGCTGCGCGCGGCCTTGGCCAGCAGCATCGCGGCGTTGGTGGCGAAGTCCCCGTGTTCGCGGGTCTTGGGTCGCTCGACCACGAAATCCGGCGTGGCGGTGTCGGCCGGCAGGGTGCCGGCCTGGCGCAGGGCATCGATGCCCTGGGCGATCAAGGCGCGTAGGGAGGCTTTCACGGAGGGTCTGCGGATGTTGCGGGACCGGGCATTTTACGCGGAACCGGCAGGAGCGTCCGGCGGGGCCTGAACGGCGCGGCGCGGAGGACGCGATCCCGCCGGGGCGGTCACAGCCAGCCGCGCTCCGCCAGCGAGGTCGGCGGACCGTCCCCGACCACGAAATGGTCGAGCAGGCGGATGTCCATCAGCGACAGCGCGTCCCGCAGCCGCAGGGTGATCAGGCGGTCTGCCTCGGAGGGCGCGCTGTTCCCGGACGGGTGGTTGTGGCCGACGATCACGGCCGCGGCGTTGTGCGCCAAGGCCCGCCGGACCACCTCGCGCGGATGCACCTCGGCGCTGTCGAGGGTGCCGCGGAACAGCTCCTCGAACGCTAGCGCGCGGTGGCGCACATCCAGGAACAGCGCCGCGAACACCTCGTGATCGTGCGCGCGCAGGCGCTGGCTGAAGTAGCGGCCGGCGATGGTCGGGTCGGTCAGCTGCTCGCCGCGCTCCAGATCCGCGGCCAGGTGGCGGCGACCGATTTCCAGCGCGCCGGCCATCCGGCTCGCCCGGGCCGGCCCCAGCCCCGGCAGGGCGACCAGTTCCCTGGGCGGACGGTCGAGCAGCCGTCGCAGCGGTCCGTGGTTCGAGAGCAGGTCGCGGGCGGTGGCGACCGCATCGCGCCCGCGCAGGCCGGAACCGAGGAACAGCGCCAGGAGTTCGGCGTCTGAGAGCGCGGCGGGGCCGCGGGTGAAGAGCTTTTCACGGGGCCGTTCGTGGATGGGCCAGTCTCGGATGTGCATATGGTCAAGATGCCCGGTCCGCCACCACGCCGCCATCAGGCGGGAGGGGACCATCGGGTAAGCTAATCCCCTGTTCGTCTGTAGGAAACCCGACGTGACCGGAAGTCTCGAGCCACGGCCGCTGCAGGGCCAGCGCCTGCTGGTGTGTGTGGGCGGCGGCATCGCCGCGTACAAGTCGCTGGAACTGGTGCGGCGGCTGCGTGACGCCGGCGCCGATGTGCAGGTCGCCATGACCGAAGGCGCCCAGCAGTTCGTCACCGCGCTGAGCTTCCAGGCCCTGTCCGGCCATCCGGTCCGGACCAGCCTGTGGGACAGCGCCGCCGAAGCGGCCATGGGCCATATCGAACTCGCGCGCTGGGCCGATCGCATCCTGATCGCCCCGGCCACCGCCGACCTGCTGGCGCGGCTGACCTACGGATTCGCCAACGACTTGGTCACCACCCTGTGCCTGGCGACCACCGCGCCGATCACGGTCGCGCCCGCCATGAACCACCGGATGTGGCAGCACCCGGCCACGGTGGCCAATCTGGCGGTGCTGCGCGCGCGCGGCGTGCAGATCATCGGGCCGGAAGACGGCCCGCTGGCCGAAGGCGAATCCGGCCCCGGCCGGTTGAGCGAGCCGGAGGACATCGTCGCCGCGCTGGCCGCCGGCCACGCGCCGGCCGTGCGGGACCTGGCCGGCGTGCGCATCGTCGTCAGCGCCGGCCCGACCTACGAGGATCTGGATCCGGTCCGTTACCTGGGAAATCGCAGTAGCGGCAAGATGGGCTTCGCGGTGGCGGCCAGCGCGGCGCGGCGCGGCGCCGAGGTGGTGCTGGTGGCCGGTCCGGTCCATCTGCCGACCCCGGCCGGGGTCACCCGCATCGACGTGCGTTCGGCCGCGCAGATGCGCCAGGCCGTGTTCGGTGCGTTGCCGGCCGACATCTACATCGGCGCGGCCGCGGTCGCCGACTACACCCCGCGGGTGGCGGTGCCGAACAAGATCAAGAAGACCGGCGAAACCCTCAGCCTGGATCTGGTGCGCACGCCCGACATCCTGGCCGAGGTCGCGGCCCAGACCCAGGCGCTGAAGCTGGTGGTCGGGTTCGCCGCCGAGACCGAGAACGTCGAGCATTACGCGCGCGGCAAGCTGCAGGCCAAGCGCCTGGACATGATCGTCGCCAACCGGGTCGGCATCGCCGAAGGCGGTTTCGAAAGCGATCAGAACGCGCTGGTCGCCTATTGGAAGGACGGCGAGCGCGATTTCGGTTCGGCGCCGAAGACCCGGCTGGCCGATGCCCTGATGGATCTGATCGTGGAGCGACTGAACGCATGAGCCCGGCTGGCACGCAATCCGTGGAACTGAAACTGCTGGACCCCCGGTTCGGCGACGAATGGCCGTTGCCCGCGTATGCGACCGAGGCCAGCGCCGGCGTCGACCTGCGCGCGGCGCTCGACGCCACCCTCACCCTGCAGCCCGGCGACGCCGCGCTGGTGCCCAGCGGCCTGTCCGTGCACCTGGCCGATCCACAGCTGTGCGCGGTGGTGTTGCCGCGCTCCGGGCTGGGCCACCGGCATGGCATCGTGCTGGGCAACGGCACCGGCCTGATCGACGCCGACTACCAGGGGCCGCTGCTGATCAGTGTCTGGAACCGCGGCCACGAGGCCTTCACCATCCAGCCCGGCGACCGCATCGCCCAATTGGTGGTGCTGCCCATCGTGCGCGTAAGCTTCCAGGTGGTGGACGCATTCGCCGACAGCGCCCGGGGAGCAGGCGGTTTCGGCCATACCGGATTGCGCTGAGAGGGGACGGGCGCGAATGAGCAGATCGAGCGAAGCTGGACGTCGGTTGCCGCTGGGCGACCTTTCGCGGGCACTGCCCGGGTTGGCCGTGCTCGGCCTCCTGCTGGCCGGATGGCTGGGCTGGAGCGGCGTGCGCCAGTGGCGCGACGCCGATCGCGGCGAAGCACTGGAACAGGCCCGCGATGCCGGCGTGGCCGCGCTGGAATCCGCTTACCGGGACCAGATCGCGCAATTGACCCGGCGCATGGCCGGCGACGCGGTGAAGGCGGCGCTGGCCGGCAGCGATCCCGCCGCGACCGCGCAGGCCATCCGGCAGGGTTGGGCGGAGGCCGAGCACGTGGAGATCCTGCCGCGCGATCTGGCCCAGGCCTACGCCGATCCGGTCGCATTCGGTTACAGCCGGCTGGCCTTGCTGGAAGCGGCGCAACAAGGGCAGGCGGTGGTCGCGCGGGTGGTCCGGGATCAGGGCAAGGCGGCACTCGGGCTGGCCGTCGACACGGCGCAGGGCGTGGTCTACGCACGCCTGCCGCTGTCCCGGCTGACCGCCGGCTTCGAAGCCGTGGCGATGCCGCCGGGCACCTACCTGGCGCTGCGCCAGGGCAACTTCAACGTCGTCCAGCGCGGCAGCGCGAATCTGGCCGACGAGGCCGAAGTGATGGCGCATGCCGTGGGCAAGACCGGCCTGCGCGTGGCCGCGGCGCAACCGGACAGTGAATCCGGCCCGTTCGGGCTGGGCCCCCTGGGCAGTTCGATTGGCGCCGTGCTGGCGGCCGCGTTGGCGGTACTGGCCTGGCTGGCGGCCCGTGGCGGCCTGAAGATTCCCGCCCTGCGCCGCGGCGAGGCGGTCGTGGCCGATGCCGACGAGCCCACGCTGGGCCAGGCATTGGAGCGCGATCCGCTGCCGCCGGTCGCCAGGCCGACGAATTCCCCCCCACAGACAGGCAGCATGAGCAGAGAACGAATTCCGGTGGACGTCGATCCCGGCATCTTCCGCGCGTACGACATCCGCGGCATCGTCGGCAAAACCCTCAACGTGGAGGTCGCCGAGTGCATCGGCCAGGCCATCGGCAGCGTGATGCAGGAGCAGGACCTGACCGACATCGTGGTCGGGCGCGACGGCCGCCTGTCCGGGCCGGAATTGGTGGGCGGGCTGATTGCCGGCCTGCGCCGCGCAGGGCGCAACGTCATCGACATCGGCATGGTGCCCACGCCGGTGGCCTATTTCGGCGCCTACCAGTTGCGTGCCGGCAGCTGCGTGGCGGTGACCGGCAGCCACAATCCGCCGGACTACAACGGATTCAAGATCGTGGTGGGCGGTGAAACCCTTTCCGGCGCCACCATCACCGATCTGTACGAGCGCATCCGCGATGGCCGGCTGCACGAAGCCGCCACCCCGGGCGACTTGCAGGAACGCGACATCGCCGCCGACTACATCCAGCGGATCGCCGATGACGTGCAACTGGAGCGTCCGCTGAAGGTGGTGCTGGACGCCGGCAACGGCGTGGCCGGCGACATCGCGCCGCGCCTGCTTGAATCCATCGGCGCGGATGTCATTCCGCTGTACTGCGAAGTGGATGGCACGTTCCCCAACCACCACCCCGATCCGAGCGAACCCCACAACCTGGAAGACCTGATTCAGATGGTGAAGCGTTTCGACGCCGACCTGGGCCTGGCCTTCGACGGCGACGGTGATCGCCTCGGCGTGGTGACCCGGGAGGGCGCCGTGATCTTCCCCGATCGGTTGCTGATGCTGTTCGCCGCCGACGTGCTGGAACGCAATCCCGGCGCGATGATCATCTACGACGTCAAATGCACCGGAAAGCTGCAGCCCTGGATCCTGCGCAACGGCGGCACCCCGCTGATGTGGAAGACCGGGCATTCGCTGATCAAGGCCAAGATGCGCGAAACCGGCGCTGAACTGGCGGGCGAGATGAGCGGCCACTTCTTCTTCCAGGAACGCTGGTACGGCTTCGATGACGGCCTGTACTCCGCCGCGCGCCTGCTGGAAATCCTGGCCCTGCGCGAGGACACGCCGTCGGAAGTCCTGTCGGCGCTGCCGGACGGCATCGCCACCCCGGAGATCAAGGTGCCGGTGGAAGCGGAAACACCGCATGCGGTGGTCGAGCGTTTCGTCGAGACGGCGCGCTTCGACGGTGCCCGCGTGGCGACCATCGACGGCCTGCGGGCGGACTGGGACGACGGCTGGGGCCTGCTGCGCGCCTCCAACACCACGCCCATCCTGGTGTTGCGTTTCGAAGCCGACAACGAGGCGGCGCTCGCGCGCATCAAGGACGTGTTCCGTGCCCACCTGGCGCTGGTGGCGCCGGATCTGACGGCGACCTTCTAGTCCCGATCAAGGAGTTCCGCGCGACAACGGCAGGCCGCGCCGGAGCGCGGCGGCGCTCATGCATCGGGCGGTGCGGCGGCCGGCGAAGACCCGGTCGCTGGCGCCGCCGACGCCGGGTTGGGTCCCTTCATTTCGCGGTAGCGCTGCATGATCTCGGCGATTTCCACGTCCAGCTCCGCGCGCTGGCGTTCGAAACTGGCCTGCAGCTGGCGCTGGCGCATCAGATCCGCATGCCGGCTGCGGATGTTGGCGGTGGTCTCGGCCGCTACCGTCTGTCCTGCCAGTTCCCGGTCGCCGGCAACCTGCAGCAGGCTGACCAGGCCTTCGCGCAGGCTGACCACGTTGTAGCGCGCGGTCTTGATGTTGTTGTCGACGATGGCGATGCGCTCGTTGAACACCCGGCGCAGCTCTTCCTCGCTGCGATAGGACAACAGCATCGCCTGCTCGGTACGGCGGCGGGTTTCCTGCGCCGCTTCGTCCAGTTGCGCCTGGATCTTCGCCGCCTCCGCCTGCGCGCGCTCCTCCTCGGTCAGCGCCCGGTCCACTTCGGCGGTGCGCAGGCCGCTCGCGGCGTTGATTTCCTCGCGCGCGCGCGTCACCGCCTCGGCCGGCAGGGCATCGCTGCACACGCGCTGGCCGTTCTCGTTCCAGCAATAGAGTTTCTTGGCGGCCGGCTTGTCCTGCGCGCTGGCCAGCGCCATCGAGACCAGGCCCACCGGCAATGCCAGCCAGAAAATGGAACTCCGCATGTGCAGCCCCCTGCTGCCGTCAGTCCGACGAACCGCTGCCATAGCGCGCCCGGTAGGCGAGCAGGTCTTCGCGGTGATGGACAAGTTCCGCGCTTTCCCCGGCGAAATCAAGCAGATCGTGCAGGTTGGCCACGGCCACCACCGGCACGCCGGTTTCGGCGGCGACTGCCTGGGCGGCCGACAGCCGCGCGCTGCCCTGTCCGTCGCCGGGTTCGGTCAGCACCTCCTGCCGATCCAGCGCCACCACGATCCCGGCCGGGCGGCCGCCGCCGGCGCGGATCAGGCCCAGCGCCTCGCGGATGGCGGTTCCGGCGGTGATGACGTCGTCCACGATGAGCACGTTGCGGCCATCCAGCGGCGCGCCGATCAGCAGGCCGCCTTCACCGTGGCCCTTGGCTTCCTTGCGGTTGAAGGCCAGCGGCACGTCGCGGCCGCGACGCGCATACTCGCAGCCCACCGCGGTCGCCAGCGGAATGCCCTTGTAGGCGGGGCCGAACAGCAGATCGAACTGCAGGCCGGCGGCGTCCACCGCGTCGGCGTAGCAGGCCGCCAGCTCGGCCAGGCGGGCGCCGCTGTCGAAGCGGCCGGCGTTGAAGAAGTAGGGACTGAGCCGGCCGGACTTGAGGGTGAACTCGCCGAAGCGCAGGGCCTGCGCGTGCAGGGCGAGCTGGAGGAAGCGGGCGCGGTGATCGGACATGGCGGTGCATTCGGCGGGCGAGGGGTGGAAGCATAGCGGTTCCGTGCCACCGGCCTCCACGCATGCGGTACGCTCTTGCGACCCCTTTCCCGTTCCGCGGACCGTTTTTCACATGCGCATCATCAGTTTCAACGCCAACGGCCTGCGTTCGGCCGCCAACAAGGGTTTCTTCGAGTGGTTCGGCCAGCAGGACGCCGACGTGCTGTGCGTGCAGGAAACCAAGGCGCAGGAGCACCAGCTCAGCGGCCCGGCCTTCCTGCCGGAGGGCTACAAGGCCTGGTTCCGCGACGCCACCACCAAGAAGGGCTACAGCGGCGTGGCGATCTACAGCCGGCGCGAACCCGACGAAGTGCGCACCGCGCTGGGCTGGGACGAGTTCGACGAGGAAGGCCGCTATCTGGAGGCGCGCTACGGAAACCTCAGCGTGGTGTCCTTCTACATTCCGTCCGGTTCTTCCGGCGAACTGCGGCAGGGCTTCAAGTTCAGGGTGATGGACTGGCTGGCGCCAATCCTGGACGAATGGCGCCGCAGCGGGCGCGACTACGTGCTGTGCGGCGACTGGAACATCGTGCGCACCCGCCTGGACATCAAGAACTGGACGAGCAACCAGAAGAACTCCGGTTGCCTGCCCGCCGAACGTGATTGGCTCAACGGCATGTGCGTGGACGAGGGCGGCTGGGTCGATGCCTATCGCAGCCTGCACCCGGAAGGCCAGGACTACACCTGGTGGAGCAATCGCGGCGGCGCGCGCGCCAACAACGTCGGATGGCGCATCGACTATCAGTTCGTCACTCCGTCGCTGCGTGACCGCCTGCAGCGCTGCGCGATCTATCGCGACAGCTGGTTCTCCGACCACGCGCCGTTCACGGTGGACTACGCCGGATGAGCGTGCCCGCGGCGGCCAAGGCGCCGGTGTCCTACAAGGGCTGGTCCGGCATCCGGCGCGCATTCGCCACGCCGGCCGCCTTCACCATGCTGCTGCTCGGCTTCGGCAGCGGCCTGCCGTTCCTGCTGATTGCGTCGGCGACGCTCAGCACCCGCCTGCGCGACGTGGGACTGGACCTGGGCAGCATCGGCCTGATCAGCCTCGCCAGCTTTTTCTACCTGCTCAAGTTCGTATGGGCGCCGCTGGTGGATCGCTACACCTTTCCGTTGACCGCGTTTCTCGGGCGCCGGCGTTCGTGGCTGCTGGTGGCGCAATTGGGTGTGGCGGCGGGATTGTTCGCATTGGCGTTCACCCGCCCCGAACTCGGCGTCGGCGCGCTGGTGGGATGGGTGCTGTTCGCGTCGCTTGCCGGCGCGACCCAGGATTCGGTGGTCGACGCCTATCGCATCGAGATCGCGCCGGCCGAGGCGCAGGCCGCGCTCGCCGCCACCTACACGCTGGGCTACCGGGTTGGCCTGATCCTGGCCGGCGCCGGCGCGCTCTACATCGCCGAATTCAGCGGCTGGAAGAACGCCTACCTGGCGATGACCGCGCTGATGCTGCTACCGATCCTGGCCACGCTGTTCAGTCGCGAACCCGACGCGCCCGAAGCGGCCGTGAGCCGGCGCATCGATTTCATCGGCGCGTTCTGGCAGCCCTTCGTCAGCTTCTTCCAGACCAATGGCCTGATGCTGGGCGTGGTGCTGCTGCTGTTCGTGGGCCTGTTCAAGTTTCCCGACCAGGTGATCGGGGTGATGGCCGGGCCGTTCTACCTGGACTCCGGCTACAGCAAGTCCGACATCGCCACGGTCTCCAAGTTGTACGGGGTATGGACCGGCATCGCCGGCGCCTTCCTCGGCGGCGTGTGTGTGGCCGCTTTCGGCTTCCGCCGGATGCTGGCGATCGCGGCCATCGCGGTGGCCTGTTCCAACATCGCCTTCCTGCTGATGGCCCAGCACCCCTCCGAAATCTGGGCGTTCTACGCCGCCATCACCGCCGACAACCTCTCGCAGGGCTTTGCCGGCACCGTGCTGGTGGCGTTCATGTCATCGCTGACCAACCGCAATTTCACCGCCACCCAGTACGCGTTGCTGGTTTCGCTGGCGAACCTGCCGGGCAAGTTCATCGGCGGCGTGTCCGGCTACGTCGTCGAAGCCACGTCCTACAGCGCCTTTTTCCTGATGAGCGCGCTCACGGTCATCCCGACGCTGCTGCTGCTGGCCTGGTTGTGGAAGCATATCCGTGAGAATGAAGGTGGTGGCACGTCATCCTGATCAGCCGCAGGGCTGACCGGGGACGAGCGGGGCAGGCAAGGGGGACCGAGATGACCGACATCGTGCTGAAGGACATCGATCCGCTGCTGAGCGAGCGGATCCGCCGGATTGCCCAGGCCCGTGGCTGGAACATGCACGACACCCTGTTCAACCTGATCGAGCAGGGTCTGTTCCACTGCGAGGCGGAAGTCCGCAGCGGTTTCGACGATGGTGAAGTGGACGCGCTGACCGCGGCGATCAACGCCCTGAAGGACGTCCCGGCCGGCAAGGGTTTCTGAGCCGGTTCAGGCCGGAAACACCGTCCCCAGCACCCGCGGTCCCCTGGCGCCGGTGACGGCGGGCAGATTGCCGGGCCGTCCGGCGAGGGTTTCCCGGGCCAACCAGGCGAAACCCATCGCCTCCACGAAATCCGGATCCAGTCCGTGAGCGGCGGTGGATTCGACGCTCACCTCCGGCATCCAGGCCGCCAGCCGCGCCATCAGGCGCGCGTTGTGCACGCCGCCGCCGCAGACCAGCACCCGGCGCGTGCCGGGCTGGTTGGCGCGCAGGGCGTCTGCGACGGTGGCCGCGGTCAGTTCCAGCAGGGTGGCCTGCACGTCGGCAGGCGATGCCGGATGATCGCCCAATCGCGCCTCCAGCCAGGCCAGGTGGAACTGTTCGCGCCCGGTGCTCTTGGGCGGCGGCAGGGCGAACCAGGGCTCCTCGAGCAATCGCGCCAGCAGCGCTTCATTGGCCTGGCCACCCGCCGCGAACGCGCCGCCCGCGTCGAACGCCGCGCCGGTATGGTGTTCGCACCAGGCGTCCATCAATGCGTTGGCCGGGCCGGTGTCGAAACCGCGCACGGCGATCCCACCGCCGCTGCGCGGCAGCAGGGTGAAGTTGCCGATGCCGCCGAGGTTCAACACCGCGCGCTCCTCGCCCGCGGAACCCAGCAGGGCGGCATGGAAGGCCGGCATCAGCGGTGCGCCATGGCCGCCGGCGGCCACGTCGCGGCGGCGGAAGTCGGCCACCGTGTCGATACCGCTGCGTTCGGCGATCACGTTGCCGTCGCCGATCTGCCAGGTGAAGGGCGGATTGGCGTGCGGACGATGGCGGATGGTCTGGCCGTGCGAACCGATTGCGCGCACATCGCGGGCGGAAACGTCCGCTTCGCCGAGCAGGCGCAGGGCCGCGTCGGCAAAATGGATGCCGGTCAACGCATCCAACCGGCCCACCTCGTCCAGCGAAGGCGCATCGCCCCCCTGGCCGAGGGCGATCAACGCGGCGCGCGTGGCATCGTCCCAGCGATAGGTGCGGCCCAGCAGCAGTTCACAGCGCAGCGCGGAGCCAGGCTGATCGAAGCGCACCAGGGCGGCATCGATGCCATCGGCGCTGGTACCGGAGATCAGGCCCAGGAACAGCGCCGGGGACGCCTCGTCGGCAGGGGACATTGCGGGTTTCCGTGACTATGCGCGCACGCGCCGGTACGCCGAAGACTACGCCATGGGACTCCCGCCCTCGCGGAAGTCCCGGTGCCGCGGCTCAGCCCTTCTTGGACTTGCCGGCCGGCTTCTTGGCGTCGGCGACCTGGGTTTCCTTGGCCGGCTCGGCCGGGGAAACGTCGGCGTAGATGATGTTCTCCACCGTGCGGATGCGCGCGAGCGCATTGGCGGTGTAGGTGCGGAACGAAGCCAGTTGCGCGCCGGCCAGCGGTTCCGGCGGCGGCATCGTCACCGACAGCGGATTGCGGTGCACGCCATTGATGCGGAATTCGTAGTGCAGGTGCGGACCGGTGGCCAGGCCGGTGGAACCGACATAGCCGATCACCGTGCCCTGCGCGACCCGCTGGCCGACCTTGATCTTGCCCAGCCGTGACATGTGGCCGTACAGCGTGGTGTGGCCACGGCCGTGATCCAGGATCACCACCCGGCCATAACCGTTCTGCCAGCCGGCGAACTGCACGCGCGCATCACCGGCGGCCATGATCGGCGTGCCGGTCACCGCGGCGTAGTCCACGCCCTTGTGCATGCGCATCGTGCCCAGCACCGGATGGCGGCGCGCACCGAACTTCGAACTCAGGCGCGCATACGGAATCGGCATGCGGATGAAGTTCTTCTTCAGCGGACGGCCCGCGGCGGTGAAGTACTCCGGCTTGCCGCCCGGACGGGAGAAACGGAAACCCGAATGCAGCTTGCCGTCCACGGTGAACGTCGCCGCCTGCACCGGCCCGGTGCTGATCAGCTCACCCTCGCGCCAGGTCTGCTCGACCACCACGCTGAAGCGATCCTCCGGACCGAGGTCGGAGTTGAAGTCGATGTCGTACTTGAAGATGTCGTCGGTCAGCGAGTTGACGTTGGCGGCGGTCAGGCCGGCCTTGCGCGCCGAACGGTTGAGCGAACGGCCGACTTTGCCGCTGAGCACCACCGTGCGGGTGGTAGTCTCGCGCGCGACCACTTTCTCGGTGACCTTGTCGCCGTCCAGGCTGAGTTCGATCCGGTGCTGCGGATCCCGGTCGTAACGCAGTGTGCGCAGCTCGCCGGTGACGGGCAGGTCGAACGCCAGCTCGGTGCCGGGCTTGAGGCGGGTGAGTGCCCGCTTGGCGTCGGCGTTTTCCAGCAGCGCGTGCATGGTGCCCGACGGGATGTTCAATTCCTCGAAGATCGCGC